>NZ_BAHC01000053.1 GCF_000298195.1 Gordonia rhizosphera NBRC 16068 | reverse complement strand
ATCATCCCCGCGGCAATCGCGCGGACCACGACCGCGCGGCGGGCCAGCGCCGACTCGAGTGCCTGCCGCGCGAGGTCGACACGCACGTTGAGCCGGTCGAGGCGGTTGGCGGTCTGGAACGCCCAGCCCATCGCGAATGCCGCCAGCACGATCACGATGATCACCACGATGCTCAGTCCCGACAAGGTCATCCGCGCCGCCCCTAATCCGTCACGACGACCGGGCCGGCCCCGACCGTCACGGTCTCGTAGACACGCAGGATCTGGTCTGCCACCCGCGACCAGTCGTAGCGGTCGGCGCGCCGACGACCCGCCGCGACCAGGTCGGCGCGGGCCTCGTCGTCGGAGAGCAGGTCGATGAGCGCGGCCGCGAGGTCCTCGGCCGACCCCGTCGGCACCAGCCGCCCGGCGCGCCCGTCGTCGAGCACCCGCCGGAAGGCATTGAGATCGCTGGCGACCACAGCGGCACCGGCCGCCATCGCCTCGACCAGCACGATGCCGAAGCTCTCCCCGCCGAGGTTGGGCGCGCAGTACACGTCCGCCGAACGCAACGCGCGTGCCTTCGTCGCGTCGTCGACCTGGCCGAGGAACACGAGGTGATCCGACAGCTTTCCGGCGCGGCGGCGCAGGGCTCGTTCGTTACCGCCGCCGACGATGAGCACCCGCAGATCAGGGAATCTCTCGACGACGTCGGGCAGCGCGCGCATCAGGATGTCGATCCCCTTGCGGGGTTCGTCGTAGCGCCCGAGGAACAGGATCGAGTGCCCCGGCCATGGATAGCCGTCCAGCGGCTGCGCCGCGGCGAAGCAGCCCACGTCGATACCGTTGGGGATCTCCACCGCATCCGAGCCCAGCGATTCCATCTGCCAGCGCCGGGCCAGCTCGGATACCGCGATCTTGCCGGCGATGCGTTCGTGGTAGGGCCGCAGGATGCCCTGGAAGACGGTGAGCCACAACGAACGCGTCGTCGAGGTGTGGAAGGTCGTGACGATGGGTCCGGAGGCCACCATCAGCGACAGCATGGAGATGCTCGGCGAGTTGGGTTCGTGCACGTGCAGGACGTCGAAGTCACCCTCGGCGATCCACTCCCGAAGACGCAGATAACCTTTCGGGCTGAAGTTCACCCGCGACACCGAACCGTTGTACGGGATCGCCAGTGCCGGACCCGCTGACACCACATACGGCGGCAGCACGGTGTCGGGGGCCGCGGGGGCCAGCACGCTGACCTCGTGGCCGCGTTCGATGAAGACCTTGGCCAGTTCCACCACGTGCGCCTGGACGCCGCCGGGGACGTCGAACGAGTAGGGGCACACCATGCCGATCCTCATCGTCCGTGTTCCCGGGTCGCGGCATCGTCGGCGGTCGACGGAGACGATGCATCGGTGCCCTCGATGCGGGCGCGCCGGGCTGCCGACCAGTCTGCCTCCCACAGCGGCTGCAGCATGTGCCAGTCCTGCGGGTGCGCGGCGATGTTCGCGGCGAATGCGTCGGCGAGAGCCTGCGTCGTCGGACCGACGCCGCCGGAGACGTCGATGGGCGCACCGCAGGAGATGCGCGACGTCGGCGCCTCGGTGAACCAGTGGTGCACGGGTAGCAGGCTCGCACCGGTCTCGATGGCCAGGCGGGCCGAGCCCGCGGGCATCCGGGTGGGCTCACCGAAGAAGGTCACCGGGACACCGGTGCGGGCCAGATCCCGCTCGCCGAGCAGGCAGACGATGTCGCCGGCGCGCAGACGGTCGCCGAGCACATCGAACGGGCGTTGCTCACCACCGCTGAGGGGGAGAATCTCCAACCCCAGCGATTCCCGGTAGGAGACGAAACGGTCGAACAGCGACTCCGGCTCGAGGCGCTCGGCGACCGTCGCGACCCCCCGGCCGTAATGCCGGACCAGCCAGACCCCGGCCATGTCCCAGTTGCCGCTGTGCGGGAGCGACAGGACCACTCCCTTGCCACGCTCGAGCGCCGCGTCCAGATTGGCGCGATCGGTGTCGGGCACCGTCACCGTGGCGGCCATCTCGGCGAAATCCTGGGCCGGGAGACGGAAGGCCTCACACCAGTACCGCGCGTAGGAGCGCACCGCGGCGGCCACCAGGTCGTCGGGCACCGCGTCGGGTGTCGTCCCGATCACGCGCGCCAGGTTGCGCCGCAACTGGGCGGGCCCACCGTGCCGACGGCCGGCCAGGTCGCCGAACCTGTCGAACACGCCGCGGGCCAGCCGGTCCGGTGCGTATCGGACGGCCGCCCACCCCGCGGCGTAGCCCAGGTCGGACAGTCTGGCCGTGACGGAACTCATCGGATCCTCGCTCGTCGGATCATCTCCCGGATCACCACGGGTGTCAGTGTGTCCCGGCCTGCGGCTGCGTGCCCGCCGCCGGCGGCTCGCCGCCCCCGTCGGGTCTGTCACCGTCGGGATTGTCACCGTCGGGTTTGTCGTCACCCGGTTTGCCCAGTGGGATCAGATCGCGGGCGCCCGGTGAGGAGTAGATCGACCACATCCGTTGCCCGACGGTGATGACCGACAGCACCGCGAGCACCCACATCGCGATGTGGATGGCCCACCACACGCCCAGTCCGGTGAAACCCGCGCCGACCAGCACGATGATCAGCCGGTCCGGTCGCTCGATCCAACCGCCGTCGCCGTTGAGGCCGCTGGCCTCGGCACGCGCCTTCGCATACGAGATCACCTGGGAGGTGACCAGGCAGATCAGGGTCGCGACGAGCAGCAGATCATGGGGTTCGGTGACCGCGGCCCACCACGCCAGCCCGGCGAAGATGGCGCCGTCGGCGATCCGATCGCAGGTGGCGTCGAGCACCGCGCCGAAGCGGGTACCGCCGCCGCGGGCCCGCGCCATCGCACCGTCGAGCATGTCGAACATCACGAACAGCCAGATGACCAACGTGCCGGCGAACAGATACCCCATCGGAAACAGCGTCAGCGCCGCGGCGATCGTCGCCGCGGTGCCGATGAGCGTCATGAGATCCGGGGTGAGACCGGTCCTCAGCAGCGCGTGCCCGATCGGCAACGTCACCTTCGACACCGAGGCCCGCCCCCGGATGCTCAACATCTGCCCGCTCCTCTCGTCCCCCGCCCGACCGGGCTCACGACTGTTCGAGCCATGCGGCCGCGAGCAGCGACCGGGTGTCGCGCAGCAACTGTGGCACGACCTTCGTCTCTCCGACAACAGTGATGAAGTTCGCGTCGCCGACCCAGCGCGGCACGATGTGCTGGTGCAGGTGCTCGGCCAGCGAGCCGCCCGCGGCGTAGCCGAGATTCAACCCGACGTTGAACGCGTTGGGATTGGACACCGCCTTGATCGTGCGGATCATGCGCTGGGTGAAGGACATCAGTTCCGAGGACTCCTCGGGAGTCAGATCCTCCAGTTCGGCGACCTGACGGTAGGGCACGATCATCGTGTGACCCGGGTTGTACGGGTAGAGGTTGAGCACCGCATAGACGGTCTCACCGCGCGCGACGATGAGCCCGTCCTCGTCGGACATCAGGGGGATGTCGAGGAACGGATGCCCGGTCGTCTTCGCCGACGGCGGCGGATCGGCGGTGATGTAGGTCATCCGGTGCGGGGTCCACAGACGCTGCAACCGGTCCGCGTCGCCGGCGCCGCAGTCACGGATGACCCGTGTCGGATCGACGGCGTCCTGCTCAGCCATCGACGGTGTCCGCGGTCGGGGAATCGTTGCGGCGCTGGTCGATCCACTCGCAGATGAGTTCGACGGCGCGGTCCACCGGGACCCCGTTGACCTGGGTGCCGTCGCGGAAGCGGAAGCTCACCGCCCCCGCTGTGACGTCACGCTCACCGGCCAGCAGCATGAAGGGCACCTTGGCCGTGGTGTGGGTGCGGATCTTCTTCTGCATCCGGTCGTCGGAGTGGTCGACGTCGGCCCGGACCCCCCGGGAGCGCAGCGTGTCGACGACGCCCTGCAGATGGTCGCCGAAGGTATCCGCGACCGGGATGCCGACGACCTGGACCGGCGCCAGCCATGCCGGGAACGCACCCGCGTAGTGCTCGGTCAGGACACCGAAGAACCGCTCGATCGAGCCGAACAGCGCCCGATGGACCATCACAGGACGCTTCTTGGTCCCGTCCGAGGCGGTGTACTCGAGCTCGAACAGCTCCGGCTCGAAGAAGTCGAGCTGCAGTGTCGACATCTGCCACGTCCGGCCGAGCGCATCCTTGGCCTGCACCGAGATCTTGGGTCCGTAGAAGGCGGCGCCCCCGGGATCGGGGATCAGGTCGAGACCTGACGCCTCGCCGACCTTGCGCAACGTCTCGGTGGCCTCTGCCCACACCTCGTCGGTGCCGACGAACTTCTTCGGGTCCTTGGTGGACAATTCGAGGTAGAAGTCGTCGAGGCCGTAGTCCTTGAGCAGCTGCAGCACGAACTGCAGGGTGCTGGTCAGCTCGTCGACCACCTGCTCCTGGGTGCAGTAGACGTGCGCGTCATCCTGGGTGAAGCCCCGTGCACGGGTCAGACCGTGCACGACACCGGACTTCTCGTAGCGATACACCGAGCCGAACTCGAAGAACCGCAACGGCAGTTCACGGTAGGAGCGGCCCCGCGAGCGGTAAATCAGATTGTGCATCGGGCAGTTCATCGGTTTGACGTAGTAGTCCTGCCCCGGCTTGCGGATGGTGCCATCGTCGTTGTACTCGGCATCGAGGTGCATCGCCGGGAACATGCCCTCGGCGTACCAGTCGAGATGCTTGGACACCTCGAACAGGTGTCCCTTCGACAGATGCGGGGTGTTGACGAACTCGTATCCCGCGGCGACGTGCCGGGCACGGGAGAAGTCCTCCATCTCCTTGCGGATGATGCCGCCCTTGGGATGGAACACCGGCAACCCCGAACCGAGTTCGTCGGGGAAGCTGAACAGGTCCAGCTCTGCGCCCAGCCGGCGGTGGTCGCGGCGTTCGGCCTCGGCCAGCAGATCCAGATACGTGTCGAGCGCCTCCGTCGACTCCCACGCGGTTCCGTAGACACGTTGCAGATCGGCGTTGTCCTGATCGCCGCGCCAGTACGCCGCCGAGGAGCGAGTCAGCTTGAAGGCCGCAATGTACTTCGTCGTCGGCACATGTGGTCCGCGGCACAGGTCGCACCAGATGCGTTCACCGGTGCGCGGGTTGAGGTTGTCGTAGGCGCTCAGTTCGGCGCCGCCGACCTCCATCACCTCGTTGTCGGCCGCGGCACCCTTGTCGTCGATGAGTTCGAGCTTGTACGGCTCGGATACGAGTTCGAGTCGTGCCTCGTCCTTCGACCGATAGACCCGCCGGGAGAACCGCTGCCCCGACTTGACGATCTGCTTCATCTTCTTCTCGATGGCCGCGAGGTCCTCGGGGGTGAACGGTTCGGCGACGTCGAAGTCGTAGTAGAAGCCGTCGCGGATGGGCGGGCCGATACCGAGTTTGGCCTCCGGGAACAGCTCCTGCACCGCCTGCGCAAGGACGTGGGCGGTGGAATGGCGGATGACGCTGCGGCCCGCCTCAGTGTTCGCGGCTACCGGTTCGACGTCGGTGTCGAGTTCCGGAGTCCAGGACAGATCACGCAGCTGACCTGCGGCGTCGCGTACGACGACGACAGCCTCGGGTCCCTTGTTGGGCAGCTCATGCTCGCGCAGCGCCGTGCCCGCGGTGGTCCCGGCCGGCACACGGATGGTGGTGGCGCGGGACACGGTGAGGTCGTCGGGCACTTCGGGGCACTCCTCGGGGTCTGCCGTACACGAGGACGCGCACGACGGGAAACGGATGTCTGCAGCTTGATGTTATCTGCGCCGATCATCCTCGCCGCACCCCCACCGCAATCGCCCACCGCGCCGGTGCCGAGGCGCGTGCGAGCGCCGCGAGGCACGGGTGAGCGCCGTTTCGGTCCGACGCCGCTCAGCCCGGGGCGCGGATCGCGGTACGATACCGGCGTCGACGACGCCACGCAGCGACACCATCGGGCGACCAACGGGTGGGCTATGACACCAACCGGATCGGATCTGTTCCACCCACTTCCCGTGTGCACCCGGCCGGGTGGTGAAATCCGTGGCGCGTGACATGGCAGCTGTCTTCCGGGATCATGTTCGCACCCAGGATCCCGAGCATGACGCGCTGCGCAGGGCACTGCGCGCCGCGTTCGTCATCCCGTCGGCGTTCGCGATCGGTTACTTCGTCGTCGGCGGGTCACAGACCCCGCTCTTCGCCGCATTCGGGTCGTTCGCGCTGTTGGTGTTCGTCGACTTCCCCGGCGACCGGCGTGCCCGCGCGGTCGGCTACCTCGGGCTCGCCGCGATCGGCGCTGGGCTGATCACCCTCGGAACCCTGGTCTCCGAGATCGCCTGGCTCGCGGTGCTGGCCATGTTCGCGATCGGATCGGTAGTCCTGTTCATCGGCGTCGTCAGCGCCGCACTCGCCGCATCCCAACGCTCGGTGCTGCTGACTTTCGTGCTGCCGGTGGCATCACCGGCACCGCCGAGCACCGTCGGCGACCGTCTGCTGGGTTGGGCGATTGCTCTCGCCTGCTGCGTCCCCGCGGCGCTGTACCTGTTCGCACCACACCACCATGACCGCCTGCGCGCTCGGGCGGCCCGTACCTGCAGGCTGCTCGCCGGCGTGCTGGAAGGTGATGGCGATCCGGCCGACGCGAGGGCAGCCATGGCCGACCTGCAGACGAGCTTTCTCGCAACTGCCTGTCGGCCTGTCGGCCTGTCGGCCGGGAGCCGGGCGTTGGTCCGTGTGGTCGGTCAGTTGCAGTGGCTGACCGACCGCCTGACCCTGCGGACATCGGTGGACCCGCCGTTGGCGGGGTCGTCACCGGAAACCGCTGCGCGGGTTCTGCGCACCGCCGCATCGACCATCGAGCCCGCAGAACCCGAACAGCATCGTCGATCGCTTTCCCGGCTCGAGAACCTGGTCGCCGAACTGGACGACGAGCGCGACCGGGCGTTCGCTGAGTTCACTGCCGCACGGGATAACCGCGCCGCCACCGCGGTGCTGGCGTCGCACGCCGTGGACTCGGCGGTGGCGACCACCGGTCGCATCATCGCCTGGTCGGCCGCCGCCGATCGGCGTCCCGTGGTCGACCGACTACTCGGACGCGGCCTGTCCGGCGAGGGGCCGGATGGCCGAGCCATCCCCCGGTCACTGGTCTCCCCCAACTACCTCCGTGGTTATCTCCGGACCCGGTCGATCACTCTGCAGAACAGCCTTCGCGGAGGGCTCGGTCTGGCCATGGCGGTAGCCGTCACCGAGTTCTTCTCGGTGCAGCATGGTTTCTGGATCGTGCTCGGCACCCTGTCGGTCCTGCGCAGTTCCGCACTCACGACCGGGTCGTCGGTGCTGCGCGCCATCCTCGGGACCGTCGTCGGCTTCGCGATCGGCGCCGCCATCCTCGAACTGCTGGGGACCGGGCCGGTCGTGCTCTGGGTCGCGTTGCCGCCCGCCATCTTCCTCGCCGCATTCGTGCCCGAGGTGGTGTCGTTCACCGCCGGCCAGGCGGCCTTCACGGTCACGGTCCTGCTGTTGTTCAACGTGATCGACCCCGTCGGTTTCCGGGTGGGGCTGATCAGGATCGAGGACGTCCTGCTCGGCTCGGCGGTGGCGGTCGTCGTCGCCTTTCTGTTGTGGCCGCGGAGCGCAGCGACGACGATGCGGGTCGGCGAGGCGGGGGCGGCCGCCGCGGGGGCGCGTTTCCTGGTCGCGGCGGTACAGCACGTCACCCGCCACCAGGCCGTCGACCCCGCGGTCCAGGCCGAGGCCTATGCGACCTCCCGGACCTTCGACGACGACGTCCGGCAGTATCTCGCCGAGCGCGGTGGGACCCGCGACGGCATCAGACCGGTCCTGCACGCCTCGACGCGGACGGTTCGAACGGTGCTCGCCGCCGAGGCGATCGCGCGGATCACGTCAAGCGCACCGCCGGGTCCCGACGCCCCTGCGTGCGCTGTGCTGGAACGACACGCAGCCGCACTCGCCGACTGGCTCACCGGCGGGTCCGAACATCCCCCGTCGGCATCCGTCGGTGCGGACCTCCTGGACGCACCCGGTGCCGATGCGGCCGGCGCCCCTCTGCTCTGGACCGCCGCTCACCTCAACGAGCTGGAGTTGCTCCGGGATCACCAGGCGCGGGCGCGAGCGGCCGCGTGAACCGCCGGCAGTCGTCTTCGACCCGCGGTTGCGGAATCGTCACTACAAGATGGGGCTGGCGAGCCAGTCGGCGTGCACGTTCACCCAGCCGGCCACCATGGCGATGACGCCGAGCAGCCACAGCGTGACCAGCACGATCGCCGCCGTACCCATCCACACGCCACCCTGCACGCTCCAGTGCTGTCGGGCGATCCAGTCCGTCCACGCGTCGTAGCGCCCCCGGGCGAACACCAGCACCCGATGGGCCCAATGGAACTCCGACGCCAGGATGCCGAGGCCGACGAAGACGATCAACCAGCCCGGGCCGGGATATGGAATCGCGACGACGCCGCCTGCCAACACAATCGTCCCGAGGACACCGACGGCGATGCGGTACGCACGGTGTTGTCTCGGATTCTGCCGGATCACGTAGCGCCGTTTTCGCCCCCACACCCGCAACCGTTTCCAGGCCGACATCTTCTCCGCATCCGTATCCGATCCGACCGATGAGGATTTCAGCCTACGCGACAAGCGCTCGACGCCAGCCGCGCGCGATCGCAGCACAGGATCGGGTTATCGTGCCGCTGCTGAAAACCACTGTTGGTGGGTGCGCGGTTGAGGATATGACTGCGGGCCCGCTGTTAGGGTGAGGTCTTCAGATGAGTGACTTCGGGAGGCCACCATGGGTGCCGACGATGCGCGCGAACAACCCTCACCCGCCACCGACGGGCTCCTGGACATCGCCGGGAACCTCTCCCGCTATCACCGCGAGCACGAGAAGTACTACTCCGAGGCACCGCTGACCGATGCGCTCGCGTTGCAGCGCGTCGCCCGCACGCTGACCGCTCTGGCCGAGCGCTGGTCCTCTGCCGAGCCGACATCGACACCATCGCCGAGCCCGTTCGCCGGGGCCCCCGATCTCAACGACGAACGTGCGATCGAGACGAGCGGGGTCCTCTTCATGGAAGGCGGCGGCGAGCCGGCGGAGATCAGCGTGATCGAGGCCGAACTCGAGGCCCACGCCGACCGCAGCGAACAGAGCGGCACTTGGCTCGCCTCCGCGATGGAAACCTCCTGGGCGATGTCCGAGGCGCTGCTCGCCTATCCGGGGCTCGCCGACCTCCTCGCGGAACGCCACCGGATCATCGGCAACAACTGGCGCAACGCGTCCACCGCGCGACTGATCGCGCTCTGTCTTCGCCGTGCCGTGGCGATCATGCGTCGGATCGATTTCACTCCCGCCGCGTTACGCGACGACCTGGCCGGGGACCGTGTCTCGGCCAGATACCTGTTCTCAGCGGCCGAAATGATTGCCCACGCCGCCGATCTCGCGACCGAGAGTGCGGTGCTCACCCATGAGGACGAGCGTCGCTGGCGGGTCTTCCATGATCGGATCGCCCACATCACCGGCTCCGGCCAATAACATAGAGGACCGTGAAGGCGGTCATCCAAGACAAGTACGGGCCACCGGAGGTACTTCGCGTCGCAAACGTGCCACTCCCGGATCCCGGTGCGGGACAGGTGCGGGTCAAGGTGGTCGCGACATCGGTCAACCTGAGCGACTGGGAAACCCTTCGTGGCCGCCCGGCCTACTCACGCATCGGCGGGCTGCGCAAACCGGCACAGCCGACGCTTGGCTCCGACATCGCCGGGTGGGTGGACGCGATCGGTGAGGGTGTCACCCGATTCCGCCCCGGCGACGCGGTCTACGGCGACAATCTTGCTCTCAAGGGTGGATTCGCCGAGTACGCGGTCGCGGCCGAGAAGGCGCTGACGCTCAAACCGGCCGAGCTGGAATTCATCGAGGCCTCGACGATCCCCCAATCGGGTGCGATCGCGCTGCAAGGCACCCGTGGCGCCGGACCCGGTAAGCGCGTCCTGATCAACGGAGGCGGAGGTGGCGCCGGTGTGTTTGCGATCCAACTGGCCAAACGGGCCGGCGCCCACGTCACGGGTGTGGACAACGCAGCAAAGCTCGACTTCATGCGCTCGCTCGGCGCCGACGAGGTCATCGACTACCACCGCGACGACTTCACCCGTCAGCGCTACGACCTGATCCTCGACATGGTCGCGCACCGTTCGGTCTTCGCCTATCGCCGGGCCCTCAATCGCGGCGGCCGCTATCACTGCGTCGGCGGCACCGTGCCGACGCTGCTGCGGGTAGTGACCGCCGGTGTCGTCGTGGGCGGTGTCACCGGCCGCCGGCTGGGCATGCTGGTGGTGAGGGAGGGCCCGGCCAACTTCACCCCACTGACCGACATGCGCCTCGCAGGCGAGGTCGCCACCCAGATCGATCGCACCTACCCACTCGAGGAGACCGCCGATGCCCTCGCCCGTGTCGGCGCAGGTCAGGCCCTCGGCAAGGTGGTCGTCACGCCGTGACGGACACGGCCGCCGATCGCGCGCGCCCCGCCGACGAACTCTACGCGGTTTCCCGTCCGTGACGTGACGCCAACCCGAATGACACCTGCAACCGTCTGATGTGCTCACGAACCTCACGCAGCTCGGCCAATAATTGAAGCATCTCGGTGGAGTGCGGTCGGTGACCCTCGATCTCGACGACCAGCTTGTCCGCCAGCGCCTCGAACTCCCGCACGAACACCATGGCCTGCAACCGAGACGGGTCGTCGGGAACGGCATACATGGCCGATGATGTTATCCCCGCCTACAGCGATTCGCCGGTCGGCTGCCGAATCGTGATGTATCGGTTGAGTCAGGACATCACTGGTCTTCAGCCCCCGGAGGGAATTCCCATGAACCGATCCGACCCGGTACTCATCACCGGCTGTTCGAGCGGTATCGGCGCGGCGACGGCTGCGCATCTGATCCGTCACGGACACACCGTCTACGCGACCGCCCGCAGACCCGAGACTCTCGCCGCACTGGCCGAGATGGGTTGCACGACAATCGCGCTCGACGTCACCGACGAGGAATCGATGAGTACGGCGGTGGCAGCGGTCGAGGCCGAGCACGGTGCGATCGGTGCGCTGGTCAACAACGCGGGGTATTCGCAGTCGGGGGCGGTGGAGTCGATCCCACTCGACGACCTCCGCAGGCAGTTCGAGACGAATGTCTTCGGGCTGGTCCGGATGTGCCAACTCGCGCTGCCCGGCATGCGCCGCGCCGGGCGCGGTCGGATCGTGAATATCGGCTCGATGGGCGGCAAGCTCACCTTTCCCGGCGGTGGGGCCTATCACGCCACCAAGTACGCGGTCGAGGCACTCTCCGACGCGATGCGGTTCGAGGTACAGGGATTCGGCGTGCAGGTGGTCCTCGTCGAGCCGGGGCTGATCACCACCGAGTTCGCCACCGCCGCGACGTCGTCGATGTCGGGTCTGGACACCGACGGCCCCTATCGCCGGTTCAACGACACCGTGGCGGAGACGACGGACAGTATCTATCGCAGCCCGGTGGCGAAGATCCTCGGCGGCGGACCCGAGGATGTCGCCAAGAGGGTTCACAAGGCGCTCGCCGCGAGCAGGCCGCGACCGCGTTACACGGTCACCGCGTCGGCGAAGTTGACGATTGCGCAGCGCCGTCTCACCCCGGATCGAATCTGGGATCTCGCCATGCGCACCCAGTTTCCCGTCCCGGGATCGTGAGCGCGCTCGGTGGACGAGGCTCCGGTTCTGGAATGGCTGCTGAGCAGTGACCCGTCCGTCGCGTACCAGGCGACGCGTGATCTGCTCGGCCACGACGACGCCAGGCTGCAAGGCCGCATCGAGGACGAAGGGGCTGGCGCCGCACTGCTCGCCGCCCGCGGGCCGCGTGGGCACTGGGGTGGGGGCTTCTACAACCCCAAATGGACCTCGACGCACTACACGCTGCTCGAATTGCGGGGGCTCGGCCTTTCTCCCACCAATTCGACCGCGCGTGACGCCTGCGCACTCGTGCTGCGCGACCACAAGGTTCGCGACGGCGGAGTCGACCCACGCCCGACGACAAGACACAGCGACGTCTGCGTCAATGGCATGGCGCTGAACTACCTCTCCTGGTTCGGCAGCGACGCCGGTCAACTGGTCAGCATCGTCGACGCCATCCTCGCCGAGCAGATGCCCGACGGCGGATTCAACTGCCGCACGAGGCGCACCGGCGCAAGGCACTCCTCGGTGCACACCAGCACCTCGGTGATCGAGGCAGTCACCGCCTACGAGCAGGCCGGGTACCTCCACCGCCGCGCGGAACTGTGCGATGCCCGCGCGGCGGCGGTGGAGTTCCTGCTGCGGCACCGATTGTTTCGCAGCGAACACACCGGCAGGCCGATCCGCCCCGACTTCACCCGGTTGCACTACCCGGCCCGCTGGTACTTCGACGTGCTGAGAGGACTCGACGCGCTTCGGGCCGCTGATGTCGGCTACGACGAGCGGATGCAGGACGCCTGCTCGGTGCTCGAGTCGCGCCGACGGTCCGACGGACGGTGGGCCGCGCATCGCGGTCACCCCGGGAAGACACACCTGACGTATCCGCCTGCGGGCGAACCCAATCCGTGGGTCACGCTGACCGCCCTGCGCGTTCTGCGGGCCTACACCTGACCGGCGGGAATCGGGCGCACACGGTGCGCATCGCGGTGGCCTGATGGTGCCGGGCCATCCGCCGCTCGAGGATCAGACGAAACGCCGCACATCACCGGCATCGCGGTGCGCCGACCATCCCAGATCACCGTTCGTCGCGAACCTCGCCCATGCGTGATGCATCTCGTCGGCGATGCGCTGATCGGGTTCGGGTCCGATCAACGCATGGGCGGTGCCGAGATGGTCGAAGACGAACGGGATCTCCACCGCATGACCGGCCCGGATGTCGGCCTGTGGACTGCGGTATCCGAACTCGTACAGGTGTGTCGCGCCGGCCGGTCGGGACTCGGCGATCGCGATCGTCGGGGACGAGAATGCCCGCGCGGTGAGCGCCTCGCTGACCACATCACCTGCGCTCGCCCCGGCGTCGAGCCGACTGCGGAGATAGTCGAGGCCGCCGGGACGACGCCCGAGAATCGCCGCCGCGGCCTCCTCGGTGACGGCCTGCGCTCCGCCGGTCGCGACCATGAAGAATCGGAACTCGTCGGCGTTCCAGCCCGCGAGCAACGGTATGTGGGCCCCGGACCCGGCCGCGATGGCCTCCTGCGGAATCGCGGTGAGGACCTCCCCGTCCACGACCGGGAACTGCGACATCATCCCCATGCCGAGGTGGACGATCGTCGGTCCCCACACCTCCGGGTCCGGGTCGAGCATCAACTCGAGCGCCACCTGCGTTTGGGCGCGTAGCATTTCGTCGACGCTGAGGCGGCCGAAGCCTTCGGCGGTCGCGTCGATCTCGAGGATCTGCGCCATCCGAGCGGTGACCTTGCGTGCGTCGGCAGGATCGGCGGCGGCAGAACCGTTGCCACTCTGCATGATTGCGCGTCGGAACAGGCCAGCGGCGAGTGGTGATGCCAATAGTGACGCGACGCTCATCGCACCGGCGGACTCGCCGAAGACGGTGACATTGTCGGGGTCACCTCCGAAAGCGGCGATGTTGTCAC
Organism: Gordonia rhizosphera NBRC 16068; assembly: GCF_000298195.1. Classification (GTDB taxonomy): domain Bacteria; phylum Actinomycetota; class Actinomycetes; order Mycobacteriales; family Mycobacteriaceae; genus Gordonia; species Gordonia rhizosphera. Next base: position 67,975 of record NZ_BAHC01000053.1, on the reverse strand, counting down.
GCACCCACGCCAACGCGGCGATCTGATCGAGCAACCCGCGGTTGTCGGGCGCCCCCTCGATCGAGGCGAAACCGGCTGTGCCGAGCCGATAGTTGATCCCGACGCAGACGACGCCGTCGCGCGCGAACGTGTCCCCGGCATAGATCTCGAGGCGATTGGAACCGCGCGTGAATGCGCCCCCGTGAATCCACACCATCACCGGTAATCCGCCCGCGCCCGGGTCTGGGGTCCACACATTGAGATTGAGGTAGTCATCGCCGAGCGCGATCGCGTTGTCGAGCAGTGCCGCGATCGGGGCGGGATAGCCGACCTGCGGGGCGGTCGGCCCGTACTCGGTGGCCGGCCGGACACCCGCCCATGCGACGGCAGGCTTCGGAGCGGCGAAAGCCGACTCGCCTGTCGGCGGTGCCGCATACGGGATTCCGAGATAGGAGAAGATCCCATCGACGAGGAGGCCGGACACCCGGCCGCCGGCTGTGATCACCGCGGGGGCTTCCACGTCAGCACGAGTCATACCGCCGACGGTACGCGATGGCAGTGGCCGCTGGTGCTCTCACTGAACATTGTGGCGCCGCGTCCGGCCTGTGAGAGCGGGCATCGTTGGTTAGCCTCATGGCGTGACGGCTCTTGGGAACGAGGTGGCGGCGTCCTGGCGTGGCATCCTCGTCGTGGGTGTCCCCGTCGCCGTTCTGCTGTCGCCGTCCTTCGGTGGCCTCGACGAGGTGCAGCACCGGTTGCTGGCGATCTTCGTGTTCGCCGTGCTGGCCTGGGTGCTGGAGCCGATCCCGATCTTCGCCACCTCGGTCGTGGTCATCACGGCGGAACTGTTCCTGATCTCGGACAAGGTCCCGTCGCTGTGGGCACTGCCCGAGGGATCCGGTGACCCGCTGCCCTACGCCGGGATCCTGGCGGCCTTCGCCGACCCGATCATCATCCTGTTCCTCGGTGGCTTCTTCCTGGCTGCTGCGGCCACCAAGTACCGCCTCGACCGCAACCTCGCCCGGGTGATCCTGGCGCCGTTCGGGTCCCGAACGCCGATGGTGGTCCTGGCGTTGCTGAGCATCACCGCCCTGTTCTCGATGTTCATGTCGAACACCGCCACCGCCGCGATGATGCTGGCGGTCGCGGCGCCGGTCATCGCCAGCCTGGAACCCGACGACCCGGCCCGCCGGGCCCTGGTGCTGGCCATTCCGATCGGTGCCAACATCGGTGGGATCGGTACCCCGATCGGCACCCCGCCGAACGCGGTGGCGATCAACTATCTCGGTCCGGGCAACGAACTCGGGATCTCCCCGATCAACTTCGGGCAGTGGATGCTGTTCGCGATGCCATTCGTCGTGGTCTTGCTCGTGATCGCCTGGCTGCTGATCGGCCGGCTCTATCGTTCGGAGACCACGCACGTCCGGCTGGAGATCGACTCCCGGTGGCTGATCTCGCCCAAGGCGGTCATCGTCTACGTGACCTTCGTGGTCACCGTGCTGCTCTGGCTGACCAGTTCGTGGCACGGGGTGCCGTCCAACATGATCGCCATGATCCCGATCGCGGTGTTCCTGGTGACCGGGGTGATGAACGCCAAGGACCTGCGGTCGCTGAGCTGGGAGGTGCTGTGGCTGGTCGCCGGCGGCGTGGCGCTGGGCAATGCGATGTTCTCCACCGGTCTGAGTCAGTGGTTCGTCGACCAGGTGCCGTTCGCCTCGTTCCACGGCGTGGTGATCATCGCCGTCCTCGGTGTGCTGGCGATCGTGATGAGCACCTTCATCTCCAACACCGCCACCGCGGCGCTGCTGCTGCCGCTGGTCGCCGCCCTCGGTGTCGACACTCCCGCGCTGGAATCGCTCGGCGGGGCGATGCCGGCGCTGATCATGACCACCTTCGCGTGTTCGCTGGCGATGGCGCTGCCGGTGAGCACCCCGCCGAACTCGATGGCGCACGCCACCGGTGAACTTCAGACGCGGGACATGGCACGCCCCGGTGTGCTGCTCGGGCTGATCGGTCTGGCCGCGACGGCGGTCCTCGTCACGATCCTGGTGGCGACATGAGCCGCCCCGAGAAGCATCTCGACGTCGCCGCGGAGTACTTCGGCCCGGACGCACGCACGCAGACCCTCGCCCCGGGCGAGGCACTGATGCGGGTCGGGCAGCCGAACACCCGCCTATACCTGGTGCTCGAGGGCGAACTGCGCTGCGAAGGCGAGGATGAGCAAGGCGTGTGGCGTGAGCTCTTCGTGCTGCGCAGCGGCGACCTGGCCGGGGTCAACAGCTTCTTCGGCCGGCCGCATGTCTCCGTCTACGACATGGTGGCGATGGGTGAGGTGTCACTGGCCTACCTGGACCGGGCGGTGATCCCCGCCGAGCGCAAGGAGTCGGTGGACGCGAACCTGGTCCCGCTGGTGATCCACGCCCTGCATCGGCGGGATATGCAGCGCAGCGAGCTGGAGCGGATGCTCGGCGTCGCGCAGTTCGGCGCCGGGATCGCGCACGAACTCAACAACACCCTGACCGTTGCCTTGCAGGGCTGGTCGTGGCTCGATCGGGTGGTGACCCAGCGCCTGCTGCAGGGTCGCAGTGCGGAGGTCGTCGACGCCTTCACCGCCGGCCGGGCGGAGCATCCGCACCCGTCGTCGGCACAGGTGCGACAGCGGGCCCGGGAACTGGCCGCCCGGCACGGCTGGAGCGAGAGCTTCGCCCGCCGCTGGGCCCGCGCCGGCCTGCCCGACCCGGACCCGGGTGAGGACTCCGGGGACATGCTGGAGTTCTTCGAGATCGGCGAGGCGCTGGCCGACGCCACGTCGGCGATCGGCCACACCCGTCACGTGCTGGACCAGATGCATGCGTTGGGACAGCGCCGCCAGCCGCACACCAGCACCGTCGACGTCGCCGCGTCAGTGGACTCGGGGCTGGGACTGGTCCGGCACCTGCTGTCCGGGGTGGATGTCGAGATGGTTTCGCAGCCGGACGTCCAGGTCCGCTGCGACCGCCTGCAGCTCGATCAGGTCTGGGCGAACCTCGCCCGCAATGCCGCGAACGCCTTGCGCGCCCCCGGGCTGCCCGAGCCGCCTCGGTTGCGCGTCGAGTGCGATGTCGCCGGCGGGATGGCCCGGGTCCGGATGACCGACAACGGACCCGGGATCAGCCCCGACATCCTGCCGGAGATCTTCTCCCCGCAGGTGACCGGCGCGCCCGGCCGGACGAGCATGGGGCTGGGTCTCGGGCTGAGCCTCGCCCGGTCGGTCGTCACCGCGTACGGCGGCATGATCGGGGCGTCCAACGTCAGCCCGCACGGTGCTCAACTCGAGGTCCGCCTTCCGCTGGCGCACCCGGCGGGTGAGCATTCCGCGCCGAAACCGACGAACGGAGCAGCAACGTGAGCACGGCTCCCTTGATCGTTTGTGTGGACGACCAGCGTGAGGTGGGCAGCGCCCTGCTGCGCGACCTCGAGCCGCTGACCTCCCATTTCACCATCGTGGACTGCACCTCCGCGGCAGAGGCGTGGGAGGAATTGGAGGATGCCGACAGCCACGGCCGGCCGATCGCACTGCTGATCTGCGACCACCTGATGCCCGTTGAGACCGGGGTGGAGTTTCTGACGCGGGTGCGCTCGGACTTCCGCTTCCGTGGCGTGCACAGCATCCTGCTGACCGGAATGGCCACCCAGGCCGACACCATCGAGGCGATCAACGCCGCGCACCTGGACCGCTACGTGAGCAAACCGTGGGATCCGCAGCGTCTGCTCACGGTGGTCGAGGAGGAACTGACCCGCTGGGTCCTCGAAAGCGGCCTACCCACCGATCGGTTCGAGGGCTGCCTGGCCGGCGATGTGATCATGCGGGAATCGTGGCGAGACGGAACCGAGCTGCGTCCGTGAGTGCGCGGAAACTCGATAGCCGCCCCGCGGGGCCGTCGACCTACGTTGAGTGGCCGGCCTGGATCAGACGCGGCCCAGCTCCGAGGTGAGGTGATGGGTCATCGGCACTCCGACCGCCGCCATCGCGAAGTCGGTGCGCAGGCTGTCCCCGTCCAGACGGTACCGACGTTCGGTGGCCTCCACCGACTTCGCCGTCGCCGTTCCCGTCACGACACCGGACATCCTGAGTGCGACAACTCCGTCGCCGACCTCCAGGACCCCCTCGCACAGTTCGGTGTGCCCGGTCGGCTGCGCGAGGGTGAATTCGACGACGCCGTCGGCCGGCAGTCGGAGGAATCCGGATTCGGTGTGCAGCGGGACGCCCGCCGCCGAGCGAGTGCGCTGCCGGTAGACCAGGAAGGGTTTTCCGATGTCCTCGATGGTGATGGTCTCTGTGTAGTCGAACGGGTCGATCGTCGGATACTCACCTCGGCCGGGACCGGTCCAGGTACCGATGAGCGAGGCGATCGGGGTCAGATTCGGCGCAGGATTCACTCTGCGAGAGTAATGCCCGATCATCACGGATCTTCATCGATCGAGTGCGCGTCGGCCGATTGAGTGGGCGTCGAGACTCGAGGCGCCGAACGAGTGAGGCCCTCCCCGCAGTCTGCGGAGAGGGCCTCGCGTCGTTCTCTGTGGTCCCGGCTGGGATCGAACCAGCGACCTCCCCGGTGTGAACGGGACGCTCTTCCACTGAGCCACGGGACCGCGCGCGGCGCGGTCGGCGCCGGTGCACGAGGGAGAAGGTTACACGCTTGGGTGCGAGTTCCAAAATCCGCCCCGCCATCCCGGCACAGATCCACCTGGGAGCCGCGCGCGCACCACTTCCAGCGCCCTGACCAGGCGATTTGGTGTTGCACGTTTTGTTCGGATAGTGTTCCCAATCGCGTCGAGAGCAACACGGTCCACAAGATCGCTCCCGACCACGCGGATGTAGCGCAGCTGGTAGCGCATCACCTTGCCAAGGTGAGGGTCGCGGGTTCGAATCCCGTCATCCGCTCGAGGCGAGTCCTCTCGCATCTGGTGGTGTGGCCGAGTGGTGAGGCAACGGCCTGCAAAGCCGTGTACACGGGTTCGATTCCCGTCGCCACCTCCACACCAATTTCACACGCGCGATTAGCTCAGCGGGAGAGCGCTTCCCTGACACGGAAGAGGTCACTGGTTCAATCCCAGTATCGCGCACCACAGTCAACGCAGGTCAGGGCCGGTTTTTACCGGCCCTGACCTGCGTTTCATGCAACTAGCGTGCTACAGCGACCGCGTGACCAGGACGGAAAACCCCGACCTGAGAGGCTCGTCATGAACGCATCGACCTGGGGACTACAGGTTGCCGTCATTGATGCAGCGGACATTGCCGGCGATCGTCACGGTCTGGGTGGTTCCGGTCTCGACGGGTTGCTGGATGTCGCTCGTCTTCACGACCCGGTGACGACGGCGATCGCCGTCGGGCGCAGTACGCCGAGCGTGATGCGCTCCTCGGCGAGGAATGCCGCCTGGTTCGTGACAAAGTCGTCGGCGTTTGGATGGGCCCATGCGCAGCGGATACCTTCGCGCACAAACAGTCGCATCGCCCGGTGGCTGTCGGCGATCAGGCAGCTCCCTGCGGTCATCTGCGTCGTCAGCACAACCTGAATCCCCGAGAGCCGGGCCGCCTCTTCGGCGGTCGGGTCTGGATTCAAGTAGAACCGCGAGGCGATGAGTGCTGGAGTTGCAGGACCGGTTCCTGGCCCATGCCGACCGCGCGCCGGTGATTGTTCTTCAGGCCATCGAAGCGGGCAAGGACAGTACGATCAAGCACGTCATGAGCCGTCTCAATCCCGAGGGTGTCGACGTTTCCAGCTTCAAGTCGCGAGCGGCGGCCGAGCGGGCCCATGACTACCTCTTGCGCCACCAGAGAGCGCTGCCGGAACTGGGGCGCATCGCGGTGTTCAACCGGTCGCACTACGAGAACGTGTTGATCACCCGCGTGCACCCGGAGACACTGTGGCCCCGCACCGCAGCGCTCGACGCGGAAAGCATCTGGCACCGGCGGTATCGCGACATCAACGATTGGGAGCGCTACTTCACCGACAACGGCACTGTCGTCGTCAAGCTGTTCCCAAACGTCTCCAAGGATGAGCAGGCGCTCGGCCACCTGTCGACCTCGGCTGTGCTGCTGGAGACGCGCGGGCCCTCAACCCGCAATACCCGCGGGTCGACGCCGCTGCCAAAGTCGAGTTGGCGGAAGCGCAGGAGGAGATGCTCGGCGGGAACGGGCCGACGCCACAGTAAAACGCGGCGCGCCAACGACGGCATGCCTTCCCGCCTTGGCCGTCCCATCCATGGATACGGCCTCATGGGCAGGCCTCATAGGGAGGAGAACGGCCGATGGCCGAAGCAGTCGATTTGACGGCGATCCCTCTGTCCGCGGCGTTGACCGAATTGGACAGTTCCCCTCAGGGGCTGACCTCGGTGCAGGCGCAATCACGGTTGCAGCGGTGCGGACCCAACGAGATCATCGAGAAGCGCCGCAACCCGGTGCTGGTGTTCCTGGGCTATTTCTGGGGGCCGATCCCGTGGATGATCGAGGCCGCGCTGGTGCTGTCGCTTCTGGTGAGGCATTGGACCGACGCGGTGATCATCGCGGTGTTGTTGGCGATGAATGGCGTGGTGGCGTTCGTCGAGGAACATCAGGCAGCCAATGCGATCGCTGCGCTGAAGCAGCGTCTGGCGGCGTCGGCGCGCGTGTTGCGGGACGGGGCCTGGGGGGTCGTCGCGACCCGCGAGCTGGTGCCCGGTGACGTGGTGCGGGTTCGCTTGGGCGATGTGGTTCCCGCGGACCTGAGGGTGCTCGACGACGTGTCCCTGGAGGTCGACCAGTCCGCACTGACGGGGGAATCCCTGGCGGTGACCCGCGGTGTCGGAGATGCGCTGTACTCAGGGTCGGTGCTGGTGCGCGGTGAGGGGAACGGGGTCGTATACGCCACCGGGGCCTCCTCGTACATGGGAAAGACCACCGCACTGGTCGAGTCCGCGGGCACGGTCAGCCATTTCCAGCGGGCGGTGCTGCGGATCGGCAACTACCTCATCGGCATTGCGGTGGCGCTGGTGACGCTGACCGTGGTGGTCTCGTTGATTCGGGGGAACCCGGTATTGCAGACACTCGAGTTCGCGCTGGTGGTCACGATCGCCTCGGTTCCGGTGGCGTTGCCGGCGGTGTTGTCGGTGACGATGGCGGTCGGGGCGCGCAAGCTGGCCCGCCAGCAGGCGGTGGTCAGTCATCTGCCCGCAGTCGAAGAACTCGGCGGGATCGACGTGTTGTGCTCGGACAAGACCGGCACCCTCACCCAGAACCGGCTCGCGCTGGCTGCCCACTGGAATGCATCGGGCGTCAAGGATCACCAGCTGTTCGCGGCGGCGGCACTCGCCTCGCGCGCCGAGGACCGCGACCCCATCGATCTGGCCATCCTGGCCGTCGCCGACCAGGTTCCGCAGGTGCAGGTGGAGCGCTTCGACCCGTTCGATCCGGTGGTCAAACGCGCCTCAGCGGCACTCCGCGCTTCCGACGGACAGCGTTTTCGGGTCAGCAAGGGCGCTCCGCAGGTCATTGCCGCCCTGTGCGACCAGGATGGTTCGGCGAGCGAGGTCGCCGCTGCGGTCGAGCGATTCGCCGGCCACGGCTACCGATCGTTGGGGGTGGCTCGTGCGGATGCCGATGGGCCGTGGCGACTGCTGGGGGTGCTCGCGTTGGCCGACCCGCCCCGCGACGACTCAGCCGCCACCGTTGGGGCTGCACGGGATGAGGGCATTGATGTGAAGATGGTGACCGGCGACCAGATCGCCATCGGCGCCGAGATCGCGCGTGAGGTCGGCCTGGGCGACCACATCCTCGACGCCAGCGCCCTCGAGACCCCTGGCACGGATGGCGAATTGGGCGCTGGGGTGGAGGAGGCCGACGGGTTCGCGCAGGTGTTTCCCGAACACAAATATCGCATCGTGCGGCTGCTGCAGTCACGGGGCCACATCGTCGGGATGACCGGCGATGGGGTCAACGATGCTCCCGCGCTCAAGCAAGCCGATGCCGGCATCGCCGTCGCCGGCGCCACCGATGCCGCCCGTGCCGCCGCCGACGTCGTGCTGCTGGCTCCCGGGTTGTCGGTGATCGTGGCGGCGATCCGGCAGGCTCGCGAAATTTTTGCGCGGATGACCAACTACGCCACCTACCGTATCGCCGAGACCATCCGGGTGCTGTTGCTGATCACCCTGGCGATCGTGGCGGTGAACTTCTTCCCGGTCACCACCGTGATGATTGTGTTTCTGGCCGTGCTCAACGACGGCGCCATCCTGGCCATCGCCTACGACAACGTCCGCGGCTCAGCCAAACCCGCAGCGTGGGATATGCGCGGCGTGCTCACGCTGGCCAGCGCGCTGGGCCTGATGGGTGTGGCCGAGACCTTTCTGCTGTTCGCGCTCGCCGAGAAGGTGTTCGACCTCGACCAAGACACGATCCGCACCCTGATGTATCTCAAGCTGTCCGTCTCCGGGCACTTCACCATCTTCGTCACACGCACCCGCGGTCCGTTCTGGTCACGGCCCTGGCCCGCGCCGATACTGCTCACCGCGGTCATCGGCACCCAAATTGTGGCGACATTCATCGCCGTCTACGGGGCGCTCATGACCCCGTTGGGCTGGGGTTGGGCCGGCGTGGTGTGGGCCTACGCGCTGTTCTGGTTCCTGGTCGAGGACCGGGTGAAGCTGGGCACCAATTGGTGGCTCGACCGGCACCCCGGTCGCTTTGATCGCTCGAGCGGACCCATGCCGACGCGAAAACCTACGGCTGGCTGACGCTCAACGGGACGACGTGAACTCACGGTGCAGTTCGGTCAACCCCTGCGTCTGCCAGCTGGGTTCGTAGGTGTAGCGCCGTGCATCATCCCGGCCGTGTGCATTCTCAGAAATTCGGATTCGACCATCCGGTCGAGGATCCGGTTGAGCGAGATCCGGCCTTCAGCCCGGGCGAGCGGTGCACCCGGACAGAAGTGGTTGCCACCTCCGAACGAGGCGACATTGAAAGGCGCCACGCTGGTGCCGGCCGGCCGGGCAGGCAGGCACCTCGGTGACCATCGAGCGGTCGCTGCCGCATGGGCATGTGGCTGCGGTGTGGGCACAAGCCGGCATCCTGGGGTTGGCGAAGATGCTCGGGCCGGCGGGGCGGATGCGGGATGTGGCAATGGCGTTGACCGTGGCCCGGACGGTGGAAGCGGCGTCGACCTCGTTAGGTCGAGTCGAATAACCTTGTGCCCGTCTCGATATGCCTTGAGTCGGCCATCAGCGACATCTGGCTGATGGTGCGCTCGTCGAGGTCGAGGTACCCGGACCGCGCTGATGGACGCGTATGCGCGCGCTGTTGTGCTGCCACCAGAACATCCGTTGCCTGTATCGACTCCGTGCTGCCAAGGTTTGACGCGGCGCGGTGGTGCGTGACTCATCGCAAAGGCGCTCACCACGAGTCTCGTCGATATCCCTCGGACCCATGCGAGAGCACCGACACCGGCGCCGCACCCTCGGCGGGCCGGTCCCTCGTGTCAGTCACGCTCGCGCCGTGGAACGAGAAAGTACGCCAGGATCGCCACGGCCACAGGTACGACGGTGACAGCCAGCATCGTCAGGCGGATCGCATTGGTGAAGTCCCAGTCCAGCGCGAGTCCCGAGGCCTGCTGCACCAGATTGGGGTCGAATATGGACGCACCCGGGCTGTGCGCCAGCGAACTCCCCACCGAATCCACGGCGCGTCCGGCCTCTTCGGCCGACATCCCGCGCGACTGCGCGTCGGCCATCCATTGCTGCTGGAAGAACACGTTGAACACCAGGATGTAGACCGTCGGGCCCAGCGCGTAGCCGGCCGTCCCGAACGTCGAGCGCATGGCCGCCACCGACCCGGCCTTGTCGGGTGCGGCGTAGGACAGGGTGGTGTCCGACGCCGGCGTGGAGACCAGGTCGGCACCGAGGTTGAGCAAGAAGGTGGTCAGCACCAGCACCCACAGCGCCAGGGTGGGTGTGGCGATGATCGAGAGAACCAGCCCGCTCGCGGCGAGCACGACCAGCCCGCTGATCAGGACCGGACGGGCGGTGTACTTCGCGACGAGGTGCCCGGCCAGGATGCTGACCGTGGCCAGTAGCACGGTCCCCGGCAGATAGACCAACCCGATGGTCTTTGCCGACAGCCCCAGGACGAGACCGCCGAACTGGCCGAGCACGACACTGAACCCTCCGCACAAGAAGCCGACCGTCAACACCGCCAGCAGCGCCACCACGAAGGCGGGCCGGGCAAAGAGCGCCAACTCCAAGGCCGGGTACGGTGCGCGTCGCTCGTGGCGGACGAACACCGCCATCGCCAACGCCGACCCGAGGAGCGGAGCCCATGCCTGCGCTGCGGTGATCCCGTTCTGGGCTGCGCTGAGCCCATAGATGAGGCCCAGCAGCGCCACCCCGAACAGACCCACTCCGACGACGTCGAGCGCACGGGCGCGCTGACGCGGCGGCTCGGCGACGTACCGGACGATCAGCAGCAACGCGACCAGCGCCAGCACCGGGGTGACGACGAACAAAGCTCGCCAGCCCACGATCCCCACCGCCCACCCGCCGACCAGAGGGCTGAGCCCATAGAGGACGGCGTCGGTGGCCATGACGATGCCTATGGCCACCGGCCGGATCGTCGACGGGACCGACACGGTCAGCAACGCCAACGACAGCCCCGCCATCGCGGTCAACGCGACCCCGTCCGCCATGCGCGTCACCAGTAGAAACGCGTAGCCCGGCGAGAGCCCGCCCAGCAACTCGACACCGATATGCGCCACCAGCCCGTAGACCAGTAGGCGTTTGAGTCCGTAGATGTCGCCGAGGTTTCCCACCGCCAACACTGCAGCCGCCACCACCAGCGACGCCGCGCTGGCCAGGAAACCGAGTTGGCCGGGCGGCACATCGAGCGCCTCGCCTACAGCACCGAGATTCAGCGTCAGCAGCCGCGGGTCGATGCCCGGGATCGCGAAGGCAATCGCGAGGCCCAGTGTGGCGAGAACCAGCCTCGCCGTCATCGGTGGACGGACTTGATCCCCGGCTGTGGTGCCATCAGGCATGGCACATGTTCTCACATCCCAGCCGAAAACCGCTCGGACACTGGCCAATCGGGCGCACAAGTGCCTCGCAGGCGTGCACACCGAACTCGCCTCCGGCGTCGGGCGGGACGTAGCGCACCGACTATCTGACCGGCGTCGCCGAACTGCTGGAGCCACCGCGAACAGCGAACGCGCGAGAAGGACGCCGCCGTCAATCCCGACGAACTGCTGCAGGCTTCCCAGTTGACGACGATGCTGTACCTCGTGCAGGACCGCAACTGGACCGGAGGGGAATCGTGAGGTGGGGAAAACGCCGGCGGCTGGTGGCGAGGCCGGTGTTCACTCGCGTGCTCGCAGTCATCGGCGCCGTCATGGTGGCCGTGTCCCTGTCTGGATGCGAGGGTCCGTCCGGAAGTTCGGCGACGACAGCGAGTTCCTCTCCCGCGGCGCCGTCGACGGGCGAGCCAGGTGCCACCGAGCAAGGTCCGTACCGGGTAACCGCCACCGTGCCCGTCGGCAAGAACCCATTCGGGGTGACGGTGGACCCCGGCACCCATACCCTCTATGTCACCGACAGATCCGACAACACCGTGTCGGTGATCGACGGGGCGACGCACACCGTCACCACCACCGTGCCCGTCGGCGAGAACCCGTTCGCGGTGGCGGTGGACCCGGGCACCCACACCCTCTACGTCGCCCAGTTGTTCGACAACACGGTGTCGGTGATCGACGGGACGAGACACACCGTCACCACCACCGTGCCCGTCGGCCAGTTCCCAGTCGATCTGGCGGTGAACCCGAGCACCCACACCGTCTACGTCACCAACCGCAACGACGACACGGTGTCGGTGATCGACGGGGCGACGCACACGGTGACCGCCACTGTGCGCGTCGGCGACGCCGAGTCGGGGGTGGCGGTGGACCCGGGCCTAAACACCGTCTACGTGACCACCGAGTTGGTCAGCGGCGGCAACGTGACCAGCGGCAACAACATGGTGTGGGTAATCAACGGAGCGCATCAGGCCGTCGTCACCAACGTCCCTGTGGGCAACGGCCCGAACTCGGTGGCGGTCGACTCGGACACCCACACCGTCTACGTCACCAACCGCAACGACAACACGGTCTCGATGATCGACGGCTCGACGTACGGCCAAATCGCCATCGTGCCCGTCGGCAAGGACCTGCGGGGGGTGGCGGTGGACCCGAGCACGCACACCGCCTACGTCACCCGGGCCTACGACAACTCGGTCTCGGTGATCGACGGGGTGACGCACACCGTCACCGCCACCGTGCCCGTCGGCAAGAATCCGCAGGGGGTGGCGGTGGACCCGAGCACCCACGCCGTCTACGTCACCAATCGCGACGACGGAACGGTGTCGGTGATCGAACATCAGTAGGAGTTGGATCGGCTTCTCACAGTGGTGATCAGGTCGGCCCGATCGTGCTCCTCAGGCATCAGCACAGAACCAGCGTGCGGGACAGATACTCAGGAGTCGCCTGCCGGCGTCAATACGGCGACAGGGATGATTCTTCCCGCCTTCTGCTCGTACTTGACGAAGGAAGGCGCCTTGGGGAGGATCACGTCGCGCCAGATGCGGTCCCGGTCCACCCTGGGCAAGACGTCGACCTTGACGTCCTGCTCCCGGTCGGCGATCTCCACGTGCGCCGTGCCGGTCGCGCGCAGGTTGCGGAACCACTGCGGCTCGGCCACGCTGCCACCGGCGGTCCCGGAGACGAGGTACGTGCCGTCGTAGTCGAAGTAGGCGACGGGTGTGGTGTGCGGCGTCCCGGTCCGGCGCCCGGGCACCGTCACCAACATCACGGGACACCCTTTCGCCGTTCCACCCACCCGCCCGTGGGACCGGCGGTAGAGCGAAGTCCCCAGCCGGTTGACGCTCGGTCCGAGGCGCCGCAAGAGCAGTCCATGGTCGCGCGCCCCGCGCACGCGCCGGATGTAGGCGGCGTACTTACGCCGCCCCTGGAGCCGCCACATGATGCGTATCGGGAGCGGGAGCGGATCGAGGAACCACGACGCCTCCTCGGGCGTCGCGACCTCCACCATGATGCCGGTCGCGATGAGCTTCTGGGCGTTGGTGAACTTCGCGAACGCGTCCTCGCCGAACTTCTCCCACTCCTCGACGGTGATGTGCTCGCGGATCAGCGGCACCACGTGTGCCTCCTCGTCGTCGAGGTGTTCCACGAGAATGGCCGTCAGTTGGTCGATCGCGGCGGCCAACTCTGCGCCGTTGGTCGGGGTGACACGCCACCGCGCTGCGAGCTCACGCACTCGATCCGAGGCCTCGGAGGCAGCCTCGTGCTGGCGTTCCATCCGCTCGATGACGTCGGCCGTGGGTGCGGCACGCTCGAGGAGCCGGGGCCAGATGTTGCGGTCCTCGGTGGTGTGGTGGGCGTGGAGCCCGTTGAGCTGGAAGTCGAGATAACCGGCCACGACCTCGGCCCGTCGCGGGGACGTCGGCGGCGTGCGCCGGACCAGGTCGGCGATCTCGGGGAAGGCCGTGCGGAAGATGCGGTGGATGACCGCCATCTGCTCGGTGCGAGGGTGCGTGTCGTGCGTGGTTTCGGCGACGCTGACCATGGCGCGCCTCCTAGTCGTGAGGATGAAATATATAAGGTAACCTGATAATCAGGTTACCCTGAAGGAATCCAATGGCGCAATACCCCGGCCCGCTGAGCAGGGCAAATACCGTGACCCTGCTCGGGCAGGCTTACAGCCTGCTCGGGTTCCGCATTGTCGACGGTGTGGTCGGCGCCGGCTTTCCGCAGAAGCCGTCGCACTCGGCGGTCTTCGCACAAATCAGTCCCGAGGGCAGCCGGCTCAGCACTCTCGCACGGGGCGCGGGCATGACCCCGCAGGCGATGGGCGAACTCGTGGACGAGCTCGAGGAGTTGGGGTACGTCGAGCGACGCCCCGATCCCACCGACCGGCGCGCGAAGCTGATCGTGCTGACCCCGCGCGGGCAAGACTGCGTCACGGCCGGGCGCGCGACCATCGAAGGTATCGAGGACCACCTCGACGACCTGCTCGGCGCCGAGGGCCACGCCGAACTGCGGCGCCTGCTGGGCGTGGTGCTGACGGCCGACCGGTAGCGCCTCTTGCCCTGCTGGTGGCCGCAAACCTGCTGGAATGGATCCTGCTGAGGAACGCCCCCAATACCGTGGCATTGTGATGGCATGACCCGCATACGTTTGAGCACCACGGTCGATGCGGAGTTGTTGGCCGACGCCCGTCGCACTCGATCCGGGATCACCGACGCCGCGCTCGTTGACGAGGCTCTCCGGGCACTGCTCTCGCGTGACCACGCCTCCGAGGTGGACGCGAGTTATGCGGTCTACGACGAGCATCCGCTCGACGAAGCCGACGAGTGGGGAGATCTTGCGTCCTTCCGTCGAGCTGCAGCTGCAGCCGCCTCGTGAGCGACCTGCCTCGACGCGGGGAAGTCAGGTGGTGCGAGCTTGGTTGACGCTTGGCTGCATCGCGTCCTTAATCCTTCGTGATTTGGCCGGTCACCGATGGAGACCTCGCGCCGAAGGTGACACCAAGTTGTCGATTATCAATCGAGCCCTGTGTCGGCGCGTAGATACTGGACAAAAGCAAGTGCACCAAGGGGTTGACGATGGGGCGGTTCCGGGTGGGCGTCATGGACCCACTTATTGCGGGTCGTCCCACGCCCGAGTGGTATGTCCGATCCGAGTATCTCGGTGCGCTCGCCAACCGCATCGACTCGTTCTGGGTTCCCGACCATCTCAATCAGTTGTACCCGCGGTCGTTGACTACGCAGAAGTATTGCGGTGCAACGATGTTGACGCCAAAGATGGGCGCGGTGATGGAGCCGTGGACGATGCTCGGACACCTCGCCGCGCGCAACCGATTAGGACGCCTGCGCCTCGGCGTTGGTGTCACCGATGCCGGTCGACGAAACCCGGCAGTCACCGCGCAGGCCGCCGCCACACTGCACCTGCTCACCCGCGGGCGCGCGATTCTAGGCATTGGTAGCGGCGAACGCGAAGGCAATGAGCCCTACGGGGTCGACTGGTCCAAGCCGGTCGCGCGGTTCGAGGAGGCCATGGTCACCATCCGCGCCCTGTGGGATTCCGGTGGTGAACTCGTCAACCGGGACTCGCCCTTCTTCCCATTGCGCGATGCGGTCTTCGACCTGCCGCCCTACCGAGGCAAATGGCCGGAGATTTGGATCGGCGCCCACGGGCCCCGCATGCTGCGCGCCGCAGGACGTTATGGCGACGCCTACTTTCCAGCGTTCCCACAACGCCCAGTGGACTACGAGCGGCGTCTCGACGCTGTTCGTACCGCAGCCTCCGATGCCGGGCGCGACCCCATGTCGATCACTCCGGCCGTCTGGCTGATGGTCGTCACCGGTCGCAGCAGAGACGACGTCGACGAGGCACTGAGCTCCGAAGCTATTAAGTCCATGGCGCTGATCGCGTCTGACGAGGTATTCGCACGCCACGGTGCGCAGCATCCACTCGGGGCCGGCTTCACAGGCGCTCAGGATATTCTGCCGCACACCATGGACGAGCAAACGGCCTTGGCGCATGTGGCGCAGGTCCCTGTGACACTGCTGCATGAAATCTTCCTCAACGGAACACCCGATGAGGTCGTCGAGCAAGCCGTGCAGTGGCGCGACTGCGGAGTCCGCTACATGGTGCTGTCCAACATAAGTCCGATGCAGCCCAGCCTGCGCAGAGGCGTGACCTCACTGCAGCATTTCAACAAGATCACGCGCAAACTCAACCGACTGTGAATGCCACTGGAGCCGGAGAGCGGCCGGGATATCGGGGTGGTCGACGAACTGGCCGAGGCCAGCACTCCGACGGTCGCATCGACCCAACGACGCGCACGTCGGCGCACCTCTCCGGAACATGCGCCGAGGTGGTGCGGCGTCGCAGGCGCAAACTGAGCCGCTCCGGAGGGCCCAGCAACCGTCGAGCCGCGGCCACCTACCCGGTGGATGCCCTCGGCCCCAACGGATTCGGTCGTTTCACGTGGCCGGCAACGTCTGGGAGTGGTACGCGGGTCGGTGGGGCGTCAAGCACTCCGCGGATTGCTGCGTAAATCCCACTGGGCCCCTCACAGAGTCCGGCGCGGGTGATCCGCGGCCGCTCCCACCTCTGCCACGATTCCTCCTGAAATCGGTATCGCGTTGCCGCGCGGACGGCCAACGCCCGGCAGTTCCACGGGCAACACCGGTTTCCGGTGCGCTGGCGACGCCGTCGGACCGTCGTTCGCCGATCAGACACCCGCAGGGCCGGGCGGTACGGTCGTACCACCCGGCCCTCCGGAGGGATTCAGCTCACTGGGTCGCGAGCTGGGCGCGCAGCCGGGCCTCGGCCGCGCCGGGCTCGTCGCCCTTGTCGGTGTCGGTCTCGAGCACCACGCGGTGGATGGTGCCGGCGAAACGACCGTCGGGGGTGCCGTAGCTGCGTGAGATCGGCGTGCCGTTGTCCGCACCCACGTCGAGTCCGTCGGTGGTGTGGTAGATGAACGGCACGGTGTGCGCGAGCACCGTCTCACCGACACACACGTCGTCGACGAAGAGCCTGCCCATGCCGCCCTTGCCGACGCCCCCACCGTCGTAGCTGAAGTCGTAGCCGACCGTGTGGCGACCCGGGGCCAGCCGGTCGGTCGCCACGATCTCGTAGTGCTCGACGTCGATCCAGCTGTAGTGGAACGCGGGGACACCGTCGCGCAGGTAGAGCGCCCAACCGCCGAACCGGCTCCCTTGCGTGACCAGGGCACCCGCATCGGCCGCACCCACCTCGACCTCGACACTCACCCGCCACGAGCAGTTCTTGGTGTCGGGAACGACGTTCTCGTTCATGTGCGACATCCCGGGGTACAGCGTCAGCGTGGTCCGCCCGTCCATCACCTGCGGGCGGCCCACCGAGGGGGCGTGCAGCCGGGCGACCTTGCGGTCATCGAGCGGGAACACGTTGTACTTGGCCCCTTCGATGAGGAAGAGATTCTTGAGCTGCTGAAGCCGCTCGGGTTCTGCCGCCGCCAGGTTGCGGGACTGGCTGTGGTCGCCGGGTGCGTAGAGCTCCCACTCGTCGTCGGCGAAGGCAATGGAGTCACCGTTGAGCTCCCACGGGACGTCGTGCATCGTGCACGCCGACCAGCCCTGGTGGTAGATGCCGCGGTTGCCGAACAGCTCGAAGTACTGGGTGGTGTGCCGCTCGGGTGCCTCGGCGTCGTCGAACGAATAGACCATGGACACACCTTCGAGCGGCTTCTGGGCCACCCCGTTGACCATCGTCGGCTCGGGCAGACCGGCCACCTCGAGGATTGTGGCCGCCACATCGTTGACGTGGGAGAACTGGTGCCGGTTCTCCCCGGAACTCTCGATGCCCGCGGGCCAGTGCACGATCATGCCGTTGCGGGTGCCGCCCCAGTGCGAGGCGATCTGCTTGGTCCACTGGTACGGCGTGTTCATCGCGTGCGCCCATCCCACCGGGTAGTGGTTGAACAAGCTCGGACCACCGATCTCGTCGATGTGCTCGAGCATCTCCTCCACCGAGGCCGGCTCGAGGTTGTAGGTGGCGAACTCGTTGAGGCAGCCGTGCGGTCCGCCCTCACCGCTCGCGCCGTTGTCGCCGAGGATGTAGAGGATGACGGTGTTGTCGAGCTGACCGATCTCGTCGAGCGCGTCGACGACCTTGCCGACCTGCTCGTCGGTGTGGGTCGCCATCGCGGCGTAGGCCTCCATCATGCGGGCGTAGAGCCGCTGTGCGTTCTCGGGCTGCTCGTCCCACGCTCCGATCTCGTCCGGGCGCGCGCTCAGGTCGGCATCGTCGGGCAGGATACCGAGTTCCTTCTGCTTCGCCAGGGTCTGCTCACGCTGGGCGTCCCACCCATGGTCGAAGTCGCCGCGGTACGCGTCGACGTAGGAGGCCGGCGCATGGTGAGGGGCGTGCACGGCGCCGAAGGACAGATAGGTGAAGAACGGCTTGTCCGGCGACAGGGTCTGCTGCTGACGAATGTCGGCGATCGCGCGCTCGGCGATGTCCTCGCTGAGGTGGTAGCCGTCGCGCCTCGGCGTGTCGACGGGCGTGGTCCCCTCGAACAGGGTCGGCGAGTACTGGTCGGTCTCACCACCCATGAAGCCGTAGAACTTCTCGAAACCCTCACCGGTCGGCCACCGGTCGAACGGGCCCGACCGGCTCATCTCCCAGGTCGGCGTCTGGTGGTACTTGCCGAAACAGCCGGTGCTGTAGCCGTTGAGCCGCAGCATCTCCGGCAGGGTGGCACACGAATCCGGCCGCGACGAGGTGTACCCGGGGAACGCCGAGGCCAGCTCGGTGAGCACACCCATGCCGGCGCTGTGGTGGTTACGCCCGGTCAACAACGACGCCCGGGTCGGCGAGCACAACGCGGTGGTGTGAAAGCGCGTGTAGCGCAGCCCATCCGCGGCAAGTCGCTCGGCAACCGGCATCCGGCACGGACCACCGAAGGCCGACGACGCGCCGAAGCCCATGTCGTCGAGCAGGATCATCACCACGTTCGGGGCACCGGCCGGCGGACGGAGCGGCTGGATCGGGGCAGGGGTCTCGGCATGGCGCACGTCCATCACCGTCGCCTGAGGGGGTCGTGGCGGCGTGATCGGAAGAGTACTGCGGTAATTGGAGTCGACCATCGGGGCCGTCCTTTCAGGGATGTCGCTCTGGAATGACATCGATCGTGCGCGACAATGCCGGTGGCAAACTCGACTTCAGATGACAGGTACTTGACCTGACACGACAGCCTTCGCAGGATGGTTATATGTCGGTCATCCGCGGCTCGGTGCTCACCGGATATCGGGAGCAGGTCGCCGAACTCGGCGCAGACCCCGACGTGTTGCTCCGCGCCGCGGGCCTGCGTCCCGAGGACGCGGGCAACCACGACGTGTTCATCCCCTACCTGAGCCACATCAAGGCGGTCGAGAGCGCGGCGGAAGCGACCGGGGCGATCGATTTCGGCCGACAACTGGCCGCACGCCGACAGGGCGTCGAGATCCTCGGACCACTGGGGGTGGCCCTGCGGACGGCTCCGAAAGTCAGCGACGCGTTCGACATCGCGGTGAAGTACGTCAGCGCGTACGGACCCGCGCTCGCGATCTCACTGCAACCGACGGGAAGCGGCGAGAGGGTGTTCTACGAGATCCGGCCCCTGCTCGACCGGCTCCCGCCGCACGCTCAGACACAAGAGCTCGCCCTGGGCATGTCGCTGAAGGTGTTCCGATTCCTCCTGGGGCCGGAATACTCGCCGTTGCAGGTGCACCACACCCATCGTGCGCTCGCGCCCCGCAAGGATTACCTCGCCTACTACGGGGGCGGTCCGCGGTTCGAACAACCACGTGCGGGGTTCACCTTGCGTGCCCGCGATCTCGAACGTCCGCTCAGCCGTGATCGCGCCGCCAATGAGGTGATTCGGCGTTACCTCGACACCGTCCTGCCCCCGAGCGAGACGGGCCTGACGTTTCGCGCGACCGAGCTCGTCAGCCGGCTGCTTCCGACCGGGGCCACCCTCGACATGGTCGCCAAGCAGTTCGCGATGCATCCGCGGACGTTCCAACGACGCCTGGAGGCACACGGCACGACCTTCGCCGACCTCGTCGACGACGTCCGACGTGATGTCGCCGAACGCTACCTCCGCGACACCGACCTGAGCTTCACCTACATCGCCCGCGAACTCGGGTACTCCGAACAGAGCACACTCACCCGCGCATGTCAGCGCTGGTTCGGCACCAGTCCCCGCAACTACCGCAAGCGGGTCACCACCGAGACGCCCAGCAGAGTGACTTCTGATGTCAAGAACCAGTCATCTCGAGTCAAGTTTTGACTGTGACCCAGCTCGCACACTGAGATCCGTTCTCCCCTCCTCACAGCCCGGCCACCGCATTCGCGGAGACCGCGGCAGTCCCCTCGGAAGGATCTCCCCCAATGTCCCTGACCGAAGCCCACACCACATCACCCCCGAGAACAGAGACATCCATGCTGTCGCGACCCCGATTGCTCGGCTGGTCCACCGGCTTCCTGGCCTCGAACACATTCCTGACCGCACCCGGCCTGCTGTTGATCATCTACCTGACCAACACCCTCGGCGTGGCCGCCGGCCTGGCCGGTCTCATCGTCGCGCTGCCGAAACTGTGGGACACCCTGCTCAGCCCCTGGGCCGGAGCACTCAGCGACCGCGAGGCCGCCCGCACCGGTGGACGCCAGCGCCTGATGCGGATCGGCGCCCTGGCCCTGCCCCTGTTCTTCGTACTGACCTTCGCCTCGCCGGTCACCGGCAACGCCGGAGCGCTGTGGGTCCTGGTGGCCTTCCTGCTCGCGTCCACCGGCTATCTGCTGTTCCAGGTCCCCCAGACCGCCCTCGCTGCCGAGATGACCGGTTCGCCCGTCGAGCGGACCCGGATCATGACCTGGCGGTCGATGTTCTTCACGCTCGGATTCCTGATCGGCGGCGTCATCGCACCCAAGCTCGTCGGCCACGGCACCATGGCCTCGTACCGAACCATGGCCATCGTCGTCGGCATCGGCCTCCTGTGTGCGATGCTCGTGCCCGTGCGCTCGACGCGGTGGGTCCGCTCCGGCTCGGGCTCCGGCGGCGAAGGCCTCAGCCTGCGTGAATCCTTCCGGACCGCACGTGGCAACAAGGCGTTCTTCATCCTCGTCACCACCTACATGCTGATGGTCATCTTCCAGACCATGGCGCTCACCGGCCTGCCCTACGTCGCCACCTACTACCTGGGTGGCCAGGCGAAAACCGCCATCGTGTTCCTGGTCATCACCATCGGAAGCGCGCTGTCGGCCCCGCTGATCGGCCGTTACACCCGCCGGATCGGCAAGCCACGCATGTTCACCCTGATGATCTGCGCATGGGCCATCGCGGGCGCCGCCTTCTACCCCGCCGTCAAGTCCGGCCTGCTCCCCACCATCATCGTCGCCGCCCTGATCGGCATCGCCACCATGGGCACCCAGGTCCCCCTGTTCGCCATGCTGCCCGACACCATCGCCGCCGACACGCAGCGCACCGGACGAGACCAGGCAGGCGCCTTCACCGGACTGTGGACTGCCGCCGACAACGGTTCCCACGCCCTCGGCCCCCTCTGCTACAGCCTCATCCTCGCCGCGACCGGCTTCGTGTCCTCCACCCACGCGGTCACCCAGTCCTCCACCGCACTGGAGGGTCTGCTGCTCGGATTCTCGCTCATCCCCGCCACCCTCCTGCTGTGCCTGCTGCCGCTGGTCCGCCGCTACCGCACCACCGACGCCGGCCGACTCGGCAACACGACCGCGGTCTGACCCACCGCCGTCCCCGACCCCAACGGCAGTACCCGGGTGGGTTCGTCTTCACCAAGAGCCGAACGCACCCGCGGGCACTGCTTCCGCTACGCCGCGACAACGTCTGCGCGACAACATCATTCGCCACAACATCAGCGCCACACCATCATTGAGGAAAACACCATGAGCCGCGAACACCTGCCGCTTCCGCCCGAACCGTTCTCCGGGCAGATCGGCGTGACCTACCAGGATTCCCAGGCGGGCGTGATGAGCCCACCGTCGGCGCCCGCGGGGGCTCCGAACGTCGTCGTCATCATGCTCGACGACGTGGGATTCGGTCAGCCCAGCCTGTGTGGCGGGCCCGCGAGGACTCCGCACCTCGAACAACTCGCGTCGGAGGGCGCCTTCTACAACCGATTCCACACCACCGCACTGTGCTCGCCCACCCGTGCAGCGCTCTTGTCGGGACGAAACCATCACTCGGTGGGTTCCGGCAACATCATGGAGCTGGCGACCGCATTTCCCGGCTACGACGGACAGTGGGGTCCGGAATCCGCATCCGTCGCCGAGGTCCTCAAGCTCAACGGCTACAGCACGGCCGCATTCGGCAAGTGGCACAACACCCCCGACCACGAGACCAGTGCCGCCGGCCCGTTCGACCGCTGGCCGACCGGCAAGGGCTTCGAGTACTACTGGGGGTTCCTGGGCGGTGAAGCCGACCAGTGGAACACCCCGTTGTGGGAAAACACCAGTCCGGTCGAGCGTCCCGCGGACGCCGACGAGAACTGGCATTTCACCGAGGCGATGGCGGACAAGGCCATCGAGTGGATGACGAATCAGAAGGCCTCGGCTCCCGACAAGCCCTTCTTCGTGTTCTGGACGCCGGGCGCCGCGCACGCGCCTCATCACGTCGACAAAGAGTGGTCGGATCGGTACCGCGGTGCGTTCGACCACGGCTGGGACCGCGAACGGCAGTTGACGTTCGAACGCCAGAAGGCCCTGGGCATCATCCCCGCGGACACGGAGCTGACCCCTCGCCCGGATGAGATCCCGGCCTGGGATGAGCAGTCCGACGACGCGAAGCGGCTGTACGCCCGGATGCAGGAAGTGTTCGCCGGGTTCCTCGAGCACACCGATGCCCAGGCGGGCCGCCTCATCGATGCGCTCGACACGCTCGGGGTCGCCGACAACACGCTCGTCATTTACATCATCGGCGACAACGGGCCCAGCGCCGAGGGAACACTCACCGGCACGCTGAACAACATGAAGACGCAGCACGGCTTCAACGACGACCTGGAGACGATGCTCGCACACATCGACGAGATCGGCGGTCCGAACCACGAGAACCACTATCCGGTGCCGTGGTGCTGGGCGGGCTCGTCCCCGTTCCAGTGGATGAAGCAGGTGGCCTCGCACTTCGGCGGCACCCGCAACGGACTCGTCATGCGCCATCCCGGGCACATCGACGACAACGACATCGTGCGCTCCCAGTTCCACCACGTGATCGACATCGCGCCCACCATCCTCGAGGCCGTCGGTATCCCCCACCCGACCCACGTGAACGGCGCGGCGCAGACACCGGTCGAGGGCACGTCGATGGCATACACCTGGACCGACGCCGTTGCCGACGACCGGCACCTCACCCAGTACTTCGAGATGTTCGGCAACCGCGCCATCTACCACGAGGGCTGGGTCGCGGGCTGCAAGCACAAGACCCCGTGGCAGATGCGCGGTTCGGCCGACTTCGCTGCGGACGCCTGGGAGTTGTACAACGTCGACGAGGACTTCTCACAGGCCCACGATCTTGCCGCAGAGCACCCCGGGAAGCTCCGTGAGCTGCAGGACCTGTTCATGGCCGAGGCCGCCAAGTACAACGTGCTGCCGCTCGACGATCGATTCTCGGAACGCGCGGACGTGAGCCTGCGCCCGAGCCATATCGCCGGCAAGAAGAACTTCACGTACTTCCCGGGAACGGTGCGCGTTCCGGAGACCTCGTCGCCGCCGATCAAGAACGTCGACCACGTTCTCTCCGCCGAGATCGAGATCCTCGACAGCGGCACGGAGGGTGTGCTGATCTCCTGCGGCGGGCGTACGGCCGGGTACACGTTCTTCGTGCAGGACGGCAGACTGCACTGGGAGCACAACTGGTTCGGGGAGCACCGCTACCGGGTGTCCTCGGACGCGCCGTTGCCGGTCGGCCGCTACGTCGTGTCGGCCCAGATCGAATGCGACGAGCCGGGCACGCTCGGCACCGGAGGCTGGGCCACCTTGCGCGCGGGCACCGACGTGATCGGTGCCGGCACCTTCGCGCAACAGGTGCCGATGCGGTACACGGTCCAGGAGTCCTTCGACATCGGCTGCGATCTGATCACGCCGGTCTCGCAGGCCTACGAGTCACCCTTCCGGTTCACCGGGAAGCTGCATCGGGCGATGGTCGACATCGATTCGGGCCAGTCCTTCGACGAGGTGGCCACCAACGAAGCGAAGCTTGCGGCCTCCGAGTTGTCCTCACGCATCTTCATGGCCACACAGTAGGCCTGAGGTGCAGTAGGGCCCGGAGTGCTGTGCGAGGTTCGAGGTTCCGGTCCGATCAGGCGATGCCGTATCCGCCCCCGCCGGGGGTTTCGATGACGAGTGTGTCGCCGGGCCGGACCTCGGTCGAGTCGCACCCGGCCAACTCGACGACGGTGCCGTCGGCGCGTTCGACACGGTTGTGTCCCAGCGCCCCCGGTGCACCGCCGGCCATCCCGTAGGGCGGCACGCGCCGGTGTCCGGACAGGGTACTCACCACCATCGGCTCGGTGAACTCGATCCGACGGACACCGCCGTCACCGCCGTGCCAACGTCCGGAGCCGCCGCTGCCGCGCCGGATGCCGAACTCCCGCAGCAACACCGGAAAACGCCATTCCAGAACCTCCGGATCGGTGAGCCGCGAGTTGGTCATGTGCGTCTGCACGACCGACGCGCCGTCGAACCCGTCGCCCGCGCCGGAACCGGACCCGAGGGTTTCGTAGTACTGGTGCCGCGCGTTGCCGAAGGTGACGTTGTTCATCGTCCCGGACCCTTCCGCCTGCACCCGCAGCGCGCCGAACAGCGCACCGGTGATGGCCTGCGAGGTCTCGACGTTGCCGGCGACCACCGCGGCCGGGTAGGCGGGTGCGAGCATCGTCGCGTCCGGGATGACGATGTGCAGCGGCCGCAAGCAGCCGTCGTTGAGCGGGATCTCGTCGGCGACCAGGGTCCGGAACACGTAGAGCACCGCGGCCGTGACCACCGACGACGGCGCGTTGAAGTTGGTATCCAACTGCGGCGATGTTCCGGTGAAGTCGATGGTCGCGCTGCGGGTTTCGCGGTCCACCGCGATGTGCACGGCGATCGTCGCACCCGAATCCGTGGTGTAGCGGTAGTCGCCGTCGTCGAGTCTGTCGATGACGCGACGGACCGCTTCCTCGGCGTTGTCCTGGACGTGACGCATGTAGGCCTGCACGACATCGAGGCCGAAGTGGTCGATCATCTTGCCGACCTCGTCGACGCCCTTCTGGTTGGCGGCGACCTGTGCGCGGAGGTCGGCGAGGTTGGTGTCGGGATTGCGGGAGCCGAACGGCCCTTCGGTGAGCAGGTCTCGGGTCGCCGACTCGCGGAACTGTCCGCCCTCGGCGAGTAGCCAGTTGTCGAACAGCACGCCCTCCTCGTGGATGTCGTGACTGTTCGCCGGCATCGATCCCGGGGTGATCCCGCCGATCTCGGCGTGATGGCCGCGGGAGGCGACGAAGAACAGGATGTGCTCGCCCGCGGTGTCGAAGACCGGGGTCACCACCGTGACGTCCGGCAGGTGGGTACCGCCGTGGTAGGGGTCGTTGACCGCGTACACGTCGCCGGGCCTCATGGCGCCGCGGCGGCGGACGACTTCTTTGACGGTCGCTCCCATCGACCCGAGATGGACCGGGATGTGCGGTGCATTGGCCACCAGGTCGCCGTCAGGATCGAACAGCGCGCACGAGAAATCCAGGCGTTCACGGATATTCACCGACTGGGCGGTCGACTCGAGCCGGAAGCCCATCTGCTCGGCGATCGACATGAAGAGGTTGTTGAAGATCTCCAGCAGCACCGGATCGGCCTCGGTGCCCGCATCCGGAGCCGCAGGGGCGACGATGCGCTCGACGAGCAGATGTCCCGACGGCGACATCGTCGCGCGCCAGCCGTCGTCGACGACGGTGGTGGCGTTGGCCTCGGCGATGATGGCCGGTCCCGTGATCGTGTCTCCCACCCGCATCCGCTCCCGGTGACTCAGCGGGGCGTCACGCCACGATCCGTCCGTGTAGACACCGACGGTGTCCGGTGCGCCGGCCGCGTCGGCGACCTGAAACGCCAAGTCGGACAGATCAGTTTGTTCGGTGAGCCCGGTCGTCTCCACCGAGATCGTCGCCGCGAACAACGGACGGTCCATGAGGAACGAGTACGTCTCCCGGTGGGCGGTTTCGAAGGCGGTCGTCATCTCGTCGAGCTCGGCCAGACGAACCGGGATCGCCGTGTCGGTGCCGTCGTAGCGCACGTGCACCCGGCGAACCACCCGGATCTGCTCGGGCCGGATGCCCTCGTCGAGCAGTTCGGCACGTGCGGCCTGCTCGAGGGAGTCCGCGACGGCGGCCAGCCGGTCGAGGGCGGCGGCGTCGAGTCCGATCTCCACCGACTGCTCGCGCATCGCGGTGGTGTCGGCCAGGCCGATCCCTAGCGCGGAGAGCACACCGGCCATCGGCGGGACGAGCACGGTACGAATACCGAGCGCATCGGCGACCGCGCACGCATGCTGCCCGCCGGCGCCGCCGAAGGTGGTCAGCACATAGCGGGTCACGTCGTGCCCCTTTTGGACGGAGATCTTCTTGACCGCATTGGCCATGTTGGTCACCGCGATCCTCAGGAAGCCCTCGGCGACCTGTTCGGGCGAGCGCCGGTCGCCGGTGGCCGCCCCGATGTCGGCGGCCAGTTCGGCGAAACGCCGCCGCACGATCTCGCCATCCAGCGGCTGCTTCCCGTCGGGTCCGAACACCGCCGGGAAATGCTCGGGCTGGATTCGGCCGAGCATCACGTTCGCGTCGGTGACGGTGAGTGGACCGCCGCCGCGGTAGCAGGCCGGGCCGGGGTCGGCGCCGGCCGAATCGGGGCCGACGCGATAGCGGGTGCCGTCGAAATGCAGGATCGACCCGCCGCCTGCCGCCACCGTGTGGATGTCGAGCATGGGGGCACGCAACCGGACCCCGGCAACCTGGGTGTCGAACACCCGCTCGTACTCACCGGCGAAGTGCGACACGTCGGTGGAGGTGCCTCCCATGTCGAAGCCGATGACGTGGTCGAATCCGGCCAACGCGGACATGCGGACCATGCCCACGATGCCGCCCGCCGGACCGGACAGGATCGCGTCCTTGCCGCGGAAGTGCCCCGCTTCGGCGAGCCCGCCGTTGGACTGCATGAACATCAGTCGCACACCGCGCATCTGGTCTGCCACCTGGTCGACATAACGACGCAGCACCGGGGACAGGTAGGCGTCGACCACCGTGGTGTCTCCGCGCGGAACCAGTTTCATCAGTGGGCTCGCTTCCGACGACAGCGAGATCTGGTCGAAACCGATCTGCTCGACGAGTTTGCCGATCTCCACCTCGTGGGCCGGGTGCAGGTAACTGTGCAGGCACACCACCGCGACTGCGCGGATGCCATCGGCGTGCGCCTCCCGCAGCCGTTCGCCCAGCTGCCCGAGATCCGGCGCCTGCAGCACCGTGCCGTCGGCCCTGATCCGCTCATCGACCTCGACGACCCGCTCGTACAGCATCTCCGGCAGCACGATGTGCCGGTCGAAGATGCGGGGACGATTCTGGTAGCCGATGCGCAGTGCGTCGCCGAAACCGCGCGTGATCACCAAGAGCGTGCGCTCCCCTGTGCGTTCCAGCAATGCATTGGTCGCGACGGTGGTGCCCATCCGCACCGCTTCCACGTCCGCGACCGGGATGGGCTCGCTGTCGGGGGTCGTCGTGAGCAGGGCCCGGATCCCGGCCACCGCCGCGTCGCGGTAGCGTGCGGGGTCCTCCGAGAGCAACTTGTGTGTCAGTAGGCGTCCGTCGGGCCGACGCGCCACGATGTCGGTGAACGTGCCGCCCCGGTCAACCCAGAACTGCCATCCCGCATCTGCCATCGCGATCCCTTTCGTCGCCGATGCGCCGGCCGTGGTATCTCGTTTCCGGGTCTACCTCTTTTGCGGGTCGACCGCCAGTGCAGGCGCGCCGAGACCACACTTGGGTGACTTTTGGCACTGGCCCACACACCGCCGCGCCGGGTAGCAATGGGGGCATGTGGGAACGATCCGCGACACCGTCGGCGGTCGGTCTGCCACGGAGAACACGGGCCACGCTCGCGGGAGTGTTCATCCTCACCGCGTATCTGATGCTCTTCGCCGAGGCGACCGACTCCGGGGCGATCACCTTCATCGTCGACGTCCTCAGCGGTCTGTCGGTCATCGGGATAGCGATCCTGCTCTATCCGTTGTTCCGGCCGTCGTCCCGCATCGCATCGGCCGTCTACTTCTGGGCGAGAATGGCCGAGGGCGTGATCATGATCGCGGCCGGGACGCTGTTCCTGGCCGGCAAGACCGGGGTTCGAGACGATCTGTACGAATACGTCCAGATATATTTCTTCATCATCGGCGCGGCCGTCATGTATTACCTGCTCTACCAGACGAGGCTCGTCCCACGGTTCATCGCCATCTGGGGTTTCGTCGCGGTCGCCGTCCTGGTGCTGACGACGGTGCTGTCGTGGTTCGACTTCAGCAACCCGGCGTTGGACGCGACGTTGGTGCTGATGATCACGAACGAGATCTTCCTGGCGATCTGGTTGATGGCCAGAGGATTCAACGAGACCGCCGTCGCGGCGCGCTGATCCCCCACGCGCAGCCACGCGTGCGTGCCCCGTCGTGTCGGCGCGTTGCCCGATGGTGCAGACGTGCTTCCGGGCACGGTGAAGCTGCTGCACACTTGGTCCATGCCCGGCTGGCGTGCGCGAGAGACCGACCTCGGATGGCCCCGACGGTCCGCCCCTGCCGACCGCACATCCGCCGCTCATTCCCCGACGGCCACCGATACCCGCCCGCTGTCGCTCGCCCGGGTGACCGAGCTGCAGCAGACCGCGGGCAACCACGCGGTGTCCGACCTCGTCGAGCGGCGGGATACCGACGGCTGGCGCCCGGGCGACATCCACATTCAGCGGGCGCCGCTGACCCCGGCCGAGAAGACGCGCAACCTCACCTCGCCGCGATACGCCGGGGATCCGGTGCTGGAGGCGGCCTACGACAACTCCCCGCTCCTCCGGAAGGGACGCACCGACCCCGCAGTCGCCAAGGTGCAGCGGGGCTTTGTCGCCGACGGTTTCGCGATGCCGAAGTCGACGAAGTCCGATGGTTCCATGGACGGGGTCTTCGGTGCCGAGACCCGGGCGACAGCGGTCGCCTTCCAGTCCAAACACGGACTGGAATCGAAGGACGGTACCGTCGGTCGCCAAACGATGGGCAAGCTCGATGAACTGGCCGGCGGTGGCGGCAAGACCGGGCAGCCCGAGATCGCGGCCACCACCGAGGAGATGGGTAAGCACGTCATCGCCGGGATGACGAAGGCGAACACGCAATTCGGGCCCGACAAGGGGGTCTGGTACGACTACAACTACCACGCCGAGCACATGAAAGACCCCGCCAACTACCGGTGGGACGACGACTGGCGCAGCGGGCTCGCCGACCCGTCCCTCTTCGATCGCACCGCCTGGATGGACTGGAAGCTCAAGCCGGGCAAGAGCGCGTCGGAAGGTATCCGGTCGTGGCTGAAGGGACTCACCATCGCCGAGTGTCTGAGCTGCATCGTGGCGATCGAGATCGACACGCTGCGCGCCGCGATCGGCGACGACAGGTTCGACACGCTGTTCGGGTCGACATCGACTCCGGTGCCCGAGGCCCGGCGACTGCGGATTCACACGGGCACCGAAGGCACTCCCGTCGACGGGATGTTCACCTCCGCGCACGGCGCGGGCGCCGGCGAGTTCGGCACGATCGGGAATCGCCCGGTGAAGGACGGGGACTGGGTGTACTTCTACAACCACCCCAAGTATCTGCTGAAACATCCGGGCGGTGCCTGGCAAGGCGAGAACGCCGTGTTCATGGGCACTTCCGGCGGGCAACAGATCTGGGCCGGCCTCGGGGCCGGCCCGATGACCGAGCGGGACATGCTCCAGGAGATGGCCGACGCGTACAACGGGTCACGCGACGGCGGCGACTACGCCAGGCTGCTCGACACCTACGCGTCGGACGCACCCGAGGTGTCCTCGCCGAATCAGCAATACCGCGATCGCGACACGGCCTATCTCGAGGGCCTCTACCTCAAGTACAAGAGCCGGATCCCATCGCAATACCGCGAGGACGGCGGCGAATTCGCCGACACCGTGACGGTCGCGAACATCCTCAACGATCCCGCGTACACGATCAACGGAACCGAGCGCAAGGGCGGCTACTTCGCCGGTGCGGCCTCGCGTCTCGACCCGACCAAGGTTGAGGGCCTCCGCACGCCATGACCGATTTCACCGCCTCCGCAACGCTCGTCTCGACCGAGCCCAAGCGCCCGCCCAAGCAGGTGCTCCGGCTCGACGTCACGATCGACGCCACACCGCGCGGGCGCTGGATCCTGGTCGCCGACAGCGCCCGCACCGGCCTCGACGTGTCCCCACGCGGTATCCACACCATCGACCGCTACCAGGTCGCACCCGGGTGCGACGTGGTGTGGCTGAAGGGCGAGCGCGGTGTCCTGGCGCTGCGGGCCGGGGCCGACCGGCTGGTCATCCGCGGACTTCCGGTCACCCGCTGGGGCGACGCCGACGTCGTGGGCATCGCCGAGACCGGCCCGATCACCGTCGACGGCCGACGCCTCGAGGACCTGTTCGACACTCCCGTGCTCCCCTGGCCGCGCGGTGAGGTCGACGCGGCGTCGCTGTCGACGGGGACCGAGATCGTCCAGCGACTGGCGGGCGACTTCGAGAACCCCTATGACGTCGCCGTTGCAGACCTGAACGCGCGCGCCGTCGAACTCTGACACCACCAGGACGTCCCAACGGCGCGTCAGACGCCTCCCGTAATCATCAGTGCGCCACCGGGCACCCGGTCCGGATCAGCACGACCACCGAACGGGGCTGCACCGTGTACTCCCAGTCGGTCATCGGCGCCGCCGCATGCCATGGCGCGATGTCCTGCGGCGACGGGAGCGAGGTGTCGATCCAGCGTCGCCAGGGCGTTGACTCGCCCGTGGGTGACAGTGTCGACGGGACCTCGAATGTCAGGGGCTCCCAGTACGCGTTCACCATGCCGTGCAGGCAGACCGCGGCCCTGAGGCTGTGCAGCGAGATCGCCAGCGAATGCGAATCCTCCGACCAGTCCGGGCGATGCAGCCGCACGCCATGCCACTCGATCTCGGCGCGCTCGAGCAGTTCGTTCAGCACGAGCGGAAGCCCGTCACCCACCGGGCACGTGTGGTAGGCGATCAGCCGTGCCGCGAACCGGCGAACGTCGGCGTGGCGTTCGACGAGGTCCCAGTCGAACCAGCTGATTTCGTTGTCCTGGCAGTAAGCATTGTTGTTGCCGTGCTGCGTTCGGCGCACCTCGTCACCCATGACCAGCATCGGCATGCCGGCGGCGAGCAGGTTCAGCACCAGCAGGTTCTTGATCTGGCGGGTGCGCAACGCCTCGACCTCCGGATCGGTGGAGGGCCCTTCGATCCCGCAGTTCCAGCTGTGATTGTCGTTGTCGCCGTCGCGGTTTCCCTCACCGTTGGCCTGGTTGTGTTTCCCGTTGTAGGAGACGAGGTCGTTGAGCGTGAAACCGTCGTGCGAGGTCACGAAATTGACGCTCTGCTCGGCCTCCCGGTGGTCCTGACCATAGATGTCCGGGCTACCGACCAGACGTGCCGCCAGCCCCTGAACGGTTCCGTGATCGCCCCGGACGAAGCGGCGCACGTCGTCTCGGAATCGCCCGTTCCACTCCAGCCAGGCGTCGCCGACGAACGATCCCACCTGATACAGCCCCGCCGCGTCCCAGGCCTCGGCGATCAGCTTCGTCCCCGCCAGGATGGGATCGCTTTCGATGTCCCACAGCACGGGCGGCCTCGAGCGGGGACGGCCCCTTTCGTCGCGCGCCAGGATCGAGGCGAGATCGAAGCGGAACCCGTCGACGTGCATCTCGGAGACCCAGTAGCGCAGACTGTCCAAGATCAGCCGGCGCACGATTGACTGGTTGGCGTTCAGTGTGTTCCCACATCCCGAGTAGTCGGCATAGCGGGACCTGTCCTGCTCGAGGATGTAGTAATGGTCGTTGGCCAGGCCACGATAGGCGAACGTCGGTTCATCCGGTCGTCCCTCGGCGGTGTGGTTGTAGACGACGTCGAGGATGACCTCGATGCCGGCGCGGTGCAGGGCCTTGACCATGTCGCGGAACTCGTCGAGCACCGCGAGCGCCCCCGACGTCGACGCGTAGGTGTGATGGGGCGCGAAGAACGACACCGGCTGGTATCCCCAGTAGTTCACCAGATCGTCGGGGGCGCCCTGAGGGTCGAACTGGAACACCGGCAGCAACTCGACCGCGTTGATGCCCAGGTCGCGCAGGTAGGGGATCTTGTCGATCAGCCCCGCGTAGGTGCCACGCTTGTGTGCGGCGACACCGGAGTTCGGGTGCCGGGTGAAGCCACGCACATGCATCTCGTAGATGACGGTTTCCGCGGCCGGTCGCCGCAGCGGCCGGTCCCCTTCCCAGTCGTAGGTACCCGGGTCAACCACGACGCTTCTCATCGCCGTCGCGACGTTGTCGCCGGGCAGCGCGGCCGCGCGGCGATCGTAGGCCGTGGGCACGACGATGGCCTTGGCATAGGGGTCGAGCAGGACCTTGTCGCGGTCGAACAGCAGCCCGCGTTCGGCCACCACCGGGCCGTGCGCCCGGTAGGCGTAGACCTGCCCCGGTCCGATCCCGCGCACGAACGCGTGCCAGTAATGGTAGGTGCGGTGCCGGTACGGGTCCAATGAGATCACCGTCGACGGCTCGGAGGCCTGCTCGTCGTCGAACAGCAGGATGTCGATCTGTGTGGCGTCCTTGGAGAACACGCTGAAGTTGACGCCGCCGTCGCGCAGGGTCGCACCCAGCGGAGAGCTGCTGCCCACGGATTCGGGGTCCGAGGCCCCCCACGCGGGCACCACGTCGGTCGCATCGGAGAATCGATGACTCGGGACGGGTTCCATGTACTAGACCATGACCGACACCGGTTGAACGTGCCATCTCAACCCGGGAAAGTTCCGCGACTCGTTGCACGGCCGATACACAGGGCCACCCCGCATTGCGGATAACGGACCAAAGTCCTCTCGGACACACGACCTCGACCCTGGTGTAATCGCTGCCGTACGGGAGATGCTGGTCTTATGACGATGTCTGAAGAAGCGGCGACCATCGCACCAACCACCACCCGCGCCAGGGTGACGATCGACGCCCGTCTGCACGATGCCGTGATCTTCGACCTCGACGGCGTCGTCGCCGACACCGCCGCGGTGCACGCGGCCGCCTGGAAGGACGTGTTCGACGACTTCCTGCGCAGGCACACCGACCGTGTCGGCGCCGATCTGAGCCCGTTCACCGACGACGACTACCGCTCATACGTCCACGGCAAGCCCGTAGATGTCGGGGTGACCGAGTTCCTCGGCGCCCGCGGCATCACCGTCGAGCGTGGCCACCGCATCGACCCGCCGGAATCCGATTCCGTGTGGGGCGTGAGTAACCGCAAGGCGCAACGGGTCCGCGAGCGACTCGCCCGCGACGGTGTGACGCTGTTCGAGTCCACCGTTGCCCTCGTCCGCCGGTTGCAGGCGTTCGGCATCGCCTGCGGGGTCGTGTCGTCGAGCCGGCACTGTGCGGAGTTCCTCGACGCGACCGGCATCGGGCATCTGTTCGCTGTCAGGGTCGACGGTGTGGTGGCCGAGGAACTCGGTCTGCCGGGCAAGCCGGATCCGGCACTCCTTCTTCAGGCTGCGACCCGGCTCGGGGTGACACCGCGTCGATGCGTCATGATCGAGAACTCCGAGGTCGGTGTCGCGGCCGGCCGCAGCGGCGGATTCGCGCAGGTGATCGGGGTCGACCGCACAGGGCATGCTGCGGCGTTGGCCGCCCGCGGCGCGGACGCGGTGGTCGAGGACCTCGTCGAGATCCGGGTGCGCCTCGGTGGTGCGCGGATCTCCACGATTCCCGACGCCCGAACCTATCTCGACCACATGCACGCCATCGCTGCGACCCGCGTGCCGGCGATGTTCTTCGACTTCGACGGCACGCTGTCGAACATCGTGCGCGATCCGGCGACCGCAACCCTCGTCGACGGTGCGGGCGACGCCCTCACCCACTTGGCCACCCTCTGCCCCGTCGCGGTCATCAGCGGCCGGGACGTGCCCGATGTTCGCGAGCGGGTCGGCCTACCCGGGATCTGGTACGCCGGCAGCCACGGGGTCGAGCTCGTCGGACCGGCGGGCGAACACTACGTCAACGAGGTGGCCCAAGGGTCCACCGCCCAGGTCGACGCCGCGGCAACCGAACTGCAGAGGCTGCTCGGCACTATCCCGGGAGTCCTGCTGGAGCACAAGCAGTTCAGCGTCGCCGTCCACTACCGCAACGCCGATCCGGGCCGAGTGGACGCGATCACCTCCGCAGCCCATCGGGTCGGCAATCAGCAGGGCCTGCGGATCATGCACGGCCGTATGGTGATCGAGCTGCGGCCCGACGTCGACTGGGACAAGGGCAAGGCCCTGAGCTGGATTCTGGACCGGATGGGAGTGCCCGGCGACGCGGTCCCGATCTATTTCGGTGACGACCTCACCGACGAGGACGCCTTCGACCAGGTGGCGACCAGCGGCCTGGGCATTGTGGTGCGCGCCGCGGAGAACAAGGATCGCCGATCGGCCGCGCAGTTCGCGGTCAACTCGCCCGACGCGCTACCGAGGTTGTTGCGTCGCATCGCCGGGTTGCTCGAGGAATCGCGCGAACCCAGCAGCGCGTGGTCGCTGACCTACGACGCCTACGATCCGCACGAGGAGAAGCTCCGCGAGGCGTTGTGCACCGTCGGCAACGGCTACCTCGCCACCCGCGGCTGCGCACCGGAATCGGATGCGGGACAGGTGCATTACCCGGGCACCTACGTGGCCGGGGTGTTCAACCGGCTCCTCGACCATATCGGTGATTCCGAGATCGACAACGAGAGTATGGTCAATCTGCCCAACTGGCTGCCGCTCACGTTCCGGATCGACGACGGCCCGTGGTTCGACATCGATTCGGTGGAGGTGTTGTCGTTCCGGCAGACCCTCGATTTGCGGCGGGCGGTGCTCACCCGCGACATCCGCTTCCGCGACGGTGCGGGCCGCGCCTCGACGCTCCGGCAGCGCCGGTTCGTGTCGATGGACCAGCCGCATGTCTGTGCGCTGGAGACGACGATCACCGCCGAGGACTGGTCGGGCACCCTCGAGTTCCGCTCACTCGTCGACGGGGACGTCCGCAACAGCCTCGTCGAACGCTACCGGGAATTGGCGAACGATCACCTCACCGGACACGAAACCTCGGCACTGACAACCGATTCGGTGCTGTTGCGGGTGACGACGAATCAGTCCCGCATCGGTGTCGCGGTGGCTTCGCGCACCACGCTGTGGCACGGCGACGAGGAGGTGGCGGGCCGCTATGAACTCGTCGACGAACCGCGCCGGATCGGGCACCGGATCTCGGTCGACATGACCTCCGGCGACAGTGTGACCGCGGAAAAGGTGGTCACCCTCTACACCGGCCGTGACCCCGGTATCTCCGAACCCGGCGAGGCGGCGTCGCGGTCGCTGGCGCGTCTCGGGCGCTTCCGCGAACTCCTTACCGGCCATGCGCGCGCCTTCGTGGCGCTGTGGGATCTGTTCTGCATCGATCTCGACGGTCACGCCGAGGCGCAGCGCGTCACGCGGGTCCACCTGCTGCATCTGCTGGTGGTGGTCTCCGACCACACCGCCGAGTTCGATGTCGGTGTCCCCGCCCGCGGACTGCACGGTGAGGCGTATCGCGGACACATCTTCTGGGACGAGTTGTTCGTGCTGCCGGTGCTCAATCCGCGATTGCCCGCGCTCACGAAGGCGTTGCTGCGCTATCGCTATCGCCGGCTCGACGAGGCGCGTGAGCTCGCCCGCGAGGCCGGGTACCGGGGCGCGATGTTCCCATGGCAGTCGGGCAGCGACGGCCGCGAGGAGAGCCAGAAACTGCACCTCAATCCGCGGTCGGGACACTGGAATCCCGATCCGAGTGCGCGCCAGCATCACATCGGCCTCGCCGTCGCGTACAACGTGTGGCAGTACTTCCAGGTCACCAGCGACCTCGCCTTCCTCGTCGAGTGCGGTGCCGAACTCCTCGTCGAGATCGCCAGGTTCTGGGCCAGTCTCGCGTCCTACGACCCGGTGCACGACCGCTACGTGATACGCGGGGTGATCGGGCCCGACGAGTTCCACGCCGGCTACCCCGGCGCACCGTACGACGGAATCGACAACAACGCGTTCACCAACGTCATGGTGGTCTGGGTGATCGGCCGCGCCCTCGATGCGCTGGCCACGATCCCGCAGCGCGACCGTGTCAACCTCCTCGACGAGATCGGTTTACGTGAACCGGAACTCGAGCACTGGCGGGAACTGTCGTGCCGGATGTTCGTCCCGTTCCACGACGGCACGATCAGCCAGTTCGAGGGCTACGACAAGCTCAAGGAACTCGACTGGGAGGGCTATCGCGCGAAGTACGGCAACATCCAGCGTCTCGACCGCATCCTGGAGGCCGAGAACGACGATGTGAGCTGCTATCGCGCGTCCAAGCAGGCCGACGTGCTCATGCTGTTCTATCTGATGTCGGCCGACGAGTTGCGCGAACTACTCGACCAACTCGGCTATGAGCTCCCGGCGGAGGCGATCCCGCGGACCATCGACTACTACATGGCCCGTACGTCGCACGGCTCGACGTTGAGTTCGGTGGTGCATGCGTGGGTGCTCGCCCGGTCGCATCGCGCCCGAGCGGTCGACTTCTTCGAGCGGGTTCTGCTCTCGGATGTCGCCGACATTCAGGGCGGCACGACGTCGGAGGGCATCCATCTGGCCGCCATGGCCGGCAGCATCGACCTGTTGCAGCGCTGCTTCACCGGCCTGGAGATGCGCGCGGACCGCCTGATCCTCAACCCGGCCTGGCCGACGGCGCTGGGCACTCTCTCGTTCCGGATCTTCTATCGCGGGCACCGACTGCAGCTGCACATCAGCGGCAGCGGCGTCCGGATCACCTCCGAACCCCGCAGGGTCGAACCGATCACCGTCGAATGCCGCGAGGACGTCCGGCAACTCGGTCCGGGGGGTGCGGTGCACTTCCCGTGATTGACGCCCGGGAACGTCATACCCCCCGCGATATGATGATCGCCTGAGCCGTTAGCGTTGGCAAAACCGTTGCAGTGCAACGTAATCGCTTCTCTTCTGCCATTGTGTTCGAACACCTGTGCGTCCTCCTGACCCTTTGATGGGCCTCGTTTGCTGGTGTGGCAGGGCGGGGCGGACTCCTCCTCGGGTGAGGGGGGCCATGGCGATGAGTGCGTCGGCGCTGTGGAAGCCGTAGGACCGTTTGGTGAGGGCCCTCAGGTGGGTGTTGGTGGCCTCGGCGAGGGCATTTGACATGTCGCAGTTGATGGCGTTGATGATCTGGATTTTGTGGTTCTCGACGCTGGTGGCGAGGCTGATCGTTTCCGGTATTCCGCTGCTGTGTGCGCGGCGGATCCAGGTGTTGAGTGCCCGTTCGGGGTCACGGTAGGTTCGCCAGTAGAGGTGGCGTAGACCTTCCTTGAGTTGGTAGGCCACAGCGAGGTCGTTGTTGACGTCGGCGACAAGGGTTTCGCGGACGAGTCGCTGGTTGTCGGTGAGGTCTTCGGGGTTTTTGAGCAGTGCCCATCGCAGGTGTTTGCGGTCGGTGTCGGAGAGTCCGGCCACGGTGCCCCGCAGCCGTGATCGGCATCGGTCCAGGGCTCGGTTGGCCCATTGGATGACGTGGCAGCCGTCCATGCACCGGTAGGTGTGCGGGGCTCGTTCGGTGAGCACTGCTTCGATCCAGGTGGCGCCGTCGGCGCTGATATGGGTGAGCTGTTGGGTGCGGGTGTCGCCGAGTTCGTCGAAGAACCGCTGCAGGCTTTCCTTGTTGCCGCCCTCACCGGCCCAGGCCAGCCGGCCGGTGTCGTGATCGACGACCACGGTCCGGTAGCGGTGGCCTTTGCGGTAGGCGATCTCGTCGATGCCGATGCGCCGCAACCCTTTGAGCCGGTCGGTCTTGCGAGCCGGTGGCCTCGGCGACCACGCGCTCGACGACGCGCCGGACGGTGCGCCACGAGACTCTCGGGGACTGGCACACCGCCGAGGCCGGGCTATGCGCGCACAGCCAGGCGATCAGGTCGTCGAACGCTCGGGTCAGGTTGGTTCCCGGCCGCGCCCACGGCACTTTCTCGGTGACCACGCCATGGCGGGCGCAGCGTAGCCGCGACACCCGCGCCTCGCTGAAACAGCGTGTGCCACCGATGTCGAGGTGCCGCCAGCGGCGCGCCCGGTCGGCGCGGTCGTAACCACCGCACACGCGATTGCAGTGCGGGCATCGCGACCGTGCCCGCGCGTGTGCCTCGACCCGGACCAGCACCAGCGGGCCGTGATCATCGGCGGTGAACTCGGCCCCGATCACCCGACCGCGAGCGATTCGCAGGGCCTTCAGCAGTATCCTGACCACACGCAACGCCTGCTCCTTCAGGGTTGAGTATTCGCAAACCAAATCCATTGAGGGACGAGGTGTTACGGGTTTCAGACTGGCCTGTGGATAACCCACCGCAGCGTCGCAGTTCGCACAGATGTTCGACTACCATGGGGGCATGCCGATCGACACCCTGCTCCCCACCGTCCGTGACCTCACCATCACCGCCGACGCCACCGGCCGTCAGGTGTTCGACACCCCCAAGATCCTGATGGGCCTGCGCAACGTGGTCGACCACCAACTCGCCGTGCACACCGGCGCCCTGGACCGGCTGGGGGTGGCCCGCCAGACCGGCGGCAAGACCCGCGCGCTGCTGATCAAGATGGGCGCCGCACCGGTCGTGGCCGACCGGTGGCTGCGCATCGCGGCCGCCCTGTCCACCCTGGAACGGGTCGCGGCGTACTCGGGCGATGGGGTCTTCTCCTCAGAACACGTCGACGCCCTGGTCCGCGGGATGGCCCATGTCGAGAAGCGCTCCCCCGAACCGTTGAGCGAGGTGTCACGCATCGAGCACAAACTGGCCCTGATCGCCCAAGCGTGTGCCGGGGCCACCCCGCGCGAGGTGCTCAACACCGCCCGCAAGCTCGGCAACCAGATCGCCGACGACCACGGCGGGGTCCCGGCGAGCGAGGACCGTTCCATCAACGAGTGGACTAGCAAGCCCACCGACGACGGACGGCCGGTTGGAGGTACACGCGAACCTGGACATCGTGACCGGGGAGAAACTCGTGTCGGCCATCGAATCCCTCGCCGGTAAACGCCCCGAACCCGACGGGTCCGACGACGCCCGCAGCGCCGGGCAACGCCGCGCCGACGCGCTGGAGAGGATCCTCGATGCCGCCGCACGTGCCGCCGAGTCGGGGGTCACCGATCTGGTGGCGGCCCCGAAAACACAGTTGAATCTGACCGTCCCCGTCGACACCCCGGATGCGGCGGCCCTGCAGTGGCTGGGCCCGATCTCGCAGACCCTGGCGAAAACGCTGTCCTGTGACGCGACGGTGACCGCGATCATCGTCGACGGCGAGAACGTGCCGTTGGACATGGGACACCCGCAGCGCCTGTTCACTCATCATCAACGCAGGGCGTTGATCGTCCGTGACCAGTGTTGTGTGAAATGCGGTGCGGCAGCAGGATATACGCAGTGTCATCATGTGCGGCAGTGGGCTGACGGTGGGCCCACCGACCTGGACAACAGCTGCCTGTTGTGCACCTCGTGTCACGCCCAGATCCACGCCTCCGGTTGGGACATCATCATGGGCGCCGACCGGCATCCCTGGCTGCTGCCGCCGGTGGAGCAGGACCCGAAACGCACCCCGATCCCCGCCTACAACCGCCGAACCGTGCACCTCGACGACGTCGCCGCCTGACCCGCAGGCCTGAGCCCGCAGGCCTGACCCAAAGCCCGACCCCGAGCACGACCAGGAAGAACCGACCAGCACTACGACCCGACCCGACCAGACCACCCCGGAACCACCGGGACGCACGTTCCTTGAGAACTCCATAGTGTGAAACCGGGCCACCCCCCGGTGGGTCCGCCGGAACTCAGTCCGGCGGGCCCACCGAGACCGCCTGTTCGGCCATGGTCGAGGTCCCGGTGGGGTCGACTCCGTCGCCATCGCTCCACGACACCGTGACATAGGCCCCTGGCGATCCTCGGACGGCTCGATGACACTGGAATCATGACCGCCATCTCGATCTCGGGACTGACCAAGACCTTCGGGCATGTCAAGGCGCTCGACAACCTCGACCTCACCGTCGAGGAAGGCGAAGTACACGGCTTCCTCGGTCCGAACGGTTCCGGGAAGACCACCACGATCCGCATCCTGCTGGGTCTGCTGCGCGCCGATTCCGGCACCATCAGTGTGCTCGGCAGTGATCCCTGGCGCGACGCGGTGGCCTTGCACGGGCGCCTGGCCTATGTCCCCGGCGACGTGAATCTGTGGCCGGGCATCACCGGCGGCGAGGTGATCGACCTGATGGGCCGCCTGCGCGGCGACTCCGACCGACGCCGCCGCGACGACCTGCTCGAGCGTTTCGACCTCGACCCGCGCAAGAAGGCGCGCACCTACTCCAAGGGCAACCGACAGAAGGTCGCGCTGATCGCCGCGCTGGCCTCCGACGCCGAACTGCTGCTGCTCGACGAACCCACCGCCGGACTCGATCCGCTGATGGAGGCGGAGTTCCAGCGGTGCATCGCCGAGGTCCGGGAGCAGGGCCGGACGGTGCTGCTGTCGAGCCACATCCTCGCCCAGGTCGAGGTGCTGTGCGACCGAGTCAGCATCATCCGACTCGGCACCACGGTGGAGAGCGGCACCCTCGCCGAACTGCGCCACCTCAGTCGTCTGGCCATCACCGCCGAGACCCACGAGCAACCCGTCGGGATCGATCGGTTGCCGGGGGTGCACGACGTGGTCCGCCACGGCAACCAGATCAGATTCGACGTCGACGCCGTCGATCTCGACACCGTCATGCGTGAGCTCGCGGCGCTGGGGCTGCGTAACCTCGCCAGCTCGCCCCCGACATTGGAGGACATCTTCCTGCGCCACTACGACGACTCCGTGTCGCCGGTGCCGGGTGACGCCTCGACCCCGGGCGGTGCGAGGTGAGCACAATGACCACGGTGGCCGGTCCGTCGGGAGTGCGGGCCTCGGAGACCACCACCGGCTTCGGCCTGCTGCTGGGCTTCGGGTTGCGCCGCGAGCGGATCGGCCTGGTCTTCTGGTTGCTGGGCACTGCGGCCCTGGTGGGCTTCCAATCCTTTGGTAGCCAAGATCTCTATGACACACCGGAGAAGCTGGCCTCACTGCGCGAAACCGTCGGCGGCAACCCTGCACTGGTCGCACTGAGCGGGCCGCAGGACCTGCTGGCCACGGTGGGCGGCGAAGTCGTCTTCGAGATCTTCGGCTACGCGGCGATCGTCCTCGCACTGATGAACATGTTCCTCGTCGGCCGACGCACCCGATCCGACGAGGAGACCGGCCGCGCCGAATTGATCCGCTCGGCCCGGGTCGGGCGCCGGGCGCCGCTCATGGCCGCGGTCGTGCTCGCGATCATGGCCGATCTGGCGGCAGGGGTGGTGGTGGCCCTCACCACGGTGCTGACGGGCCTGCCGGTGGGTGGCTCGGTGCTGATGGGCGCGGCGCTCGCGGGCGTCGGATTCGCCTTCGCCGGACTCACCGCGCTCGCGGCCCAGGTCTTCGAGAACCCGCGCAGCGTCTACGGCGCCGTCACGGCGGCGATCGGCCTCGCCTATGTACTCCGAGCTGCGGGCGACGTGGGTAACGGCACCTTGTCGTGGCTGTCCCCGATCGGCTGGGGCCAGCGCACACTGCCCTACGTCGACAACACCTGGTGGCCCCTGCTGCTGTTCCTGATCGGCGGCGCGGTGTCGATCGCCGCCGGCGCGGTGCTGTTGGAGCACCGGGACTTCGGGGCAGGCCTACTCGGCTACCGCGCGGGGCGGGCGACGGCGTCTCGGGCGCTCGGATCGTCGCTCGGGCTCGCATGGCGGTTGCACCGCGGTTCGCTGATCGCGTGGGTGGTCGGTGTGTTCATCCTGTCGGCGGCGTATGGATCGTTCACCGACAGCATCGCCGACTTCATCAAGGACAACCCGCAGGTCGCGGACTACCTGCCTGGCGGCGCGGAACAGGCCGTGGACGCCTACATCGCGCTGACCCTGGTGATCGCGGCACTGCTGGCCGCTGCGTACGGCGTGAACAGCGTGTTGCGGGCACGTAGGGAGGAGACTTCGGCGCTGGCCGAACCGGTGATCGCCGCCACCAACAACCGGGTGTCCTGGCTGGGCGGCCACGTCGTCATGGCACTGGGCGGCAGTGCGTTGGTGTTGGCGTTCGGGGCGTGCGGTGAGGGGCTCGCCTACGGACTCACCATCTCCGATCTCGGCCAGATCACCCGGCTCATCGGAGTGTCACTTGTCTACGTGCCGGCGGTCTGGCTGATCATAGCGATCGCGGTCCTCGGCATCGGCTGGCTCCCGCGGGCCGCGGCGATCGTCGCGTGGATCGCCGTCGCCTACTGCGTGGTGGTGGCGATCTTCGCGGAATCGTTCCGCATGCCCGACTGGTCGCGCGAGGCGTCGCCGTTCGAGCACACTCCGCAGGCGCCGCTGGACACCATCACGGCAACACCCCTCGTCGTGGTGACGATCCTCGCCGCCGCAGCGTTGGCCGCCGGCTTCGCCGGACTGACCCGCCGCGACGTGGGCTACTGAACACACCGCCGGGCCCATCGCCGACCGGGCTGGGTCGAAGGTCCCGGACCCGGCCGAACCGCCACCACGTCGAAACCGCGGCCGGTAGCGTGAGCCACATGGAGGTCATCCGCAAGACCGAGGTTGACCTACGTGTGCCGCCGAACTTCGACGACTACGTGGCAACCCGCGAAAGCTTCAGCTGGGCACGCATG
This sequence comes from Gordonia rhizosphera NBRC 16068, assembly GCF_000298195.1. Lineage (GTDB taxonomy): Bacteria > Actinomycetota > Actinomycetes > Mycobacteriales > Mycobacteriaceae > Gordonia > Gordonia rhizosphera. The sequence continues at coordinate 25,375 of NZ_BAHC01000053.1, read as the reverse complement.
GCCGACGGGCTGGCGATGCCCGGCGGAGGCTGCAACATCGCCTATTGCGCGGTGGACCGCTATGTCGGCGGCCCCACGGGCACCAAGACCGCCCTGCGCTTCCTCGGCGACACCGGTCCCGACGGCAACATCACCGCCCGCGACGTCTCCTACGACGAACTCGCGACCTTGGCCCGACGGTTCACCAACGTGCTGCGTCGGCTGGGAATCGGCAAGGGCGACACCATGTTCGTCGTCTCGCCGCGGATCCCGGAACTGTATGCCGGCGTGCTGGGGGCGCTACGCAACGGCACCGTCGTCTCGCCGCTGTTCTCGGCGTTCGGCCCCGAACCGATCGCGATGCGCGTACAGCTCGGCGGCGGGTCGGTGCTACTGACCACCTCATCGCTGTACCGACGCAAGATCGCCAAGATGCGTGAGGAGATGCCGACGCTGCGCCACGTTCTGCTCGTCGACGAATCCGGTGCGCCCACCGACATTCCGGGCACCGAGGACCTCCGCGCCCTGATGGCAGACGCCTCCGACGACGCCGAGATCACCGAGACCACCGCCGACGACCCGGCGCTGCTGCACTTCACGAGCGGGACGACGGGAACCCCGAAGGGTGCCGTCCACGTGCACGGCGCGGTCACCACGCACTACACGACCGGTCTGTACGCCCTCGATCTGCACCCCGACGACACGTTCTGGTGCACGGCCGACCCCGGTTGGGTCACCGGCACGTCCTACGGGATCATCGCTCCCCTGCTGCACGGGGTCACCTCGATCATCGATCCGGCCGACTTCGATGCGGAACGCTGGTACCGGATTCTCGAGCAGCAAGACGTCTCGGTGTGGTACACCGCGCCCACCGCGATCCGCATGCTGATGAAAGCCGGAGGCGAACTGGCACACAAGTTCCCGCGTCCGCAGCTGCGGTTCATCGCCAGCGTCGGCGAACCGTTGAACCCGGAGGCGGTGATCTGGGGCCGCGACGTGCTGGGTCTGCCCATCCACGACAACTGGTGGCAGACCGAGACCGGCGGCATCATGATCGCCAACACGCCCGCCTTCGACATCAAGCCCGGCTCGATGGGCCGGCCACTGCCCGGCATCGACGCCGTGCTCGTGCGACACAACCCCGACCACAGCGTGACCGTGATCGACACCCCCGGTGAGGAGGGCGAACTCGCCCTGCGGGTCGGCTGGCCGTCGATGTTCCGCGCCTACCTGAACAACGAGGAGCGCTACCGCAAGTGCTTCGTCGACGATCTCTACCTGTCGGGCGATCTGGCCAAACGTGACGAGGACGGCTATTTCTGGTTCGTCGGACGGGCCGACGACGTGATCAAGTCCGCAGGCCATCTGATCGGGCCGTTCGAGGTGGAGAACGTGCTGATGGAGCACCCCGCCGTCGCCGAGGCGGCCGTGATCGGCAAACCCGATCCGATCGTCGGCGAGGTCGTGAAGGCCTTCGTCACGCTGCGCCGCGGTTACGAGTTCGACGACAAGCTACGCCGCGAACTGCTCGGACATGCCCGCAAGAAGCTGGGCGCCGCGGTGGCGCCGAAGGAGATCGACTATGCCGCCCACCTCCCGCACACCCGCAGCGGCAAGATCATGCGCCGGCTGTTGAAGGCCCGCGAACTCGGCCTGCCCGAGGGTGACATCTCGACGCTGGAGTCGGGCTCATGAACACCGTGACGGAGTCGCGCACATGAACACCGCGACGACCACCCTGCCCTACCGCCGGGAGTTTCTGCAGGAGTTGCTCGGCGACATGGTGCGCATCCGCCGCATGGAGGAACGCGCCGCAGAACTGTACGGGGCCACCAAGATCCGCGGTTTCCTGCACCTGTACGTCGGTGAGGAGGCGGTAGCCGTGGGGGCGCTGCGCGCACTCACCGACGACGATGCGGTGGTCGCCACCTATCGAGAGCATGGTCACGCGCTGATCCGCGGGGTGCCGATGACGTCGATCATGGCCGAGATGTTCGGCAAACAGGAGGGCTGCTCACGCGGACGGGGCGGGTCGATGCACCTGTTCGACGCCGACTCCCGCTTCTACGGCGGCAACGCGATCGTCGCCGGCGGTCTGCCGCTGGCGGTCGGTATCGCATTGGCCGACGCCATGCAGGGACGACGGCGGGTGACGGCCTGTTTCTTCGGCGACGGCGCGGTCGCCGAGGGTGCCTTCCACGAATCGGTGAACATGGCGGCCCTGTGGAATCTGCCGATCCTGTTCTGCTGCGAGAACAACCGCTACGCGATGGGCACCGCGCTGGAACGTGCGCAGTCGCAGACCGACCTGGCCGCCAAGGCCGCCGCCTACAAGGTACCGACGGTGCAGGTGGACGGGATGGACGTGATCGCCACCCACGAGGCGGCCAGCCTCGGCGCGCAGCACATCCGCGACACCGGTGGACCCTACTTCATCGAGTTCCTCACCTACCGCTTCCGTGCGCACTCGATGTTCGACCCGGAACTCTACCGCGACAAGGCCGAGGTGGAGGCCTGGAAGCAGCGCGATCCGATCACGACGTTCACCGACCGGCTCCGTGAGGCGGGGCTGCTCACCGAGGACGAATCCGGTGAGATCGACGCACGCGCCGAGGCCGAGGTCGACGCCGCGGTCGCCTACGCCGAGCAGGGCAGTTTCGAGCCGGTCGAGGAACTCGAACGCGATGTCACCACCCCGGTCGAGGAGCTCCGATGAAGACGACCTACCGCGGCGCGCTGCGCGACGCCATCCGTGAGGCGATGATCGCCGACGAACGGGTGTTCCTGATGGGTGAGGACGTGGGCCGATACGGCGGCACCTACGCCGTGTCCAAGGGGCTGCTCGAGGAGTTCGGGCCCGAACGCGTCCGGGACACGCCGCTGTCGGAACTCGGTTTCGTCGGCGTGGGTATCGGCGCCGCGCTGGGCGGCATGCGCCCGATCGTCGAGGTGATGACCGTCAACTTCAGCCTGCTCTCACTCGATCAGGTGGTGAACACCGCCGCGGCCCTGCGGCACATGTCCGGAGGGCAGTTCTCCGTGCCCATCGTGATCCGGATGGCCACCGGCGCAGGTCGGCAGCTGGCGGCGCAACACTCGCACAGCCTGGAGAACTGGTATGCCCACATCCCCGGCATCACCGTGCTGGCGCCGGCCACCGTCGCCGACGCCCGCGGCATGCTCGCACCGGCGCTTGCCGATCCGGATCCGGTCATCATCTTCGAGCACGCCACGCTCTACAACGACGCCGAGGACCTCGAGGGCCCGGTCGAGGTCGACATCTCCTCGGCGGCGATCCGCCGGGAGGGCGGCGACGTCACGCTGATCACCTACGGCGGGTCGCTGCACAAGACGCTGCGCGCTGCCGAAATGCTCGCCCTGGAAGGAGTCGGCTGCGAGGTCATCGACCTGCGCGTGCTGCGTCCCCTCGACATGACCACGATCGTGTCGTCGGTGACCAAAACCCACCGTGCGGTCGTGGTGGACGAGGGCTGGCGCAGCGGCAGCCTCGCCGGCGAGGTGATGGCCCGCATCGTCGAGGAGGCGTTCTACGAGCTCGACGCGCCGCCCGCGCGGGTGTGCAGCGCGGAGGTGCCCATTCCGTATGCTCGACATCTCGAGGAGGCCGCTGTCCCCCAGCCCGAAAAGATCGTGACCGCAGTGCATTCCGTCCTCGGCGCGGAGTAGGTGGGCGCCGGTGATCGAGTTCAGGCTGCCGTCGCTTGGCGCCGACATGGACGAGGCGCGACTCAACGAGTGGATGATCAAGCCGGGTGACCCCGTGGAGAAGGGCCAGGTGGTCGCCGAGGTGGAGACCACCAAGTCGGCCATCGACGTCGAAGCGTGGCACGAGGGCACGGTCGCCGAACTCATCGTCGAGGTGGGCCAGACCATCCCGGTGGGCACGGTGATGGCGTTGTTCCTCGAGCCCGGCGAGACGCCGCCCACCGACCGGCCACCCCAGGCCCAAGCGCCCGCGACTCCGGCGGCCGAGAATCCGATCGCAGAGACTCCGGCGGTCGAGACGCCGGCACCGACCTCGCCCGCACCGACTCCGCCACCACCACCGACTCCGCCCGCACCGACACCACCCGCTGCACCGGCGCCGACCGCAGCTCCGACCGCTGCCACCCCTGTCCCGGCGCCGATGGCAGATTCCGGCGCTGCACCGATCACCCGCACCCGTATCTCCCCCGCCGCACGGCGTCGGGCTCACGTGCGTGGCATCGATCCGGATGTGGTCTCGGGTACCGGGCCGGGCGGCGCGATCACCCTCGCCGACGTCGACCGCGCCGCCGACGCGGCGCCCACCGCACAGCCATCCGCGCCGTCGGTGGCCCCCGCACAAACGGCAGCCGACCGCGCCAAGGAGATGCGCCGGACGATCGGGGCGGCGATGAGCCGGTCCAAACGGGAGATCCCGCACTACTACCTGTCGGAGTCCATACCGCTGGCCGCCGCGCAGGCGTGGCTGTCCGAACGCAACGCACAACGCTCGGTCACCGAGCGCATCCTGCCAGCGGTGCTGCTGCTCAAGGCGGTGGCCGTGGCCGCCGGTCGCTACCCCGAGATGAACGGGTTCTGGATCGACGAGGAGTTCCATCAGCAATCGGCCGTGCATGTCGGCGTGGCGGTCTCGCTGCGTCGCGGCGGACTGATCGCCCCCGCGATCCATGACGTGCCCGACAAATCGCTGGACCGGATTCAGGCGGATCTGACCGACCTGGTGAAACGGACGCGGGCCGGCAAGCTCCGCAGTTCGGAGGTGTCGGACCCGACGCTGACGGTGACGAATCTCGGCGATCAGGGTGTCGAGTCGGTGTTCGGGGTGATCTACCCACCGCAGGTGGCGCTGGTCGGTTTCGGCAAACCGGTCGTACGCCCGTGGGTCGTTGGCGACGACATCCGGCCGGTGTCGGTCGTGGTCGCCAGTCTCGCCGCCGACCATCGGGTCAGCGACGGACGCCGGGGCGGGTTGTTCCTCGCCCACATCAGAGATCTGTTGCAACGGCCGGACCAATTGTGAAGGGCACCATGAACAGCGAAGCGATCCTGAGCACGGTCACCGACGCGCTGTACGACGTCGCGCCGGAACTGTCGGACGAGGAACTCGTCGCCGACGAACCGCTGCGCGATCAGGCGGACCTGGATTCGATGGACTGGCTGAACTTCCTGATCGGCGTCAAGAAGGCGCTCGGGGTCGACATCCCCGAATCGGACTACGCCGACCTACGGACACTCGACGACATCGTGAGCTACGTCGAGCAGCACCGCGCAACGCCGGAGGACTAGCCTTCGGATCGGTGCGACAGTTCCGATTCCACCCGTGCGGCGCGTTCGGCGCTCGCCTGGTTGGCCGCCTCGACCTCGGCGGCGGTCCGCACGATCGAGTCCGGCCCGGGGAAGACGAGCGCGGTGTGATCGTTGTCGGTCCATTTCACCAGGTACGGCGGCGAACCGTCGGACGAGTGTACTTCGACGATCAGTCCCATCCTCGGTTCCTTGCCGAGCACGGGCTGTTCGGTGATGAGCCAGTCTCCGGTCTTTGCCAACATCACACGCCTCCTTTCCTGAGGATACCGTCGATGGCAAGGGTTGTTCGCCATCTCGGCCCACACCGCGGACACCACCACCGGCACCGCCGCCGCCACCGCAGGCGACAACCCCTCTCCGACACCGGTGTCCGCGATCTCGATCGCGTAGACGACGTGTCGCTGCGGCACCCGTCCGAGCACCTCGGCCAGCCGGAGCGCCTCGGCGACACCGAGACCATGCGAACTCGGCACATCCACCGGCAGCGGCACCGCACCGGGGTCGAACCGATGTACCCTGCCCGGATTCGACGGTTCGCAGACGAGGGAATCCACGGTCACCGCCGTCGACGCCGACGACCACGCGTCGAGGAGTTCGGTGGGGTCACCGCTCGACTCGACGATGCGCCAGCCCGGCGGGACGACGTTCTCGAGTGCACGCGCGACCGCGGGGCCGACACCGTCGTCGCGCCGGAATTCGTTGCCGACTCCGATGAGCACGCCCGTCTTCGGCACGCCCGTCATGACCGCACCGTCATCGTCGCTCGATGGTGGTGGTGAGGAAGTGTGCGGCGCACGAGATGCACGGGTCGTGGTTGCGGACCGTCCGCTCGCACAGTTCGGTCAGCTCGGCATCGCCGGCGGCGAGGTTCGCAGTGACGATAGCGCGCACGTCATCTTCGATCACCGACTGGTTCTGAGCGGTGGGCGGCACGATGACGGCGTCGCGGATCGTGCCGTCGGCGGCGATCGCGTAGCGGTGATACAGCAGCCCGCGGGGCGCCTCACTGACCCCGTGGCCGACGGCCTCGACCGGCTCCACCTCGACGTTCGGTCGGTCGGGGGGTTCGTAGTCGGTGATCAGACGCAACGCCTCCTCTACCGCGTAGACCGTCTCCACGCTGCGGATCACGATGCTGCGAAACGGGTTACGACACTCGTCATCGAGTCGGGCGTCCGCCGCGGCCCGCTGCGCCACCGGGGAGAGCAACGATGCGTTGAGCGCGAACCGGGCGAGAGGTCCGGTGAGGTAGCGGTGCCCGTCGAAGCGGGCGTGCAGAGCGGTGGAGTGCGGAACCTGATGCTCGGCGACGTGCGCCGGGAACTCCGCGGCGTCGAACGCGGCACCGCTCGCCGACGCGATGGTCCCGTCCTCGATCGGATACCGATCTCGACCACGCAGGGCCAACAGGTCGCAATCGAGGCGGGCGTCGGGGAAGTCGAACCCGGCCACCCACGCCACGGTCTGCACCGCGTCGTCGAGGGCGCGGCGCAGTTGCTCGGCGAGCGGGGCGAGTTCTGCGCGGGTGGGCACCCGGTAGAAGCCACCGACCCGGACGTTGACCGGATGGATGGGTCGACCGCCGAGTTGTTCGAGGATCGCGTTGCCGGCCTTCTTGAGGGCGAGCCCGCGTTCCACCGCCTCGCTTTGCCGGCGCGCGAGTTCGACGGCGTCGGGGACACCGAGGAAGTCAGGGGCGTGCAGGAAGTAGATGTGCAGGGTGTGGCTGGCGATCCATTCCCCGCAGTACAGCAACCGTCGCAGGGTGCGTATCGGGTCGCTCAGCTCGACGCCACAGGCCTGTTCGAGCGCGTTGCAGGCGCTGACCTGATAGGCCACCGGGCAGATCCCGCAGATGCGCGAGGTGATGTCGGGTGGTTCGCGGAAGTCCCGCCCGCGCAGGAGGGATTCGAAAAAGCGCGGCGGCTCGTAGATGTTCAGGTCGGCCCGGTCGACCGAGCCCCCGGTGATGGAGACATGCAATCGGCCCTCACCCTCGACGCGGGCAAGTCCGCGCAGGGTCAGCCGCCTAGTCTCCTCGGCCATGCCGGCGCCCCTCGACGAACTCCGGTGCCGCCACGTTGAACGTCGCGAGCATCCGGTCGATGGTGTCCTCGCTGGTCCCCGACTCCCGTAGCCACCCCGACAGCGACGCGATGTTCGGGTCGGGCGCCGGGCCGAAACAGCCGTAACAGCCACGAGATTGGGCCGGGCACGCCGCGCCGCAGCCGGCGTGGGTGACCGGCCCCAGACACGGCGTGCCGTGCGCGACCATCACACAGGTGAGGCCGCGGCGTTTGCATTCGGTGCACACGGTGGTGTTCGGGATGTTCGGTTTACGGCCGGCCAGGAATGCAGTGATCACCTCGAGCAACTGTCCCCGGTCGATCGGGCAGCCGCGCAGTTCGAAGTCGACCGGCACGTGGGCGGCGATCGGCGTGGAGGTGGCCAGCGTGTCGATGTAGTCGGGGTGCGCGTAGACGGCCGCCGCGAACTCGGTGGCGTCGCCGAAGTTCCGTAGCGCCTGTACCCCGCCGGCGGTCGCGCACGCACCGATCGTGATCAGCGTGCGTGACTGTTCGCGGACGCGGTGGATGCGTTCGACGTCGGCGGCCGTGGTGACCGAGCCCTCCACGAGGGACAGATCGTAGGGCCCGTCCTCGACGGCACTGGACATCTCGAGGAAATGCGCGATCCGCACCGCCCCGGACAGCGCGAGCAGTTCGTCCTCGCAGTCGAGCAACGACAGTTGGCAGCCGTCGCATGAGGCGAACTTCCATACGGCCAGTGTCGGTCGGTTCATCTAGAGCTCCCCCACTCCGAGCAACGGTCGGGCGACCGAATAGGGCACCACCGGCCCGTCGCGGCACAACAACAACTCGCCGAGTTGGCAATGCCCGCAGTGTCCGATCCCGCACTGCATGTTGCGCTCCAACGACACCCGCACGTCGTCGGGCCGGATTCCCTTCTCCAGCAACACTCTCGCGGCGAAACGCATCATCGGCTCCGGCCCGCACAGCAGGGCCGAGGTCGCGTCCGCGTCGAGCGCCAGCCGTCTCAGTGGGTCGGTCACGAACCCGACCGATCCGGTCCATCCGACGGCCGGACGATCGATGGTGAGTTCGACCTCGACGCCGAAATCTGTGGCCCACATGTCGAGTTCGCGACCGTACAGGATCTGTGCGGGCGTGCGGGCGCCGACGACGAGCACGATCCGCCGATAGCGGTCGCGCCGCCCCACCGCCGCCACAACCGCCGCGCGCACGGCCGCCAGTCCGACCCCGCCGGCGACGATGAGCAGGTCGCGTTCCGCGCAGTCGGCCAGGTTCCAGTCGGTGCCGAAGGGTCCGCGCATCCCGATGACCGTGCCGGGCGTGGCATCGCGCAGCGCGGTGCTGACCGCGCCCACCCCGCGGATGGTGTGCATCGCGGCACCTCCCGCCGCGCCCGGATCGCCGCTGCAGGACACCGCTATCTCCCCGATCCCGAACGCGTAGAGCATCATGAACTGCCCGGGCCGAAACGGCGCCAGCGCCCGGTCGACGGGTTCGAGAGTCAGCGACGCGCAGTCGGCCGCCTCGACGATGCGTTCACGTACCCGATACCGCGTGGGCACCATCGTTCCGGTCGTCGCGGTCCCGGTCGTCGCGGCACCGGTCCTCCCGTTGCTTGCGAAGTCGGCACTCATGTCGGCTCGTAGAGGTCGAGCAGACGGGCGCGCGCGGACTGCAGCCGTTCCAACAACGTCTCCACCAGGAGATCGGCGACCGCGGCACCGAACTCGGGATCGGCCCGGGTCATCGTGTGTAGGTCGTCCACCGCGATCTCGGTGGCCTCGGTCGGCAGCAGCGCGCGGGCGCCGTAATGGTACGAGCGATACCGCGTCAGTCCGGAGACACCGAGCAGGTCACCGGCGCCGAGGGTTTCGACGACGAGTTCGCCGCGGCCCGGGTGACCGGCGACCAGCGCCACGCGCCCGCTGTGCAGAACCCAGAGTTGGTCGGCGCTATCGCCCTCCGAGAACAGCAGCGTGCCGGGTTCGAAGCTCACCCGTCGACCAAGTCCGAGCAGTCGGACCCGATGCACCGCCGACAATGCGGTCGGCGCAGCCGGTACGGAATCATGGTCGACCGGGTTCATGCCGGCCTCTCGGGTTCTGTCTCGGCCCAGCCGATCGCCCCGGTCAGCCGGGAGGCCTCCGCGGTGATATCGATGCCGACCGGGCACCAGTCGACACACCGTCCGCAGCCGACGCATCCGGAGCTGCCGAACTGGTCGTGCCAGGTGCCCAGCTTGTGCGAAATCCATTGCCGGTAGCGGCTTTCGCCGGAGTCGCGGACGTTGCCGCCGTGCAGGTGGGAGAAGTCGGGTTCGAAGCACGACGACCAGTGCTGCCACCGCTGCGCATGGTCGCCGGTCAGGTCGGTGTGGTCCTCGACGGTGGTGCAGAAGCAGGTCGGGCAGACCATGGTGCAGTTGCCGCAGGTGAGGCAGCGGTCGGCGACGTCGGCCCAGACGTCACAGTCGCGCGCCGCAGCCAGCATGTCGCGCAAGTCGACCTGCGGCATCCGCCGACCCATGCGCCCGGCCGCGTCACGCACCGCGGCGCGGGCATCGTCGATCTCGGGGTCGGCGGCGTCGCGGCGGGAGATCTCGGCCAGGACGCCGGCTCCGGCGTCGGTGCCGACGTCGACCAGAAAACGGTGCCCGTCGTCGTCGATGCGCTCGGTGAGCGCCAGGTCGTAGTCGCGGTCCGCACCCGGACCGGTGCCCATCGAGGCGCAGAAACAGACCTCGCCGGGTTCGGTGCAGTTCGCGGCGACCACGAACAGCCGGGCGAACCGGCGTGCCGTCGCGCTGTCGGGGTGGGTGCCGCGGCACAGGACCTCACGCAGCACCCGGATCGCCGCGAGATCACAGGCGTGTACCCCGACGAACGCGTATCGCGGGTCGGGTTCATCCGGTTCGTGCCAGTCGCCGTCCCGATCGATGGTGGCCAGCTGCCGGTGGGGTGGATGCAGGAACTGCTTGAACGATTGCGGTCCCGCCGAGTGCGCGAAGACCGCACCGTCATCGCGGGGACGTAACCGATATGACCCGGGTGCGGTCAGAACTCCCCAGCCGTCCGGCAGCGACGCCCCGGTGGCCAGCCGCTCGAGCACGATCGCGCCATCACGGACCGTCGGTCCGATCACCTCGTATCCGCGCGCCCAGAGCACCTCGATCAGCCGGTCGAGGCCGGCGCGGTCGATGATCGCGCTCATCGGTCCGGCCGGTGCGGAAGGTGCAGGATGCCGGTGACCTCCGGCGGTGGCGGCGGCACGTGACGGTCGTCGAGTCGAGCATCGAGTTCGACGACGACGTCGACGACACCGTCGACCGCCCGGGTGAGGTGATCGATGATCGGGACCATGCTCTGTCGCTCGACCGTCCCGCGAAAGGTGACCGTGCCGTCGGCCACCTGGACCTCGATCGATGCGGGGTCCATCCACATCGCGCGCTCGAGCACGTTCGTGCGGATGTCGTCGGCGAGATCGGAGTCCGAACGGAGGTAGACGCGCAGCACGTCCTTACGTGAGACGATCCCGATCGGTCGACCGTCGTCGTCCACCACGGGCAACCGTTTGATGTCGTGCCGCGCCAGTTGTGTGGCCGCCTCCCGTACCGTCGCGTCCGGAGGAATCGTGATGGCCGGCGAGTGCATCACAGTGTCGAGTTCGGCCCCATGGGGAGTCTCCTGCGTGGAGTGCCCGACGCGGGCGAGGAATCGATGCCACCCATCGGGTGGGATCTGTGCCTGGGCGGTGATCAGGTCGGCCTCGGAGACGACTCCGACCACCCGACCGTCCGTGTCGACGACCGGCGCACCGCTCACACCTCGCTCGGCGAGCGCTTCGACGACGGATCGGAAACTCGTGCCGAGCGAAAGGCACAGCACGTCGGCGGTCATGACATCGGCAACGGTTCGGTGGGGCACGGGTCGCTCCCATCGCGGTCCGGGCGCGGCGGTAGGTTGGTCCGGCAGTTCGCCATCAACGATATCGGTATCCGGCCAGACGCCGCCGCGAAATGTCAATGCCGCTGCGGTTTGGCGGCTCGACCATACAGATCGTGCGGAAGAGGTAATACCGTCGTTGATGGACGCGCGGGACCTCAGAGCGTGGAGAGCACATCACCCGAGCGGTTCAGGAGGTATCGATGGATCCCAACGTCGAGAAGTCGGGTTGCTGCGCCCCCGCGCGTAGTCCCGGTGATCCGGCGGACGAGTCCCCGCCCACACGGACCATCGAGGCGGGGCATGCGCCCATCAGGTGGGTGGACCTGCCTGGAGGCGAGTTCCTGATGGGTACCGACGATCCGGTGGGCTTTCCCGACGACGGTGAGGGCCCGGTACGCCCGGTGTTCGTCGACGCCTTCCGCATGGCCGAATGTCCGGTCACCAACGACGAGTTCGCCGCCTTCATCGAGGCGACCGGATATGTCACCGACGCGGAGCGGTACGGATGGTCGTTCGTGTTCGCCTCCTTCCTTCCCGCGCAGCTGCGCCGCGGCGCCCCGCGGCCCGAGCAGGCGCCGTGGTGGTGCGGTGTCTCCGGCGCGATGTGGTCCGCACCCGAGGGACCGGGCAGCACCGTCGAGGACCGCGGACGCCATCCGGTGGTCCACGTGTCCTGGAACGACGCGCAGGCCTACTGCGCGTGGGCCGGTGCCCGGCTTCCCACCGAGGCCGAGTGGGAGTACGCGGCCCGTGGCGGCCTCATCCAGAAACGGTACGTCTGGGGCGATGAACTCGTACCCGACGGCGTGCACATGTGCAACATCTGGCAGGGCAGCTTCCCGACGAAGAACACCGCCGAGGACGGGTACCGCGGCACGTGCCCGGTGGATGCGTTCCCGCCGAACGGGTTCGGCCTGTACAACATGGCGGGCAACGTATGGCAGTGGTGCGCGGACTGGTGGGGTGTCGACCACTCCCCCGGGCGGTGCGTCAACCCGCACGGTCCCAAGGGCGGTCCGGCGCGGGTGATCCGTGGGGGCTCGTACCTGTGCCACGATTCCTACTGCAATCGATATCGTGTCGCCGCGCGCACCGCCAACGAACCCGACAGTACGACCGGCAACACCGGATTCCGGTGCGCCGCGGACGCCCGCTGACCACGATCATCGGACTGCCATCCGGGTGAAAATCGGCGGGTGCGGCGCGCGAGCGGGACCACTGGGCGCCGGGCCCACATTGACAGCCAACGGTGCTCCGCGTCACACTATCGCTGCAAACATGACATGACTGTCACGTCAAAGAACTTTGGAGGTAGCGTGACCACCTTTGCCAGCGACATGCGAGAACTCGGCAAGCAGGTACGGAACTGGGGACGCTGGGGCGCCGACGACGAGCGCGGCACCACCAACCTGATCACTCCGGAGCGCATCGCTGCCGCCGCACAGCTCATCCGCACCGGAGAGGTGTTCGAACTGGGCATCCCCCTCGACGCCGACGGTCCCCAACCCGGTGGCAATCGCATCAATCCCATCCGGCTGATGTCGGAGAACGGCCAGGAGCAGGTTTTGCCGGGCGGGTTCAAGTGGGCCGACGACTACGTCTTCATGCCGCTTCAGGCCGGCTCCCAGTACGATTCGCTCTCCCACGTCCACTACGACGGACAGCTCTACAACGGCCATCCCGGTGACGGTGTCACCGTCAAGGGCGCCGACAAGTGCGGAATCCACACTCAGGCCAAGGGCATCACCGGGCGCGGCGTCCTGCTCGACATCGCCCGCCACCGGGGCGTCGACTGGCTGGAGGCCGGCAGCGTCATCGGTCCCGACGAACTCGACGACGTGGCCAAGGCCCAAGGGGTGGAGATCGGCCCGGGCGACATTGTGCTGTTCCGCACGGGCTGGCGCGCGAAGTTCCTGGCCGAGAAGGACCCCGCCGGCTTCATGGCGGGAGAGCCCGGCCTCGGGCTGGCAACCGCCGCCTGGCTGCGCGAGCGTGACGTCGCCGTGGTCGGCTCCGACAACTGGGCCATCGAGGTGATGCCCGGTGAGAACCCCGGTGCTTTGTTCGAGCTGCACATGGTGCTGATCCGCGACATGGGTATGACCCTGGCCGAGATGCTGGACTTCGAGGAACTCGCCGAGGCCTGCGCCGCCGACGGTCGGTACGACTTCTTCTACGCCGGCCCACCACTGAAGTTCACCCGCGGCGTCGGCTCCCCGATCAATCCACTCGCGATCCGCTGACCGGAGGAATTACATGCTTCTCAGCGACATCGTCGAATACGGGGCACGCAAGCACCCCGATCGCATCGCCGTCCGCTTCGAGGACGAGACCGTCACCTATCGCGAACTGCGTGACCGCAGCCGGAGTCTCGCGAATGCCCTGCTCGAGGTCGCCTCGCCGGGCGGCCGGGTGGCCGTGCTCTCCACGAACTGCACCGAGTATTTCGACTGCTACTACGGCGTTCCGATGGCGGGTATGGCCCTGACCATCCTCAACTTCCGGCTGCACCCCGAGCAGATCACCTCCCTCGTGAACCACTCGGAGGCATCGGTTCTCATCGTCGCCGCCGAGTTCGCCGGACTCGTGACCGAGATCCGGGACCGTATCCCGACCGTGCACACCGTCGTCGTCATCGGCGGCTCGGACGAGACGACATCGTGGGCGTCGTTCGTCGGTGGCGCCCCGGCCACCGAGGTGGCGCCACGGCCCTCCGCGAACGACATGGCGTGGCTCGTGTACACCAGCGGCACGACCGGAACGCCCAAGGGCGTGATGCTCAGTCACCACAACTTGATCAGCGCGGTCACATCGTCGGCGGTCGAATGGAACATCCCCGAGGCCACCGTGTTCCTGTTCTGCTTCCCGCTGTGTCACGTCGGCGGATACGTGACGGTGCTCAACCATCTGCTGGGCAGCACGGTCGGCATCCTGCGGTCCTACGACAACGCGACATTCCTGCGCCTGATCGACGAGTGGCACGTCACCCAGACCGGTCTCGCGCCGACCATGATCAACTTCCTCCTGCAGGACCCGTCACTCGACGACCACGACCTGGGCACCCTGCAGGAGATCGGGTACGGGTCGTCGGCGATCCCGGCAGCCGTCCTGCGCGAGGGCCTCGAGAAACTCAAGGTCGACTTCTACCAGGGCATGGGGATGACCGAGGTGGCCGGCAACGTGCTGCATTTCGACGAGGCGGCGCATCGTCGTGCGGCCGCCGGCGAGACCGGGCTGCTGGCCGCGGCCGGGAAACCCATGCGGCTGGCCGACATCCGTATCGTCGACGACGAGGGCAACGATCTGCCGATCGGCGCGGTCGGCGAGATGCTGGTTCGCTGTGACCAGGTGATGACCGGGTACTGGCGTGATCCGGAGGCGACCGCCGCAGCCTTCACCGACGGATGGTTCCACACCGGCGATCTGGTACGCCAGGACGCGCAGGGGTTCGTCTTCATCGTCGACCGTAAGAAGGATCTGATCATCAGCGGCGGCGAGAACGTCGCATCGCTTCTGGTCGAACAGGCCCTCTACAAACACCCGGCGGTCGCCGAGGCGGCAGCCATCGGCATTCCTGACGACACGTGGGGCGAGATCGTCTGCGCCGTGGTCGCGTTGCGGCCGGGTACCAAAGCAGACGAGGCCGATATCATCGCGCACTGCCGCAACCACCTGGGCGGCTTCCAGGTGCCGCGCCGCGTGGAGTACGTCGACGCCCTGCCGAAGAACATCACCGGCAAGATCCTCAAGAAGGATCTGCGCCAACGGTTCGTGGACACGCTGGTGTGAGGGCACGGCACGGCGCGTATCGAGGCCACCAGCACCTCAGGTGGTCTCGATACGCCCCTCGCCTAGCGGCTCGGGACTACTCGACCAGCGGGAAAGGCCACTCGCCCACCGCTGGTCGAGACATCCCTGAAGGTTGTTTGTCAAGCCGCGGCGGGTGTCTGGTCTTTCCAGGCGGTGTCAGGGTCGTAGGGGATCCCGCGTGCCAGGCAGCCGTGGAGGATGCCGACGAGGCGGTTGGCGACTTGCCGTAGCGCGGCGTTGTGTTCGACTTCTCGTGCTCGCTGTCTGCGGTAGTAGGCACGGGCACCCTCGTCGTGCATGAACGCTGCGTGGGCCTGCGCCATCAACGCGTCGACGAGTCTGTCGTTGTGCACGAAGCGCGCCGAGACGATCCGCGACTTGCCCGACTGGATCGTGATGGGACTGGTGCCGGCATAGTTTTTGCGGGCCTTGCTGTGGCGGAACCGGTGTGGATCGTCTCCGAACTCGGCGAGCACCCGGGGGCCCAGGGTCGGCCCCATGCCGGGCTGACTGAGGTAGATCTCATGGTCCGGGTGCTGGGAAAAATGGGCATCGACCTCCTTGGCGAGCTCGGCGATCTGCTCGATCACCACGTCCAGCACCGCCACCGAAGCGCGCACCGAGGCCGCGTAGGCGTCGGTCACCCGGTCGGGTTGGCCGAGGTGTTGTTCGCGTAGGATCTGTTGGATCTCAATGGCTTTGGCCTCTTTGTTGCGGCGTCCCTTGAGCAGGGGCATGATCTGACTCTTGGTGAGTTTCGCCGCCCGCGCCGGGGTCGGCGCCTTGGCCAGCAATCCCAGGATCGGGCGGCTGGACAAGTCCAGGTCCAACGCCGAGCACACCAGCAGGATCGCCGGGAAGTACTCGCGTAACGCCGCACGCAACCGCAGCAGGTGGCGGGTCCGTTCCCAGATCATCGTTTGATGCGCCCGGGCCACCACCTTGACCGCATCAGCGATCTCGGAGTCCCCACCGCTCTCACGCAGCTGGTGGCGGCGGGTCCGCATCATCTCGGCCAGCGCATGCGCATCGCCCTTGTCGCTCTTGGCGCCCGAACTGGCCAGGATCTCCCGATACCGGTGCGCCTGCTTCGGGTCCACTCCGAACACCCGGTACCCGGCAGCGATCAACGCGTTGACCCACGGGCCGCGATCGACCTCGATGCACACCAGCACCTGTTCGGGCTGGTCTCCATCGTCGAGGAACGTGGCCGCGATCTCACCGAACTTCGCGATCCCAGCAATCCCCTCCGGCAGCCGGGCACGACGCAGAATCCGCCCGTCCTCGTCTTGCACCTCGACATCGTGGTGATCTTCGGCCCAATCGTCCCCGACGAACAACACTGCCACTTTCGCCTCCTATCAGCTTCCGACGCTCGATCTCGATCGTTCCAAAGCAGCAGCCGGCCGGAGGGTTACTCGCGAACTAATGGCTCAGTGCTCACACCCCAACCAACGAGTCGGCACAACATCCCAGCAGCGATCACACCCTCTCGGCCTACCACCAGGGGCACGGTCTCGACCCAGAACTCATGAACAGTCCAGTAGCAAGGAGTGCTCACCCAGTAGCAGCCACCACAACCAAAGTCTGCCCAACTCAAACCTCGACCAGACCCGGTAGCTCCCATTAGTAGCGAGCGAACGAGCGCAGCGAGCCCGACGCGTATCGAGACCACACCCGCCGCACGGAAATCCACTACCGATCGGCGTATCGGTCGCTCAACTCGTTGACCTCGGGAAGGCCGAGGAAATCGGTCACGTCGTCGAAGGCGGGCAGGTCCCCCAGCACCGCCGTGGGCACGCCGTCGCGGGCCAGCACCTCGTAATAGCCCTGGATCGCGCGCACGGCGGAGAACAGTGCACCGATCGGATACAGGATCAGCGCGAAACCCAGCTCGGTGATCTCATCCATGGTCAGCCCCGGTGTCCGGCCCCCCTCGGCCCAATTGAACACCAGCCGACAATCACTGAGAGCCGTTGCCACCATGGCGATCTCGTTGACGCTGCCCGGTGCTTCCACGAACAACAGGTCCGCACCCGCGTCGGCGTATCGCCGCGCACGATCGATGGCGTCTTCGACCCCGGTGACCGCGATCGCGTCGGTACGGGCGATGATGAGGAGATCAGGGTCGGTTCGGGCGTCGACCGCGGCCGCGATCTTGGCCACCATCTCCCCGGCCGGCACCACCTGCTTGCCCGCCATGTGGCCACAACGTTTCGGCGCCACCTGATCCTCGAGCTGGATGGCGGCGACGCCGGCACGTTCGTAGTCCTGCATGGTCCGGATCACGTTGATGGCGTTGCCGTATCCGGTGTCCGCGTCGGCGATCAGTGGGACGTCGATGGCTGCGACCATTCGGCGCGCGTTGTCGGTCATCTCCGAGGCGGTGATGAGCCCTACGTCAGGACGTCCCAAAAGGCTCGCCGCGGTGCCGAATCCGGTCATATAGACCGCCTCGAACCCCGCACTCTCGGCGAGTCGGGCGGTAAGCGAGTCGTAGGCCCCGGGCGCGACAACGGGCCTCCCCCCTTCCAGCGCGGCACGTAGACGGGAGCGGACCGGCGACCGGGCGCCCAGCAGATCAGACATGTTACACCTTCAATCCCTCGGACTTACCGGTCAACTCGTGGCGCGGATTTGCGACCCGGAGGCGACCGACCACCGCCGCCGAGATCGCGCGCCGCACGAGAGGCTCGGTGTAGTCGACCGAACCATCTCTGATGCGCGCCGCCAACTCCGCTTCACTGTCGTGCCCCGCTCCCCTCAGAGCGGCCGCGACGGTGGCCTCGGCTTCTCCTCCGGCGGCGATCTCCCGCGCGGCGATCCCGAGCAGGTTCAGACAGATCCGGAGTTGGTACCGCTCACGCGCGCGGTCGGGGCCGAGCGCATCGAGCACGTCCGACCGGAGCGTGTCGGTCACCAGATCGAGGATCTCGGTCAGCTCGGGACGATCGTGCAGCATCGACGGCTCCGCCGACCCGATCGAGCCGATTGCCGTGGTGTCCAAGAGGTCGAGCACGAGCAGCAGGTCGTACTCGGACTCGCAGACACGCCGGCCGATGGCGGCCAGTTCCAGCGAGTGCTCCTCGCCGCCGAGATGCCGTTGCGCCTGGAAACGGCTGATGATCAGCCAGCGCAGGGTCCCGAAGACCTCCCACCACCGCAGTTCCTCGGTCGAGGGCCGGTATCCGGTCGTCTCCGCGTACCCGTCGAGCAACTGTTCGCGGGTACCGACCCCGGCGACCGGTGCTGGGCTCCCGAACCGCCAGGCCCGCACGCACAGCCACCCGAGGTCCTCGATCGGGTCCCCGATGTGGGCCAGCTCCCAGTCCAGCACACCCCGGATTCCGCTGGGATCGACGAGGATATTGCCCATCCGGAAGTCGCCGTGTAACAGCGCATCCGGGCGACGGGGCGGGCGGTGTTCGCGCAACCAGCGCAAGCCCAGCTCGACGGCCGGCCGCGGCTCGTCGAATCCGAGGTACATCGTCTCGATCTGCTCGAGCGGGTCGGACCGATCGAGCATCGTCAACGACTCGGTGCCGGTCCGGTGGATCTTCCCGAGGACTCGGCCCATGTCCTCGGCGAGATGAGTTCGTGCGTCCGCGAATTGCGGATCACGCTGCAATTTGCGGGCGATCGCCTCGCCGGGTACCAGTTCGGTCACCAGGAACGGCGCATGGATGCCGGGGGCGTCGTCGCCCGCGGCGATCAGTGTCGGCACCGGTACCCCGGCTGCGGCGGCCGCCCGCAGGCAGGCGGCCTCGGCACGCATCCGCTCCGGCTGCCCGTGTCCGGGTGGATCACGCCGCAACACCACGGTGCGTTCGCCGGCGGTGGCGGATTCCGTACGCGCCGCCCATGTCTCGCGGCTGGCCCCACCGGTCAGCCGGTGCAGGTCGGCGACGACGACCTCGGCTCCCGTCGCCGCACTCAGTACGGCTCCGATCCCGGCGGCCAGCCCGTCGGCGTCGAGCGTCGGCGGGACGATCATCGCCACGGGGCGGCGTCGGGGTCGCGCAGCAGGCGACGAGCGGTCGACATCCGGTGCACCTCGTCGGGGCCGTCGTAGATGCGCGCATAGCGGGCCTGCCGGTACATCCGCTCGAGTGGGGTGTCGGCGGTGAGCCCGAGTGCGCCGTGCACTTGGATGGCGCGATCGACGACGTTGTGCAGCATGCGGGCCCCCCAGAACTTGATGAGCCCGATCTGGATGCGGGCGTCGTCGCCGGTGTCCATCACGCGGGCGGCGTCGAGCGTCATCAGTCGGGCCGCCTGGATCTCGGCCGCGGACTCGGCGATGTAGCGGTGCACCTCGCCCTTGTCGGCGAGCAGTGAACCGTGCACGTAGCGCGAATTCGCACGCTCGCACATCAATTCGTACGCGCGCTGCGCCTGGCCCAGCCAGCGCATGCTGTGGAAGATGCGGCCCGGACCCAGACGATCCTGGGCGATGACGAAGCCCTTGCCGCGTTCACCGAGCAGATTCTCCTTCGGCACCCGGACGTCGTTCAGGCGCACCTCGAAATGATCGCTCGGGTCGTGACCCATCGTCGGGATGGCGCGGACGATCTCGAAGCCCGGAGTGTCTGTCGGCACGATGATCGAGCTGATCCGGGAGTGCCGCGGGACGGTGTCGTCTTCGGTCCGGGCGAACACGGTGCAATAGGCGGCGACGTTGACCCCGGTGGTGAACCACTTGTGTCCGTTGATGACCCAGGTGTCACCGTCGAGTTCGGCGCGCGTCGCGATCAGCGTCGGGTCGGAACCGGCGACCTCCGGTTCGGTCAGTCCGACCGACGGGAAGATGTCCCCCGACACCATCCCGGTCATCCAGCGGCGCTGCTGCTCGGCGGTCCCGTGCTTGTGCAGCATGATGGTGTCCTGCATGGTCACCGACCCGACGGCGAGCTGTCCGAACTCCGAACGCCCGATGATCTCGTTGAGGTAGACGAAGTCCATGAAGGGCACGCCGCCACCGCCGACCTCGGCCGGATGCCCCAGCGCCCACAGGCCGAGTTCCTTTGCCCGCGAACGCAGCTCGTCGAGAACCTTGGCGGCGGCCTCGTCCTCGGTGATCAGTTCCGGCTCGCGTG
This sequence comes from Gordonia rhizosphera NBRC 16068, assembly GCF_000298195.1. Classification (GTDB taxonomy): domain Bacteria; phylum Actinomycetota; class Actinomycetes; order Mycobacteriales; family Mycobacteriaceae; genus Gordonia; species Gordonia rhizosphera. The sequence goes on along the minus strand of NZ_BAHC01000053.1, from coordinate 5,179 downwards.
GGATCACCTCGTCGTCGATGAAGGCACGCATGCGTGCGCACAGGTCCGCCAGTTCGGCGTCGGGGGCATGACTGTCGGCAGTGTTCACCTGTTGGTCCTTCGTGTCGTCAGGAGCGGTCGGAGGTGTGCGGAGTCGACGTACTCGTTGATCCGGACGATGTGGTCGTCGGCGACGTCGACGAACAGTCCCGCCGGGATGGCCAGGTCCTCGCCGTCGGGCAGGGTTCCGGTCAGCAGATGCTGTTGGACGAAGCCGCCGTCGTGGACGATGCGCCGGACATCACGATATTCGAGGTCGGCGACGGTCCTCGTCAGCCAGCGCAATACGCGCAGGTTCTGCTCCACCGTCTGTTCCGTGCCGTCCTCGTTGTGCCAGATGACTGCGTCCGGCGCGTACAGCGCAAGCAGTGCATCGGTGTCGCCGGACTCGATCGCCGCGAAGAATCGGTCGGCCACCTCGTCGATGATCATCGATCCCCGTTCTCGTCGGTCGAACCCTCGTCGGTCGAACCCTCGTCGGACAATCCCAAGGCGCCCAGACACATCGCATCGAGCGTATCGAGTAACGCCCCCTCTGAGGCCTCCTCACCCTGAATCAGCCACAGATAGAGGGTGTGATCGACCATCGCGGCCATGGCGCGTGCGGCCATCGTCGGGTCCAGGGATTCGCGCACACGTCCCTCCCGCTGCCAGCCCGCAATCGCAGTGGCCGTCCGGTCGATCAGCTGTGCACGGTGCTGATGACGTAGCTCGCGGAACTCCTCGTTGAAGGTCGCCACCTGCTCGACGATCGCCAGCATGGCGGCGTGGCGCCGGTACGCCCGGTAGTAGGCCCGATTGGACGCGATGAGCCGTTCGGCCGGCCCCATGTCCGGCGACGACGGTTCGCGCCGATGCATCTCACTGAACAGCCATGTGCTCAGTTCCCGGAAAACGTCCTCTTTCGACTCGAAGTATCGGTAGAACGTCCCATAAGAGACGTTTGCCTCCTGCGCGATCAGTTCCACCCGCGCGTCGAGGAAGCCGACCCTCTCGAAGACCCGTTGCGCGGCGGCGAGCAGCGCGTCGCGGGTGGCCCGGCCCCGCGGCGACAGTGAGTCCACCGGGGCGGGAACCGTCGAGGTGTTGACAGACGACTTGGCCACAAACAAACTATCCAGCCAGATGACATGACAGTCAAGTCAACTTTGCGGAAAGGGCAACCATGACCCCAGACAACCCGACATTCGTGGCCCACAGACCGAAGACGGCCGCCGACCGCCGTGAACGGAAGGCCTCCTGATGCCACGACTTCCCGAAGTCCCCCGCGCGGACGTCACCGACGAGAAGATCCTCTGGTTTTACGATCACCTGTTCGGACCCGACAAGGATCCGGCGGTCGATCACGGCACCATCCATGCCACACCGGGCGATTGGTGGACGGTCTTCGCACACTCTCCCGACGTGTTCCGCCATGCCGTGGCCGGATTCTCGTTGTACCGCAACTCATCGATCGACCCGCTTTTGCGTGAACTCTGTCAGGGCCGAGCCGGATATGCCCGGGGCAGCCAGTTCGTGTTCTCCCAGCACTGCAAGCAGATGCGCTCTCTGGGCATGCCCGAGGAGAAGATCGCCGCGATCGGGTCCTGGCAGGTCAGCGACCTGTTCACACCGCTCGAGCGTGCGGTACTCGCCTACACGGATGCCGTGGTCTACGACGGCGGGCGGGTGCCCGATGGTGTGTTCGACATGTTGCGAGAGCATCTGAGTCCATCGGAGATCGTCCAGTTCACCTACATCGCCGCCCTCTACGAGATGCACGCGACGATGTGCAAGGCCCTGCGACTCGAGTTCGACGACATTCCTGAGCGGATCACCGAGGTGATGGTCCCCGAGGGGGTCGAGGTCGCGGACCTGTCGGCGGATCTCGCGGGCGAGTGAGTACATTTCGTTTGTGCCCGCCACCGAACTGATCGAGGTCGTCGGCGACCCTCGTCATGCACCGAGTGTCGCCGAGGTCGCGGCGGCGACGTTCCCGCTGGCATGCCCACCACATTCGACGGCACAGGACATCGCCGCGTTCATCGAAGCCAACCTGGCGCCCGACGACTTCGTCCGCCACATCGTCAGCGACCAGAGCGACGTCCTGGTCGCCCGCGAGCGGATCGACGGCCCGATCATCGGGTACTGCCTGGTCCATCACACCGCACCCACACATCCCGACGTCGCGGCAGTGATCACCGAGCGTCCGGTCTCCGAGGTCTCGAAGATGTACGTGTTGCCCGACCACCATGCCCAGGGCCGGTCGGGCGCACCGTCACACGCAATGATGCGCGCCGCCATCGACTGCGCCCGACGACGCGGCAGCGCCATGGTGTGGCTGGGCGTCAACCAGGAGAACGTCCGCGCGCAGCGCTTCTACACCAAGATGGGGTTCGCCAGGGTGGGCGTCAAGACCTTCGACCTGAACGGGTCGATCGAGCACGACTACATCCTGGCGCAGACCCTGGTCTGACGCAGCGCGCGAGGATCGGCGGGTCAGACCGTCGACTCGGCGAACCGCGACAGCGCGAGCAGTCGGGACATGGCCCGCAGATACTTCTTGCGGTAGCCGCCGCCGAGCATCTCCTCGGTGAAGATCTCGTCGAGTCGGCAACCCGACACGGTCACCGGGATGTTGGCGTCGTAGAGGCGGTCGGCGAGCACCACGATGCGCAGCGCCACCGACTGGTCCTTCGCCGGATGCACGCCGCGCAGACAGACCAGGGACACACCGTCGACGAGGTCCTTGTACTTCGACGGATGCAGCGTGCTGAGGTGATCGCAGAGTGCGTCGAAATCGTCGAGGGTCGCGTCGGTCGTCGACTCGGCCAACTCGACCAGTTCGGCATCCGAGCGGGGGGCGGGGGCCGGCGGCAGATCGCGGTGCCGGTAATCGGGGCCGTCGACGCGGATCGTCTCGAAGATCGCCGACAGCTTGCGGATCTCACGCAGGAAGTCCTGCGCGGCGAATCGGCCCTCGCCGAGCTGCCCGGGCAGTGTGTTCGAGGTGGCGGCGATCGACACACCCTTGGCGGTGAGTTCGGTCAGCAGTCGCGAGACCAGCATGGTGTCGCCCGGATCGTCGAGTTCGAACTCGTCGATGCACAGCACCGTGCGATCCGAGAGCCGCTCGACCGCATTCACGAAGCCCAGCGCACCGACGAGGTGGGTGACCTCCACGAAGGTCGCGAACGCCTTCGGTTCGGGCAAGGAGTGGTAGATCGAGGCGAGCAGGTGCGTCTTGCCGACGCCGAACCCGCCGTCGAGGTACAGGCCGATACCCTGCGGGGTTTGTTTGCGCGAGAACAGGCCGCGTTTGGTGGTGCGGGCCTTCCCGGCGCGGCCGACGAAGTCACGCGCCTTCGACACCGCCTGAGCCTGGGAGGGCTCGCCGGGGTCGGGGATGTAGGAGTCGAAGCTGACGAGGTCGAACGTCGACGGTGGCACCATCTCGAGGATCAGTGCTTCGGGGGCGACCACCGGATTCCGGTCGCAAAGTCGTGCCGTCATAGGGGGAGCCTAGCCACCTGGGACATGATGTAGTCATGTTCGGTCTACAGAAAGCGACCCAGCTCACATCGGCCGACGACGAGACCGCAACGCTGCGGTGGCTCGCGGAGCAGTATCCGTACCCGGATCGCCCGGCCTCGCCGCCGTGTCTGCCGCGCCCCTACCTTCGGGTGAACATGGTCAGTTCGATCGACGGTGCCGTCACCCACAACGGCCGGTCGGGTGACCTGGCCGGACCCGGCGACAAGGCGATCTTCCGCGTGCTGCGTGCGCTGGCCGACGTGGTGCTCGTCGGTGCCCGCACCGCGGTCGTGGAGGGCTACCGGCAGCCGAGCCCCGACGATGTCTTCACCGCGGCCCGAGCCGACCGGGAGCAGACCCCGGCGCCGGCGCTCGCGCTGGTGAGCCGGTCACTGTCGATCCCGACCGACTACCCACCGCTGTCGTGCCGGGAGACGGCGATCCTGACGTGCTGTGACGCCCCGGACAGCCGGCGCCGCGCCCTGTCCGACGCCGGCGCCACCGTCATCGACTGCGGCGACGACACCGTCGACATCTCCGCGGTACTCGACGTCTGCGCCGAACGCGGCTGGGTCCGCGTCCTCAGCGAGGGCGGGCCGTCGCTACTCGGGTCGTTCATCGCCGCCGATGCCGTCGACGAACTGTGTGTCACGACGAGCCCCAACGTGGCGGCCGGTACGGCGGAGCGGATCGCGCATCACCCCGCGACGGCGCAGCTGCGCGCGATGCGTCCGACGACGATCATCACCGACGACGACGGCTTCGTCTACACCCGCTGGACCCGGACCACCGTCGGCCGGTAGCGGCAGCAGTAGGCTCGCGGGCATGCGACCTCCACCCCTTCGGCGGGCCCGGCTCGGCGCGACCCTGTGCGCGATCGTGGCTGTCGTCGTATCCGGGTGCGCCATCGGACCCGACACCGGCCCCGATGTGGTGACCGGCGGCGGAGGTGGCGGCGCGGCACCCTCCTCGTCGTCGGCAACCCCGGAGCCGCCGATGATCGAGGCGCCGAAGACGGACCTGACGTGGACCGAGTGTGCGCGCGCGACAGCGACGCGCTACGGCGTGACCGCGCCCGCAGGCGTCACCGTCGAATGTGCCGAACTCGACACGCCGATCGACCCGGATAGGCCGACCGCGACGACCCTGACCGTCGCCCTGACCCGCGCCCGGGTCACCGACACGCCGCCCGACGCCGCCCCGGTGGTCCTCACCGCAGGCACCGATGTGCCGTCGTCGCGGGCTCTTCTGCTGTTGGCGCGCGGACCGGGCCGCAGCCTGCTCACGCAGCATCCGGTGGTGGCCGTCGACCGCCGCGGCACCCCGACGAGCAGCCCGCTGGACTGTATGACGCGATTCGAACGTTCCGCCATGGCCACCAACGGGCTCGCGGGTAACGCGTCGATGCCGCAGTCGGAGCGGATCGACCGCCTCGCGCGGGCGGCCGCGTCGGCATCCGACGGCTGTAACGAGACGTTGAGCCCCAATCAGCTCGACTTCGGTGTGGCCTTCGCGGCCGCCGATCTGGAGGCGTTGCGCATCAGGTGGGGGGTCGCCCATCTCGCGCTTCTCGGGCTCGGTGAGGGCTCGGATGTCGTCCTCGCCTACGCCGCCGACTACGCCGGAC
>NZ_BAHC01000054.1 GCF_000298195.1 Gordonia rhizosphera NBRC 16068 | reverse complement strand
GGTAGTAGTTCTCCTCGGTCGAACCCGGTGCCATCGGATGCGGCGCGGGTGTGACTCCCGGTTCGAGCGGCGCGAGCAGCTGGTCCTTCTCGTAGATGAGGTCGGCGCGGTTGTCGTCGGCGAGTTCGTAGTCGTTGGTCATCGTCAGTGCCCGGGTCGGGCACGCCTCGATGCACAACCCGCAGCCGATACAGCGCAGATAGTTGATCTGGTAGACGCGGCCGTAACGTTCCCCGGGTGAATAACGTTCGTCCTCGGAGTTGTCGGCGCCTTCCACGTAGATCGCGTCCGCAGGGCAGGCCCACGCGCACAACTCGCAGCCGATGCACTTCTCCAGACCGTCAGGATGCCGATTGAGCTGGTGGCGGCCGTGATAACGCGGAGCGGTGGGCTCCTTCTGCTCGGGATACTGCTCGGTGATGGTGGGGGCGAACATCGATGAGAACGTCACCCCGAGACCGCTGATCGGCTTCAGGAAATCAGGCATCGGTCGTCTCCTTCGCTGAGTCGGACGGAGGTTGCGCGGCGGAACGCCCGGGTATGGTCTGACCGGGTAACGGCGGCACCGGGAAGCCGCCGGCCATCGGGTCGAATGCGGGTCGCGCCGCGACGGAGGAGCCGCGTATCGAGGCCACCTCAGGCGCCTTCGGTAGCCGCATCAGATGCCAGATGGCGTACCCGATCAGCGCGGTCACCACCAGCCCGGCGCCGGCGGAGATCAGCGACCGCGCGAGATCGTCGTCGTCGGAGGTACCGACCGCCATCCGGATGAGGGCCACCACCATCACCCAGGTCAGCGAGATCGGGATCAGCACCTTCCAGCCCAGGTTCATGAACTGGTCGTAGCGCAGGCGCGGCAGGCTGGTGCGCAGCCAGATGAAGATGAACAGGAACACCCAGACCTTGATGGTGAACCACAGGATCGGCCACCAGCCGGAGTTGGCCCCGTCGATGATGCTGACCGGCCACGGCGCCTGCCAGCCGCCGAGGAACAGCGTGGTGGCCAACGCGGAGACGGTGACCATGTTGATGTACTCGGCGAGCATGAACATCGCGAACTTCAACGACGAGTACTCGGTGTGGAATCCGCCGACGAGTTCGCCCTCGGCCTCGGGCAGGTCGAACGGGGCGCGGTTGGTCTCGCCGACCATCGAGATGGCGTAGATGACGAACGACGGCAACAACAGCAGCACGTACCAGTGATCTTGCTGCGCGGCGACGATGCCCGATGTCGACATGGTGCTCGCATCCAGGAACACCGCGGCGAAGGTCAAACCCATGGCGATCTCGTACGAGATCACCTGTGCGGTGGACCGCAGCCCGCCGAGGAGCGGGTAGGTGGACCCCGACGACCAGCCCGCCAACACGATTCCGTAGACCCCGACGGAGGTGACCGCCAGGACGTAGAGCACACCGACGGGCAGGTCGGTGAGCTGCAAAGGCGTCTGTTGACCGAACACCGACACCATCGGACCGAACGGGATCACCGCGAACGCCATGACCGCCGGTACCACCGCGATGATCGGCGCGATGATGTAGACGAGTTTGTCCACGCCGGACGGGACGATGCCCTCCTTCAACGCCAGTTTCACCCCGTCGGCAAGGCTCTGCAGCAGACCTCGCGGACCAACCCGGTTGGGGCCGATCCGGGTCTGCATGCGCGCCATCACCTTTCGTTCGATGAGGATCGCGGCGAGCGGATTGGCCATGAGGAACGCGAAGACCGCGACCGCCTTGATCACGATCAGCCACCACGGGTCGTGGCCGAAGTCGGCCAGGGTGGGGAAGTCGGTCGCCGACACGTAGGTGGTCATCGGGCCTCCGGATTCGCTGCGATCCTCACGACGTCACCCATGCGGGCACCGAGGTGCTCGTGGACCCCCGAGCCGGGCGCGTTCATCGGCACCCACACCACCGCGTCTTGCATGTCGGTGATCGTCAGGGGCAGGGTGATGATGCCGTGGTCGGTGGAGATGTCGACGGGTACGCCGTCGACGGCGCCGATGCCCGCCGCGGTGGCCGGCGACATCCGCGCCACCGGGCGGTGGGCGGTACCGGCCAGATGGGGCTCGCCGTCCTGGAGCCGCCCGGCGTCGAGCAGCATCCGCCAGGTCGCCAGGATCGCGCGATCGGTCTCGCGCGGCACCGCGACCCGTTGCGCCCAGCGGGAGGCGCCGGGTGCGGAATCCCGGGCCGGGGTCTCGCGGCGCGGTCCGCGCCACGCCCCGATCCTTTCGAGGTCGCCGCGGATGGTCTTCGGGTCGTCGCAGCGCAGTGTCACGCCCATCTGCCGGGCCAGCGCGGTCAACACCCGATGGTCGGCCAGCCGGCCGGTGTCCGGCAGGGCGGTGGCGAAGGGGCGTGCGCGTCCCTCCCAGTCCAGGAACATGCCCGATTTCTCCGCGACCGCGGCCACCGGCAACACCACGTCGGCGTGGTCGGTGACCGCGCTGCGTCGTATCTCCAGGCTCACCACGAATCCCGCCGCGGTGACCGCGGCCGTCGCCGCCTCCGGATCCGGGAGATCGGCGAGTTCGACACCCCCGATCAGCAACGCACCCACATCCCCGGCCTGTGCGGCCGTCAGGATCGCGGTGGTGTCACGGCCGGGTTGGGCCGGAAGGTCGTCCACCTCCCAGACCGT
>NZ_BAHC01000055.1 GCF_000298195.1 Gordonia rhizosphera NBRC 16068 | reverse complement strand
GAAGTAGCGCAGCGCCGCGATCCGCCACCGGTCGTCGGCGGCGGCGACATCGCGCAGGACCTGCTCGATCATCACCTTCGTCCAGCCGTACGGGTTGGTGGCCGAGGTCGGCAGGTCCTCGGTCATCGGCAGTTGCGGCTCGGCGCCGTACACGGTCGCCGACGACGAGAACACCAGTGTGCGCACGTCGTGGCGGCCCATCGCCCGCAACAACGAGAAGGTGCTGCCGAGATTGTTCTGGTAGTAGTCGAGCGGTTTGGCCACCGATTCGCCGACGGCCTTGAATCCGGCGAAGTGGATCACCGCGTCGATGTGTTCGTGAGCGAACAGGTGCTCGGTCTTGTCGACGTCGGCGAGGTCGAACGCGTGCACCGGAATCGGTGTCCCGGTCAGCGCCTCGAGCCGGGAGACCACCGTCGGTTTGGCATTGCTGAAATCATCGACAACCACCACGTCGTGGCCGGCTTCGGCGAGGCGGACCACGGTATGCGAGCCGATGTAGCCCGCGCCGCCGCTGACGAGTACGCGCATGAGAAACACGGTAGGCGCCGATCCTGGAGATCCGCCGTCGGGTACCTGTGTTGTTCACCTCAAGTCCCACCCGATACGGTCGGCGTGTGACCCGGTCAGATATCGAGTTCCGCTCCGGAACCGACAGGTGCCGGGGATGGCTTTATCTTCCCGACGGGGATGCCCCGAAACCGCCGGTCGTGGTGATGGGCCACGGACTCGGCGCCGTGAAGGAGATGGGGCTCGACGCCTTCGCCGAGCGATTCTGCGACGCGGGCTACGCGTGCCTCGTCTTCGACTACCGGCATTTCGGGGACAGCGACGGCCGGCCCCGCCAACTGCTGTCCATCCCACGACAACTCGACGACTGGGCGGCGGCCATCGCCTACGCCCGCAGCATCGATGCGGTCGACGCCACCCGCGTGGTGTGTTGGGGATCGTCCTTCGGCGGCGGGCACGCGATGGTGGCCGCGGCCCGCGACGGTCGGGTCGCGGCGGTCATCGCCCAGTGCCCGTTCACCAGCGGTACCGCGTCGGTGCTGGCACTCGACCCCCGCACCGCGCTCAAGGTGACCGCGCGAGGAATCGCCGACGTCGCCGCGGCGGCGGTGCGCCGGAAACCGGTGATGATCGGGCTGGTGGGCCGGCCACACGAGTCGGCGCTGATGACGGCCCCCGATGCGGCGCCGGGCTACCTGGGTTTGGTGCCGCAGGGATATCCGTTCGTCAACGAGGTCGCCGCCCGGGTGGGCCTGCAGATCCCGTTCCATCATCCGGGCCGGGTGCTGGCGGAACTGCGCTGCCCGGTGCTGGTCTGCGTCTGCGACGACGATTCGGTCGCCCCGGCCCGCCAGACGGTGCGCTACGCCCGTCGCGGCCCGACGACGCAGCTCCTGCGCTACCCGACGGGTCATTTCGACATCTACGTCGGGGATGCCTTCGAGGAGGCCGTCGCCGATCAGGTCGACTTCCTCGACCGTGTGGTGCCGCTCGCGGGTTTCTAGGACACAGTGGACCGCTGCCTCAGCCGATGACCTTTTCGGTGGCGGCGTAGGTCTGTTCGACGCCCTGTTTGGCGGGTTGCCACCAGTCGGGGTGGTCGCGGTACCAGTCGATGGTCGCGGCGAGCCCGGAGCGGAAGTCGACGTAGTTCGGGCGCCAGCCCAGTTCGGTGCGCAGCCGGGTGGAGTCGATGGCGTAGCGGCGGTCGTGGCCGGGGCGGTCGGTGACGAAGTCGAACGCGTCTCTGGGTTGTCCGAGCAGTTCCAGGATGGTTTCGACGACGGTGCGGTTGTCGACCTCGCCGTCGGCGCCGATCAGGTAGGTCTCGCCGATCTGACCTGTGTCGATGATGGTCCACACGGCGTCGTTGTGGTCGTCGACGTGGATCCAGTCCCGCACGTTGCGGCCGTCGCCGTAGAGCTTGGGGCGCAGCCCGGCGAGCACGTTGGTGATCTGGCGGGGGATGAACTTCTCGATGTGCTGGTACGGGCCGTAGTTGTTGGAGCAGTTGGAGATGGTGGCGCGCACCCCGAACGACCGCACCCAGGCGCGCACGAGCAGGTCGCTGCCGGCCTTGGTGGAGGAATAGGGGCTCGACGGGTTGTAGGCGGTGTCCTCGGTGAACCGGGACGGCTCGTCGAGGTCGAGGTCGCCGTAGACCTCGTCGGTGCTGATGTGGTGGTAGCGCACGTCGTGGCGGCGCACCGCCTCCAGCAGCGAGTAGGTGCCGACCAGGTTGGTGTGCACGAACGCCGACGGGTCGGCCAAAGAGTTGTCGTTGTGGGACTCGGCGGCGAAGTGCACCACCAGGTCGGTGGCGCCGACCAGCGAGTCGACCAGATCCGCGTCGGCGATGTCGCCCTTGACCAGGTCGATGCGGTCGGCGACGGGCGCCAGCGTCGCCGGGTTGGCGGCATAGGTGAGCTTGTCGAGCACGGTGATCTCGACGTCGGGCCGCTGCACCAGCGTGCGCAGCACGAAGTTGGCGCCGATGAACCCGGCGCCACCGGTCACCAGGACCCGCATGATCGCACCCCTTTCGCGAGAACGCCGCTCACCTTACCGGTGGCGTCGCGACGAGCGCCGATCGTAGGCTGTGAGCTATGCGCGGCATCATCCTGGCAGGCGGCACGGGGACCCGGCTGCACCCGATCACCCAGGGCGTCAGCAAACAGTTGGTCCCCGTCTACGACAAGCCGATGATCTACTACCCGCTCTCCACGCTGATGCTCGCCGGCATCCGCGACATCCTCATCATCACCACCCCCCAGGACAGCGCCGCCTTCCATGGGCTGCTCGGCACCGGCGACCAGTTCGGCATCAACCTGACGTATGTGACGCAGCCGTCGCCGGACGGCCTCGCGCAGGCCTTCGTCCTCGGTGCCGACCACATCGGCGACGATTCGGTGGCACTCGTTCTCGGCGACAACATCTTCTACGGACCCGGTCTGGGTACACAGTTGCAGGGTTTCGAGAACGTCGACGGCGGTGCCGTCTTCGCGTATTGGGTGGCCAATCCCAGCGCCTACGGTGTTGTCGATTTCGACGAGCAGGGGACCGCGATCTCGTTGGAGGAGAAGCCCGAGAATCCCAAGTCGCATTACGCGGTGCCGGGCCTGTACTTCTACGACAACGATGTCGTCGAGATCGCCCGCAACCTCAAGCCGAGCGCGCGTGGGGAATACGAGATCACCGACGTCAACGCCCACTACCTGCAGCGCGGCAAACTCGCGGTGAAGGTGCTGCCCCGCGGCACCGCCTGGCTCGACACCGGCACCTTCGATTCGTTGCTCGACGCCGGCAACTTCGTGCGTACCGTCGAACAGCGTCAGGGCCTCAAGATCGCGGTGCCCGAGGAGATCGCGTGGCGTCGAGGGTTCATCGGCGACGACGAATTACGTGCCCGCGCCGAGAAACTCCGCAAGTCCGGGTACGGCGACTATCTGCTCGAACTGCTGGCCCGCGGCCGCGACAACTGAAATCAGAGGGGAATCGATGAAACTCCGACCGCTGGCGATCGACGGTGCCTGGGAACTGACGCCCGTCCAACACGGGGACGCCCGTGGGCTGTTCGCGGAGGTGTTCAAGGCCGACCTGCTCGCCGAGGCCATCGGTCACCGTCTCGACCTCGCACAGGTGAACCTCTCGGTGTCCGCGGCCGGGGTGCTGCGCGGTGTGCACTTCGCGGATGTGCCACCAGGACAGGCCAAGTACGTGACCTGCCCGTCCGGTGCGATCCTCGACGTCATCGTCGACATCCGGGTCGGCTCGCCGACATTCGGCACGTACGACACCGTGCTGCTCGACGACGTGGACCGTCGCGCGGTCTACCTGTCCGAGGGTCTGGGCCACGCATTCTGTTCGCTCGCCGACGGCTCGACGGTCACCTATCTCTGCTCGACCGGTTACAACCCCGGTGCCGAACACGGCATCAACCCGCTCGACGAGGAGTTGGGTATCGAGTGGCCGACGACCGCGCGCGACGGTTCGGCGCTGGAATATGAACTGTCCGCCAAGGACACCGACGCACCGGGTCTGTCCGAGGCGCGGGAGTCTGGTCTGTTGCCCGACCACGCCGATGTCACGGCCTACCTGCGCGCGCTCGCGGAGTCCTGAACGGCCCCGCCGGCGAGGATCGTCAGCCCTCGGTCGAACGACGAAATGCGGTTACGGCCCACAGATATCCACCGACCGCGAACAGCGCGCACCAGCCCACGGCCCACGGCCAGACACCGCCGGCGCCGGTCCCCATCAGCAGTCCGCGAAGGGTGTCCGCGATCGGGCTGAAGGGCTGATACTCGGCGAACTGGCGGACCCCGGTGGGCATGCTGTCGGTCGGCACGAGCCCGCTGCCGAGGTAGGGCAGGAGCAGTAGGGGCAGGGGCATGTTCGAGGCACTCTCCGGGCTGCGCGCGATGACGCCGAGCGCGACGGCGAACCACACCATCCCAATCGCCATGAATCCCAGCAAGCCCAGTGCCGCAGCCCATTGCAGCGCGCCGGCGGACGGCCGGAAGCCGACCACGAAGGCGGTCATCAGCAATGCAGCGAGCCCGATCACACCCTGGATCAGCGCCCCGACGACGTGTCCGGCCAGAATCGCCGTCGGCGGTGTGGCCATCGACCGCAACCGGTTGATGAAGCCGGTGGTGACGTCCTGATTGACCGCGACGGCCACCGACACGGTGAGGTACGCGGGAATGAACAGCATCAGACCGGGCACGAGGTAGTTGACATACTCGCCGTGTGGCGGCCCCGAGCCGGGCAGCGCCGCGCCGATCGCGCCGCCGAAGAAGTACGTCATCATCAACAGGATCACCACGGGCATCACGATGATCGAGAACACCATCGCGGGATAGCGCTGAAGTCGAAGGAGATTGCGGCGCACCATGATCGTCGAGTCGGTCACCGTATACGAGAGAGTCATGTCCTGCTCCGGGGGTTGGATGTCAGGCCGCGGGGCGGCCGGTGAGGGTGAGGAACACGTCGTCGAGGTCCGGGGTGTGGACGGAGAGCCGCGACACGTCGAGTCCGGCGGCGTCGAGTGCCGCGAGGATCTCGCGTAATGCGTCGACACCCGCGTCGCCGGGGATGTCCAGAGCGAACGCGTCCTCGTCGGGTATCGCCGATCCGAAGATGCGCACTGCGCGAAAGAAGTCGCCCGCATCAGCGAATTCGAGGCGCACGTGAGCGCCGGGGACGAGGCGTTTGAGTTCGTCGGCGGTGCCCTCGGCGACGATACGTCCGTGGTCGAGAACCGCGATGTGGTCGGCGAGGTGGTCGGCCTCGTCGAGGTATTGGGTGGTGAGAAACACCGTGGCGCCCTCGTCGACGAGCCTGCGCACCGCGTTCCAGACCGCGTGGCGTGACCGCGGATCGAGTCCGGTGGTCGGTTCGTCGAGGAAGATGATCGACGGCCGTCCGACGAGGGTCATCGCGAGATCGAGTCGGCGCGTCATCCCGCCCGAGTACTCCCCGACGCGGCGGTCGGCAGCCCCGGTGAGGTCGAACTCGTCGAGCAGTGCCGCGACCCGGGTTCGGACCGCGGTCTTGTGCAGGTGCAGCAGGCGTGCGACGAGAGTGAGGTTTTCGCGACCGGTCAGCTGGGTGTCGACGGCGGTGAACTGGCCGGTCAGCCCGATGGTGGTGGACATCGCGTCGCGCTCGGTGCGCGGGTCGGCGCCGGCGACCCGGATGTCGCCGGCGTCGGCTCGGCACAGTCCGGCCAGGATCCGCACCACGGTCGTCTTGCCGGCCCCGTTGGGGCCGAGGAGCGCGTACATCGTCCCGGCCGGAACGGAGATGTCGATACCGTCGAGAACGGTGTTGTCGCCGAACGACTTGCTCAGTCGAGCGGCCGAGATCGCGGGTCCGGGGGACGACATGACAGACGCCTTTCATATAGTGACATGCGCATATGTGCATGTTTTGGTAGACGCCTGTCCCTTCTCGGTGGCGTCGGGGTCGGGTGGGTGTCTACGGGTCGGGTTGCGGGGAGCTACACGTCGAGATCCTCGACATCGGGTCGTCGTGCGGCGACGACCCGCCGGTAGAACCTTTCCGGTACGAGGTCTTTCAATGCTTCGGTGGAGTCGACGACATGGACCGTGTAGTCGCCCCACTCCGGGAGGTCCGCGGTGAAAAGGCTCCGCAAGCTGTGGATTCCGGTCAGGTCCTTGAGTAGGTTGCCGGTCGGTAGGGTCCGTTTGGTGGGGTAGTGCGCCCAGTCGACGTGGTGCACGCTGAGCACCAGCCTGCCGCTGCGGCCCTCGTACGCCCGGCGCTCGGTCGCGTTGCCGGTGTCGGGGTCCCAGTCGACGCCGGCGGCGAGCAGTCGGCCGAAGAAGCGTTTTCGCCGCACCCCGTCGGGTCCGTCGCGTAGCACGACCTCGTCGAATCCGGCGTCGTGGTAGTCGGCGGCCCGGACGAATGCACGCAGTGCCTCGACGATGACGCCGGACAGATTGCCGCCAGACACCTCTTGGGCGCGATTCAGGATCGACATGTCCTCGTCGGAGACGTAGATGGTTTTGTTGGGCACGCCCTAACTATATGTAGACGTATACGTAGAGGCAAGGGTCTCGCTAGGATTTGGGGTTTTCCCGCTCGGCGGCTTGCAGCGCGACGGCGCGGGCTAGCCGGGCGTATTTGATCTCGAGCTCCCGGAACCGCAGATAGGTCGAGATCGTGGTGAACGCGAAGGCGATCACGAGCAGGAACAACACGAGGTCGAGGCCGCGCTGGATGCCGAGTTTGTTGGCCACCCACGTGACGTCGTCCTGCCGCAGCATCGCGTAGACGCCGAATCCGACGAAGGCCACGAACAGCAACTTCACCCAGGCCGAGGCGCGGGCGGTGCCGCGGTGGACGATGAAGAACGCGACCAGCGCCACGATCCCGAGGATCGCCAGGATCTGGAACCAGATCATCGCGCTCACTTCCTCATCCGGGTGTGCAGCAGACCGTCGGCGACGATGTTCACGCCGTTGATCAGTGACTGTCCCTTGGCCCGTGAGTAGTCGGTGTAGAGGATCGTGACCGGTTGTTCGGCGACCCGCCAGTGATGGTGGTCGATGAGCGTGACGAACTCCGAGGCGTGACTCATCCCGTTCATCAGCAGGTCGAGCTGGTCGGCGACCGTCTTGTTGAAGGCGCGTAGCCCGTTGTGGGCATCGGTGAGGCCGAGGCGTCGGGTGCGGGGGCTCAGGAAGACGATGGTGCGCAACGCCATGCGACGCACAAGGGGTACCGACTCGCTGCGGCCCTCGGCGAACCGGGTCCCGACGATGATGTCGATCGGTTCGGTGCGCAGCCGGGAGACCATTGCCACCACGTCCTCGACCTGGTGCTGACCGTCGGCGTCGAAGGTGACGAAGTACCGCGCCCCCGGCCGCGCCCGCGCGAACTCCACGCCGGTCTGGATGGCGGCGCCCTGACCCAGGTTCACCGGATGTCGCACGAGGTGCACGCCGGCCGCGCGGATCTCGTCGGCCGAATCGTCGGATGAGCCGTCGTCCACGCAGACGATGTTGGGGAAGGTCTTCGCGGCGTTCGCCGCCACCTCCCGGATCACCTGTCCCTCGTTGAAGACGGGGATCACCAGCCACACGTCGTCGTTGCTGGTGGAACCGGTGACCATGTCGGTAACCCTAGCCGAGCCGGTATTCGCGGTGACCTACCCTGGGCGGGTGCCGATCGACGTGATGATGCCCTTCTACGGTGACGTCGCGCAGTTCCGGCAGGCCGTCACCAGTGTGCTCGGGCAGCGCGACGGCGATCTGCGGCTCGTCGTCGTCGACGACTGCTATCCCGACCCGGCGCCGGGGGAGTGGTTGGAGTCCCTCGACGATCCCCGCGTCCGCTACCTGCGCAACGAAACCAACCTGGGTGTGAACGGCAATTTCCGACGGTGCGTGGAACTTGTCGAGGCCGACTACTTCGTCGTCGTCGGGTGCGACGACGTGATGACCCCCGACTACCTGACCACCGTGCGTGGGTTGGCCGACGGCCATCCGGAGGCCGCCGTGATCGCGCCGGGTGTGGAGGTGATCGATGACCGTGACCGGGTCGTCCGGCCGCTCGGCGACCGGATCAAGGCGCTCCTCGCGCCCCGCGCCCGGCCGGGGGAGCCGGTCGTGTTGCGTGGCGAGGTGATGGCGACGGGTCTCTATCACGGCAACTGGACCTACTTCCCGTCGCTGCTGTGGCGGACCGCCGCGGTTCGCGACGTGGGCTTCCGGCCGGGCCTCGAGATCGTCCTCGACCTCGCGCTGCTCGTCGACCTCGCCGCCGTCGGCAGGTCGTTGGTCTACGACCCGACCGTGGTGTTCCGCTATCGCCGGCATGACGCGTCGGTCAGTTCGGTACATGCCGTCGACGGGCGACGATTCGCCGAGGAGAACGCCTTCTTCGCCGTGGAAGCTCGCCGCTGCGCCGCTCGTGGGTGGCCGCGCGCGGCCCGCGCGGCGCGTCTGCACGCCACCTCGCGCCTCAATCACGCCCAATCACGGGTGGCCACGACGGCGGGTCGGCTACGCAACGCCAACCCGAATCCGTGAACCGCCATCCCGACGACGGGCCCGCCGATCAGCGCGATCGCGACCCGGCCGTCGATGCCGACCGGTAGCAGCAGCAGCGCGATCGAGGCGATGGTGGCGATCCACCACCCCGCGGCATACCACCGGTGCGCGGCGGTGGCGAGCACCGCGGCGCCGGTCACGGTCAGCAGCGCGAGCGCCGTCGCACCCACGGTCAGCCAGGCCACCGTGAGTCCGGCCAGCCGGTAGTCGGCCCCGAAGATCGTGGTCAGGAGCCACGGTCCGATCAGCCACGCGGCGCCCGCACCGACGACCCCGACACCTGCGACCACGACCATCGGTGCGCGCAGCGCCGCGACGAGGCGATCGCGGTGGTCGACGAATCGGGTGATCAGCACCCCCTGGAAACTGTTCAGCGGTACCAAGAGCGGCGCCCGCGTCAAGGTGACCGCCAGGACGACGGCGCCGAGGGTCGCCGCGTCGGAGCGATCCCCGACCCCGTCGGTCGCATTGATCAGCACCGGGAAACCCATCACCAGGATCGCGCTCGCCGCGGCCGCGGCCATCGCGGTCAGGGTGTTGGCGGTGAACCGTCGGGTCCCGACGTCACCGCGTAGTCCCGCCGCATGACGCGCTGCCGTCGACCACGTCAGCAGGAGGATCCACGACACCGACCCGATCACCGTGATCACCAGGAACGCGGTCAGGCCCAGCCCGAGGAGCACCGCGACGACGGCCCCGACCAGTCGGATCAGCGCATCGGTCGACAGCAGCGCCGCGAACGCGCCCCAGGACACCGCGCCTGAGAGCGCCCCGGCGAGATGCGCGTACACGGCGAACGACACGACACCCACCGCGAGCAGCAGCACCGACAGCCACCGGTCCTGCGTGAACACCCGGTCGCTCCACAATGGTGACGAGACCACGACGACCGCGCCGAGCGCCACCCCGATCACCGAGTTGACCAGCCACGGTCGGGCCCGCGACGACGGTCGCGCCGCGGCATGCCGAACGTCGCCACCTGCCCGCGTCGCGCGGGTGGTCTCCTGCAGCTGACCGTTCTGTGCGCCGGTGACCATGCCGTAGGCGGCCCAGAACACCGCGAACACCGAGTAGGTGACCGCCCCGAGGTCGCGGGCCGCGAGCAGCAGCACGAGGTAGCCCGACGCCGCTGCGACGACGGTCGCGACGGTGACCCGTCCGATCGCGCCCGAGGCCCGGGCCGGCGCGTCGTCGTGCGACATCGTCGAGGCGTTCAGGACGGCCCGGGGAACGCGGGCAGCTTGGCGGTGAACAGCCAGGCCTCCCAGAGCGGGCCGAGCGACTGCGACGAATAGTTGGCGGCCAGCGCGATGAAGTCCTCGGTGGTCACCGAGCCATACCGGTACTTGTCGGTCCAGCGGTGCAGGAGTGCGAAGAAGTTGCCGTCGCCGATGGTCAGGCGCAGGGCGTGCAGGGTCAGCGCGCCGCGTTTGTAGACCCAGTCGTCGAACATCTTGCGCGGGCCCGGATCGCTCAGCACCGCCCGCACCGGATTCGCGGCCAGCTTGTCGTAGTAATGGCGCGCCCACTCGGCGGCGCTCGGCCCACCGGAACGCTGGCTCCACAGCCACTCCGCGTAGCAGGCGAACCCCTCGTGCAACCAGATGTCGCGCCAGCGCGCCAGGGTCACCGAGTTGCCGAACCACTGATGCGCCAACTCGTGGGCGATGAGCCGTTCGGAATGTCGGGTGCCGTCGCAATGGTTGGCGCCGAACGTGGACAGACTCTGCGCCTCGATGGGGATGTCCAGCTCGTCGTCCGTCACGACGACGCTGTAGGAGTGGAACGGGTAGGGACCGAACATCTCGACGAATACGTCGATCATCTCCATCTGCCGGCCGAAGTCGATGTCGAAGTTGCGACTCAGTCGTGCCGGGAAGATCGCCTGCACCGGAACGGGCTTGGACGCCAGTGCCTTGCGCTTGTACGGACCGATCTGGACCGAGGCGAGATAGGTCGGCATCGGTTCGATCTGCTGGTAGACCCACGTGGTCTGCGCGGCGCGGGAGCGTTTGGACTCCAGTACCCCGTTGGCCAGTGCGTAGTAGGGGCTGTCGGTGGTGATCGCGATCCGATACGGTGCCTTCGCGCTCGGATGGTCGTCACACGGAAACCACGACGCGGCGCCGTTGGGCTGATTCGCGCACAGCGACCCTTCGCTGAGTTCCTCCCAACCGACGTCCCCCCACGGTCCGCGGATCGGGCGTGGTGAGCCGGCATAGCGCACCACGATGGTCATCGCCCCGCCCGGCGGGATCGGGGATTCGGGGGTGATCGTCAGCTTCCGGTTGCGGTGGGAGTGGCGCGCGCGCTTGTCGTTGACCGTGACTTTCGCCACCGCCATCGGCGAGGCGAGGTCGAGGGTGAACCGCTGCAGCTGGACATACGACGTGGCGGTCAGCGTCGCGACACCGGCCAGCCGGTTCGGCGACACCTTGTACTCGAGTTCGAGGTCGTACCGGGAGATGCGAAAGCCCAGGTTGCCGTGGTCGGGCAGGTAGGGGTCGAGGTCGTCGTGCGGAGTGCCGAGAACCGGTTGGCGTGGACC
The DNA here is from genome assembly GCF_000298195.1 of Gordonia rhizosphera NBRC 16068. Classification (GTDB taxonomy): domain Bacteria; phylum Actinomycetota; class Actinomycetes; order Mycobacteriales; family Mycobacteriaceae; genus Gordonia; species Gordonia rhizosphera. The sequence goes on along the minus strand of NZ_BAHC01000055.1, from coordinate 81,674 downwards.
CTTACCCCACTTCCCCGGCACTGACTCTCCCTCTGCTCGTAGTGCGTGTGCGGCGCCGGCGCTGTGCCGTCGCGGACACTCAGGTTACCTGGCGGGTTCGATGTGCACGCGACGGTCATGGTGTGAGAGACTCACCGCAAGCGGACCACGGTCCGGTTTAACGTTCGGCAGCAGAAAGGTAAACGATGTTCGGGCTTCGCAATGTGTCATTCCTCCTCGCTCGGGTGATCCTCGGCTTCATCTTCGTCATGCACGGATGGCAGAAGTTGAGCACCAACGGGATCGGTAACACCGGCAAGTTCTTCGACTCGGTGGGAATCCCACTTCCCGACCTCGCCGCGCAGTACGCCACCTGGGTTGAACTCATCGGTGGCATCCTGCTGATCGTGGGGTTGTTCCTCCCGATCGTGTCGGTTCTGCTGATCCTCGACATGCTCGGCGCGATCGCGTACGTGCACTGGGACGCCGGGCTGTGGTCGGGCGACGGCGGTTACGAACTGCCGCTCGCGCTCATCGCGGGTCTTCTCGCGGTCGGGTTCGCCCAGGCCGGCAGCACAGCCGCCGACCACTACCTGTCCCGTCGGCGCGCCGCGAAGTCGGAGAACGTGGCTGTCGGCTGAACCGGTCATCTGCGGTCATCCGTGCCCTGAGGAGCGCCTCGCTCCTCAGAGGCCGGGATGCGCGGGTCGAATCACTCGTGCCACGGCGCGATGGGATTTCCCTGCCAGCGGGTGTGGGCGGGCACCACGTCGCCGCGCATGACCAGCGAGGCCGGGCCCACCGTCGTCGACTCACCGAGACCCGACGCGGGTAGCGCGACGCAGTGCGGGCCGAGGGTGGCGCCGGCCTCAAGAGTCACCTCGTCGATGGCCATCACCCGGTCGTGGAAGAGGTGGGTCTGCACCACGCAGCCGCGCTGCACGGTCGCGCCGTCGCCGAGCGTGACGAGGTCGGCCTCGGGCAGCCAGTAGGTCTCACACCAGACGCCCCTGCCGATGGTGGCGCCCAGCATGCGCAGCCACAGGTTGAGGATCGGGGTACCGGCTGCGGCGTTGGCGAACCAGGGTGCGGCGACGGTCTCCACGAACGCGTCGGAGAGTTCGTTGCGCCAGACGAACGAACTCCACAGCGGGTGCTCGGACACCTCGATCCGCCCGACGACGATCCATTTCGCGGCGGCCGCGACACAGCACGCCGCCGCGCCGGCGACCAGCAGGAGCACACCGCTGACGAGCGCGGCCACCCAGTACGACGTCTCGACTGCGACGTACTGCAGCCCCAGCAGCATGAACAGCCCCAGCGCGAACGACACCATCACCGGGATGATGCGCAGCGTCTCGACGATCGCGCGGGCGAGTTTCAGGCTCATCGGCGGGTCGAAGGTGCGCGACGTGTCGGTCTCGGTGGCGGTGCGGCGCAGCCGGGTCGGTGGGCTGCCCAGCCAGCTCGACCCCGACTTCGCGCTCTCGGGCGTCGCCGACAGCACCGCGACGAGACCGTCCTTGGGTACCTTGCGTCCGGGTGCGGTCATCCCCGAGTTACCCAGGAACGAACGCTTGCCGATCTTCGCCACGTCGACGTGCAGCCAGCCGCCGCCGAGTTCGTAGGACGCCACCATCGTGTCGTCGGCGAGGAAGGCGCCCTCACCGATCGTGGTGAACTTGGGCAGGACCAGTGCCGTGGAGATCTCGGTGCCCGGACCGACGGTGACGCCGAGCAGGCGGAACCACCACGGCGTGAGCAGGCTTGCGTAGAGCGGGAACAGATAGGTGCGCGCCATGTCGAGGAGCCGTTCGGTCATCCACACCTGCCAGCCGACGCGGGACCGGACCGGGTGGTAGCCGCGCGTCAGTCCGATCGACAGGAGACGGACCAGGATCGCGGTGATCGCCGCGAACACGGCGAGGCTGGCGATCGTCGCGGGCGCCAGCAGGATGAGGCACCGTAGGGCGACATCGGCCAACTGATCGGCGTGGACCGCCCACGACCCCATCACCGCGAGCCCGGCCGCCAGCGAGATCAGTGGGATCGCCGCGAGCACCATCGACGACAGGCCATACACCGGAACCCACTGCGTCCCGCGCGGCGGACGATGATCGGGCCAGGGATGGTCGGCCTTGCCGACCTTGACGGCCGGGGAGCCGGCCCAGAGTTGCCGGGATTTCACCCGTCCGCGGACCGCCGAGCCGGGTGCGACGATGGCGTCACGCCCGATCACCGCGCCGGGCAGCAGGGTGGAGCGCGCGCCGATCGACGCTCCGCGTTTGACCATGATCTCGCCGATGTGTACACGGTCGCCGTCAATCCACCAGCCGGCCAGGTCGACCTCGGGTTCGACGGATGCGCCGTCGTTGACCGTGAGGAAGCCGGTGACGGGCGGAATCGTGTGCAGGTCGACGCCGCGCCCGATGTTCGCCCCGAGTGCCCGGGCCAGGTAGATCATCCACGGCGCACCCGACAGGTTGGCGGCACCGCTCGCGTCGAGCAGTCGCTCGGCCACCCACAGTCGGATGTGGGTGCCGCTGCCGCGGGGATAGGTGCCGGGCCGCAAACCCATCAGGAGTAGGCGGGCGCCGGTGGCGGCGATCAGCATCCGGCCCGGCGGGGTGATGAACAGCAGGAACGCGACGAGCAGGACCCACCAGTTCACCTCCACCAGCCACGGCACGTCACGGTCGGCGCGGTGGACGACCTCGGCCGCCACGTTGTTCGCCACCCCGAGCCAGGTCGCCCACTGCAGGCCGGTCAGGGTCGTCAGCGGCACCGACAACGCGATCTGGGCCAGCCCGGCCCGCCGCGGCGTCGGCACCACGTCGCGCGGCGTGACCACGACGGACGGCACGCGTTCGTCGAGCATCTCGGCGAGCGAACCCAGCCGCGGGTGGTCGTACAGGTCGGCGACGGTGATGTCGGGGTGACGTTCGCGCAGAGCCGTCACCAGTTGTGCCGCCGCCAGCGACCCGCCGCCCTCGGCGAAGAAGTCGGCCCGCGGGTCGTCGACGACGACGCCGAGTACATCGGTCCAGCACCGCGCCACCCACACCTCGGTGTCACTGAGGTCGTTGTCCTCGTCGGAGGTCCGTCCGCTCGGCAGCGGCCACGGCAACGCGTTGCGGTCGACCTTGCCCGAGGTGCGGGTGGGGAGTTCGTCGACGAGCGCGAGTCGCGGCACCATCGGTGCCGGCAGGTGCTTCAGGAGTTCGGTGTGGGCGCCGGTGACGTCGAAGTCCGGGTTCGGCGAGACCAGATAGCCCACGAGGAGGCTGTTGCCGGCGGCGGATTTGCGCACCGCGGCGGCGGCGCCGCTCACCCCGGGCAGCTTCTGCAGCGCGTTGTCGATCTCACCCAGTTCGATGCGGCGCCCGCCGACCTTCACCTGATCGTCGGCACGACCCTGGAACAACAGCCCGCTGTGATCGAGTTTGACCAGGTCGCCGCTGCGGTAGGCGCGGTCCCAGCCCAGGGTCGGCATAGGTGCGTATTTCTCGGCATCCTTGGCCGGGTCGAGGTAGCGGGCCAGGCCGACACCGCCGATGACGAGTTCACCGATCTCGCCGTCGCCGACCGGGTTGCCGTCGCCGTCGACGACCACGAGGTCCCAGCCGGGCAGCGGCAGTCCGATTCGGACCGGGCCGGTGCCGTCCATCTGCGCGGCGCAGGCCACCACGGTCGCCTCGGTGGGTCCGTAGGTGTTCCACACCTCGCGACCCTCGACGGCGAGCCGTTCGGCGAGTTCGGGTGGGCAGGCCTCACCACCGAAGATCAGCAGGCGCACCGCCTCCATCGCCTCCGCCGGCCACAGCGATGCCAGCGTCGGCACCGTCGACACCACGTTGATGTCGCGCTGCACCAGCCATGGGCCCAGGTCCATGCCGCTGCGCACCAGTGACCGCGGTGCGGGGACCAGGCAGGCGCCGTTGCGCCACGCCAGCCACATCTCTTCGCACGAGGCGTCGAAGGCCACCGACAATCCGGCCAGGACACGGTCGCCCGGGCCCAGCGGGTCGTCGAGCAGGAACATGCGTGCTTCGGCGTCGACGAAGGCCGCCGCGTTGCGGTGGGTCACCGCCACGCCCTTCGGAGTTCCGGTCGAACCCGAGGTGAAGATGATCCAGGCATCGTCGCCGCTGGAGGGTCGTGCATCGTCCGGAGATTCCGTCGCGACCGGTGCGGGGTCGTCACCACCGGTCGGGTGGATACCCGAGGCGTCGACGACGACGTCGACGGCGGCCTCGCCGAACACCAACTCGGCGCGCTCGGGCGGATCGTCGGCGTCGACGGGGACGTAGGACGCCCCGGCGTACAACGTGGACAGGATGGCCACATACAGCTCGCGCGACCCCGACGGCATCCGGATGCCGACTCGGCCGCCGCGCCCCACCCCGGCCGCCGCGAGGCGCTCGGCGCCGCGCCGGATCAGCGCGAGGAGTTGGGTGTAGCTCAGTGTCAGCTCACCGTCGTCGATCGCGGGGGCGTCGGGGAACCTCGCCGTCGTTTCATCGAGGACATCGCACAGGGTGCGCGGTGCGCTGGCCTGTGCGGAAAGCAGGAAATGGGCCGGTATACCCACGCTCACCACCATCGATTCGACACGAAGCGAAGAATATAACCCAGTTGCGCAACCGGTGTCTGTGACACGGGTGAACAGTCAGTGGCGCAGGTCTCGGCGTCCGCATGCGGTGAGTTCCCCCGCGAAACCCGCCGGATGAACGTCGTCGGCGTCCGACGACGGTGTAGCTTTCGCACAGGAGTATCTCAGCATCCGGTGAGCCCCCGAGGGGCGAGTATCCGCGTCGCGACCGAGGCGTCCACGTGAGTAGCGCCCACGTGATGCGAAGGAGACGAACATGCCGATCGTGCACCACCGCAGGCCCAGCCTCCTGTCGATTCCGATGTGGATCGTGACCCGTGCCGTGTTGCGGCCGACGCTGTCGTGGTGGCCGCTGACCCGGTCCGGGATGGCCGGGCTCTACCTGATCGACCACGTCCTGGCGGTCGGGCCGAAACCGAAAGGGGTCGTCCGCGAGCGGATGACACTGGCCGAACGGCCGGCGGAGTTCATCCTGCCCGTCGGCCCGTCGCGCCGCGATACCGAGACCGCGATCCTGTACCTGCACGGCGGCGCGTTCGTGGTGTGCGGTCTCGGCTCGCACCGGTCCATCGCGAGCCGTCTCGCGCAGGCATGTGAATTGCCGGTCTTTTCCCTCGGATACCGGCAGTTGCCGTCGTCGGGTGTGGGCGCCTCGGTTGCCGATGCGCTCGCCGCCTACCGGGAACTCGTCCTCGAGCGTGGCTATCGCCGCGTCGTCGTCGCGGGTGATTCGGCGGGCGGATTCCTGGCGGGCAAGATCGTCGAGGGCGCCGACGGCGAGGGACTGCCCAGGCCGACGGCGGTCATCGGGTTCTCGCCGCTGCTCGACCTCGACGTGGGTACCCACCCGGACCGGTCGAGCCGTTCGGATGCCTACATTCCGCAGAGGAAGATGGTCGAACTCGAGAAACTGTTCGACCGGGGACCCGTCGCGCTCACCGGGGTGCGGCGCATCGGCGACCTCGCCGACGACGCGTTCCCGCCGACGGCGATGATCACCGCCGAGGGCGAGATGCTCGAGCCCGATGTCATCGGGCTCGTGGAGGCCCTCGAGGCGGCCGGCGTTCCCGCGGTGGCCCACAGCTATTCTTGGCAGATACACGCGTTCCCGGTGCTGGTCACGCGGCATCCGGAGACCGTCCACGCGATCGAGAAGACCGCAGAGTTCACCTCGGAGGCCGTCCGGGCGGCCAGGGACGCGGACAGCCGAAACGGCAGGCGGGCCGGCTGATCGAGGTCCACGACATTGAGGTGACGACGTCCGACGATGATGAACAACGACTTCCAGCGCGGGGCGCTGACCTTCTCACGCGGCATGACGATCTTCGGCTCGGTGATCCTCATGGTGTGCGTCGCGCTGCTCACGGTGAACTGGTGGAACGAGGGCAACTGGCTGTGGGTGGCCATCGGCATCGCCATCGTCATGGTCAACATCGCGCTGGTGTTCCTGCAGTTCCGGCGCCGTAAGCTCACCCCGCCCAGGGCCGACGACGACTGACGGCTCGGCTACCTCGCCGACCAGGTATGCCAGCCGAGGTGGCCGATGACGATGACCGGCCCGGCGGGGCGTTTTTCGCGGTACTGCGCGTACTTCTCGGCGAGCCGATCGATGCCCCGGACTCCGTCGGCACTGTCCGGGTCGACGACCTCGGCGCGGCCGTCCACCCGCACCCACCACAACGCGTCCCAGTCGTCGGAGTAGTGGTCGACGAGCAGCGACACCGCGGGGTTGGCCGCGATGTTCGCGAGTCGCCGCAGGTGGGTCGTCCGCTTCGGTTTGTGGTCGACGCATGTGTAGATCACGTCGTCGTCGAGCGCGAACACCACCGGAACGAGGTGCGGGACGACGGCGCCGTCGCCGACGCCCACCGTCGCCAGACGCGCCACCCGCGCATCCCGAAACCTTTCCCTCATGCGGTGAGTTCCCCGGCGTCACGACGCGTGTCGTCGGCGAACTGCGTGCGGTAGAGCTCGGCGTAGCGGCCGCCCCTCGCCAGCAAGGTCGTGTGGTCGCCGCGCTCGACGATCCGGCCCTGCTCGAGCACGGCGATTTGGTCGGCGGCGCGGATCGTCGACAGCCGGTGCGCGATGACGATCGACGTGCGGCCCTCCAACGCCTCGGCGAGCGCCTCCTGCACGGCCGCCTCCGACGTCGAATCGAGGTGGGCGGTCGCCTCGTCGAGGATCACGACCGCCGGGTGGGCCAGGAGCAGACGCGCGATGGTCAGGCGCTGACGCTCTCCGCCGGAGAGCCGGTAGCCGCGCTCCCCGACGACCGTGTCGAGGCCGTCGGGCAGTGACGCGACGAGCTCGTCGAGGCGGGCGCGCCGCAACGCGTCCCAGATCCGGTCCTCGTCGGCGGACGGGTCGGCCAGCAGCAGATTGGCCCGCACCGTGTCGTGGAAGAGATGGCCGTCCTGGGTGACCAGCCCGACCGTCCGGTGCACCGACGCGCTCTGCAGGTCGCGCAGATCGACACCGTTGAGTCGGATCGCACCCTCCTCGACGTCGTAGAGCCGGGTGGCGAGGCTCGCGATCGTCGACTTGCCGGCCCCCGAGCTGCCGACCAGTGCGGTCATCGTCCCGGGTTCGACGTCGAGGTCGATGTGGTGAAGCACCGTCGAACCGCCGCGGTTGTCCAGCTGGGCCACCTCCTCCAACGAGGCGAGCGAGACCTTGTCCGCGGAGGGGTAGGCGAATGACACGTCGTCGAACCGCACCGACACCGGCCCCGCCGGGACCGGGCGCGCATCCAGCCGGTCGGCGATGAGTGGCGCGAGGTCGAGGACCTCGAAGACCCGCTCGAAGCTGACCAGCGCGCTCATGATCTCCACGCGCGCGTTGGCGAGCGCGGTGAGCGGTGCGTACATCCGGGTGAGCAGCAGGGCCAGGGAGACCACGGCACCCGCCGACAGGTGACCGCCGACGGCCAGCCACCCGCCCAGCCCGTAGACCAGCGCCAGCGCGAGGGCCGACACCAGCGTCAGCGCGGTCATGAACCAGGTCTGCACCATCGCGCGCCGGACCCCGATGTCGCGCACACGATCTGCGCGGGCGGCGAACTCCGCCGACTCCATGTCGGGGCGGCCGAACAGCTTCACCAGCGTGGCACCGGGGGCGGAGAACCGCTCGGTCATCTGCGTCGACATCCGCGCGTTGTGTTCGGCGGCCTCACGAGACAGCGCAGCCATCCGTCGTCCCATCCGCCGGGCCGGCAGCACGAAGATCGGCAGCAGGATCAGGGCGAGCAGCGTGATCTGCCAGCTGATAGCGAACATCACCCCGAGTGTCAGCGCCAACGTCACCGCATTCGACACCACACCGGAGAGGGTGTCGCTGAACGCGCGCTGCGCGCCGATGACGTCGTTGTTGAGCCGGCTCACCAGCGCGCCCGTGCGGGTCCGGGTGAAGAAGGCGACCGGCATCTTCTGCACGTGGTCGAAGACCGCGCGACGAAGATCGAGAATGAGACCCTCGCCGATGTTGGCGGAGAACCAGCGGGTCGCGATCCCGGCGCCGGCCTCGACCAGTGCGATCGCCGCGATGAGGACGGCGATCCCGACGATCTGGCCGCCGTCGCCGCCCGCGGTGATCAGGTTGACCACCCGCCCCGCGAGCAGAGGTGTCACCACCGTCAGCAGCGCGGTCAGCACCGACAGCGCGAGGAACGCCGCGATCCGGAGACGGTGGGGCCGCGCGAATCCGAGGATTCGGCGCAGGGTGGCGCGACGCTCGCCGCGCAGGGAACGGGCCTGCGGGGCGGACATCGATTTGTACATGGTGTCCCAGGCCACCGATTCCATGCTCATGCCGACCAGCGTAGAACTCGACGACTACCCGGGGTTGATCCATGCGCCTGGATTCAAGCGGTTGCGGCGCCAGTGGTATGAGTACGTAAGGGGAACTGAGTGATCGATCGGTGAGCCGCGAGTCGAACGAGCCGCGGCCGGCAGGAGCGAGGTAGGCGTGGCAGCAGAACTGAAACTCGGTTTCAAGGCGTCGGCGGAGCAGTTCGATCCGCGCGAGCTGGTGGAGATCGCGGTCGCGGCCGAGGAACACGGGATGGACTCGGTGGCGGTGAGCGATCATTTCCAGCCATGGCGGCACAACGGTGGGCATGCGCCGTTCTCCATCGCCTGGATGGCCGCGGTGGGCGAGCGCACCAAGCGGGTGCAGATCGGGACGTCGGTGATGACGCCGACCTTCCGGTACAACCCGGCGGTCATCGCGCAGGCGTTCGCGTCGATGGGGTGTCTGTACCCGGGACGGATCATGCTGGGTGTGGGGACCGGTGAGGCGCTCAACGAGTACGCGACCGGCTTCCAGGGCGAGTGGCCGGAGTTCAAGGAGCGGTTCGCGCGGCTGCGTGAGTCGATCACGCTGATGCGGGAGCTGTGGACCGGCGAGCAGGTCGATTTCGACGGTGAGTACTACAAGACCCAGGGCGCCTACATGTACGACGTGCCGGACAAGCCGATCCCGGTCTACGTCGCCGCCGGCGGTCCGGTGGTCGCCCGGTATGCGGGTCGTGCCGGGGACGGGTTCATCTGCACCTCGGGCAAGGGCGCCGATCTGTATCAGGAGAAGCTGATCCCGGCGGTCAAAGAGGGAGCGGAGAAGGCCGGACGCGACTTCGAGGCCATCGACCGGATGATCGAGATCAAGATCTCCTACGACCCGGACCCCGAGCTGGCGTTGGAGAACACCCGGTTCTGGGCCCCGCTGTCGCTGACCGCGGAGCAGAAGCACAGCGTGAACTCGTCGACGGAGATGGAACGCCTGGCCGACGAACTGCCGATCGAGCAGGTCGCCAAGCGCTGGATCGTCGCGTCCGACCCGGACGAGGCCGTGGAGAAGGTGAAGTTCTACACCGACTGTGGGCTCAACCACCTGGTGTTCCACGCTCCCGGACACGATCAGCGCCGGTTCCTGGACAACTTCGAGCGCGACCTCGCGCCGCGCCTGCGGAAGCTGTCGGTCTAGTCACACACCAGTAGGCCGGTCTGGTCGAGCGGTGAGCCGCGCACCCCGGCGCGCAAGTCATCCGCCGGGGTGTCGGCGCCGGTGCGGTCCATTAGGCTGGAACCGGGTCGGACCGAAATGACATCGCCGCATGCTGTCGAGCCTCGAACACGTGCGTCGAAGGAGTGTGCGCGGATGCGAAAGCTGACCGTCACCGTCGCTGCCACCGCTGTGATCGCCGCGGGGGCCGGGATCACCGCGGCCCTGGTCGACCCGTCGCCGACCGCCGCCGCACCGAACCATCCGTCGACACCGTGCGGGGATTTCGACGGCTTCGGTCCGGAACCGGATTGTTCCTACCGCACGGAGGGAACGCTGCTCACCGTGACGGTACGCAACCGCGGCGTGTCGGAAGTGCCGGTGGTCTGCACACTGGGCCTTCCGAACGACGAGAGCCCCGACGAGTCGGTGACCCTCGGCCCGCAGGAACGGGGAGAACTCAGCACGAGAGCGTTCTACTACGGATGGCAGTCCTTCGCGGTGGACTGTCAGAGCGACACATCGCGGGCCAAAGAGGTTTCGCGGCGTGTCGTGTTCCTGGCGATGTTCTCAATGGAGGCCACCACGTCCTCCTCGCCCACCCGGTACGTGCCGTCGTGGCCGCGACCAACCCCGCGTACCTCGAACCCGACTCCGACCTCACCGTCGGCGACCAAGCCGACCACCGCGACCGACACGACCGACTTGACCACCACCACGACGCCTGTCCCATGACGCGACGCCGCTCCGGTTTCGAATACGGTGTTCGCCATGGATCGTGACCGCATGGTGGATGTCGGGGTGGCCGTGGTGGGCCGGTTCGGCGCCAAGGCGCTGAGTCTGACCTCGGTCGCTCGCCAGGCCGGTGTCGCCCGGGCCACCGCATACCGGATGTTCGGTGGCCGCGACGCCCTCGTCGCCGCCATCGTCGAACGTGAGGTCGCCACGCTGCGGGTCAAACTGCGCGAATGGTCCGACACCGCCCCGGACGCGGCCGGCAAGGTGCGCGCCCAGGTGCTCAATGTGCTGCCGTACATCCGCGAACACGAGGCGCTGCAGTACATCCTCCGCAACGAACCCGAGGAGGTCGTGCGGGCGGTCGTCTCCACGAAGGATGCCTCGGGTCCGTCGTTGATCGCGCTGATCGTCGACAACACGTTGCCGGACCTGCAGCCGGAGGTCGCCGATCAGCTCGCGCCCGCGCCCCGCGCTGCAGCCGAGTTCCTCGTGCGCACGATCTATTCGCTGATGCTGATCCCCGAGAGCACCCTGACCGACGAGGAGATCGCCGAGCTCGTCGTGCGGGCCATCGTGAAGTGACCGGAGGGAGAGACCCGGTGACGGACCCGACGACGAGCCCCGTCGAACGTGCCGGTCCCGACGAGACCGCGCTGCGCGTCGTTCGGATGGCGCGGCCGCGGTGGGGAGACCCGGCCACACCGGCGCAGCTGCCCCCCGCTGCCGCCGCGCTGATCGGGACCGGCGACCCCGGCGCGCGGCGAGGGGTCAACATCGACGAGATCGGACTCGCCGACCCGCACGTGCCTCCGGCAGTGCGGGCCGCGCTGATCGACGCGCTCGGCGCCGAGCATGTCACCGCCGATCGGTACGAACGGATCGCGCACACCCGCGGCTACTCCACACCGGATCTCCTCGCGCTCCGCAACGGAGACGCGTCGGACGCACCGGATCTCGTCGTGCGGCCGGGGTCGCACGACGAGGTGGTGGCGGTCCTGGGCATCTGTGCCGCGCACCGGGTGGCCGTCGTGCCGTTCACCGGCGGCACTTCGGTGGTCGGGGGACTCGCACCCGAACGTGCCGGCTTCGCGGGTGTCGTCACCGTCGACGTGACGCGACTCGACGCGCTCGTCGGCGTCGATGAGATCTCCCGGACGGCCACCCTGCAGGCCGGACTCCGTGGCGTCCGCGCGGAGGAACTGTTGCGCGAGAGGGGTTTCATCCTCGGTCACTTCCCGCAGTCCTACGAGGGCGCGGGCCTCGGCGGGTACGCCGCGACCCGCTCGGCCGGCCAGTCCTCGGCGGGATACGGACGTTTCGACGAGATGGTCGAAGGTCTCCTGCTCGCGACCCCGCGGGGCACCATCAGGCTCGGCACCGCACCGAAATCGGCGGCCGGACCCGACCTGCGTCAGCTGGTGCTGGGGTCGGAGGGCGCCTTCGGCATCATCACCGAGGTCACCGTCCGCATCCGTCCGGTGCCCGCCCATCGTGTCTTCGAGGGCTGGCGCTTCGCCGACTTCGGCTCGGGCGCGGCCGCGTTGCGCGCGCTCGCCCAGGACGGGCCGATGCCGACGGTGCTGCGCCTGTCCGACGAGGTGGAGACGGCGATCGGCCTCACCGACCCCGCATCGGCCGGGGGCGACGAGGTGACCGGAGGGTGCCTGGCGATCGTCGGATACGAGGGGCACCACCAAGAAGTCGAGGCGCGCCGTGCCGCGGCGAGCGCGGTCCTCGAGGATGCGGGAGGTGTCGCGCTCGGTCCCGGGCCGGGCGAGGCTTGGCGGACGGGGCGGTTCCGCGCGCCCTACCTGCGGGATCCGCTACTTGACGCGGGGGTGCTCGTGGAGACCCTCGAAACAGTCACCTATTGGTCGCGCCTGGCCGCACTGAAGACCGTGGTCACCGCCGCGATCACCGATGCGCTGAACGCGCAGGGCACCCCGCCTCTGGTGATGTGTCATATCAGCCATGTGTACGCGGCCGGGGCGTCGCTCTATTTCACGGTGGTCTGCCCGCAGACCGACGACCCGCTCGCCCAATGGGCCGCCGCGAAGAAGGCCTCCAACGACGCCATCCGCGCCGCCGACGCCGCCATTACCCACCATCACGGGGTGGGCCGTGATCATCGCGATGCCTACCACGCCGAGATCGGCGATCTCGCGCTCGAGGCGCTGCGCGCGGTGAAGCGGACGCTGGACCCCGACGGGGTGTGTAACCCCGGTGTTCTCCTCGGATCCACCCGGTGTTCCCCACCGGTCCATCCGGTGTCCACGAGGTCGGATGTGGCCCGACCTGCGGGCGGATAGGGTGACATCCATGGGCGAACGCAACGTCACGTCGAGCACCATCTACATCGCGTCCGTCGAAGGCGATACCGGCAAATCCACCGTCGCACTCGGGATGCTCGCTCTGCTCTCGGCGACCGGCGGTCGCGTCGGCGTCTTCCGCCCGATCTCCCGGGCGGCGGCCGGTGAACGCGACTACATCCTCGACCTCCTCATTGACCACGTCTCGGTGGACATCCCCTACGAGGACTGCATCGGCGTGACCTATGAACAGGTGCACGCCGATCCGGAGGCGGCCATCGCCGAGATCGTCGCCCGGTTCCACGCGGTGCAGGCACGGTGCGACACCGTGCTCGTGATCGGGTCGGACTACACCGACGTGGCGAGCCCGTCGGAGCTCAGCTACAACGCGCGGATCGCCGCGAACCTGTCGGCGCCGATCATCCTCGCGGTCAAGGCCGCCGGGCGCACCCCGGCCGAGGTCCACGATCTCGCGGTGCTGGCATTGTCGGAGGTCTCCGGCGCCCACGCCACGACCGCAGCTCTCATCGCCAACCGCTGCGATCCGGAGCAACTCGTCGTCGTCGGCAAAGAACTGCAGAAGACCGGAATCCCGATCTGGTGTCTGCCCGAGGACCCGGTGCTGTTCGCGCCGACGATGGCCGAACTCATGGAAGCCCTCGGAGCCGAGCTGTACAGCGGCGATGAGGCATTGCTCGACCGCGAGGCGCTCTTGGTGATGGTCGGCGGCATGACCGTCGAGCACATTCTCGAGCGGTTGACCGACGGCACCGTGGTGATCGCCCCGGCCGATCGCTCCGACGTGTTGCTGTCGTTGGTCAACGCCAACACCGCGCAGGGGTTTCCGCGGCTGACGGGCATCATCCTCAACGGCGGCCTGCAACCCCATCCCATGATCGAGGCACTGGTCAACGGACTCAAGCCGAGTCTGCCGATCATCATGTGCGAGCAGGGGACCTACGAGACGGCGAGGACCGCCGCGCTCACCCGCGGGCGAGTGGGTGTCGAGTCGGTACGCAAGATCGACGCGGCGCTTGCCCTGATGGAGGAGTACGTCGACTCCGAGGCGATCCTCCGGGTCCTCGACGTCCGGGGTCCCGCAGTGATGACGCCGCAGATGTTCGAGTACGCTCTGCTGGCCCGGGCCCGGTCTCAGCAGCGGCACATCGTTCTCCCCGAGGGGGAAGAGGACCGGATCCTGAGAGCCGCCGGTCGGTTGCTGCGCCGCGGCGTGGCCCGGCTGACGTTGCTCGGCAACACCGATGCCGTGCACACCCGGGCGGCAGAACTCGGCATCGCGCTCGACGGTGTCGACGTCATCGACCCGCGAACCTCGGATTACCTCGACGAGTTCGCCACCATCTACACCGACCTGCGCAAGCACAAGGGGATGGACTTCGAACGCGCCCAGGAGACCATGCACGACGTCTCCTACTTCGGCACGATGATGGTGCACACCGGCAAGGCCGACGGGATGGTGTCGGGGTCGGTGCACACGACCGCCCATACGATCCGGCCGGCCTTCGAGATCATCAAGACCAAACCGGGTGTGTCGACGGTGTCGAGCGTCTTCTTCATGTGCCTGTCCGACCGGGTGCTCACCTACGGTGACTGCGCCGTGGTGCCGGACCCGACCGACGAACAACTCGCCGACATCGCCATCTCGTCGGCCGAGACGGCCGCCCAGTTCGGGATCGATCCGCGGGTGGCGATGCTCTCGTATTCGACCGGGAAGTCGGGCAGCGGTGCCGATGTCGACAAGGTGCGGGTGGCCACCGAACTGGTGCGCGAGCGGGCCCCGGAGATCCTCGTGGAGGGGCCGATTCAGTACGACGCCGCCGTCGAGCCGAGCGTCGCCGCGACCAAGATGCCCGATTCGCCGGTCGCCGGTCAGGCCACCGTCCTGATTTTCCCCGATCTGAACACCGGCAACAACACCTACAAGGCGGTGCAGCGCAGCGCCGGCGCCATCGCGATCGGGCCGGTCCTGCAGGGCCTCAACAAGCCGATCAACGACCTCTCGCGCGGCGCGTTGGTCTCCGACATCGTGAACACGGTCGCCATCACCGCGATCCAGGCCCAGCAGGCGCCGACCGACGTCGAGGGCGGGACACGATGAGCGCGTCGTCGTCGGCCGGCGGCGCGGTCCTCGTCCTCAACGCGGGATCGTCCTCTCTGAAATATCAACTGGTGCATCCGGAGACCGAAGAAGTCAGCGCCGAGGGCATCGCCGAGCGGATCGGCGACCACGACTCGTCGATCACCCACACACAGGGCGGCAAAGAGGTCGTCGAGACCCGTGCGATGCCCGATCATCTCGCCGCCGTCGAGTTCATGATGGGTTTGTTCGCCGAGGGCGGCATCGATCTGTCCGCCGCCGGACTCACCGCCGTTGGACATCGTGTGGTGCACGGCGGGCGTACCTTCTTCCACCCGACGCGCATCACGGCGGAGGTCATCAGCGAGATCGACCGCATCTCCACCCTTGCGCCGCTGCACAATCCAGCCAATCTGGTCGGCATCGAGGCGGCCCGGGAATTGTTGCCGGAGGTACCGTCCGTCGCGGTGTTCGACACCGCCTTCTTCCACGGCCTGCCCGATTCCGCGGCGACTTATGCGATCGATCGTGGTGTGGCCGACCTGCACGCCATCCGCCGCTACGGTTTCCACGGCACCAGTCATCAGTATGTGTCCGAGCAGGCGGCGGTCTTCCTCGGGCGCGACCTCGCCGACATCAACCAGATCGTGCTGCACCTCGGCAACGGGGCGTCGGCGTCGGCGATCGCGGGCGGGCAGCCCATCGACACGACGATGGGGATGACCCCGCTCGAAGGACTGGTGATGGGCACCCGCAGCGGTGACATCGATCCGGGTATCGTGCTGCACCTCAACCGGGTCGCCCACCTCAGCGTGGACCAGATCGACACGCTGTTGAACAAGCAGTCCGGCCTCAAGGGACTGTGCGGCGAGAACGACTTCCGGGCCATCACCGAGAAGATGGCCACCGGCGACGCGAGTGCCCGCAAAGCCTACGACGTCTACATCCACCGCCTGCGGCGCTACCTCGGTGCGTACATGATCGAACTGGGCCGGGTCGATGCGATCACCTTCACCGCCGGTGTCGGTGAGAACGCGGTGTCGGTGCGCGCCGATGCGTTGGCCGGCCTGGAGACCTACGGCATTCGGATCGACCCGCAGCGCAACGAGATCCGTGCCAAGCATGCCCGCCAGATCTCTGCCGACGACTCCACGATCGATGTCCTCGTCGTCCCCACCAACGAGGAACTCGCCATCGCCCGCCAGTCCGCGGCGGTCGTCGCCGGGTCATAGTTCAGCCGGCACCCGTCGGCGAGTGTCACACAACGTTCGTCAGAACAGCGTGTCCGGCCGGACATAGTTCGCCAGGTCGACCAACATGAAGCGATGATCGCGGTTGTTGCGGGTCTGCCGCGCCAGTGCACGTAACCAGCGTTCGGTGCCCGCGCGTAACCCCTTCTCGGTGAAGGGATATCCGAGCACCTGGTTGGGTTGCAGCGATGGGTCGGCGTCGGGATGCTCATGCACCCAGCCGAGCGCGGTGCCGAGCACGATCAGCAGCAGACGTTGCTTGCGGGGTTCGCTGTCGGGCATCATCTCGACGCGCCGGGCCGCCTCGACGATGTGCTCACGCTTCACCTCGGACAACGGGCGGCCGTGCACCAGGGCGATCACAGCGGTGGCGCGTGCGGTGTTGAAATGCCTACTGGTGGGGGGACCTCGTCGAGAGGTTCGATCGCGGCCTCGACATCGCCGACAGCGACCCACAAGCGGGCCAAGCCGAAGGCCGCGGTGACGATGCCGTGATCGGTCAACCACAGGTCGTGGTAGTGGTGCTTGGCGATGTCGAACAGATCGGAGATCCGCGAATCACTCTCGTCGGACGTGGATTTCTCGTCGGAGAGCCATCGACCGATCAACTCGGCCGTACCGGCGACCGCCAGCTTCGGCGCCACCTCGCCGGGCATCGCACCCAGCACGTCGCTGAACCGTTCGTAGGCCAGTTCCGGTTCGTCGTTCATCAGCGCGCAGATCGCCATGTACCACTGGACCCGCCATGAATCGCCGTGGTGCACAGATACTTCCCGCAGAAGTTCCAGTGCGGTGTCGACATCGTCGAGTTCCAGGTGTGCCCGCGCCTCGGCCAGGTCGATCTCCAGCGACGGATGTGGATCGGACGTGGGGGTGCCCAGCAACGACGAGAACCCGTCGGCGCGGGCCGCGTGGATCGAGTCGAGAGTCTGTCGCGGATCGGACAGAGCCGCCGACGTGAGGAGGCCCGCGGCGGGGTCCAGCGGGTCGACGAGCGGCAGCGGCAGGGCACGGGCGATGTCGACGGGATCGTAGAACGCTGCCTGTTCGGGGTCGAAGAAGCCGTCGACAGGGGCGAGCATCAGGTCGGTGCCGAACGTGGATCGCTGGGGCGTGAAGACGGTGGACAGCGACGGCCGGGGCACCCCGGTGTGCACGGCGACGATCTCGCGTAGCACATTGAGTACCTGGGTGGTCATCTCGTCGGCGGTCGCGAAACGGTCGGCCGGGTCGGGGGCGGTGGCCCTTTGCAGTAGTAGGTAATACGACGGGTTGTCCCGGAACACCGGTGTGGACTCGGGGTCGGGCAGCCCGTCGAGGTAGCGGCCCTTGGCCTTCGGCATCGCGACGGTGAGCGTGGCCAGTGTACGGCCGATGCTGTAGATGTCGGTGGCGATCTGCGGTCCGGTCTCGACGATCTCCGGTGCCTGGAATCCCGGTGTGCCGTAGAGATGCCCGTACCCGTCGATGGAGGAGACGGCACCGAGGTCGATGAGTTTGACCTCGTCGCTGCCGATCATGATGTTCTCGGGTTTCACGTCGTTGTAGACCAGCCCGACCGAATGCAGATAGCCGACGGCGGAGAGCACTTCCAGCATGTACGCGATGGCGTGTTCGACGGGCAGCAAACCCGGTGTGCCGTCGGCCTCCGAGGTGATCTGCTTCAGTGTCTTTCCGCCCACGTACTCCATCACGATGTAGCCGAACCGGTTGCCGAACTCGTCGGCGTGCTCGACGAAATTGAAGATCTTGACGATGCCGGGGTGATTCACCGACGCCAGGAACTGGCGCTCGGCCACCGCGACCGCCTGCGCCTCCGAGTCCGACGAATTGAGCAGGCCCTTGAGCACCACCGGCCGGTCTGACACGTTGCGGTCGATGGCCAGGTAGATCCAGCCGAGACCGCCGTGGGCGATGGCGCCCATGATCTCGTACTGGTCGGCGACGAGGGTTCCGCGCTCCAGCCCCGGGACGAACGAATACCGCGAGCCGCAGTGCGGGCACACCCCGCTGAGCTCGCCCTGCCCGGCTCCGCTGGTGCGTCCCACCGCCTGACCGCATTTCCAGCACCACCGCTTGCGCTCCGGGATGACCGGGCGCGTGAGCACCGCGTCCGCGGGTTCGATATCGGTGATCTTGGGCAGTTCCACCAATCCGCCGCCGAGGCGTCGGTCGTGGATCATCGACCGACTGCCGGGGACGAGGCGCCGGGTGCGGGCCGTAGTCGTGGTGACTTCGGTGGGCACCGTCGGCCGTGACCGTCCGGAGATGCGGTCGGTGGAGACCTCACGCGGCGCCGGACGCTCCGTCAGTTGAGTGCCGATATTGAGGTCTTCGGGGGAGGCGGCCTGGGTGCCGATGTCGAGGTCGTCGTCGTGGTCGAGATCGTGGTTGAGGTCGTGGGGGGAGGCGGCTTGGGTGGCGGTGTCGAGGTCGTCGAGGTCGTCGTCGAGGTTGAGGTCGTGGGGGGAGGCGGCTTGGGTGGCGGTGTCGAAGTCGTCGAGGTCGTCGTCGAGGTTGAGGTCGTGGGGGGAGGCGGCTTGGGTGCCGATGTCGAGGTCGTCGTCGCAGAGCTCGTCACGACTCACCGCCTGGGTGCCCACGTCGACGCCGCCCGACTCCTCGACGGGAGCGGGTGCATCGGTGGCGTTCTCGTGCTCGCTCATCTCGACATCACTCGACATCACTCGTGATCAGTCGCGGTAGACGGGTAGCGGTGGTCCGTTGGTCGGACCCATGATCGACAGCCATCGGTCGTAACTCCGCTGCCACGCGCCGCTGACCCGGAACTGATCCAGGACGCCGTTGACGAAGCGCACCATGTCGTCCTCCCCCTTGGGTATCCCGACCCCGTAGTACTCGTCGCTGAGACGTGGACCGACCAACTCCACCCAGGGATCCTGCTCGGCCAGACCGGCGAGGATGGCGTCGTCGGTGCTCACCGCGTCGACCTGCTTCTGCTGCAGCATCACCAGACAATCGGCCCAGGTGATGGTAGACACCATTCTGGCACGAGGCTGCAGTTGCTGAAGTCGGCCGATTGAAGTGGCACCGCGCGCCGCGCACACCCGTTTGCCGGCCAGGTCCGCGACGCCGGTGATACCGGAATCGCGGGTGGCCAGTATGCGCTGGGAGGCAACGAAATAGGGAGCGGAAAAGGCTACATCCTGGAGTCTGTCGCAGGTGATGCTCATCGTTTTGACCACCACGTCGACGGTGTGGTTCTTGAGTGCCGCTGTGCGTTCGGCCGAGCTGAGGACGCGATACTCGACGGATGTCGGGTTGTCGAAAATGGCCTGCGCGATCGCACGGGCGATGTCCACGTCGAACCCTTGGACATCACCGGTCATGGGATCGCGGAAGCTGAACAGATTGCTGCCGATGTCGAGTCCGACGATCAGCCGGCCGTGCCCGAGGATGCCGGCCATGGTCGAACCCGTCGGCATCTGAGCCGGCTCCGGCATGGGTCCCGGCCGCAGACTCGCCGTCGCGTTGCATGAGTCGGTGCTCGGCGCCGGTTCGTGCGGGACGTCGGTCTCGGCGCCGGTCGGGGTCGGCCGAACCGCGAACGCCACCGGCGCGGGTGACTCCGGTGCCGGGAACTGCACGCATGCGGCGCAGGCCGCGCAGACGACCAGACCGGACAGGACCGCCAGCACGAGGCGCCGCCCCCGCGCGGACCGATCACGCGGGGCGGTGGGGCAAACGAGTCGACTCATCGGTACTCCCTGATCCGGGGTATCAGACCCAACACCACCGCCACCCCGCCGAACAGGGTGAGGATGAGGATGCCGGTCCCGGTGTAGCCGAGCACACGTTGAGCGGTGTTGATGTCGTCGCGGAACGAATTGCGGGTGGTGGTGATGATGTCGGTGAAGGCCCGGTCGAGGTCCTCGTAGGCCTGCGCGGTGGACTCCTTGCCGTCACCGACGGTCAACACCCGGGCGGCGGTGAAGTTGCCCGACTGCATCAGGTCCCGCACCTGCGCGTCACGCTGCTTCCAGTGGTTGAGGACGTAGGTGGCGTTGTACAGCTGGGCGTTCGTGACCGAGCCCGAATCGGAGGCGGTCGCCTTGACCCGGTCGAGGGTTGCCTGGATCTGCGCGGTCGTGTCCATGAACGATTGATCCAGCGCGGTTTGATCCTCACGCCGCGCGAGCGACAGGGTCTCGGCCGACCGGGCCTGCTGGGTGAGGATGCGTGCCGTCGTCAGTTCATGTAGCGGGTCGGCACCCTCGGTACGTGCGTTGCTGGTCGCCGCCACCGACATGAGCCCGGAGGCGAGCAGCCACACCGTGCCCCCGACGGTGGCGACGAGCGCCGCGAGCACCCCGATGTTGAATCGGCGCCGCGTGCGCCGCGAGAGGTAGCGACTGGTCATTACCAGGCCGACGATGACGGAGAACAGCGACACGTAGACACCCCACGGAGGCACGGTCAGCGCGCTCTGCGGGTCCGCGATGGCCATCGACCGCCGGTTGTAAAGGTTCTCGGCGGCGGGCAGGATCGTGTCCTGCATGAGTGCCGACGCCTCACCGAGATACGCCGACCCGATCGGATTGCCGAGCCGGTTGTTGGTCCGAGCGGTCTCGATGAGACCGCTGTAGACCGGGATGCTGGTCGCGAGGGTCTGCAGATCGCGATCGATTTCGCGCTGAGCGGCGGGCGACGGGATGGCCGAGCTGTCCTCGGGTGAGCCGGCCGCGGTGATGAATGCCGTCGCGGCCGTCGCCAGGGCATCCGAGTACCGGACGCGGAGCGCGGGGGATTCCAGACCACCGGAGATGAACGCCGAGTTCGCGGCGGCGTCGGCGATGGACAGTGAACTGTAGAGCACCTGCGAGGCCTCGGCGAGCGGCTCGGTGCGGTTGATCATCTCCTGCAGCGTCTGGGTGCGCTTCTCCAGGATCGTCGACGCATACAGCCCCGTCGCGACGAACGCGACGACCAGGACGATGAGGATGAGGATGAGTTTGCCGGGGCTGGTCACCGCATAGTGACGCAGCGTCGACAACGGCGACTGGGCACGTTCGCGAGTGGCCGTGATGACATCCCGGCGCTCCGACAGCACCTGTCGGATGGGCGGCGCCGACGGGCCAGGGCGGATGGTACGGCCCGCGCGGGTCAGCGCGGTCCGCATGGGCGATACGTCGCCGGTCACCTCTATGACCTTCCCGGATTCTCCATGGTGTCGGCGTCACTTCCCCTCGGACGGTCATGGACGGTGCCGGCGGTCACCGGCTTCTGGGTCACTGTCTCCACCCTGTCTGTCGCGTCACACCTCTCGCTTGTTTCACCTATGTCAACCCTAGTCCTCACCTGTGACGCGGGCTCGCCTTCCGCTGCCGTGTCGGAGCGCCCGCGCTTGCGCGGATCTCCTCTGGCCAGGGTTGCGCACGTCACATACGGTGGATGTGACTGGGGGCGTCCGGGGGGAACCAATGCCAGGAGGCAGAGTGCGCGGAGATGGTGACGGCTGGGTAATCGACCCCGACGGTTCACGCTATTGGGGACGACACGGCGCAGCCGGACTGCTGCTGCGTGCGCCGATGCCCGATGATTCGACCGCGGTGCTACTTCAGCACCGGGCCGTGTGGTCACATCAGGGCGGTACATGGGGACTGCCCGGCGGGGCCCGCGATTCGCACGAGAGTGCCATCGACACCGCGATCCGCGAGGCCGACGAGGAGGCCGGGATTGGCGGTCACGAGTTGCGGGTCGTCGCTGCGCTGGTGACCCATCGGGGGGCATCGGGGTGGACGTACACCACGGTGATCGCGGAAACCGATGAGCCCGTAAACACCGTCGCGAACTTCGAGTCGGCCGAACTCCGCTGGGTTCGGGAGACCGAGGTGTCCACGCTGCCGCTGCATCCCGGATTCGCCGACGCCTGGCCGAGTCTTCGCGACCGAATCACCGCGCTCGATCTGCAGCGCTGACGGGGGGATCACCGCGCGTCGAGCAGCCGATTGGCTCCGGCGACCAGCGCGTTGACCGCAGCCTCTGCCACGGTCTCGCCGTTCCCGAGTGCCCAGCATTGATGATGGTGGTCTTCGCACAGCAGGAACATCGTGATCGCGCCGTCGACCTCTCGCTGATGCAGGCTGACGATCTGCACCGGTGCGCCGATGTCGTGCAGCATCGATGTCATCGCGCCGATCGGGCCGGTCGCCCGTGCCTGCAGCGACATGATCCGATCGGCATAGGCAATGGTCGCGCGGCACGTGACCATGTCCTCGCGGTCGGGCTCCACCGACCACGAACCGAGTCGGATGGTGCCGCTGGGGGTGTATTTGTCGGTGAATCCCTGCCAGCTCATTCCCGATGCCTCCTCGCGCAGGCCCGGGGGAAGCGCGCGCCCGAACCGAGCAGCGAACGGATCCCGGGACGTGTCATACGAGCAGGGTCGGGGCGAGAGATGAAGCGTGTGCATCGTGCGTCTTCGTTTCGGTCGAAGGGAAGATGACCGATGAGCAGACAGCGCAACGACCCCGCAGCGGGGGGTCGGTCGAATCAGACCCCGCTGCGGCGGGTTACGAGGAGGCTCTGCATGCACGACATGATGCCGACCACCATAGACCGGTGTCGCCGGCCGGGGCAAGCGGTTTGCGTCGGGGCCTGCGCTGAAAACCTCACGTGAGGGCCCGGCTGTTGACACTGTGTACGTGCAAGCCTGCTGGTGTGAGGTCTTGAGGGAGCTCTATGGCGCGACGCCGGACCTCAGTCGGCGAGTGCGGACCGCAGCCGAGCCGCCGCCGCCCGCGGATCGTCGGCCGCGGTGATCGCGCGGACCACGACCACACGGGAGGCCCCGGCAGCGGTGACCTCGGGCAAACGGTCGGCGTCGATCCCGCCGATCGCGAACCACGGCTTCGCCGGTGCGAGCGTGGCCGCGGCGCGCACCAACCCGAGCCCGGGCGCGGCCCGGCCCGGCTTCGTCGGTGTCGGCCAGCACGGTCCCGCGCAGAAGTAGTCGACGTCGTCGTCGGCGATCGCCGCCCGCAGCTCGTCGTCGGCATGGGTGGACAGTCCGATGACGACGTCGGGCCCGACGATGCGGCGAGCCAGCGCCACGGGTAGATCGCCCTGACCGACGTGGAGCACGTCCGCGCCCGACAGCGCGGCGATGTCGGCGCGGTCGTTGACCGAGAGCAGAGCGCCATGGCGCTGCGTGAGCTCCCGGAGCGCGGCCAGGATCTCGAGTTCCTCGCCGGCCTCGAGGGCACCGAACGCAGCCTCCCCCGACGACCCCTTGTCGCGCAGCTGCACGATGTCCACACCCCCGTCGAGGGCGGCGTCGACGAACTCGAACAGGTCGCCACGTTCGCGTCGGGCGTCGGTGCACAGGTACAGCCGTGCGGCTTGAAGGCGGTCGAGCGATGGGCGTCGCGATCCGGTCACCACGACGACGCTAGGCTAGGGGACGAGAGACACGGGAGCCCGGGGTACGTCGGGCTGAGAGTGCGGGTCGAGCCCCCGCTGACCGTTGGACCTGATCCGGGTAATGCCGGCGAAGGAAGGATGTCATCGGTGAATGATCCTGATCGACGCGCATCTGGGCGCACGCTGGCTGTCGTGGGTGGCGGTGTCATCGGTTTGACCTGCGCGTTGGCGGCTGCCGACGCGGGTCGCCGGGTCCGCGTGTACGACGCCGGGCACCAGGGGCGGGCGGCATGGGTGGCCGCCGGGATGCTCGGCTCGCTCGGCGAAGGCCATCCCGGTGAGGACGCCCTGCTGCAACTGTCTACGGCGTCGGCGCGTCGCTGGCCTCACCTGGTGGCGCGCCTCGGCGATCCTGCGGTGATGGCCGCGACCGATTCGCTGTTCGTCGCCATGTCTTCGGCTGACGCGCACCATCTGGGTGGCCTGGCCGAGTTCGTGTGGGCGCGACAGCCCCGCGCGCACAACGATCTACGGGCGGTCGACAACGTGGAGATCCGCCGGCTCGAACCCGCGGTGACCTCACGGGTGCACAGCGGATACCTGGCCACCGGGGAAGGAGCGGTGGACAACCGGCGTCTGCTCGATCGGCTGCAGCACGCCGTCCGCCACGCCGGGGCCGAGATCGTCGAGCGCCGTGTCGCCGATCTCGCCGATCTCGCCGATCTCCCCGAGGACGAGGTGCTGGTGGCGGCCGGACTCGGCAGCCGAGAGTTGGTGTCCGAAGTCGCCCTGCATGCGGCGAAAGGGGAGGTGCTGCGGTTGCGGCGCACGAACTGGTCGGTGCCGCCGCCGACCCGCGTGGTCCGCGCGCGCCTGCATGGCCGCGCCGTCTATCTGGTGCCGCGCGCCGACGGGATCGTCGTCGGTGCAACACAATACGAGCCGTATTCGGAGACGAGTACAGCCCCCGAGGTGGGTGGGGTGCTCGACCTGCTCGCCGACGCGACCGAGTTGATGCCCGCTCTGCGGACCTACGAACTCGCCGAGGCCGGCGCGGGGTTTCGGCCCTGCTCACCCGACGGTCTCCCCGTCATTCGGCGCATCGACGAGCGCGTCGTGGTGGCAACCGGCCACGGCCGCAACGGGATTCTGCTGGCCCCCTACACCGCCGACCGGGTGATGGCGCTCTTGGACGGCCACGAGGAGCCCGTGCCGGACATGGGCATGACCAATGAAGGAGTACGCCGATGATGTCGGTGATTGTCAACGGTGAGCACACCCGGCTGGCGCCGGAGTCGTCGGTGGGTGACCTCGTCGCCGTCCTGGAGTTGCCCGATCGCGGGATCGCCGTCGCGGTCGACGGCGAGGTGGTGCCACGTGGCCGGTGGGATCGTCTGCTGCACAACGATGCTCGCATCGAGATCGTGACGGCGGTGCAGGGTGGCTAACGTCATCGAGACCGTCGACGCGCCGCTGCGCATCGCCGACCGGGAACTGACATCGCGGCTGATCATGGGCACCGGCGGGGTGGCCAACCTCGCCGTCCTCGAACGCGCACTTGTGGCCTCGGGGACCGAACTCACCACCGTCGCGCTCCGGCGTGTCAGCCCCGAGTCCCGCACCGGGATGGTGGAACTTCTGCGTCGGCTCGACATCGCGATCCTGCCCAACACCGCCGGAGCTCACACCACCGCCGAGGCCGTTCTCACCGCGCAGCTCGCCCGGGAGGCGATCGAAACGCCCTGGGTGAAGCTGGAAGTCGTGGCCGATGACCGAACGTTGCTGCCGGACCCGGTCGAGTTGCTCGATGCGGCGCGGGCGTTGGTCGACGACGGTTTCGTCGTGCTCGCCTACACCAACGACGACCCGGTACTCGCCGCGCGGCTGCAGGACCTCGGGGTCGCGGCGGTGATGCCGCTCGGATCGCCGATCGGCACCGGCCTGGGGATCGCCAATCCGCACAATATCGAGATGATCGTCGCCGACGCACAGGTGCCGGTCATCCTCGACGCCGGGATCGGCACCGCGAGCGACGCCGCGCTCGCCATGGAACTGGGTTGCGATGCAGTGCTTCTCGCGTCGGCGGTGACCCGCGCCGACGATCCGGAACGGATGGCGGCGGCGATGCGGCACGCGGTGGCTGCCGGTCGACTGGCCGCCGGGGCCGGACGGATACCGAAGCGGTTCTGGGCGCGGGCATCCTCGCCGGCACCGCAGTTCTAGTGGTGCCGGTCTTCCCGGCGCCCATGGGTCAGTGCGCCGGTGCCGGCACGGGAGACGGTGCGTCGTCGACGAGTTCGTGGTTGACGCCGTAGGTGGCGCGCATGCGGGTCATCTCGACGTCTCTGGCCCGATAGCCGCGCCGCGAAACCCGTTGGGCACCACCGAGAAGTACGATCCGTGCCCGACCGAACGTCGTCATCACCGGTTCGGCGAGGCGGATCACGTGCTTGAGTCGCGTGTCCGGGATGTGCAGGGCGTCGGCGTCGTCGTCGCCGAGGAACACCCGCTGCAGTCCGTTCATCAACCCCGCCGCGACGGCGTGGCGGAGCCGTTGCGGACCGGCCAGCACGGCCGAGAGTTCCGGGATGATGTAGTCGTCGGTGAGGGCGGTGACGAACTCGCGATCGGATTCGTCGGGACCGGGTGAGGTGAGCCGGTAGAGCTCCTCGATACGGATGTGATCGGCGGCGTCGACGGGGTTGAGGTCGGGCTCCATGCCGATGACGTGTCCGACGTAGCGCCAGAGATGATAGATCGCGTCGAGCTCGTCCTCGGAGAACCGCACGCCGAGGCGTGCCATCGCGTCGAGCGCGATGTGACCGAACTCGGCCATCGTGAATGCCATGTACGGCTGTGGGATCGGCACACCCCACGCCGGCTCGTCCCAGGTGCCGAGGCGATACATGGCGCTGCGGACGTGGGCGTGGATCAGCCGGACGCGGACGGTGTAGGCGAACCCGGCTCCGTCGCGGCGCATCCCGCCGGGCGTGATCACATGCCGCAGCCATTCGCCGACCTCGACGGACCGCACGGCCGGCATCGTCGTGTACCGCCCGGTCAGCACCAGGGGCTTGCCGGCGATGCTGTTGCCCGCACCGCGCAGGAGTGAGGCCGCGCCGAGCACGATCCCGAGGGCGGCGGTGTGGCGGATCAGCGCGTCGGCGGCGCGGTCGAGCCGCGCGTGATCGACCCAGTTCGGTTCGTCGTCGAGGAAGGCGAACAGCTCGACCAGCGAGGTCGGCGCATCGTCGACGGCGGAGATGCCGTGCTCCAGTGCGGTGCGGACGGCCGCGGTGGCCGACGACCCGGGGAATTCGTCGAGGACGACCGCGTCGGCCAGGCGATCACCCGACCACATCGATGACACCCAGACCTCACCCGCGACCGGGTAGCGGGCGATCGCGATGTCGGTGTTGATCAGTTCCCTCGGGGCTGCAGACTCCACGATGACAGTGAAACACGAGGAATCCTCACTTACTATTCACTTTTATGGCCGGTTCTCCTCGACGTCCCGCCGGCTCGCGCACGCGGGCCCGGCCGCAGCAAGATCGCAGTGTTGACATGCGACGACGACTCCTCGCCGCGGCCGTCGAGATGCTGCGTCGTCGCCCTGGACGACGCCCGACATCACAAGAGATCGCCGACCACGCTCACGTCAGCATCGGGACCGTGTACCGGTATTTCGCCGATGTCGACGCGATCATCGAGGAGTTGCGCGCCGATGCGGTCCGCGACATCACCACCACCCTGGCCACCGGCGTCGGCCGGGCCATGGACGCCGAGCCGAGCGCGGCGATGGTGATCATCGTCGAGACGCTGACGGGTGCCTTCGAGAAGCACGATCCGGTGCTCCGCGTCGCAACGTCGACAGCGGAGGCCGAATTCGGCGAGGCCTGGGCCGAGGTGGAGGAACCCCTGATACCCCTCGCACGCATCCTGCCGGCGCGACTACGACCCGACCTCGACGAGCGTGCGCTGGACGACCTGGTCTTTCTCACGATGGGTGCGACGGCGAACCTGTGTCTGCGGATCGCGCTCCTGCGGCCGGCCACGGCCGATCGGCCTGCGCTGATCGCGACGGCGGCGCGGATGTTGCTGGCGGCGCTCGACCCGGCGTGACATCTCTCGATCCCTGGCAGGGTCCGCGGCTTCTCGGGACCCCGGATGGCCGCCGGTATCCTTGCCGCACTGCGCAATTCGGCACCGAGTATCCTGTCCTACCTGCACGGTATGATGAGCGATTGAGCTGCTCTCGTCTGACGAAAACCTTTGCAGTGCTGTGAAATCGATTCGATTTGGGCATTGCGTTCGACGTGTCACAGATGGTGGCGTTGACGATCTGGATCTTCGGGTTCTCGACGCTGGTGGCGAGGCTGATCATTTCCGGTGTTCCGCCTTGGCAAACCAAATCCTATGACAGGCAGGGTGTTACGGGTTTCATCCTGGCCTGTGGATAACCCGCCGCAGCGGCAAAATTCGCACAGATGTTCGATTACTATGGGGGCATGCCGATCGATAACCTGCTCCCCACCGTCCGTGACCTGACCATCACCTCCGACGCCACCGGCCGCGAGGTGTACGAGACCACCAAGATCCTGATGGGGCTGCGGAACGTGGTCGACCATCAACTCGCCGTGCACGCCGGCGCGCTGGACCGGTTGGGGATGGCCCGTCAGACCGGCGGGAAGACGCGTGCCCTGTTGACCGAGATGGGTGCCGCACCCACGGCGGCGGATCGGTGGCTGCGGATCGCCGCCGCGTTGACCACCCTGGAGCGGGTCGCGGCGTATTCGGGGGATGGGGTCTTCTCCTCAGAACACGTCGACGCGCTGGTCCGCGGGATGGCCCATATCGAGAAACGGTCGCCGGAACCGTTGAGTGAGGTGTCGCGGATCGAGCACCAACTCGCCCTGATCGCCCAGGCGTTTGCCGGGGCCACCCCACGCCAGGTGCTCGACACCGCCCGCAGCATCGGCAACCAGATCGCCGACGACCAGGGTGGTGTCCCGGCCGGTGAGGACCGCACCATCAACGAGTGGACTAGCACGCCCACCGACGACGGACGGTTGGAGGTCTCGGCGAATCTGGACATCGTGATCGGGGAGAAACTGGTGTCGGCCATCGAATCCCTGGCCGGTAAACGCCCCGAACCCGACGGGTCCGAGGATGCCCGCAGCACTGGGCAGCGCCGCGCCGACGCGTTGGAGATGATCCTGGACGCCGCCGCCCGCGCCGCCGAGTCCGGGGTCACCGATCTGGTGGCGGCCCCGAAAACGCACCTCAATCTGACCGTCCCGGCCGACACCCCCGATGCCGCGGCGTTGCAGTGGCTGGGCCCGATCTCGCAGACCCTGGCGAAAACGCTGTCCTGTGATGCCACGGTGACCGCGATCATCGTCGACGGCGAGAAGGTGCCGTTGGACATGGGACACCCGCAGCGCCTGTTCACTCATCATCAACGCAGAGCGTTGATCGTCCGCGACCAGTGTTGTGTCAAATGTGGTGCGGCAGCAGGATATACGCAGTGTCACCACGTGCGGCATTGGGCTGATGGGGGTCCCACCGACCTGGACAACGGCTGCCTACTGTGCACCTCGTGTCACGCCCAGATCCACGCCTCCGGCTGGGACATCGTCATGGGCTCCGACCGGCATCCCTGGCTGCTCCCGCCGGTGGAGCAGGACCCGAACCGCACCCCGATCCCCGCCTACAACCGCCGCACCATGCACCTCGACGACATCGCCGCCTGACCCCAGGCCCTGATCCCAGGCCCTGATCCCAGGCCCTGCCCGAGCATGACCGAGCACACCTGACCGGCAGCATCTTTCGAATCACCTGACCAGCCACCCGGGAACTCCCCGGACGCACGTTCCTTGAAAACTCCACAGTGTGAAAGAAGGTGGCGGCCCGGTGGGCCCGCCGGAGTCACAGCCGGCGGGCTCGCCCAGCCGCCGCGTCGCCCAGCGTTGAGAGGGAGGCCGGCCCCGAACTCCGCGCGTGAGCGGGGTACCCACACGCCGGTGTCGATGGCGGCCCGGTGATGCGACGTCTACAGGGTCCGTTGCGCTCATAGGGCGCCCCCGACCAGCGAGCGCGGGAGATACCGCTCGTTCCTCAGACGGAATCGACTCGCCAGACCTCGGTGCGGGCGACACATGCGTCGCGGCGATACGCCATCGCCACCCGGCGCGGATCGGTCATGTAGGCGTCGAACGCGGACTGGTCTGTGAACTCGATGACCTGGGTTTCTGTGGGGTGGTCTGCGGCGTCGATGTTGCGCACACGTGTCAGGACCCGACCTCGATGCTCGGCGACGAGCCGCAGCACATCGTCCTCGTAGTGGTGCAGTTGAGACTCTCGGTCGTCGACCGACCACAGCAGCACGGCAAGGGTGACAGACACACGATCCACGGTACGTCGCGCGAGTTCACTGAGGTCTCGCGAGTTCACTAAGGTCGAGTCATGTTGCGAGTCGAGAACCTCACGAAGGTCTTCGGCCAGGTCCGTGCCGTCGACAACCTCACCTTCGAGGTGCGCCCCGGTGTGGTGACCGGCTTCCTCGGGCCCAACGGTGCGGGCAAATCCACGACGATGCGCGTGATCCTGGGACTCGACCGCCCCACCGCGGGCACCGCGACGATCAACGGACGGCCGTATCGGGACCTCGATCACCCACTGCGGCAGGTGGGCGCGCTGCTCGATGCGCGGTGGGTGCACCCCAATCGCAGTGCCCGTTCCCACCTGCGCTGGATGGCGGCGTCCAACGGTATCCCCAAGCGGCGGGTCGACGAGGTCCTCGACCTCGTGGGGCTCTCGACGGTGGCGACGAAGCGGGCGGGCGGCTTCTCGCTCGGCATGTCGCAGCGACTCGGCCTGGCCGGCGCGCTCCTCGGCGATCCGCACACCTTCCTGTTCGACGAACCGGTCAACGGCCTCGACCCCGAGGGCATCGTCTGGATCCGGGGATTCATGCGTCACCTTGCCGCCGAGGGCCGCACCGTCCTCGTATCGAGCCATCTGCTGAACGAGATGTCGGTGACCGCCGACCATCTCGTCGTGATCGGGCAGGGTCGCCTCATCGCGGACTGCTCGGTCACCGAGTTCACCGGCCACGCGTCGAGCAGCGTCCGGGTCCGCAGCCCCCGGCTGCCCGAGCTGCACCGGGTACTCGCCGAGGCGGGCCTGGCGGTCACCCCGAACATCGGGCCCGACGGCAGGCCGTTCCTGTCGGTCGCCGATACGACGACCGAACACGTCGGTGACCTCGCCGCCTGGGCCGGCATCGCGCTACACGAACTGGCCTCCACCGGTGCGTCTTTGGAGGAAGTGTTCATGGCGATGACCGCGGGTGCGGTCCAGTATCACGGCGGGACAGATCATCCGCCGCAGATCGCGGGAGGGCCGCGATGATCACGGCGATGAACGCCGAGCGCATCAAGCTGATGTCCACCCGCTCGCCCTACTGGTGTGTCGCGATCGTCGTCGTCCTCGCGCTCGGCGTCGCACTGGTAATCGGCTCGGTCACCGGACCGATCGCCACGTCGCCCGGAGAGGCGGCGTGGAGCGCGCTCGTGGGGATCAACGCGTTCGGGGTGCTGGTCCTGATGATCATGGCGGTGCTCGCGGTGACGAGCGAATACCGCTTCGGCACCATCCGGACCACCTTCCAGGCGGTGCCGAACCGGTCGACGGTGCTGGCGGCCAAGGCCGCAGTATTCGGTGGGCTCGCGTTCGCGGTGACCCTGATCCTGAGTCTGGTCGCCCTGGCGGTGGTCCGGCTGATGGGTGGAGCGGGCACCGGCATCGACCTCACCGATCCCGGGGTGTGGCGGCAGATCTGGGGTACACCGG
Source organism: Gordonia rhizosphera NBRC 16068 (assembly GCF_000298195.1). Taxonomy (GTDB): domain Bacteria; phylum Actinomycetota; class Actinomycetes; order Mycobacteriales; family Mycobacteriaceae; genus Gordonia; species Gordonia rhizosphera. Next base: position 50,450 of record NZ_BAHC01000055.1, on the reverse strand, counting down.
TGCTCGCCGTGCTCTATGTCGTCATCGGGCTCGGGGTCGGGGCGGATCGTCCGGCACACCGCCGGTGCGATCGTCATCGTGCTGATCTGGAATCTGGCGGTCGAATCGATCCTGTCGATCCTGCCCAAGGTCGGCCCGCACGTCGCGCCGTTCCTGCCGTTCGCCAACGGCAGCCGATTCCTCAACGACACCACCGGCGTCGCGTCCTACCACTGGAATGCCTATGGTTCGCTGGTCTATTTCGCGCTCTTCGCCGCCGCGATCCTGGGCTTCGGGATCGTGGTGACCGAGCGTCGCGATGCGTGACGCCGACGGCGAACATCCGCCGTGCGGTGGGATGCGGCGTAGCGCGGTCAGGGTAATGCCCCCGTTCACATCGGGGTACTAAAATCCTTCCATGTCCACCAACTGGCCTCTGGTCGAGCGCGAGGAGGAGTTCCGCATCATCGCGGCCACCCTGCGCGGCGAGACGGCGGCGTGCGGCGTTGTCCTGACCGGTGATTCGGGTGTGGGCAAGACGACGCTGGCGCGCCATGTGACCGCGGGCCTGCACGGCGGGGTCCGTTGGGTCGCGGGTACCGAATCCGCCCGCAGCATCCCGCTCGGTGTCTTCGCGCATCTGGTCGGCTCGGCGACGACGAGCGATCCGGTGACCTACCTCGCGGCGGCTCGGGAATCCCTGCTCGCGGAGGGCGACATCGTCATCGGTGTCGACGACGCCCACCTGCTCGACGAGCTCTCGGCCACCCTGCTGCATCAGCTCGCCATCGACCGGGCGGTGCACATCGTCGCGACCGTGCGCAGCGGCGAGACGGTCCCGGACGCGGTGACCTCCCTGTGGAAGGACAACCACCTCACCCGGCTCACGTTGTCGCCGTTCACGAAACAGCAGAGCGTCGAACTCATCGAGACGGTGCTCGGCGGTCAGCTCGAAGGCCTGTCGGCGGATCTGATGTGGGAGGCCTCCGGCGGCAACGCCCTGTTCCTGCGTCATCTGGTGGAGGGCGCCCGTCAGGCCGAGACGTTGCGCCAGGTCAACGGGGTATGGCAGTTGCGCGGTCGGGCAGCCATCACCTCCGAGCTCGCATCGCTGCTCGAGAGCCGTATCGAGCAACTCGACGACGCAGTGCTGACGGTGCTGAAGTACTTGGCGCTGTGTGAACCCCTCGACATCGACATCCTCGCCGACCTCGCCGGTGAGGAGGCGGTGGAGGCTGCCGAGATCGCCGGTCTGGTCCGCATCGTCCGGGACGGCCGGCGGTTGAACGTCCGCTACAACCACCCGTTGTTCGGTGAGGTCATCCGCCACCGGCTCGGCCTCGCGTCGTCGCGGCGCCTGCGTGGGCGGCTGGTGAAAGCGCTGCAGGCGCAGGGCACCGATACCCCCGCGGAACGCATCCGGCTCGCTGACCTCGCGCTGGAGAGCGATGTCGCGGTGGATTCGGCGTTGATGAGTGCGGCGGCCCGGGACGCCCTCGCATTCGCGAATGCCCCGCTCGGGGAACGGTTCGCGCGCGCGGCCGTCGCGGAGGGAACGGGCGGTCTGGCGGCCGCCGAACCGCTGGCGCGGTCGCTGATGTGGCAGGGGAACGCGGACGAGGCCGATGCCGTGTTGACCGCGTTCTCTCCCGCCGATCTGACCGAGCTGGAACTGGTCCTCTGGGGCGGAATGCGATTCGCCACGCTGTTGTGGGCGCTCGGGGACGCAGATCGGGCCGACGACGTCCTCGCGATGCTGCAGGAGAAGATCAGCGACCCCACCCTCGCACTCGTCGTCAAGGGCTTCGCGTCGGTCCGCGCCATCTTCGACAACCGCGTCCAGGACGCGATCACGCTTTCCGACGAGGTGCTCGAATCGCCGCATCCGTCGCCCTGGGCCGTCGAATGGGCGGTCTTTGGCGGCACCCTGTCACGGGCGGTGTGCGGACGAGGGTACGAGGTCGCCGCGCTGGCGGCTCGGGCACGTGTCGCGGAGCAGTCCACCGACGGGCTGCTCCGGTTCCCTGCCGGCCTGGGTGAGATCCTCGCACTCACCCTCACCGGGCAGCTCGATGAAGCCGGGGTGCGTGCCGACCGCTACGTGGAGTTCTCCAACGTCGGTCAGTATCTGGGATGGGGGATGGCCGGGATCCTCGTCTCCGTGGTGGAACTCGCCCACGGTGACAGTGCAGCGGTCGCCCGCCGCATGCAGCAGACGCTGGCGTCTCTGGACAGTGGTCGTGCCGCGGAATCGTGGAACTATCCGGCCCGCGTCTACCTGGTGCAGGCGCTGTCCGCCACCGGACGCACCGCACCGGCCGAACGCGCGCTGCGCAAGGCGCAGGCCCGGTTCGGACGTCACATCGCGGTCTTCGGTCCCATGCTCACCATCGCGCGGTCGTGGCAGGAGGCGGCCTCCGGCACAGTGTCGGTGGCCGTGCAGACGGCGCTGGCGGCGGCCGCAGAGGCCCGAGACTCGGGGCAGTTCGCGATCGAGGCCGAGGCGCTGCACACGGCAGCCCGGTTCTCCGATGCCTCGGTGGCAGAGCGGCTGTCCGAACTGGCTGCGCAGATCGACGGACCGCTGGCGGGGCTCTACGCCCGCCACGCCCGAGCCCTCGAGGTCGGAGACGGGGTCGAACTCGACTTGTGCGCCGGCGAATTCGAGCGGCTCGGCTACCTCTTGTCGGCCGCCGACTCGGCGGCGCAGGCCAGCCTGCTGCATGAGGCCGCGGAGAGTCGCTCGGCGACGGTGGCATCGGCCGCTCTCGCGAATCGTCTCGCGGCGCAGTGCGGTGGGCTGCAGACCCCGGCACTGGTCGAGGCGGCGCAACCACTTCCGTTGACGACACGGGAGCGTGAGATCGCGAACCTGGTGGCCGCAGGCCTGTCGAACAAGGAGATCGCCGAGCGGTTGACGGTCTCGGTGCGGACCGTCGAGGGCCACATCTACCGGGCGTGCACCAAACTCGACGTCGCCGACCGCGCCGAGCTCGCGGCATTGCTGCTCAGGTCGAACGCAGGCACCTGACGACCTCCTCGTCGTCGACCTGCCGGAAATCGCGGTAGTACAGGCCGACCGCGTGGAAGGGCTCCGGCGTGATCACGCAGACGACCGCGTCGACCGCGGGGTCGTCTGCGAACCGGCTCAGCGTGTCGGCGGGGGCGGTGGGTACCGCGACCACGATGGCCGCGGCACCGGCTGCATGCGCCGCGCGCACCGCCACCGCCATCGTCGAACCGGTGGCCATCCCGTCATCGACGAGGACGACCGTGCGGCCGGCGATCGGGACCGGCTCACGCCCTTCTCGATAGCGGGCCTCTCGTGCGGCGCGGACCTGCTCCTCACGATCGGCGATCTGCTGGAATCGCTCCGGGGAGACGCCGAGCCGGTGTGGCATGTCGTCGTTGACGACGACCTCCCCGGCCGCGAGCGCACCCATCGCGAACTCGGGCTGTCCGGGTGCACCGATCTTGCGGACCACCAGCGCGTCGAGCGGCGCTCCGAGGACCTCGGCGACCTCGCGGGCGACGGGGACACCGCCGCGGGCGAGGCCGAGGACCAGGACGCGGTCCGCCACCGGGGTCTCACCGTCGGTGATCAGGGGCAGCGCGCGTAATTCGGCGGCCAGCGCGATGCCGGCCGTGCGACGATTCTCGAAGTCCTGTGGATGGTGTCTCATCACGGCTCCTCGGTCAGGATGGCCGGCCCCACGTCGAGCGCGAAACTCGGCAGGTCATCGAGGCTGAGTTTCGCCTCGTAGGTGCGGTCGTAGCCGGTGGCGCTGATCCGCCAGCCGTCGGCGGTGCGTCGGTAGCGGTCGGTGTAGAACGCCGCCCCGAAGAGCATGAAGGAGAACTCCGGCGCGATCACGCGGTCCTGCAGATACCAGCGCCCGGCGGCGGTGTCGTCGTCGACGGTGATCTCCGGGTGCCCGACGCGGTGTTCGGTGACGATCCCCGGACCCACCGACGCGCGCATGAACCCCACGAGGTCGTCGCGGTTGGTGAACGACAGGCTCGCGCCGTAGTTGCCGGTGACGTCGGCGGTGAGTGTGTCGGCGAAGGCGTCCCAGTTCTTGGTGTCGAGTGCGCGCAGATACCGGTACTTGAGGGTTTTGATCTCCTCGAGGTCGTTCATGGGTCCACATCTACCGGCTCGCGCATCGTCGCGGGTCGAAACGCCCGTCGTCGAGCCATCTCCCGGTGCGGTTGACACACCCGCGCACTGCCCGCGAGTGTGAACCCATGACCTCGATCGCCGCCGGCACCGCCCGCAAGGCCTACGAAACTCTCGAACCACTCCACGTTCTCGTCTACTTCAACCCCGGTCTGCGGGCGGCGCAGGCCGACACCGGACTCGATGCGCGCGCGTTCTACGTCGGCGCCCGTGCCGCGCCGATGGGCCCCTGCCACCCGACCGTGGTCACCTCCGCGTTCTTCAACTTCGCCCCGGACCTGATCACCGCGGCCTGGACGGCCGCCTGCCGCGTCGGTCTCGACACGATCGCCGAACGACGTTTCGTCATGCTGGACGAGCAGTTGCGGCAGATCCTGGCCGACCGGATCGAGAATCCGGAGATCATCGAGCTGGCCAAACGCTATGCCGAGATCGCCGCGGATCTGCCGCTGGGCGGTCGGCCGCTGGCGGCGGCCTGGGCCGCGGACACGGCCCCCGACGACCCGCATCTCGCGTTGTGGCACGCCATCTCGATCCTGCGGGAGTGGCGTGGTGACAACCACATCGCCGTGCTGGTCAACCGGGGTCTCGACGGCCTCGACGCGGTCACCTTCCACGAGGCGCAGCTACCGGACCCGACGATCCGTCGCCGGGTTCTCGGCCGTAAGCTGGTCCAGATCACCCGTGGCTGGTCCGACGACGCGTGGGACGCCTCAGTGCAGCGCCTCGCCGCCCGCGGACTCGTCACCGACGGCGACTCAGGACATCGTCTGACCGATGCGGGCCTCGAACTGTACCGGGCCGTCGAAGCGGATACCGACGCACTCTGCGCGCCGGCGTGGTCGGGATCGGGCGCCGACGATCTGCTCGATCGGACCCGGCCCTACGTGAAGGCGATCATCGACGCCGGGATTCTCCCGGGGACCCGCACGAAGCGCTGACCGCGACCGGCCGGCTCAGCGGTCGCGCCGGTCGGAGGTCGGTTTGTTCGGGGTCGCTTCCTGCTCGTGCCGGGCCTGCCGCTCCCAGGCCGCCTGGCCGAACAGGGCGTTGCCCCAGCTCGCGGTGTCGATGGCGCGGGTGTCGTCGGGCGCCTCCATACGGCCCCGCCGCCACCCGCCCTTCTGCGGCGGCGCCTCGCCGAAGTGGTCGGGGTCGCCAGAGCCGTACCAGGCCACCAGCACGGCGCCGATGACCGCGCCGACGAAGCCGACGATCGCCAGCCACCCGAGCCCCGGCTTCGCGGTGTCGTCGAGAAACAGCACCCCGACAAGGCTGGGGCCCGCGGTCTCGCCGACGACGAGGACCGCGGTGACGCCGTTGACCGCGCCGACCTGCAACGCGACGGTCTGGACGAAGAACCCGGTGGCTCCGGCGACCGCGATACTCCACGCTGCGGGGTCGGTGATCAGTTCGACGGGCTCGAACGGATCGACGCCGTCGAGGATCCGCACCGAGATCGCGATCATGCCGAACAACAGCCCGGCGGCCGCCCCACCGGCGATCGCGGCATGTCTGCCGAGGCGGTACACACAGATCAGGGCGAGTCCGCTGAGTCCGAGCGTGGCGACGAACAGTTCCCAGTGGAACGTCGCGCTCTCGCCGCCGCCGGTGTGATACGCCGACGACAGGCCGAGCAGACACAGCGACAACACGACGAGCCAGATGGAGATCCAGTCCCGGGTGTGCAGGGCGATGTTGAGCAGGATGGTGCCCAACAGCGCGGTGACCACGAGATTCGCCGACACGATCGTCTGGGACAGGAACAGCGGCAGGAACCGGGCGGCCACGGCGCCGCCGGCGAAACCCAGCACCACCATGACGGTGCCGAGGATGAAGGCCGGGTCGAGGATGGTGGACACCGTGGACCGTAGCGACGGCCCGCCCACCGCATTGGTCTGCTCGGTCTCCTCGCCCTCCTCGCGGGCCGTCATCGCCACCCGACGGGCCCCGAGCGCGCGCAGGACCGTCGACATTCCGTAGGCGACGGCGGCGAGACATGCTGCGATCACCCCGATCAAGAACATCTCACGCACCTCCGAACCCGACTCGGGCCACCCGACCTGGACCGACTCCCACCCCGTCGTGACGTCGCATCGCGATCCGGGCCGATGTCCACGAGCGGCGTCGCCCGCGAGTTCGACCAGTCGGCCCTGGTCATCGCATACATCAAGATTGTCCAACGTTCCCGCTCGGCGGGCTATTCCATTTCCGGTGTGTGGAATTGCGCACCGGGGTTCGGCTCCTACACTCGGCCGGGTGGGGAGTTCCGAACGTAGACACGTGATGATCACCTTCGGGCGGTCGTTCCTGACGCTCGACCTTGCGCGGCTCATGTCGGCCGCCGGACATAGGGTGACCATCGTCGACAGCGTCCCGATCGGGATCACCAGGTTCTCCCACGCCGCCGACGCCTTTCACCGTGTCCCCGCACCGAAATTCGAGCCGCGCGCCTACTGTCATGCGCTGGCGCGCATCGTTGCCGACGAGCACATCGACATGGTCATCCCGATGCATGAGGAGACCGACGTCCTGTCGATGATGACCGACATCTTCCCGCCGACGTGTGAGTTGTTCCTCTCCGACTTCGAGACCGAGAACAGCCTGCACAACAAGTTCGAGTTCCAGGAGTTGTTGGCGGCGCGCGGATTTCCCACGCTGAAGTATGCGCAGGTGCGTGGACCCGGCGATGTTGCGACACTCGACTTCGATGACCCGTTCGCCCTCAAGGAGTGCTACTCACGCGGATCGCAACAGGTACACAAGGTCACGCCCGGAGAGGCGCTCGACTGGGTCGACCACGACCCGATCAATCCGTGGCTCGCCCAGGAATGGGTGCACGGCGACAAGTACTGCACCTACTCGATCTGCCGAGAGGGGAAGATCTTCGCGCACGCCACCTATCCGGTCGACTACGCCATCGACGGCAGCTCCTGCCTGAACTTCCGGTCGGTGCGCCACGACGGCATCGTCGAGTGGGTCAGCGAGTTCGTGGCCGACCAGAACTTCACCGGGCAGGTCGGATTCGACTTCATCGAGGTTCCGCAGCGCGGGCTGTACTCCATCGAATGCAACCCCCGCGCCACCAGCGGCATCATGATGTTCTCGCCCGCCGATCGGGTCGACCGGGCGTTCTTCGGGGAGAACACGGAGCTGATCACCCCGGACCCGGAGGTGAACAAGATGATCGGTCTGGGGATGCTGCTCTACGGCTGGCGGAAATCGTCGCGCGGGCACCACACCCTGCGCGGGTTCGTCCGCGATTTCCGCGCCTCGCAGGATGTGGTCAGCGAACCCGGCGATCGGCGACCAGCGATCCTGCTGCCGGTGGCCTACGCAGGAATCCTGCGCAGTTGCCTGCGATATCGCGTGGGCCTTGCCGAGGGCTTCATGTACGACCATGAGTGGGACGGCCTGCGCATCGCCGAGTAGGCCACCCGGCGCGCCGCGTCACACCCCGACCTGGGCGCCCCGCACATAGACCTCGGTGATGGCGGGCTCGCGGAGACCCATGAGCAGGGCGAACAGGATCTGGTCGCGGGCGACGACGTCGTCGTCGGCGCGAATGCCGTGGCGCAGGAGGGAATCCAACGGCGCCCACCGATCAGGTTGGATGACAAGGAAATCTGCCTCCTTGCCGACGTCGAAGTTGCCGAAGCGGTCCTCCATGTCCAGCGCGCGTGCGCCGGCGAGCGTACCCGTGAACAACAATTCGGCCGGGTGAAGCGAGACGCTGTCCTCGCCGGGCTCGGACAGGTGCACCTTGAACGCGTCGGAGAGCACTCGCGAGATCAGCCACTCGTCACCCGCGCCGACGTCGGTGCCCGCGGCGACGGTGACCCCGGCGGCGAGCGTCCGTTTCCACGGCATCGTGCCCGAGCCCAGGAACAACTGCGAGACAGGGCAATGCGCGATCGACGTGCCGGTCTCGGCCATCCGGGCCAACTCGGTGTCGCTGCAGTGCACCGCATGCGCCATGATGGTGCGGCGACCCAGCAGACTCGACCCGCCGACGCGCCCGCCGGGCAGGAACCGGCCGTCGTAGGTGTCGAGGTAGGCGTCGACCTCGAAAGTCTTTTTCACCGAATCGATCTCACCCGTTCCCGGGCGATTGTTCTCGTTCAGGTGGGTGTGGACGTACACGCCGCGAGCGCGGACCCCGTCGTAGAGCTCGCCCAGCGCAGCCAGTGTCTCGGTGGTGACCGACAACGAGAACCGCGGCACGATCGCCGTCTGCAGCAGCGCCGTCGACGGATCACCGGAATCGGCCGCATGCCAACGATCGATCTCCGAGGCGGTGAGGGTGATCGCATCGCTCTCCGAGGTCAACAGCGGTGCCGATGACTCGGAACCGACGGTCTGAATACCGCGGCCGCTCACGATCCGCAGTCCCGATCGCTGAGTCTCGGCGAACAACGCGTCCTGAGCGTGCGGAAAGGCCGAACCGAACACCATCGCCGCCGTGGTCCCCGCCGCGACACGACGGGCCGTGAAATCCCGTGCGATCCGGGTCGCGAACTCCGGGTCGGCCAGGCGCGCCTCGGCCGGGAAGATGCAGTTGTCGAGCCACTCCAGGAGCTGCCCACCGCCGTAGGCGTCGAGCGAGTAGGTCTGCGGGAAGTGGATGTGCGTGTCGACGAAGCCGGGGAGCAGAAATCCGTCCCCGTGATCGTTGATCACTTCGTCGTGCCCGTCCTGCGGAGTCGGGCGATGATCCCGCGGACCGCAGTAGCTGACGACGCCGTCGTCGTCGATGACCAGCGCGCCGTCGGGAATCCAGACCAGCGCTGCGGCCGCGTCGGACGCCTCGGGGCGGCCGGCGACATGGAAGATCCGGCCGAGATGGGTGGTGCTCATCCGACCACGTAAGCACAGGTCGGCGCCGTCGGCCCGCTGAGAGAATGGACGGTCGGCGATAGACTTGGCCGCGACATCGGTGCGGGAGGTCCCGGTGCGGGCGGAATGGAGTGGACGATGAAGCGCAGATTCTCTTTGGCCGTCGCCAGTGCGGCCGTGGTGGCCTCGGTGGGTGCCGTGGCCGCGCCGGCGGCGAGCGCCGCGCCACTCGGACGCCACGAGGTGTTCAACGTCGGTTCGCTGTCGTTCTGTTTCCACTTTCCGATCGGCCCGGTGACCATCACGATCTGCTGACAGCAGGGCGCGGGCACACCAAATGCCCTGGGCACACCCAAAAGCCCACCCTCCAATATGCCCCGCCCCAATGCCGCAGTGGAGGAGTGGGTTTCGGCGGTAGGAATCGGTGGTCGTCGGCCGGAGGAAGGGATCGATCCATGGGCGCTGCACTCGGTGACCTGCTGCCGCTGGCCGTCGGGGTCGCGATCTCGCCGATCCCGATCATCGGCGCGATCCTGATGCTGCTGGGCACGCATGCCCGCACGACGAGCGTGGGGTTCGCGACCGGCTGGTTGGCCGGAATCGTCATCGCCACCACGGTGTTCGTGTTTATCGGCGGCGGCTTCGATGATTCGACGTCGACGACGAGCGCGTGGATCAAGCTCGCCCTCGGCGTTCTGTTGCTTGTCGTAGGGCTGCGGCGCTGGCGATCCCGCGACGAACAGTCGACCCCGAAATGGATGGCCGCGATCGACGACATGAGGCCGGTCCCCGCGCTGGGTCTGGGCTTCGCCCTCGCGGCCGTCAATCCGAAGAACCTGATGATGTGTATCGCCGCCGGTGTCACCATCGGTGGCGCATCACTGCCGGCGGGCTCGGATGTGGTCCTCGTGGTGGTCTACTCGCTGCTCGCCGCGACCACCGTCGTGATCCCGGTGATCGCATATCAGGTGTCGGCGCAACGTCTCAGGGAGCCCCTGGCCCGGCTCAAGGACTGGTTGTCGGCCCACAACGCGGCCGTGATGACCACCCTGATCGTGGTGATCGGAGCGATGCTGATCGGGAAGGGCATCACCGGTCTCTCCTGAATCCCCGTCCCGGCGGTCACGGGGTGACGATGGCGAAACCTGGATCCGGTCTGTCGAGGTACCCGGCGAGTTCGATGAATCGTCCGGGGTCTCCGGTCACGGCGACGGTCCCGTCCTCGACTGCGCTGCTCGGGTCGAGCCTCCCGAGCAGTAGTCGCATCAGGACCGGCCTGGTCAGCGTGAAGGTGGTCTCGGCGGCCGGCCGGTCGGTGGGGACATCGAAGTGGACGAGCAGGCCGTTGCGGAGTTCGGTGCGGTGGCGCCGCTGCTCGTCGGTGAACACCCAATCGATGACGATGTGCGCGTCCCAGCTCGCCGGTCCGTCGACCCGGAGCGCGACGGCGTCGAAGAACTGATCGACCGTCAGGGCGCCGACGATGTCGGTGGCGGCGGTCGTGGTCGGTGTGCCGACCGAACCGTTGCGCAGCTCGTAGGAACCCATCAGGAAGAAGTTGCGCCAGGTGCCGCACTCGGCGCCGTACCCGAGCTGTTCGTAGGTGTCGGCGAGCAGGTCGCGGGCCGCGGGGTTGTCGGGGTCGGCGAACACCACGTAGTTGACGACCTGAGCAACCCATCGGAAGTCGCCCTCTTCGAAGGACTTCCGCGCCTTGGCGAGTACCTCGTCGGCGCCGCCCATGAACTCGACGTGCCGTTTGGCAGACTCCACCGGCGGGTGTTCCCACAGGTGCGCCGGGTTGCCGTCGAACCAGCCCATGTAGCGCTGGTAAATGGCCTTCACGTTGTGACTGACCGAGCCGTAGTAGCCGTGGGTGTGCCAGGCGTTCTCCAGCGCGGGCGGCAACGCGATGTCCTCGGCGATCTCGCTCCCGGTGCGGCCCTGGTTGAGCATGCGCAGGGTCTGGTCGTGTAGATACCCGTACAGATCGCGTTGCAGCTCGAGGAACTCGGTGAGCTCCTCGGTACCCCACGTCGGCCAGTGATGGGATGCGAACAACACATCAGACCGGTCGGCGAAGATCGTGATCGACTCGGTCAGATACCGCGACCAGACGTGTGGGTCGCGCACCAGCGCACCTCGCAGTGTGAGCAGATTGTGCAGTGTGTGGGTGGCATTCTCGGCCATGCACAGCGCCCGCATCTGCGGGAAGTAGAAGTTCATCTCGGCCGGAGCCTCGGTGCCCGGCGTCATCTGGAACTCGATCGTGACACCGTCGATCGAATGGGTCTCGCCGGTCGAAGTGATGTCGATCGTCGGCAGGATCAGTGTCGCGGTACCGGTCGAGGTCGACTGCCCGAGTCCGGCGCCGACGGCACCGCGCGGACCGCGGGGGAGTGCCGCACCGTACATGTAGGCGGCGCGGCGCCCCATCGCGGTTCCGGCATAGACGTTCTCGGCGACGGCGTGTTCGACCATGCCGGCCGGAGCGATCACCGCACAGTCCCCTGCGTCGACGGACTCCTGGGTGATCACGCCCTTGACGCCGCCGAAGTGGTCGATGTGCGAGTGCGTGTAGATCACCGCTTTCACCGGCCGGTCACCGCGCTGCGACCGGTACAGCGCCAGGCCCGCGGCGGCGGTCTCGGCGGAGATCAGCGGATCGATCACGATGACCCCGGAGTCGCCCTCGACGATCGTCATATTCGACAGATCGAGACCGCGAACCTGGTAGATCCGCTCGACGACCTCGAAAAGACCTTGCCGCGCACACAGTTCGGACTGTCGCCAGAGGCTGGGGTTGGCCGTTGTCGGGCAGTCCTCGGCGAGGAATGCGAATTCGTCGCAGTCCCACACGGGGTTGCCGTCGGGACCCGAGATCACCGGCGGGTCGAGCGCCGCGATGAAGCCGCGATCGGCGTCGGCGAGGTCGCGGGTGTCACCGAACGGCAGATCGGATCGGGCTCGTGTGTTGGCATCGGACACCGTCTCGGTTGCTTGTATGGAACTCGACATTGAGTCTCACCTCGGTCTCGGTGGTAGGCAATCCCATTCCACCACGATCGGTGTCCGGTCCGGGCGTGGCCGTTGGGCCGGACGACACCGGTGTCACATCGTAGGCTCGGACCATGACATCGACAGAGGTGCAGTCTGACGAAGGTACTGCCCCCGACCGAGCCCCATTGGTCCTCGGAGCGTTGATCCTGGTGGCCGGCGTCGCCAACATCAACCTTGCGGTTGCCAATGTGGCGCTGCCCGACATCGGCAAGGACCTCGACGCGAGTTCCACCCAGCTCAATCTGATCGCGGTCGGCTACTCGCTGGGCCTGGCCGCCTCGGTGCTCTACTTCGGCGCACTGGGCGACCGGTACGGCCGCAAGCGGATGCTGGTCTACGGCATGCTGTTGTCACTTCCGGCATCGCTGGTCGCGGGGTTCGCGCCGAACGCCGACGTGTTGTTCGGCGCCCGGGTCGTCGGCGGCATCGCGGCGGGTCTCGCGTTCCCCACGACCCTGGCCATGATCACCGCATTGTGGACGGGAGCCAAACGCACCAGGGCCATCGCCGCGTGGTCGGCGCTCGGCGCGGCCCTCTCCGCGTCCGGGCCGCTGATGTCCGGAGCGTTGCTCGAGGTGTTCTCCTGGCACTCGGTCTTTCTCGTGACCCTGCCCTTGGCGGTGGTGGCACTGGCCGGCGCATGGTTCCTGGTTCCCAGAGACGGCGGTGACGAGCGGGCGACGGTGGACAATCTGGGCGGCATCCTCTCGATCGTTCTCGTCGGGGCGACCGTCCTCGCACTCAACTTCGCGCCCGTCCCGGGCGATGGGACCGCGGTCCTGGTCCTCGCCGGTGTCGCAGTGGTGGCCACGGTCGTCTTCGTCATCCGTCAGCTGCGGGTCCGGGTCCCGCTCTTCGACCTCCGCGTGGCCTCGCGACGGACCTTCTGGGTCGCCGCCGTCGGCGGCATCATCGTGTTCGGCACGCTGATGGGCACGATGTTCATCGGGCAGCAGTACCTGCAGAACGTCCTCGGCTACTCGACGCTGGCCTCCGGAGCGATGATCATCCCGGCGGCCGCGGCGATGGTCGTGGTCGCACCGCAGTCGGCGAAACTCGTGGAGTCGAAAGGGTCACGACTGACGCTGCTGACCGGGTACGTCTTCATCGTCGCCGGGTTGGTCACCATGTTGACCACCTGGAAGGATTCGGCCTCGCTGTGGGTGGTGCTCAGCGCGTATCTGCTGGTCGGTATCGGTGTCGGCTTCGCCGGTACTCCCGCGTCGCACTCACTGACCGGTTCGGTCCCCATCGAACGTGCCGGGATGGCCTCGAGCATGTCGGACCTGCAACGCGATCTCGGCGGCGCGATCATGCAGTCCCTCCTCGGTGCGATCTTGACGGCGGGCTATGCGAAGGCGTTGTCGGCGTCCATCGCCGCGTCACCCCACGCGAACGAGGTGACCAGCCAGACCGAGAGCGCCCTGACGAAGTCCTTCTCGAGTGCCGAGGTCATGGCCGAGCGTTACCCGCAGTACGCCGATCAGATCATCTCGGCGGCGCAGCAGGCGTTCGTCGACGGTGACGCACGCGCGTACGCGGCCGCGATCGTCGTCGTGGTCGCCGGGGCCCTCGTCGTGTTCTTCGGCTATCCGAAGCGCGCCGATGAACGCGTCGCGATGAAACGCTATGCGGCCGAAAGATACAAGGGGTCCGAACTCCCTCGGTAGGGATCCCCGACGTGCTGGGACAACGCCACTTTCTGGACGGTTGACCCACCTTTGGCGGGCGGGTGTTGTTCGCGCGCAGACTGTTTGACCGTGGCTTGACAGCTTGACACGGGTGTAAGGCACGCGATAGTTTGCCGGTGGTGGAGATCACATACCCGGATCTCACCCCCGGTTCGCCACACGGTGACCCGGTACTCCATCCCTGTAACTCAAGAGCCCCTCCGGGCTGATCGGTCGTGCCCGGAGGTCGGTGGGAAAGGCGTGTGAGAATGCTTAGGCGAACTGGGCGGGTCGTCGCGGCTGCGATCGCGGCGGCGTGCGTCTTCTCCGTTGTGTCGTGTAGCAGCGACGACAGCGGATCGAGCGATTCAAGTGCCGTCGACGAGAGCGGCGTCAAGGCGTCGGGTGATCCGATCAAGATCGGTCTGTTCAACCCGTCGCAGGGCCCGGCGCCCCAGCCGGGCGTGACGACCGGCAAGGATGCCGCGGTCAACTACATCAACAACTCGCTCGGCGGACTCAATGGCCGGCCGATCGAGGTCGTCGACTGCGGAGTCGACCAGACCGCTCCGGAATCGACGATCGCGTGTGCGAACCAACTCGTGCAGGGTGGGGTCGTGGCCGCCGTCGACGCGTACAACTCGGAGTCGCAGTCGGCCATGCCGATCCTGACCTCGGCGCAGATCCCGTTGGTCGGGCAGATCCCGTTCAACACCGCGACCGGGGCCTCCCCGGAGAACCGCGTCTTCTTCGGTCCCCCTCCGGCCGCGTTCCTGGTCGGCTTCATGCAGTCACTCAAGGCCGCCGGGAAGTCCTCGCTGACACTGGCGAATGCCGATCTGCCGCAGGCGCATCAGGTCTTCGACGGACTGCTCGTGCCGCTCGGCAAGCAGCTCGGCATCGACGTCAAGGCCGTGTACTACCCGCCGACGGGCCCGAACTTCACAGCTCTCGCAACGACTCTCGCCGAGGGCAACCCCGACGCGGCGGGCCTGATGACGTCCCCGAACGACAACACCTGCACCAAGCTGGCCCAGGAAATGCGGTCGGTCGGCTATCAGGGGACGATCTTCTTGGCCGCGTGCACCGAGTTCATCCAGACGATGGGTTCGCAGGCGGTCGGTGCGCAGACCTACTCACCGTTCTGGCAGCCGCCGGCGATCGACTCGACACCCGAGCCGGCAAAGGCCAACCTGCAGATCGCCGAGAAGTACATCAACGATGAGGACGGCACCCCCGACTTCTTCGCGTACGGCACGTTCTCGATCCTGGTCAACATGGCCAACGGGCTCAACAAGGCCGGGGTCACCGACTTCACCGGTCCCAACGTGCTGAACGGGCTCAAGGGGCTCACCGACTTCGAGAGCTTCATGGGTCCCACCGGGTTGACCTGCAACAAGCCCACCACTCCGAACTGCACCACCGAGATGCTGCTGTTCGAGGTGACCGCCGACAAGACCCAGACGCCTGTCGGTGACGGGTTCATCACCCCGAGCCCTGATGTGCTCAAGCTCATTCCGGGCGCCGCATAGGGAAGGTTCGGCAACACTGCTCTGACGGTGGGTCGGGCGACCTGAGCTCGCCCGACCCACCGTCCGTCACCGGATACATTCGCGCCGCTGTCGGTGAGACTCCGGGCGCGCCGATCGATTGGGTCACCGAATGGGTCAGTTCCTCCAATTCGCTTTCCTGGGCTTGTCCACAGGTGCCGTCTACGCCGTGATGGCGTCGTCACTCGTCGGCGTCTACGCGGCCACCGGGATCATCAACTTCGCACAGGGAGCCATCGGCCTCTGGGCCGTCTACCAGGTCGCCGCCCTCCGGGACGACGGCGGGCTCGTGCTGCCGATCGGGACCATCCCGCTCACCGGCGGTGACGACCCGATGCCGATGATCCCTGCGATCATCATCGGCGTCCTGTCCGCGGTCGTGTGGGCGATCGCCGCCCACCTGCTCGTCTTCCGGCCGCTGCGGACCGCGCCGGTGCTGGCGCAGGTCGTCGCCTCGGTGGGCCTGATGCTGTTCATCCAGGCGCTCGTCCAACTCCGATTCGACACCGGCACCCTGTTCGCGTTGGCCACCTTGCCGGACAAGACCATCGAGTTCGCCGGCGCCGTGGTGAACGTGTCCGACCTGATCCTCGCGGGCATCGCGATCGTGATCGCCGCGCTGTTCTGGGCCTACTTCCGCCTCACCCGCCTGGGTGTCGCGACCCGAGCAGGCGCGGAGGACGAGCTCGCCGCGCGACTGGTCGGCTATTCACCCGATCGTCTCGCCGCGATCGTGTGGGTCCTCACCGGCGCCGCGACGGGTCTGATCGTCATCCTCGCCTCGTTCACCATCGGACTCAACGTCACCAGTTACACGTTCTACGTCATCCCCGCACTGGCCGTCGCACTGTTGGGTCGCCTCACGTCATTCGGCGTGGCCTGCGGCGCCGGTCTGGCTCTCGGGTCGTTTCAGGCGATCATCACCTGGCTGACCACCAAGGACTGGTGGCCGGACTGGGCGCAGGCGGGACTCGGCGACGCACTGCCGTTCGTGGTGATCGTCGTCGCGCTGTTCCTGATGGGCGGCCGCATCCCGTCGCGCGGCTCGCTGGGCGAGGTGAAGATGCCCGCCGTGCGCATTCCCCGTGTCCGCCCGGTGCCCACCATCGCGGTGTTGGCGGTGACCGTCGTCGCGATCGTGATCACCTCCGGCACATGGCGATTCGGAGTGGTCACCTCGGTGATTCTGTCGCTGATCGCGTTGTCGCTCGTCCTTCTGACCGGTTATCTGGGCCAGATCTCGTTGGCGTCCATGGCCTTTGCCGGTGCCGCCGGTTTCGCGCTGTCCAAACTCACGGTCAACTGGCATGTGCCGTTCCCGTTCAGCATGCTGTTCGCGGCCCTGATCGCGACCGGACTCGGTGTCCTCGTCGGCATTCCGGCGCTGCGTATCCGGGGCGCGCAGCTGGCTGTGGTCACCCTGGCGGCCGCGATCGCCATCCAGGGCTTCGTGTTCAACAACCCGGCGATCACCGCCTACGAGGGCAACATCATCTCCGACCCGTCGCTGTTCGGGATCGATCTCGGGGTGCGTGACGGCACCAACCTGGTGACGCTGCGCTTTTCGCTCATGGTGCTCGTCGTCGTCGCGATCGCCACCCTCGTGGTCATGCGGTTCATGGCCGGGTCGACCGGCCGCGCGTTCCTCGCGGTGCGGTCCAACGAACGTGCGGCGGCGTCGGTGGGCATCAACGTCGCCGCCACCAAGCTCTTCGGATTCGCGCTCTCGGCGTTCCTAGCCGGTATTGGCGGCTGTCTGATCGGGTACAGCCGCGGGCAGCTGTCCGCTGGATCGTTCACCGTGATCATCGGTCTGGTCATGCTTGCGATGACCTATGTCGGCGGGATCACGTCGGTGTCCGGCGCGTTCATCGCGGGCATCATCGGGCCGCTTGGCGTCGGGTACGTCTTCCTGAATCAGACCCTCGAACTCGGCGAATACTACGACCTGATCGCCGCGGGTGGCCTGCTGCTGATGGCGGTGCTCAACCCGGTCGGTATCTCGGGAGCGGTCGGAGAATTCGTCGATCGTCTCACCGCGAGGCGTCACGTCATGTCCGACGGAGTGTCAACGCCTGCTGTGGCATCACCGAATACGAAGGCGGACTGCAATGTCTGAGACCGTGGCCGCAACTGCAACACAACCACTGCTGAGCACCAAGGGGCTGGGCGTCCGCTACGGCGGCGTCACGGCCAATGCGGACATCGACATCGCCGTGTCGGGTGGCGAGATCGTCGGGCTCATCGGGCCCAACGGCGCCGGGAAGACCACCTTCGTCGACGCGGTGACGGGCTTCGTGAAGGCCGAGGGCGAGGTCGTCCTCGACGGTCACCGCGTCGAGAAGACCAGTCCCCATCGTCGCCGCAACGCGGGGATGGCACGAACCTGGCAGGCCGGCGAGCTGTTCGCGGACCTGACCGTCGCCCAGAACCTGGCGGTCGCGGTGCAGCCGATCGGGTTGCGGGCTTTGCTCCTGGACGTGTTCACCGGCTCCCGGCCACCGGCCGGGGTCGTGGAGGAGGCGCTGGACCTGGTGGGTCTGGGCCCCGTCGCCGACCGTCGGCCTGGTGAGCTGACGCTGGGTCAGCAGAAGCTGGTCGGGGTGGCGCGTGCGCTCGTGGGCGGGACCCGGATGGTGTTGCTCGACGAGCCCGCGGCCGGTCTCGACACCCATGAGAGCCGTGAGTTCGGTCAAGAACTTCGACGCATCGCGGCCACCGGTGTCGGCATCCTGCTCATCGACCACGACATGTCGCTGGTCCTCGACGTCTGCGATCGGCTCTACGTGCTTGACTTCGGACGGGTGATCGCCTCGGGGTCGCCCCACGAGATCCAGGAGGATCCCGCGGTGGTCGCCGCGTACCTGGGCAGTGCCGAGGTACAGGGTGAGGAGATCGTCCCGGTCGATATCGTCGACGCACCCCAGAGCGACGGGGCGCCCGAGGTCGACGGGGCAACCGAGATCGACGGGGCACCCGAGAAGGAGGACTCATGACCAGCAGTTCGACCGTGTCCCAACCCGCGCTGCAGACCGGGGTCCTGGTCTTCGACGAGGTGACCGTCGGCTACGGAGGTGTGCCCGCAGTGCGGGAGTTCTCCACCGCGGTGGCGCCCGGAGAGATCCTCGCCCTGCTCGGTCCGAACGGCGCCGGCAAGACGACCACGTTGCTGGCCGCGGTGGGGGCGCTGCCGGTGATGTCCGGGACCATCAGCGCGCTCGGCGAGCCGATCCACAGCCATGTCGAGCGCAACGCCCGCCGCGGTGTCACCCTCGTGCCGGACAACCGCGGTATCTTCCACCGGCTCTCGGTGGTCGACAACCTGCGGTTGGCCCAGCGCAAGGGTGGGGGCAACCTCGCCGACGTCTATGAGCAGTTCCCCAAACTGCACACGCTGCGTGGGCGGCGGTGCGGCACCCTCTCGGGCGGCGAGCAGCAGATGCTCGCCGTGGCCAAGGCGCTGCTGACCAAGCCCTCGGTGCTGCTGATCGACGAACTCAGTCTCGGTCTGTCGCCGATCGCGGTGCAGGATCTGCTGCCGCGGCTGCGCACCCTGGCCGACGAGCAGCAGATGGCCATCGTGCTGGTGGAACAGCACATCGACCTCGCGTTGGGCATCGCCGATTCGGGGATTGTCCTCCACCACGGTCGGGTGGCACTGCGGGGCTCGGCGAGCGAGCTGCGGGAGCACCGCGATACCGTCGAGGACGCCTATTTCGGCCGGTTGGGCGGATCGGACAGCGCCGGTTGAGAGAGGTGTCGGGGGACGTATCGGATCGCGGTATCGCCCACCCGCTCAACGACCTGACATCAGGAGACCAGAGTGACCAACTCCGGACGAGCCGAGGGTTCGCGGAGCCGCAAACGGCCGCGTAACACCCGGAATCGGCCGACCGACGACGAACTGCTCGATGCCGCCACCTCGGTGATCGCCGAGGTCGGGGTCGAGCGGGCGACGATGGACATGATCGCCGAGCGCGGCGGCACCAGCCGGGTCACGCTCTACGCCCACTTCGGGTCGCGGGATGCGCTCGTCGACAAGGTGGTGGAGCGAGAGCTCGACCAGTTCACGCAGTGGATGTTCGCGGCCTACGACGACATCGCGGACATGCCCTACGGACAGCGGGCCCGGCGATCGGTGGAGGCCACCTTCGAATACGCGCGGCGCAACCCGGCGGGACTGCGCATCCTCCTCGGCCACCGGCAGGAGGCCGAGGACCCGGGCCGTCGGCTCTATCAGACCCTCGAGCCGCGGGTGGCCGCCCGTCTGCGGGAGAACTACGCGACCCGCGGGGCGCAGATCGAGGCCAGCGCCGACACACTCGCGTCGTTGCTGATCGGGATCAGTCTCGACGTCGCCTACCGCGCGGTCATCGTCGACAACGCCGACATCGACGTCGCCTGCGAGATCGCGGTGACCGCGACGATGGCCGTGCTGCGTGACGTCCAGGCCGAACAGCTACTCGCGCTCGATGCATCGCTGTCGAGGAAGTGACGGGTCCCCTCAGCGCTTCTCGACCAGATAGAGATGTTCGGTCACGTGCGTGGCGCGTCCGCCGAGGTTGCGGCTCCCCCGAAACGTGTTGTATTTCGAACGGAATTCGGTCACGGCACCGACCGCGGTGAGGATCTCGACCATGTCGGTCGGCGCGATGAACCCCTCGTCGTTGAAAGAGACGAGGAGGAAGCGGGCATCGAGTGCGTCCGTCAACTCGGCCATCCGGTCGGCGGACCGGCTGCGGACGTTGAAATCCGAACGGTTCCAGTCGGTCGGGATGCCCGACACCCGACTGATCTGCGGCGGCCGCCGGTAGTCCGTCAGCAGATTGAGCATGAAGTAGTTCGAACCGTAGGGGTGCTGGTTGTAGGGCGGATCGAGATAGGCGATGTCGACGGGGCCGGTCAGGTCGGGTAGCAGGCTGGCGTCGACCTGCAGGACCCGC
This sequence comes from Gordonia rhizosphera NBRC 16068, assembly GCF_000298195.1. GTDB lineage: Bacteria > Actinomycetota > Actinomycetes > Mycobacteriales > Mycobacteriaceae > Gordonia > Gordonia rhizosphera. Next base: position 30,232 of record NZ_BAHC01000055.1, on the reverse strand, counting down.
TTCTCCGCGTCGTGACGGCTCAACACCGGGGGCGCGATGCGGATCGTGCCGCGAATACGAGCCAACGCATCCTCGCCGGCCCCGCCGAATCGTCCCAGACCGGTGTGCTTGTCTTTGTAGAAACCTTTGAAGACGCCCGAGGTGTTGGCGTGTATGGAAGCCTGGGACAGCAACGGCGCCAACAGGAATGGCTGTAGCTGTGGGTCGAGCTGACCGATCAGCCAGGCGTACGCGTCGAGTCGGCGGGCGTTGTCGCGCGTGTAGAAGACCCGTTCACCGGGACGGATCGCGTCGTCGTCGTCGGGGGCGTAGAGCTCGGAGATGAATCCGTCCACGGTCAGGCCGCTGTCGACCTGCTCGCTGACGCGGTGGACGAGCGAGGCGATCTCGTCGAGGTCGACGTCGCCCAGGTTGGTGAGGTGGCACTCGCTCATCACCCGTGCGTAGGACTCGAGGTCGTTGGCGATCACGACCTTCGCGCGGGCCTTGAGGAGCCGGGACACGACGCCGCTGCCGGAGAACGCGTCGAGCACGGTCAGCCTGCGGCCCAACCGCTGCTGCACATGCGCCGCGGCGCGGTCGATCAGGGGGAGCAGGGCCCGCTTGTTCCCGAGGTAGGTGAGCAGCTGATCGGACAGGTACCGTGGGTCCTCGTCCGGCATGTCCACCTCGAATCGTCGGTTGGTGCGGACATGATCCCACACCCACTCCCCACCCACCCCCATTCGCCGCGCACCGGCGCACACCTCGCTTCTTCCCCCAGAATTCGGGCCATTCCCCGTCTGTGCAGGTGGAGGATTGCCCGACTTTCGGGGGACGAACCACCGGACGAACTCCTCATGGACTCAGCGGACGGTGACGAAACCCGCCGGTGCAAACGAATCCGCATCGGCGGACGTCCAGTCCTCGACCCACGATTCGGGAGTGTCGTCGATCAGCTGTCCAAGACCGAGCCATTCGTAGATCTCGGCATACGAACGTTGCCGGGTGACCGAGATCCGCTTGCGCAGCATATGCGGTGAGAGTTGCGACGGGTGCTCGACTCCCATGGAGGCCATCAGCCGCATCGCTTCGTCGACCGTTGCGTGCTGGTAGCGGAAGACGCGCTCACTCTTGTCGTCGACGTCCAGAGCACGGGCCCGTCTCGGATCCTGTGTGGCCACACCGACGGGACATCGGTTGGTGTGACATCGCTGCGACTGGATACATCCGGTGGCCATCATCATCGCCCGTGCCGCGTTGGTGAAATCGGCACCCTGGATCAGTCGCCTGACGATGTCGTTGCCGGTCGCGACCTTGCCGCCGGCACCGATCCGGATGCGTCCGCGCAAGCCGGTGCCGACGAGCGCGTTGTGCAGGGTCATCAGGCCGTCGGTGAGCGGAAGGCCCACGTGATCCTCGTATTCGAGTGGGGCAGCGGCGGTTCCACCCTCGGATCCGTCCACGATGATGAAGTCGGGTGTGATGTCCTCGTCGAGCATCGCCTTGCAGATGGCCAGCACATCCACACGTGACCCCAGGCAGAACTTGAAGCCAACCGGCTTCCCGTTGCCCAACTCGCGCAGACGTGCCACGAAGCCGACCAGCTCCCGTGGTGTGGAGAACGCGGAATGGCTTGCCGGGCTGACACATTTCTCGCCGGCGGGAATGCCCCGGTAGCGGGCGATCTCCGGGCTGACCTTGGTGGCCGGGAGGACCCCGCCGATACCCGGTTTCGCCCCCTGACTCAGCTTGATCGAAATGCACCTCACCTGGTCGATCGCGGCTTTGTCGGCGAACTGGACGGGATCGAAATGCCCGTCGGTGGTACGCGTGCCGAAATAACCGGACCCGATCTCCCACACCAGGTCCGCCCCGCCGAGATGGTAGGGCGTGATACCGCCCTCACCGGTATCGTGGGCGAATCCGCCCTTCTTGGCTCCGTTGTTCAATGCGCGCAGGGCATTTCCCGACAGCGCCCCGAAACTCATGGCCGAGACGTTCAGCAGGGCCATGTCGTAGGGCTGACGGCAGTCGGGCCCACCGATGCGGACCCGGTGCGGTCGGGGTGTGGGGTCGACCGGGGCGGTGGAGTGGACGAGGTACTCGTAGCCGTCGGAGTCGATGTCACGCTCGGTTCCGAAGGAGAGCTCGGCCGACGTGCCCTTGGCACGCTCGTAGATGAGAGTCCGGACATCTCGGTCGTAGGGGCGGCCGTCGAAATTGCGCTCGATGAAGTACTGCTGCAGCTCGGGGCGGATGGCTTCCAGCAGGAAACGCATATGCCCGACAACCGGGTAGTTCCGCAGGACAGAGTGCCGATGCTGGAGGAGATCGAAGACGCCGACACCAGCGAGTGCGGCAACGATGATCGCCGGGATGTACCACCCCCACGGGCCGAGGATTGCCACCGCGATCAACGCCGCTGCTGCCACCACAAGGGCAACGACACCCCAGAGCCGGATCACCGCATACCTCCTTCTTCGCCGACGAGTGTACGCAGGGCTACCGCCGCCGGAGATCACATGAGACCGTGCTCGTAGGCGTATGCGGTGGCCGCCGAACGTGTGTTCACGTCGAGTTTGGTGAAGATGTTGGTGAGGTGGCGTGACACGGTCTTCTCGCTGAGCACCAGCTCGGCAGCGATCTGGCCGTTGCTGCGTCCGGTGGCCACGAGTCGCAGGACCTCGACCTCACGATCGGTCAGTCCGGCGGGGAACCCCTCCGGCGTGAGCAGCCCGGCGACCTCGTCCGCGGCGGGCTTCGCGCCCAGGTCGACGAAGGTCCGGTGCGCCGCCGCGAGTGTCGCGTCGGCCGAACGTGTGTCGGAGAGGGCTCGCAGCCCGCGGCCGATGAGCACCTGAGCGCGTGCCGTCTCGTAGGGGCAGTCCAGATCGATCCACAGCTGGCGGGCCTTACGGAGATAGGGCAGCGCTCCGGCCGGATCGCCGTCGGACAACTCGACCGCTCCCGCCGCATAGGCGGCCATCGCCTGCAGTGCGACGCAGCTGAAACCGCAGGCGATGTGGTCGAGTTCCCGCGCGGATTCCCGGGCCTGCTCGAGTTCGCCGGCGGCGATGAGGATCTCGATAGCTGCGGGGAGGATTCGTGAGCGCTCCACCGGCTGTTGGGATTCCACCAGCAGCCGACGGATCGCACCGAGTGCGGCGTCGCGGCGCCCGCGCGACAGCCAGAGCAGCGCGAGCCCGGGTTGCGGCTCGTAGCCGAACTCCGCCGCCTGCTCGTAGGAGTCCTCCGCGCTGTCCGGTTCACCCGTCAGCCGGTAGATGTCACCACGCAGGGCCAGGGCGAAACCGGCGGCCGGTGAAGACGTCTCGCGGTAGCGGCGTAGCGCGTCATCGAACTCGGTGATGGCATCGGAGAATGCGCCGTGCAACGCACAGATCTGGCCGCGGTGAACCGCGCATTGCCCGCGGTAGGGCACCAGACCCGGCTGCCTGTCGCACCACTGACTCAGCGCGGCCGTCCAGGCCGCGGCGCGACCGAAGTCCGAGACGTCCTGGCAGCCCTCGATCATCGTGCAGTACACCATGCCGGCGAACACCGCGGACACCTCGCCGGCGGTCACCGACACCATCGCCTCGTCGAACAGGGCGAGTCCCTCCCGAACATTGCCGCGTTCCAGGATGATCCGCCCCTCCGCGGAGATGCCGGCGGCGAACAGATCGGGATTGGCGAAGCGCCTGCCCGCGTCGGCGACACGGCGCGCGGACTCCGTCGCCTCGTCGAGTTCTCCGACCGCGAGATGGGCGTACACGTGGTTCATCTCGAGATACCCGCGCTCCTCGACGTCCTCGTCGAACTCGTCGAGGAGCCGTTCGGCCCGCGACGCCCACCCCTGACCGACCGCCGGCTGGCCGGCCATCGACATGATCATCGCGATCCAGCACGCGCGCCGAGCCGCACCGAGGGTGTCGGCGTCGTCGATACAGGTCTGGAACGCCCGCTGGAGGGCCTCGGCGGCCGTCGAATCGCGGCCGACCAGGTAGGCAGCCACGGCGAGATCCTCGAGATCATCCGCCGACAGCCGACCCTGGTCGATCGACTCCCAGGTGCGCAGCGCGGCTCCCCACTCTCCGGCGTCGAAGTGCTCGCGGGCGCGCTCGAGTTCGTCGGTGACCGCCATCGACATTCACCTCCTCCTCGAGCGTAGAACGATCCACCCGGGGAGTCGGCGTCTCAGGCCGGTTGATGCATCACTGTGCTGTCCTGAGCGGCCCGCTCGGCGATCCGGTCGGCGATATAGGCGGCATCGCGCCCGACACCGGGCAGGACCATCGAGCTGAACGCGTACTGGAATGCGAGGCCACAGAAGTAGAGTCCGGGGACGTTGTCGACGACGCCGCGCATCTCCTCGGGCCATCCGTCGTCGCCGAGGACCGGTAGATGAATCCAGTCGAAGACCTGACGGAAACCGGTGCACCAGACGATGTTCGTGACGTCGAGGACCTCGCCGTCGGCCACCTCCGGCATGCCGCCGCGGCTGCCGGTCACGCGCTGTCCGATGCGCCGCACACCCCGCTTGCGCAGGTCTGAGTTCTTGACCCGGAGCGCGGGGGCGCCATGGTGGCGCACCTTGGGCATCTCCTTGCGGCCGATCGGTGTTCGGCGGGTCAACACATGCCGCCAGGCGAACACCACCATGGGGAACAGCACGTGTGCCCGCATCGACTCCGGGCGGAACGGGATGGATCCGCAGTCGCGACCGCAGAGAATCGTCGGGTGTGATTCGGCGACCTCGTACGCGATGTCGAAACCGGAGTGCGACGCGCCGACCACCAGCGTCGGGCCGTCCCGCAGCTGGGCCGGGCGACGGTACTCGCTCGAGTGCAGCTGCAGGATCGACGGGTCCAGGTCGGCGGCGCAGTCGGGGATGTTGGGCGTGCGGCCGAAGGTACCCGTGGCCACGACGACGTTGCGGCAGGAGATCGTTTGCGATCCGGTGCGGACGAGGAACCCGCCGTTCCCGTCTGCGTCGACGGACTCCACCCGGGTGTTCAAGCGGACCGGCAGGTCGAACCGTCGTGCATAGGACTCGAGATACTCGCCGACGGAGTCCTTGCCGGGAAATGACCACCCCGGTGCGGGGAACGGGTAGCCGGGCAGTCCGTCATAGCGAGCCGGGGAGTAGAGCCGGAGGCTGTCCCACTGTCTGCGCCAGTTGTCGCCGACGCGGTGGTTGGCGTCGAGGACCACACAGTCGTGGTCGCGTTCCAGCAGTTGATATGCGGTGGACAGGCCGGCCTGACCTGCCCCGATGATGACTGTTTCGATGTTTGTGGTGGACATACCCCGACGCTAGGTCGGCGCCGGTGACCCTCGCATCGGACGCATATCCCATCCCGGTCACGCGCCGGCTGGGAGATTCACCCCATGCCCTGCACCCGCGGTGGCGGGTCTGTGGTGAGCGGGTGCCACCATTGCTGCTCGCCGGGACGAAGTCTGATGTGCGAGAGGGTCGCATCGCGTCGTGAACCCGGCACGACGTGATAGCGGATGCTGGCGCGTTCGCTGACCAGGGCGAGCGGCCACCACAGCGCGCGCACGTAGCGGTGCGCCAGGTCCTCGCGGTCCCACTCGTAGACACCCCGGTAGACGTTGTTGCCGTCGTGGGCGATCCACAGTTTGGACACGAAGCCCGGGAACCCGACGAACAATGGTGTGTTCAGCAGACTTTCGATGCGGAAGAGCCGGTGGGCGAATCGGTTCGACCCGACCCACCGGAGGCGGAAACCGACGATCAGGGTCACCGGCTCGGTCGCCTTGCCGAGGTCGAGCACGGTCTCCCGGTACACCCGCCCGACGGTGCCGTCCGCGAACGGTATCTCGTGCCCGACGTTGTGGCGGGGGAGGTGGACCCGCCAGGTCAACAGCAGGATCGCGGTCGTGACGGCGCAGCTCAGCAGGCGCCAGAGGGCCACGGGGGAGGGCAGCGGCAGGACACCGTCGGCGTCCGCGGGGTCGGTGGCTCCGGCCACGGGCGTGCCTTTCGCGCGGACTGATCGGTCACTTGGAAGTAAACACAAGAATCAACGAGCTCGCGAGAGGAGATCAGGGGCCTCACCTATGCGACCGTCGAGGTGAGATCGACCTGGACGCCATGTCGGATGGTGTCGAGGGTGACGCACAGGGCATCGACCTGACCGAGCAGGAGCTCGACCAGGGTGTCATCGGTGCCGGGGGCGGTGCGGAGTGAGATCTCTGCGTCGATCCGTCGGAAGCCTGGGCGCACGGTGCGGTCGAGGGCCAGGCAGCCCCGGACGTCGACGTCGCCCACGACGTCCACGGTCAGGTCCTCGATCTCGATCCCGAGGTGGTCGGCGACGATCCGCGTGGTGCTCTCCAGACAGGCGGCCAGTGCGGCGCAAAGAAGGTGGCCGGGATTGGGCAGGTCGTCGTCGCCGCCGACCTTGGCGTCGATGCCGTAATCCCAGGTCGTTCCCGGGAAGTCCGGGGCGACGATGCGGCCGTGCCATTCGTCGGTGTGCGTGCCGGTTTCGGACGTGACGTGCTTGATCGAGATGGCCTTGGTCGGGTCGTCGGCAAAGGCGCGGCGCAGCGGGGCCTGCCGCCGGGCGGCGCTGAGTGTGGCTGTGGTCATGGTCGAACCTTCCGGGGTGATCTGATTTTAGTTGGCACGATCGTGCGTGCTTATTTAGACCGTACGCCCGTGCGTGCTAACTTGTCTAGTGTGTCGACCCAGAAGAATGCGGAGCGACGTGTGCGCTCCGACGGAGAGCGGTCGCGCAACGCGATCCTGGACGTGGCTGCCGACCTGGCCACGGTGGAGGGGTTGGGTGGGCTGTCGCTGGCCCGCATCGCCGGTGTCACCGGGATGAGCAAGAGCGGGGTGTTCGGCCTGTTCGGGTCGAAGGAGGACCTTCAACTGGCCGTCGTCGACCGCGCCCGCGAGACCTTCATCGAGGAGGTCGTCGTCCCCGCGTTGACGGCACCTCCCGGTCGCGACCGGCTCCTGGCGCTCTGTAGCGGATACCTCGACCACGTGGCGCGACGGGTCTTCACGGGCGGGTGTTTCTTCGCCTCCGTTGCCTCGGAGGTCAGTACGCGGCCGGGGCCGGTCAGAGATCGGATCGCCGACGAGCAGGTCGCGTGGGTTAGCCTGCTCGCCGACAATGCCCGCCACGCCGTCGAGGCCGGTGAGCTGCCCGGCGATGTCGACCCCGATCAGCTCGTCTGCGAGCTGAGTACGATGCTCACCGGCGCCGACATCGCCTTCCTGTTGCGTGACGATCCGGCCGTGCTCGACGGTGTCCGAGCCGCGATCGAGGCGCGGCTGGCGTAGCGCTGACAGAAACGGACTCTTCGTCGCGAAACAAGTGTCGTATTGCCCGGGTGGAGGGGCTTCGCAGAACAGGCGTGCGCTGATAAGTGCGGCTTGCTTGGGGAACGGTCCGAGCCTGCTGTGAGCCTGCTGTCAGGTTGCACACGAGCCCGTTTAGATACCCCCGGGGGTATAAAATCGGAGGTGGAATCTCAGAGAGGAGTCCGATCATGATGACCAGACGTCGTACCGTGCTCACCGCGGCCGCATCGGCCGCACTCGCCGCCACGATCACTCTCGCCGGTTGTGCGGCCGACCAGCAACCGTCCGCGGTGTCGACCCCGGCGGCCTCGAGCACCACCTCGCAGTCGGTGGTGTTGACCGCCACCGATGAATCTCTCGCCGACCAGCTCCGTTATCTCGTCGAAGAGGAGAAGCTGGCCCACGACGTGTACGTCACGCTCGGCGACCAGTGGGGAAGCCGCATCTTCAGCAACATCGCGTCCTCGGAGGTGCGTCATCAGCAGCAGGTCGAAGCGCTGCTGCCCGCCTACGGCATCGAGGATCCGCGCATCGATCAGGTGGGACGGTTCACCGACCCGGACCTGCAGGCGCTGTATGACCGCCTCGTGGCCGAGGGTTCTCGCTCGCAGGCCGCGGCCTTCCAGGTCGGCGTCACCATCGAGGAGACCGACATCGCCGACCTGAAAGCGGCCATGGCGGGCTCGCCGGCCGACGTCACCGCCGTGTTGGAGAGTCTGCTCAGCGGATCCCAGAATCACCTCGCGGCCTTCCAGCGTCAGCTCGCCTGATCGGACGATCGACCCTGAAGTCCGCGCACGAGCGGGGCATCGAAACGTCGGTGTCGATGACCGCCCTACGGTGTGAGGTTTTCGTGGACCGATGCGGCAAGGCCCAGGCGCTCAGTCGGCGGTCGCCAACACCTGCTCGGTCAGCAGCGACGTGAAGTAGCGCTTCGTCCGCTCGTGGGTCCAGCCGCGGGCGGCGAAGCCCTGGTACGCCTCGGCGCTCAGGATCACGAGCATGATGTCGGTCGCCGTCTCCACCGTCATCCCGCGGCGCAACCCCCGGGGTTTGGTGGCGATGACGTCGACGACGGCGCGATAGGTCTCGACGCGACGCTCCTCGCTGACCCGAGCCATTTCCTGACCCTCCGGATCGCCGCTTGCGCCGTGCAGGGCGGGAACCAGGGGACCGACCCGCTTCAGGATGTCGGTGCCCTGCGCGACGAACACCCCGAGCGCATCGCGGGCGGTCGGGGCGGCGAGCAGGTCGGCCCACCAGCTGTGCACGGGGAGGAGGTCGGCGATCTCGAACGGCTCCGGCGGTGGTGCCCGCCATTGGTCGAAACCCACGATCGCGGCACCGAGGGTCTCGCCGAGCAGGGCGACCTTGGTGCCGAAGGTGTAGTACATCGTGGGGGCGGCGACCCCCGCCCGCTTGGCCACCGCGGCCATCGTCGTGCCCAGAAACCCTTCGGCGGCGAAGGTCTCGTACGCCGCCTGGACCATCCGTCGCCGCGTGGCGAGAGCGCGCTCGGCTCGTGTCCCGGTTCTCGTGGTCGTGGTCGACATGATCCTCACTATAGTCTTGCTTAATTTTCACTATAGCAGGACTATAGTGAGGAACATTGGAGGACGCCATGCAGATCCTGTTCGCCGCTCTTCCCGCCGAAGGCCACTTCAACCCGCTGACCGGCGTCGCCGCTCATCTCGCGAGCCGGGGTCATGACGTGCGCTGGTATGTCGGCCCCGCCTACAAACGCAAGGTCGACGCCCTCGGTCTGCAGTCGTTTCCGTATCGCCGCGCGGTCGAGGTGACGGGTGAGAACATCAACGCGCTGTTCCCGGAGCGGGCCAGGATGAAGGGTCCCAAACTCATCTCCTTCGACGTCGACACGTTTTTCGTCGGGAATGTCGAGAAGCACTTCGACGACATCACCGAGATCCGCGAGGAATTCCCGTTCGATCTCTTCTTCTGCGACGGGGCCATGTACGTCGAGAAGCTCGTTGCCGAGCGCCTGGGCGTGCCGGTGTTCGCGACTGGCCTGACCACTGTGTTGCCCGGCCCGGGTAGCCCACCACCGTTCTTCGGCCTGCGGCCCGCCCGGACCGTCGTCGGTCGCACGCAACACCGCGTGGTGCGGGGCATGCTGACCGCCACGATGAAGCGGGGTGTCGGACACTACAACACCGTCCTGGACTCCCATGGCCTCGAGCCGATTCCGTCGGACGGCTTCCCGCAGGCCCCGATGGCCTGCGCCGGCCGACTGTTCCTCGACGGTGTCCCGGGCCTGGAGTTCCCCGGTTACCGGCCGCCGCCGAACGCGCAGTTCGTCGGTCCGCTGGTGCCCGCCCGTGCTCTCCTCCCGCCGGACGCTCCCCTGCCGACGGTGATCACCGACCACGAGACCACGGTTGTCGCCGTGTCCCAGGGGACGATCGACAACACCGACCCGGACAAGCTCATCGCACCCACACTCGAGGCCCTCGGCGACGGACCGTATGTCGTGGTGGCCACCACCGGTGGGGCGAACACCGATCGGCTGCGCGAGCGGTTCGCCGGACCGAACATCGTCATCGAGGACTACCTGCCCTACTCGACACTCTTCGGGCACGTCGACGTCTTCGTCAGCAACGGCGGATGGGGCAGCACCGTGGCCGCACTGCGCCACGGTGTCCCGGTCGTCGGCGCCGGAAAGCGCGAGGGCAAGAACGACATCAACGCCCGGATCGGCTACAACGGCCTCGGCGTGGATCTGCGTACCGAGCGGCCCAGACCGGCCAGGATCCGTGCCGGGGTGCAACGCGTCCTCTCCGACGAACGGATCGCCGCGAACGTGAATAGCCTGCGTGCCGAGTTCGACTCGTATGATCCCCTCACGCTGATCACCGACGCAGTGGAGTCCTTGGAGCGCACCGCATCCCGCTGACGCCGGACCGATCTGCGGAGGCAGTTTCGGTCAGGCACATGGGAACAACGACGCGGACTCCGACGCTCGCGCCCACTGTTCGGCGAACTGGAGTTTGATCGTCTCCAGCGCCGGGGTGAGCGGCTCGATCGTCGGGGTGACGAGGGCTTGCTCGTCGGTCGCGGTCACCGGATGCCAGTAGACGCCCTCGGCGGTCACCGTCACCTCGGGGACGAGCGATTCGCGAGACAGCGTCTGGCCGACGTCGGCGACCCCCTCCCTCGCGATCGGCCGGATGACCTGATCGTCGCGGGCGATGCCGAGATCGTCGAGGAAGGTGTGGAATTTGTCCAGTTCGCCCGGGGCCGGGTCGGCGATCGTCGCCGCGACACGCACCCGAAAACCGAGCGAGATCGCCAGACGGATACCGGCGACGGCCCGCTTCCAGCTGCCCGCGCCGCGATGCGAGTCGTGCAGGTCCGGCGTCGACGAGTCGAGGCTGATCTGCAGGGCGAGCCCCGTGCGCGGAAGTGCCTCAAGCGCACGTAATCCTCTCCCGCGGAACACCATTCCGTTGGTGAGGACCGTGGTGGGCAGCACCGTGACGCAGTCGGCGATGATCTCGCCGATGTCGGGCAGCAGGAAGGGTTCACCGCCGGTGAGGAACAGTTCGGCGGCACCCCAATCGGCGGCCTCGCGGATCAGCCGCGCGATCCGCTGCGCCCCGAGTTCACGACGAGGCGCGCGGGGCGACGATGCGACGCAGCAGTAATCGCAGGACAGGTTGCAGTGGAAGTTGGTGTAGAGCCACAACCGCATCCCCGGCAACCGGTCGGCGCCGATCACGGTGGCGGGATCCGGTGGCCGGCCACGTCGGACGGTGAGCGTCCCTTCGCCGGTCTCGTCGACGTCGGCGCGTACGACACTGTTGCCGTTGCGTTCACACCAGCGCTGCGCGAGGTCGCGGTCGGCCGCCGAGCCGATGGGGATCTCGACGGTGGTGCCGACCGGCACACCCCCGAGGGTCCGCATCAGCTCGAGGATCACCATCGCGGGTCGATGCCCTGCTCCGCCACGGCCTCGAACAGCGGCTTGTAACCGTCGAGGTGCGGCTCCACCCAGCGCGTCAACCCCTCGAGTTCGAGGATGATGCGATGGTCGGGGTTCTCCCAATCCATGGCCATCAGCCCCTTGAGCCACGGTTCGTACCGTGCGGGTTCGAGGGTGTCCAGGGCGGTGAACATGCAGTGGCAGTAGCCGTCGGTGCGCCAGATCTCGGTGAGCGTCTGCGCCATCAGGTCGGCATCCATCGCCTGCCAGGTCGAACTGCCGATGGCTGCGACATCGGCCTCACCGTCGAGAACCGCCTGCACCGCGTCGAGTTCGCTGCGCCCGGTGTCGCCGTGTTTGCCGATGTCGGTGTCGAATCGCATGAGGTGCAGATCCTCGTCGGTGACGCCGGCACGACGCAGGTAATACAGCGGCAGGACCGCCGCGTGTGCCGAATCCGCCGATCCCAGGGCCAGCCGTTTGCCGGCGATCGCCTCGGGACCCTCGAGTTCGGTGCCCGCGCGCGCGACGAACACCGTGGTGAAGTCGACGTCGGTATCGCGCTGCGCCAACGCGATACAGTGGCCGTTGGTTTGTATGACGGTACGCACGTAGGCGAGGTTGGTGTTCCAGGCGACATCGATGTGCCCGGCGATCAGCGAGTCGACCAGCCTGCCGTAGTTCGAATACAGCACGAAGTCCATCTGTGCGTCGGGATCGTCGAGTCCCTGGAAGTAACTTCGTATCCCTTCCCAGATCGGTACCACGTTCGGCGTGTACGCAACCGCGCCGATGACCAGTGGTTCACTCATTCTTGCCAACCCTTCTCCTAGAACGATGGCTTCTCCTAGAACAGCGGCAGTCCGGTGACCGCCCTCCCGTAGAAGTCGTACAGCGCGTCCGCGGTCGGTGCCATGACCGAACCGGCGCGGGCGTCGCGGAAGGCGCGCTCGATCGGCAGGTGCTTGGAGAACGCGGCGCCGCCACAGACCCGCATCGCCGAGTCGGTGATCGTCAGTGCCGCGTCGTTGGCCGATGCCTTCACGCCGAGCACGTGGTGCAGCGTGGATTCGTCGGGGGACGACACGCTCTGCGCCGTATGGGCCAGATACGCCTTCTGCGTCGCGACGGCGATCCCCATCCGGGCGATCTGCGCACGGATGGTGGGTAGGTCGGCGAGGCTCTCGCCGAGGTGCTGCAGTCGCGCGGACCGGACGTGTTCGATCGCTGCGGTGGTCGCACCGGCGGCCAGGCCGGTCGACACCGACGCGTTTCCCAGGTTGAACCACGGCAGCACGACCTGCATCATCGTGCCGAATCCGCTTGCTTCCGCGCCGATCCGGTAGGACGCCGGAAGCCTGATGTCGACGCTCATCGGCGTCGACGCGTTGCCGCGCAGGCCCAGGCCGGTGAAGGTTCCGGAGATCTCCAGGCCCGGTGTACCCGCGGGCACGGCGAACATGTCCACGGCTCCGGCCTCCCCGGAGGTGGATCCGGACGACACCACATAGACATCCGCGTGCCCGGCCGAGGTGACCCAACTCTTCGCGGCCGTCACGGTCACGTCGTCGCCGGCCGCGACCGCTTTCGAGACCGGAGCCCAGAAGTGCGACCGAGAACCCTTCTCGCTGAAGGCCAGCGTGCCCAACGACTTCCCCGTCGCCATGTCCGACATCAGGTCGGGCAGTCCGGGGGGTGGCGCCGACGCGGCGGTGACCGCGGCCGCGACGTGCATCAGGTAGATCATCGCGGTGGACCCGCAGGCGGCCGCCAACGCGCAGACCACCTCGGTGAACTCGATCGGGCCCTTGCCCATCCCGCCGACCTCACGAGGCAGGACCAGGCCCATCAGCCCGCTGTCACGCAGAGCAGCAACCGCTTCTGAGGGGAAGACGCCGTCGGTGTCCACGCGTTCCGCGTGTGCGGTGGCGACGGCGACGACATCGGGTAACGAGTCGGGCGGTAGGGGGTCCGCAGCCATCAGGACAGTCCTTTCGGTTGGTTGATCCTCATTCCGGTGGTCACAGCGACCACCGCGGCGCAACCGAACACCACCGCCGTCTCCGTCGTTCCGCCCAGCCACACCTCGCCGCGGCCGAACTGGATGTAGATCCAGACCGCCGCGCCGACCGCGACGGCGGCAGCAACGAAGGCGACGACGGACGCCCGGATCACGGCAGCGACGATCATCGCGACACCGACGACGAGCAGCACCAGCCCGCCGCGGAGGTTGTATTCGCCGAAGGTCACCTCGAGATCGGTGGAACCCACGGTGATCGGCGCATCGTTGCCGATGGCCACGAGCATCGCGGCGGCCCCGATAAACGCCACCACCACACCCCACACGCCCAGGAAACGCACAGCGGCGGGCCGCGCCGCGGCGTCGGGCAGGGCGCGGATCGCGTCGACCGCGGCGAAGCGGGCGCACGCGGTGAACAGCAACACCACGTGGATCGCGATCAGCATGATGTAGGCCCAGGGCCATTCGTGGGGCGCCTCGGCGACCGAGAGGCCGATCGCCAGCGACTGTCCGATTCCGAGCAGCGCCGCGAACCGAACCAGCGTCCCGGTCAGCAGCAGCACCGCCAACGTGGACTCGAGGGCCAGCACCAACCAACCGAACGCCGTGAAGTTGGGTAGCACAACATGTTCCACCGCCCAGCTGTAGGGCGCGAACACGGGATGATCGACCGCGAGATTGGTGAACAGGTACAACCCGCCGTCGCGGTTCTCGCCGAAGTCGGGCGGGATCTTCCAGGCGACGTTGTGCAGCCAGATCAGGCCGGCGATGATGCGCAGGACCGCGAGTGAGATCTGGCCGCCCTTCTCGGGCAGCGGCGTGGGCGCCAGCAGCCAGCCGGCGATACGACCTGGGCCAGTCGCAGCCATGTCCCCCAGTGTGACAGCGGATGGTCGGTGATGTGGTTGATATCGGAACGCCGGGTTCCGAGCCGGTCCGAGTCGGCAGGTCCGTTCATGCTCTGCTCGAGGACCACCCGGGTAGTGTTGCGGCCGATGACCGAGGGTGAGACCACCACGCCGGGCGACACCGGATGGGATATCAGCAACGCCGACCACTGGGGTGGTATCGACGCGGCGGTACGCGAGTCCGGACTCGACAGCCCGGTGCTCGCACTCGATCTCGCCGCCCTCGACCACAACGCGAGCGACCTGACGCGACGGGCGGGCGGGGTCCCGATACGTGTGGCCACCAAATCGTTGCGCGTGCGATCGGTCGTCGACGATGTGCTCGGCCGCCCCGGGTTCGGTGGCGTGCTCGCCTATGACCTGGCCGAAGCCCACTGGCTGGCAACAGTATCCGAGGTATCGGATGTCCTCGTCGGCTATCCGTCCACGCGGCGGGCGGCGATCGCCGAGTTCGCTCGCGACGAGACAGCCGCCCAGCGCGTCACGCTGCTCGTCGACTCCATCGCACACCTCGACCTCGTCGACGCGACGGTATCGCCGGTGTGTCGTCCCACGATCCGTGTCGCGATCGACGTCGACGCCTCCTACCGTCTCGCCGGCGGACGGATCCACCTCGGAGTGCGGCGCTCACCGATCCACGACCGGCATGAGGCCGTCGAACTCGCGCGAGCGATCGTCGGGCGCCCCGGATTCCGACTCGTCGGCGTGATGTCGTATGAGGCCCAGATCGCCGGGGTCGCCGACGCGGTACCCGGCAGGCGACTGACCAATCTGGGCGTCGGCGTCATGCAGCGCCGCTCGATGGCTGAGCTGCGGCGCCGCCGCGGCCGCATCCTCGCCGCCCTCGGCGAGGTGGCCGATCTCCAGTTCGTCAACGGCGGCGGTACCGGCTCGCTCGAGCAGACCGCGACAGACACTTCGATCACCGACATCGCTGCCGGAAGTGGTCTTTTCGGCGGTCACCTGTTCGACTCCTATTCCCGGTTCCGGCCCGCTCCGGCGTTGGGATTCGGGCTCGACGTCGTACGTCGGCCCTCCGCCGGCATCGTCACCTGCGCCGGCGGCGGCTGGATAGCGTCGGGCCCGCCGGGCGCCGACCGGCTCCCGCTGCCGGTGTGGCCGGAAGGCCTGGAGTATGTGGGCACCGAGGCCGCCGGGGAGGTGCAGACCCCGTTGCGTGGGGCCGCCGCGGACGCGCTCGCCATCGGCGACCGGGTCTGGTTCCGGCACACCAAGTCCGGCGAGGTCTGTGAGCGGGTCACGTCGGTCGCGCTGATCGAGCGCGACCTCTCCGGCCGGGCCCGGGTCTGTGACGTGGTGCCCACCTATCGGGGCGAAGGGAAATGTTTCGGATGAGAGCGGATGGGAGAACCTGGCGGAACTGGGGCGGCACCCAGAAGGCCACGCCCACACGCGTTGCCCGCCCCGCCGACGCAGCGCAGGTTGCCGACCTGGTCGCGGACACCGCCGCGCGTGGGGGTGTGGTCAAGCCGGTGGGCGCCGGCCACAGCTTCTCCGCGATCGCCGTCGCCGACGACGTGCAGGTCGACCTCTCGGCGATGCGCGGGCTCGTCCGGGTCGACGGGTCCGCGGTCACGCTGCGGGCCGGTACACACCTCTACGAGATCCCCCGCATTCTCGCCCCGTACGGGCTTGCGATGGCCAATCTCGGCGACGTCGACCGTCAGACCATCGCCGGCGCCATCTCCACCGGGACGCACGGCACCGGACTTCGCTTCGGCGGGATCAGCACGCAGGTCACCGGTGTCACCCTGGTCACCGGCACCGGAGAGATCGTGACCGTCGAGAAGGGCAACCCGGATCTGGCCGCGGCCGCACTCGGTCTCGGCGCGCTGGGCGTACTCGTGGACATCACGCTGGAGTGCGTGCCGGAGTTCGGCTTGCGCGCGGTCGAGGCGCCCGCCGCCCTCGACGACGCTCTCGACGGATTCACCGACCGGGTCGCCGACACCGATCACCACGAGTTCTACTGGTTTCCGCATACCGAGTGCGCCCTGACCAAGTCGAACACAAGAATCGACGCCGACACCCCGCGATCGGGCCCGGGCCGGATCCGGCGCTACGTCGACGACGAGCTGTTGAGCAACAAACTGTTCGGGGTGCTCTGCGCGCTCGGCGCCCGTGTCCCGGCGGTGGTTCCCGCCATCGCGCAGCTGTCCGGCCGGGCGCTGGGGGCACGCACCTTCACCGACCGGTCCAGCGAGGTCTTCGTCTCGTCGCGCGAGGTGCGGTTTCGCGAGATGGAGTACGCCGTCGCGCTCCACGAGGTACCGGACGTGCTTCGTGAGGTGCGCCGGATGATCGAACGCCGGCGCTACCGGGTGAGCTTCCCGGTCGAGGTGCGCGCGGCCGCCGCTGACGAACTGATGCTCTCCACCGCCACCGGCCGCACCACCGGCTACATCGCCGTGCACCGATACCACCGCGACGACCCCGCCGACTCCGATGCGTACTTCGCCGGCGTCGAGACGATCATGAACGCGCACGGTGGTCGGCCGCACTGGGGCAAGATGCACGGCCTCGACGCCGCGGCGCTGCGCGGCCGCTACCCGCGATTCGACGAGTTCCTCGAGGTCCGCAACCGTTTCGACCCGGTGCGGGTGTTCGCCAACGACTATCTGCGCCGGGTGCTCGGCGACTGACTGCCCGCCGGCCCTGCAGGGCTACTCAGACAGCGCCGGCGGTCTCCGCGCGCATCTTCCGCAGCTGGATTGCCTTGTCGATGCCGACGAATGCCGGGGCGATCAGCGAGAGGCCGAGCACCACCATCCACTGACGACCACTGAGTGACACGGTGTCGAGCATGTGCTGGAACATGTTCAGTTCGACCGCCGCCCAGGCCAGCGTCCATCCACCGATGAGCCAGCCGAAGTATGGGAACATCGGGTTCGACCACGGGGCCTCGCGCTCGCGGCGCATGACCACGCCGAGGTTCACGCCGCTGAACGCGACCACACCGAACGCCATCGTCATCGACACCGACCCGACAGTCGCGGACGGCTCGTCCGGACCCCACTGGAGCACCGCGAGCGCACTGCCCGCGATCAGGAAACCACTGATCACCCACCGGATGATCTGCGGTCCGTTCACGATCCGGGTACCGGGGTGGCGGGGCGGACGTTGCATGACCCCGGGGTCGGAGGTGTCCACGATGAAGCCGACCACCACGGTCACGATGACGAAGAACTTGCAGAACAGCAGCTGCATCGGGAGCAGCGCGACGCCGCCGTTGATGTTGAAAATCGTGGCCAGCACCATCATCTGCAGCACCGCGGACAAGACCGTGAGCTGTAGGCGGATGTAGGAGGAGATGCGGCGGTAGATGTCACGGCCGAGTTCGACCGCGCGCACCAACGTCGCGAAGTTGTCGTCGGTGAGCACGATCTTGGCGGCCTGCTTGGTCACCTCCGAACCGCTGCCCATCGCCACCCCGATGTCGGCCTGCTTGAGGGCGGCGGCGTCGTTGACCGCGTCGCCGGTCATCGCGACGACCTCGCCGGACTCCTGCATGAGGCGCGCCAGGCGCAGCTTGTCCTCCGGGGCGACGCGGCCGAAGACGTGGAGTTCGGGGAGCCGGGCGACGACCTCCTCGTCGCTGAGGTGCTGGAGGTCGGTGCCGGTGATGACCCCGGGCCCCAGACCCAGTTGATCGGCGATGGCGCGTGCGGTGATCGTGTGGTCACCGGTGATCATGCGGACGTCGATGCCGGCCCCGAGAGCCGTGTGGACCGCCGCGGTCGCCTCGGTACGAAGCGGGTCGATGATGCCCACCAGGCCGATGAGCACGAGGTCGCTGACGGCCGCCATCGGGTCGGCCTTGGCCGCGTCCATCGCGGCGTCGTCGAGGCCCTTCGCGGCGAACGCGAGAACCCGCAGCCCCTTTTCGGACAGTTCACGGTTGGCATCGAGGATGTTCTGGCGCATCTGGTCCACCGGCACGATCTCGCCGTGGCGGAGTGCGCTGGAGCATCGGTCGAGGACCACATCGGGACCGCCCTTGACGACGGTGAAATGGGGCTGGACGACGACCGTGCCGCGAACCGTCTGCGGGCGGTCGTGGAAGGTGGCCATGAACTTGTAGTCGGAGTCGAAGGGGACCTCGGTGACGCGCGGGATCGTCCGCCGGGTGGTCTCGGCGTCCACTCCCATCTTCGCCGCCAGGACGACGAGCGCGGCCTCGGTCGGGTCGCCGATGACCGAACCGTCGTCGGCGACGGTGGCGTCCGAACACAGCGACAGTCCCAGCGCGAGGGGCGTGAAGTCGGGCAGATCGCCTGCCGCGCCCAGGATTGCTCCGGTCTTCGAGTAACCCGATCCCTCAACCCGGAACCACTGATCGCCGGCATAGAGCGACGTGACCGTCATGGCGTTCATGGTGAGCGTGCCGGTCTTGTCGGAGTTGATCACGGTGGTGCCGCCGAGTGTCTCGACGTCGGTCAGCGATTTGACCACGGCCTTCTCGTCGGCCAGATGCTGAGCTCCCGACGACAGCATCGTCTGCACGAAGGTCGGCAACCCGGTCGGGATGGACGCGATCGCGGTCGAGATACACAGCAGCGCAAGCGTTTCGCCGTCCTGGCCCCGGGCGATACCGATGATGCCGATGACGGCGACGGCACCCCAGGCGAGGAATCCGAACACCTTCGTCATCCCGTCCAGCTCGCGCTGCAGCGGGGATTTGGAGCGCTTGGTGGTGGTCACCATGTCGGCGATCCGGCCCATTTGGGTGGCGGCTGCGGTGGCGGTCACCACGAACGCCGCCGATCCACGGGTGACCTGCGTGTTCTGGAAGACCATGTTGGTGCGGTCGCCGAGCGCCACGTCGCCGCCCGCGATGGTCGCGGGGTCCTTGGCGACCGGCGCGCTCTCGCCGGTGAGTGCCGCCTCCTGCACCTCCAGCGTCGCCGACGTGATCAACCGGCCGTCGGCGGGGACGAGGTCACCGGCCTCGACCAGCACGACGTCACCGGGCACGAGATCGGCGGCGGGGACCTCGGCGACCTGCCCGTCGCGGCGCACGCGCGCCTGCGGAACCTGAAGGTCTGCCAAAGCATCGACACTGGCCTGGGCCTTCATCTCCTGCTTTGTGCCCATCGTCACGTTGAACGCAACAAGCAACCCCACCACGATCCCGGTGGAGAACTGGCCGATCGCGAAGCTGGCCACCGCGACGATGAGCAGCATGATGTTCATCGGGTTCGCCAACTGGCCGCGGGAGACCGCCCAGAGCGTCGGCGGCGGCTCCGGTGTCAGTTCGTTGGGTCCGTATCTGGCGAGCCGGGCCGCGGCGTCGGCAGTGGCGAGACCCAGTTCCGGATCCACGCCGGCGCCTGCCGCCACCTCGCCGGCGCTGCGGAGATAGGCGTCGTTGATGGTCGACGCGTCGCTGGTGGAAGTCATGCAGACGGTCCTCTCAGTCCTCACGGTGGGCGGTGGCGCGAGACTGCTTCGGGTCGCGAGACCGTCCGACGAAACACCTGCAACATCATGCCCTACCACTCCCCGGGGTATGGGGATTTCACGGGCACCTGCGGGCCGTCACATCACCCGCCGGACGGCCCCGTCGGCGCGGAGATCGGCGATCGTGGGGTAGCCATTGATCGCCATCAACAGGTCCGCCTCGGCGAGGATCGACCTGAGGTGATGGACCAAGCCGTCCTCGCCGCCGACTGCCAGCGCATACGCATACGAGCGGCCGACACCGACCGCGGTGGCGCCGAGTGCGAGGGCCAGGACGACGTCGCTGCCGTCGCGCACTCCCGAATCGAACAGTACCGGCGTGTCGCCGGCTGCGGCCACCACCTCGGGCAGGTGCTGCAATGCCGGCAGGCCACCATTGGCTTGGCGGCCACCGTGATTCGAGCAGTAGATGGCGTCGGCACCGACGTCGATGGCGCGGCGGACGTCGTCGGGGTGACAGATACCCTTCGGCATGACCGGCAGATCGGTCGCCTCGCGTATCCAGGCCAGGTCGTCCCAGGTGATCGGCTGGCCGAAGTTCCCGGCCCAGGTCAGGATGGCCGATGGCATGTCCTCTTCGGGACTCTTGGCGAGCTTGCCGAGGAAGTTCGGATCGGTGAAGTAGTTGGAGATGCACATGCCGCGCAGTTGTGGGAAGTTCGAGGTGTTGAGATCCCGTGGACGCCAGCCCGGTGTCCACGTGTCCATGGTGACGGCGATGCCCTTGTATCCGGACTGCTCGGCGCGCTGGATGAAACTCAGTGCGAGGTCACGATCCTTGGGCATGTAGAGCTGGAAGAAGCCCGGCGTCTCCTGGTGGATCGCGCCGGTCTCCTCCATGGGGTCCATGGACAGCGTGGACTGCACCGCCGGGACCCCGGTGCGTTCGGCGGCCCGCGCGACGGCAAGATCGCCGTGGAAGTCTTGTGAGCAGATTCCGATCACGCCGATCGGCGCCATGAAGACAGGCGACGGCAGCGTGGTCCCGAACAACTCGACCGACAGGTCGCGCTCGGTCGCCCCGACACCCATTCGAGGCACGATCCCCCACTTGTCGAACGCGTCGACATTTGCCCGCTGGGTCCGCTCATTTCCACAGCCACCCGCCACGTACGACCAGATCCACGACGGCAGCACCTCCTGCGCCTTGCGTTCCAACGACTCTGCATCGACGGGATACCTGGGTAGTAGACCCTGGGTGCCGGCGAGGTAGATCTCCAGCTGGAAGGCTCCGTAGTCGGGTGTCATGTTCGGTGTCCCCCGTGCGTCGATGGGATTGTCGCGGCGCCCACCCGACTCTCGCCGAGACTCGGCGCCATATGACTGCGGTCACATGGCGACTCCCGAATGTACGGCATCGCCATCACACGTCCGGCCGTATCGGCCAATCCCGGTCACGCGCGGGGCAGTCGAAGGGTGTCGTCAAGCTGTCGTTCTCGTGACCGTCCGGACGGTGAGCGGGAAGCTCAGGGCTTCGAACCGTCTTCGGGGACCTCCTCGGCGTCCTGCCCGGACACCCCATAGAACGACGCTTCTGCCAGCGGTGGTGCAGCGCCCTCGCCCGGTTCGGCCTTCTGGATCGCGATCCCGAAGGCCGCGTAGATGAACGAGATGAGCGGGTTGATCCAGTTGAAGAATGCGAACGGCAGGTAGGCAATCGTCGTGACGTTCAGGACCCCGGAGGCGTAGGCGCCGCAGGAGTTCCAGGGGACAAGGACAGAGGTGACCGTCGCGGTGTCCTCGATCTGGCGGGACAGTGTCTGCGGCGCGATGCCCCGCTTGCGGAACTCCTCCTTGAACACGTTCCCCGTCAGTACCAGGGCGAGGTACTGGTCACCGGCGACCACGTTGAGGCCGATCGCCGTCCCACCGGTTGACGCCATCGCGCCGCGAGGGCTGGTGGTGCGCTTGCGCAACGGTTCGATCAGTTTGCCCAGGAACCCGGTGTGATTCATGATTCCGCCGAACGCCAGTGCGGTGATGATCAGCCAGACGGTGTTCAGCATGGCCTGCATGCCACCGCCGCTGAGCAGGTTGTCCACGGCCTCGATGCCGGTGTCCGCGACGTAGCCGGTCGCCATCGCGTCCCAGACCCCCTTGAGCATCACCATCGGAGTGCCCAGCGAGTCGTCGTCGACGAAGGCACGGACGACATCGGGCTGCAGGATGATCGCCAACAGCCCACCGGCCAGCGCACCGCCGAGGATCGCGAACATCGGCGGAATCTTGCGCAGCGCCAGGATGACCACCACGAGCAGCGGGATGAGGGTGAGGACGTTGATGTTGAACAGGTTCTCGATGTCGCTGAGTTCTTCCGGGGTGTCGATGTCACCCGAGGGGTTGGACCTGAACCCCAGGACCAGATAGATACCCAGGGTGATCAGGATGGCCGGAACGGTCGTCGCCATCATCGACCGGATGTGCTTGAACAGATCCGCCCCGGCGACGCCCGCGGCCAGGTTCGTGGTCTCCGACAGCGGCGACATCTTGTCGCCGAAGTACGAGCCGGAGATGACCGCTCCGGCGGCCATGGCCATGCTCAGACCCAGGCCTTCGGCCACCGCGACCAGTGCCACACCGATGGTGCCCATCACCGTCCAGGAACTGCCGACCGACACCGCGATGACCGCGCACAGGAGAACAGCGGCGACGTAGAAGAAGTCCGGGTTCAGGACCCGGATCCCCCAGTCGGCCAACGTGGCGATGGTCCCGGACATGTTCCAGGTGCCGATCAGTGCGCCCACCGAGAAGAGGATGAAGATCGCGCCCATCGCGGAAGCGACACCGTCGACCGCGGCTTTGGTCAGGTCGGAGATCGTGTGACCGTTGAAGTAGCCGACCTGGGCGGCCAAGGCGGCGGCCAGGAGGAGCGCCACCTGGACCGGGCCGTAGACGGCGTCCTCGCCGTACAGCGCGATGGCCAGTGCCAGCCCCACGATGAGGAACACCAGCGGGATCAACGCCTGCCAGAACCTCGGTGGCCGCAACACCTGTTTCTGCTGCTCGGACTTCTCGTCGGTCATGTCCGATCGCTCCCATCCACATGGTGGCAGACGGAACGAACCGCAGCCCCGTACCGCGACGTGACGTTGCCCTCGGAACCGACGTGCAATGGCTCACGGGGCGTGTACCAGCACTTACGCTAATCCACCCGGGTGGAATCGGCTGGGTTTCACCTCAGGCCGCACATCGTGGTCTTTTGGGATGTGGTGGTGGAGCGGTGGAGCCGGGGCCGGGACCGATCAGTCGGCCGACACCCTGGCCGACCCTCCGGCCGCCGCGGTCGGCACTCCGGCCTGTTCGACCATCTGACCTCGTTGGCGACGGAGGAACACGATGCCGACGACCAGGCCCAATATCGAATTGACGATGACCAGGGCGCCGACGCCGCCTGGCAGGTCGCCGCCGATCGTCACGAAATCCCAGGCGGCATGGAGCACCATCGCCCAGATCAGAGTCCCCGAGACGCGGCGTAGCAGATAAAACGTCGATCCTGCGCCGAAGGCCATCAGCACCTGACCCACCGCCCCCGGCCCGGCCCCGAACACCCAGTTCGGCAGGTGCAGCAACCCGAACAGGAGACACGAGTAGAACCACACCCACGGCTCGGTGAGACGTGCACGGAATCCGGTGATGAGGACGCCGCGTGTGGAGACCTCCTCGGCGACGCCGACACCGATACTGCCGAGAAACAGGGCGGCGAACATGGCGCCGGTCGACCCCGAGAAGTCCGCCGTCAGCGCGAGCACCACCAGAGTGACGACGGCGAAGGCCGGGGCCAGCAGAATCCAACGCGGCTGCGCACGTTCCTTCTCGAACAGCACCGGCCGCCACCATCCGAGCCAGGACACCGCGATGATGAGGAACAGTCCGCCGACCCAGGTGGGCGCCACATACCACTTGAGCAGGTGGCCGGCACTGTCGCCGATGGTCTCGTAGTCGACGCCGGTGACGATCCACACGCCGTAGAAGAGTGCGAGATAGATCAGGAAGACGACGATGGCGGTTTGCGGTCGGGGCGCATGACGCACGACGGGCCCTTCGATGAGGCGAGGATCTGACAAACCAACAACCTATGTCATCGCCTGAGGCGATGCGCGGTTTGTCCGTTTCCCACGCCCGGGTGAGGCTAGGGCAACTGCCGGCGCCGGAGCGGCTCGAGCAGCCACTCCACGTCGGGCTCGTGCTCGAGATGCCAAAGGCGCCGAATGACATCCTCACGCTCGGCGTCGTCGCGGGCGAAGCCGAAGTAGGTGCGCAATTTGGCGCTGAGGTCATCATCGGACAGTGGATCGCCGGGGTCCCCGCGAGGTACGTCGCGGCGGCGGGTCACGGTCGATCCGTCGGCGAACATGACGGAGATCTCGCAGGGAGCAGTCGCCGGATACGCGGCGCTCAGCGCCGGGTCCTCGATGACCGACACCTTGGTCATGAGGGCCCGCACGGTGTCATCTCGGCTGCGCGGGTCGTCGAAGTCCGTGTACTCGATCGGCTTCAGCAGCGCCGTCGCGACGCAGTAGGGGATGGAGTGCGTCCGCGCCGCCCGGCTCTCGGGCTGGTAAGCGCCCTCGGTGGCGCCATTGCGCATCGCGATCGCATACGACCGCACCTCGATCGCGGTCACCGCGTGTGGGTCGATGCCCGCCGCGGCGAGATCCGACGCGACGTCGATCGGGGTCTGGCAGAACACCAGCGCCGGCCAGCGCTTGAACACGATCCGCTCCAGATCCGGTGCGGGCTCGAAGAACGTGTCGGCGTGCCGAAAAAAGCGATCCACACCGGCCGCGCCCTCATAGATATCCGGCGGAGCATCGAATCCGGCCCGCGCGATCTTCACGGCCTGGATGGCGCGCATCGCCGCCGACGCATACGTGCAGTGCTTCCAGTCGGTCATCTTCCCGAGCGCGGCCTGGTTGGTGTCGAGCCCGAGCATCCCGGCGACGCGCTGCGCGGTGACCAACTCGGGGACCGAGAGGTCAAACGCGTATCCGATCGTCAGCGCGGTATAGAACGTCGCGGCCGCATCGTGGTCGTAGCCTGCGCTTTCGGGGTCGTAGTAGGTCGCGAACGCGGCCGACAACGTGAACGCGACGTGGACCGTGGAGATCAGCTCTCGCCCGCTCATCCCGAGGTGGTCGGCGAGCGTGAGCACGAGCGCGAGGTTGTCGGACGGGTGCGAGCCGCCCATGCTGTTCGGCGCCAGGTATGTGTTCAGCAGATCGCTGCGGCGCCCGAGGACCGAGTTTGTGAAGACCGCCTCCGCGAGCCCCGCTCGCCGACCGATCCCCCACACCGAGACCGTGGCGGACTCCGCGTCGGCCGCGAAGCGATCGAAGTGCTCGAGCATCGCGCGATCGTTCAGAGATCCGCAGATCCCCGCGTACGAGTCGAGGATGTTGCGCTTGAGAATATGCAGCAGCGACGAGTCGATATCCTGCCCGCGCATCGCCGCGACCCGCTCGGCGATCGAGCGCTCCAGGCCCATGGGCCCAAGGCTACCGGCCTCACGACCGGTCGCTGACCGCAGGCTCGGGCGGCTGACACGCGTGGATGACCCCGGGTTGGACGTGTGGTCGGATGACGGCGCCCGTCCGGATAGTGACGGCGGCGATGAATCCGCCGGTGGCGCAACAACCGCCGGCGATGATCATCGCCGTCGAAAAGCCCGGTCCCAGGGCCTGGTCGTAGCCCGCGTGGACGCCTGCGATCACCGGCAGGACGGCGACTGCGAGAAGGCTCGCCACGCGGGCGACGGCATTGTTGACTCCGGACGCGATACCCGAATGCGCAGTATCCACCGCACCGAGCGCCGCCGAGGTCAACGGTGCGACGGTGATGGTCATCCCGAGCCCGAACACCACGACGGCGGGCAGCACCGCATCGAGATACCCCGCGCCCGGCACGATCCGTGCCATCAGCGCCAGTCCGGCGGCCGCCACCCACGGACCGACCGTCATCGGCAGACGCGGGCCGGTGACCTGCGCCAGTCGTCCCGAGAACGGCGAACCGAACAGCATGATGACGGTACTCGGCAACATCGCCATGCCGGCCTCCAACGCCGAATAACCCATGCTCTGCTGCAGTTGCAAGGCAACCAGGAACAGCGCACCGCCCAGCGCGGCGTACACCACCAGGGTGGTGAGATTGGCGCCGGTGAACTGCCACGACCGGAACAGTCCCAGCGGCAGCAGCGGAGCATCGGCGCGTGACTCGACGACGAGGAACGCGAGCAGTGCGCCGAGGCCGACGACAGCCGCGACCACGACCCCGAGAGTCCATCCCTGCGACGGAAGCTCGATCAGTGTGTAGATGACACCGGTGAGCCCGACAGTGATGGCCGTGGCGCCGGCGACGTCGAGACGCCCGGTCAGTGTCTCGTCCCGCGATTCCAACACGTGCCGCACCGAAATCCAGATCGCACCCAGCGCCAAGGGCACGCTGATGAAGAAGACCCACCGCCACGACGCCGCATCGACGAGCCATCCACCGACGAAAGGACCCAATGCGCTTGTCGCCCCGGACATCCCGGCCCACAGTCCGATTGCGCGTCCACGGTCGGACTCCGCGATCTCGGCGTCGATCAGGGCCAGGCTTCCCGGCACGACCGCCGCGGCACCGACGCCCTGCACGACGCGCGCGACGATCAACCAGCCGATCGTCGGGGCCAGGCCGCATCCCATGGACGCGACGGCGAACAGCACGAGGCCGATCACGAACACCCGACGCCGCCCGTATCGATCTCCGGCCGCGCCGCCACCCAGCAGCAGCGCGCTCAGGGTCAGCATGTAGCCGTCGAGAACCCATTGCTGCCCGGTCAGTCCGGTGTCGAGGTCGCGGGCGATAGCGGGCAGCGCCACGTTCACCACGGTGCTGTCGAGGAAGGCCACCCCCGAGCCG
The DNA here is from genome assembly GCF_000298195.1 of Gordonia rhizosphera NBRC 16068. GTDB lineage: Bacteria > Actinomycetota > Actinomycetes > Mycobacteriales > Mycobacteriaceae > Gordonia > Gordonia rhizosphera. Next base: position 3,662 of record NZ_BAHC01000055.1, on the reverse strand, counting down.
AGTACCGCGGCGCCGATCAGCCATCGTCCGGCTGTCGAGGATGCCGGGACACCGCCCACGTCGGTGAGTGTACGTGCGATGCCGGTCGACCAACGCTGGTCAGCGGCGGATCTTGCCGAGGTGACACGAGTCGGGCCCGCGCGGGCGCGGTCTCAGGTCGTCGTGGACCTGTCCGCCACCTTCGGCTCCCAGGCGAACCCATCCGGATCGGTGAATCCTCCACCGTCGATCCCGATGACGAGGCGATGCGACCCGGTTCCGTCGGCGTCGACGCCGGCGTCCTTGGCCGCCGCCTTCCGCCCGTAGAGGGCGAGCTTCACCGAATCCGGGCCGCTCTCGAACTCGGCGTACTTGCGGCCGAAGCTCTTCGCGACGACGAGCCCGTGGTCGACGTAGAACTGTTTGCTCGCGACGACGTCGTCGACGCCGAGAAGCAGCACGACATCGTCGATGGTGCGCAGCGGGGCGCCGGTCGGCTTCTTCTTCGACGTCGCAACCTTCCAGATCGTCCCGTCCGGAGCCTGCACGACGCCTCCGTAGCCCCAGAACGATCTCTTGGCCGGCTTGAGCACGGTGGCGCCTGCCGCGATCGCCGGTTCCATCAACGAATCGACAACGGCCGCGTCCGCCACGACCATGGACACGACGAAGCCGCGGAAGCCCGACGTCGGCGCGTCGGAGGTCGACAGCCGGAGACACGCGGCCAGGTTGGTGTCGCCGAAGGCATTGTCATAGAACTGCTTTGCCGAATCGGGATCGGCAACTTCGAGGGTGATGAAATCGATGTTCGTCATACCGTCGACGATAGGAGCCGGCCGGCACGGAAGCTTCTCGATTCCTGACCGGTATCGGTCAGCCCCGATGCCACATCGAGCGCTGCCGACAATCAGCGGCGGTCCAAGTGAGGCGAACGGCTGTCACGGCATGGCGCCCGTACTACCTCGGGCCCGCTGCGCCAGATCTGGGCGCGACGCAGCTCTCGAAGCGGCTTCTGAGCATACGAAACGCCGCTCTACCTGCGGTGATGGTGGAGCCGATGACGGGAATCGAACCCGCGTATTCAGCTTGGGAAGCTGATGTTCTGCCATTGAACTACATCGGCGTGCGGGGCGTGAACCTCGCGACCGACAGAGTAGCAAACGGTCCGGGTGGGTGCGCGCGGCCATCCCCGATCAACGGATCGTGCGACGTCGGGTTGGGCGTGCGGGCCCGGTTGCATACGATTCCCGCGGGCCCCGGGCCGACGTGGGTCCGATAACCTCGCAGGCGTGCTGCTCTCCGATCGCGACATCCGTTCCGAGATCGCCGACGGGCGGTTGTCGGTCGAACCGTTCGACCCGGGGCTTGTTCAGCCCTCGAGTATCGACGTCCGCCTCGACAACCTGTTCCGGGTCTTCAACAACACCCGCTACACCCACATCGACCCCGCTCAGCGGCAGGACGAACTGACTAGCCTCGTCGAACCGCCCGCGGGAGAGCCGTTCGTGCTGCACCCCGGGGAGTTCGTGCTCGGCTCGACTCTGGAGGTGTGCACCCTGCCCGACTCCCTCGCGGGGCGCCTGGAGGGCAAGTCGTCGCTGGGTCGCCTGGGTCTGCTCACCCACTCGACGGCCGGCTTCATCGATCCCGGATTCTCCGGGCACATCACGCTCGAGCTGTCGAATGTCGCCAACCTCCCGATCACCCTGTGGCCGGGGATGAAGATCGGCCAACTGTGCCTGTTCCGGTTGTCCAGCCCGGCCGAACACCCGTATGGCAGCTCCGCGGTCGGGTCGAAATATCAGGGCCAGCGCGGACCCACACCGTCGAAGGCGTACCTGAACTTCCCCCAACCTGACCTGCCGAAACGCGACTGACCTCCGACCCGGCAAACCATCCGTCGACTGCTGTTCACCCGACCCGGCCGATGTTCACCGATGCGATACGCCCGCGCCACGTCGCGGTCGCGTCGCGGATGGAAACCCCGCGTACCCACTGAAGGCATGAAGCTCACGGTGATCGGGTGCGGATACCTCGGCGCGACGCACGCGGCCTGTATGGCCGAACTCGGACACGACGTCCTCGGTGTGGACACCGACGCGGACAAGGTCGCGCGCCTGAAGGTCGGGGACACGCCGTTTTTCGAACCCGGCCTGTCGGATGTGCTGCGTCGCAACCTCTCCGCCGGACGTCTGCAGTTCACCACCGATGTGCGTGAGGCGGCGGCGTTCGCGTCCGTGCACTTCCTCGGGGTCGGGACACCGCAGCAGCGCCGCGGATACGGCGTCGACCTCGGCTACGTCGAAGCCGCCGTCGACGCCCTCACCCCACTGTTGCGCGGCGACCACCTCGTCATCGGCAAGTCGACGGTCCCCGTCGGGACCGCCGCCGCACTCGCCCAGCGGATGGCGGTGCTGACCGCACCCGGTTCCCGGATCGAACTGGCGTGGAGCCCGGAGTTCCTGCGCGAGGGATTCGCTGTCGAGGACACCCTCGAACCCGACCGTCTCGTGCTGGGGACCGATCCCGACACCGCCGAGAGCACCGCCGAGCAGATCGTCACCGAAATCTACTGCGACATCCTCTCGACGGGTGTGCCGTTCATCCGAACCGACTGGGCCACCGCCGAACTGGTGAAGGTCTCGGCCAATGCCTTCCTGGCGACAAAGATCTCGTTCATCAATGCGGTCAGCGAGATCTGCGAGGCCGTCGGGGCCGACGTCTCCACGTTGGCCGACGCGATCGGCCACGACAAGCGGATCGGGCGCCGATTCCTCAATGCGGGACTGGGGTTCGGCGGCGGGTGTCTGCCCAAGGACATCCGGGGTTTCATCGCCCGCGCCGACGAGGTCGGCGCGACCCAATCGCTGCGATTCCTGCGTGAGGTCGACGCGATCAACACCCGACGACGCACCGCCATGGTGGATCTGGTGGCCCATGCCTGCGGCGGCGACGTCCTCGGCGCCAACATCGCGGTGCTCGGTGCCGCGTTCAAACCCGAGAGCGACGACGTACGGGACTCCCCGGCGCTCAACGTCGCCGGGCAGCTCGCCCTGCGCGGGGCGTCGGTGACGGTCTTCGACCCGAAGGCCTCGCAGAACTCGCAACGGATGTATCCGATGCTGGCGTACGCCACGAGCGCCGCGGAGGCATGTGAGCAGGCCGACGCTGTGGTGGTCGCCACCGAATGGGCGGAGTTCGTGCACATGGCGCCCGAGGAGATCTCCGATGTCGTCCGGGGCCGGGTCATCATTGACGGGCGCCGTTGCCTCGACCCGCAGACCTGGCGCGATGCCGGCTGGCGCTATCACGCCATCGGTGGGCCGATGCGCGCGACCGCGGTCCCCCAACAGTCGCCGCAGCGTTCCCGCCCGACATCGTCGCAGGTCACCGGGGATATCGCGTCGAGAACCCGCTGATCTGCGCGCCTATGCGTCCGTTGTCTCGCCCCCGGGGCATGACCCCCCAGGTTGAATCCGGCAAAGCCGACCGGGACAATCGCTGAGACCAGCATGGCCGACGTGCACTCGGGGGAGTGCGCATGGACACGGGGCAGCGATGCAGATGAACGATGAGATGGCGGGTGGGGGTCGCGGGGTGCATGCCGTGGCCGAGGGTGTCCCGCGTGTCGTCGATGCGGGGCTGCTCGGTGATGTCGCGGCGCGTCAGCTTGCCGCGGGGGT
>NZ_BAHC01000056.1 GCF_000298195.1 Gordonia rhizosphera NBRC 16068 | reverse complement strand
AGTGGTCCTGTTCATAAATTCGTCGGGGGTTGCCAGGCGGTGGGGTCGTTGAGGTAGAGGCCGCAGGCACAGTCGAGGGCTTCTTCGGGGCTGCCGAAGGGGTATCCGGTGGGCAGGACCGAGTCTTGGTATTTGCCGCTGCTGGCCAGGTAGATGGCAAATCCCCAGTGACTGGCGGATCCGTTGTAGCGCAGCCGCATCAGCGGCAGGGTGGTGCCGTCGCCGAGTTCACCGTCGACGTAGGCGAACTGGCCGCGGAAGCGAGTGGACACGCTGGTCAGGTCTGGCCATCTGTCGCGAGCGCGGTCGGTCAGTTTCCACTGCAGCGAGGACTTGGTCGACTCCGGGGGTGTGGCCATACCGGTGATGGTGCCCGACCATCGGTACTCGCCGGGCGCGTTCGTCTCGGCGTGTCGAACCCGCCCACCCTGTGACATATGTGATGTATGAGGCATGAGTGATTCATGGTGTGTTGGGTGGCGCAAGTCATGGTGATGACCAGCCCCTATCAGGTGGTTCTCACCGAGGCCGACCGGGCCGTCCTCGAGGCGCAGGTGCGGGCCGCGACGAGCCCGCAACGGGTGGTGTTGCGGGCGGTGATCGTGTTACTGGCCGCGGACGGGCAGCCCAACGCGGCGATCGCCGATGAACTGGGGATTTGTACCGATACTGCCCGCAAGTGGCGGGCCCGGTTCTGTCAGCGTGGGTTGGCCGGGCTGGCCGATGCCCCACGCACCGGCCGGCGACCGATCTACACCCCGGCGCACAAGGCGCGCGTGACCGCCTGGGCGTGTCAGCTACCCGCTGAGCATGATCTGCCGTTATCGCGGTGGAGCACCAGAGAATTGGCCGACCAATTACGCAGCGATGGGATCGAGGCGTCGTTGTCGACGGTCCGGCGGTGGCTGGCTGATGATGCGATCAAACCGTGGCAGTACCAGTCCTGGATCTTCATGCGCGACCCCGATTTCGAGACCAAGGCCGCCCGCGTTCTCGACCTGTACGACCGCCGCTACCAGGGCGAGCCGCTGGGGCCAGATGACTTTGTGATCAGCGCCGATGAAAAACCCTCCATCCAGGCCCGCCGCCGCTGCCACGACACACTGCCGGCCGCCCCGGGGCGGGGACTGCGGGTCAACAACGACTACACCCGCGGCGGCGCGCTGACGTATCTGGCCGCCTACGACGTGCACCGGGCCACCGTGTTCGGACGCTGCGCCCAGTCCACGGGTATCGCCGCGTTCACCGAGCTCGTCGACCAAGTCATGACCCAAGAACCCTACGCCTCAGCGGAGCGGGTGTTTTGGATCGTCGACAACGGCTCCTCACACCGCGGGCAGGCCGCGATCGACCGACTCGCCGCGCGCTATCCCAACGCGATCATGATCCACACCCCGGTGCATGCGTCCTGGCTCAACCAGGTCGAGGTCTTCTTCTCCATCATCCAACGAAAAGTGCTCACACCCAACAACTTCGAAAACCTCAAAGCTCTCGAACAGCGACTACTGACGTTCGAGAAACGCTACAACACGACCGCACAACCCTTCGCCTGGCGCTACACAACCGACGACCTCCGCAAACATCTCGCACGCCTCGACGACCACGAAAAGGCCCGACAAGCCGCATAACCCCCGACGAATTTATGAACAGGACCACT
>NZ_BAHC01000057.1 GCF_000298195.1 Gordonia rhizosphera NBRC 16068 | reverse complement strand
TCCGAACCACGCACCGCATCCAACACCCGCGACGCATCCGAACCACGCACCGCATCCAACACCCGCGACGCATCCGAACCACGCACCGCATCGAGAGCTCGGGATGCATCAGAGCCACGGACCGCATCGAGGGCTCGGGATGCGTCGGAGACCACTCCGCGCGCCGCCTTGGCAGCTCCCGGTGCTCGGCGGGCGATCTCGTCGACCACGCCGGGGATCGTCGGGCTGCCGAGTCGGTCGCGGACGGCCGACAGTGCGCCCGCTCCGCGGTCGTCGAGGATGTGTCCCAGGTCGGGTGGTGCGATGGGAAGCCCGAAGCGTTGGGCGCTGACCGGCGGCGCCGAGGCAGGCCGCCCCACCGTTGTCCGCTGAGCGGACGCCGCCCGCAGCCCGGTTCCTTGCGACCGGGCGGGCCGATTCACAACGCGGATCTCACCGCTGGACGTGGGCTCGACGACCGGGGTATGGGTCCGATCGCCGCCGTCGCCGAACCCGAACATGGTCGCGAACGACACCGGCTCGGACGAACTCACCTCCGCGGATGTCTCGGCCGGCCGGTTCGAGGACACGGGCCGGCCCAGTGCGGTGCGTTGAACCGATCGCGATACCCCCGTGGGGACGTCATCAGATCCCCCAGGTGCATCACCCGGTCCCTGAGGCGCGGGCTCGCGGGCGCGTCGGTCCTCAGGCTCCGGTGGGTGCTGCTCTGCGATCTTCGGCTCTGGTGCAACGCGCGCCGTCTCGGGTGCAGAGATGACCCTCGAGGTCTGCACGGTAGCGGAGACGGGTGGCGCGGGTGAGGTAGGAGGTGCCGGCTCGCTGGGAGACATCGGCGTTTGGCGCGAGGCCGGCACCGTCTGGGGGCGCTGCACGATCCCGGCGACGGTCGCCGGGATCCCTGGTGTGTGCACCGCGGATGAGGGCACCGCCGTCGGCATCGTGGATGCCGTGGATGCCGCAAGTCGGGACACCCGCACCGCCGATGTCGCGGCCTGCACCGAGCGTGTCAGGGTCGCAGCCATCGGGACCGGGGCTTTCGGAGCGGTGTCGGTCGGGGGCACCGCTGTCTCGACTGCCAGGATCGGCACCCCGGCAACGTGATCGGTGGGTGCAGCGTCGTTCATGTGGGTGATGACGTCGCCGGCGCTCGCGGGCGCCGGGACGTCGGGGTTGACCGATGATCGTTGTGCCGCGCGGGAAACGAGCGGTTCGGTCGCGGTGATCTGTTCGTGCGGTGCCGTCGGTTCGTGCGGTGCGTGCTGCGCCGGGGCCGGGACATGCCGTGGAGCCGCCGGAACCGACCCGATCAGCTGGATCGGTCCCGGCAAAGGTGTGAGCGTTCTCCCGACGGGTGGAGCGACGGGCGCGATGTCGGCGACGGGAACCGACCTGGTGACCGATGCGGTGTCGCACGCCGCGTCGGGCCTGTGTGATGCCGGGAGGGCGGGCACCGGTGGGGACGGAGTGTCCGCGGCGAAGGCATGCCGTGGAGAACGCGCGTCGACCCGCTGGAGCGGGCCGATCGACGCCGTGCGGCGCGCGGGTTCCGGGGCCCGCATGAACGCCGTGCGGCGCGCGGGCTCCGGGCCCCGCATGAACGCCGGTCGGGCGACCTCGATCGACGCAGCGGTGTCCGGCGTCGGCGCCGCGGCGTGCCCAACTCGGATCGTCGCCGGATCGTGCAGCATCGCCGGGTCGCGCTGCAGGTCGAGAGTCGTGGCCAGTGAGGACATCACGAGTGCTTGCGATCCACCCGACAGCGACGCGGCGAACGCCCGTGTCGTGGAGATCTCGTCGGCCATCGTGACGTGCAGCGGGGCGATGGCCGGCTGCGTCACGGGCAGTGCGCGCGCCGAGGGCCCTGCGGTGGCGCGGGGTGCCGGGGTTCGCTGCACCCGGCGCTCTGCGCCGGCTCGTCGCCACGGCCATGGCCAGTCCATCGATTTCGCCTTTCATGTCACGCGATCGCGTGAGAGGTCGGTCATTCCGTCGCGGTGAGATCGTTGATCATGCCGACATAGCGTTGCCGCTCGGCATGCTCGAGGTCGAGGATCTCGTCACGACCCCAGTGGAAGTTCAGTGCGACGTACGAGATCTCGCGGTAGAGGTGTTCGATCTCGTACGTGGCTATTCCCCCAGGCGGCCCCCGGAGAGGTCGACGGCGAATTCGCCGTTGCAGTGCGGGCAGACCACCCCGGCCCGGGTGTGGCCCTCCTGGTTGATGCGCCGGTACATGTCCTGCAGGAACGCCAGATCGGAGGCGAACATGGTTTCCACGACACCCGCATGGACGTCGTCGAGCGTCCCCAACCGCGTCAACACCCGGCTGATCAGGACCACCGTGAGGTAGCCGGGGTTCTCCCGCACCCGGTCGTCGCGCTGCGACACGAGTTCGTCACGCGCGGTGGCCAGCCGCATCGTCCCCGTTCGGTGCAGGGTCCCCGAGGAGTCGACGTAGCCGCGCGGCAGCACGAAGTCGAATTCCGTGGCCAGCGTCGCGGCGTCGTCGCGCGTCTCCGGCTCTGCGCCAGGTGGATCGAGAAGTGCTGCACCACTGTGGGTTCTACGCACTGTCGACCTCCAGCCGCTCATAGGTCAGGACCAGCTTCTCGGTCAGGACGCTGGTGTCGCCGGCCTTCAACGTGTTGATCTCGAGGCTCTTGGGCCACGCGTTGGTGACCTTGTAGCGCTTCACCGCGCTGCCCTCGTAGTCGTAGACCACGATCGCCCCGCCCTTGCGGACGTCGGCCATCTTCCCGAGCTGGGAATCCTTGATCCACTTGTCGAAGCTGTTGTCGTCGGTCAGCGGTCGGGTCAGGGTCACCTCGCCCGCCTTCCAGCGGCCGGGAAGCTTCTTGATCGCGTACTTGCCGTCGGCAGCGGTGTTCGACTTGTACTCGATGACGTCCTGTTCCATCTTGAGGCCGTTGACCTCGGTGATGCTCTTGATCTGGATGCCGTCGAACTCGAGGCCGAAGGAATGGCCGACGGAGCTGTCGAATTCGGGAAGTGCCATGGTGTCACATCACTTTCGTCGTGGAGGTCACTCGGCGACCAAGCTGGTGCCGCCGGAGTACTGGGAGAGCCGGAAGATGACGAACTCGGCCGGCTTCACCGGTGCGACTCCGATCTGACAGACCACCTCGCCGGCGTCGATCCCCTCGGACGGGTTGGTCTCCGCGTCGCATTTGACGAAGAACGCCTCGTCGGGGGTCAGCCCGAACAGCGCGCCGCGGCGCCACTCGTTCGTCAGGAAGGCGGAGATGGTGCGACGCAACCGCGCCCACAGCGCAGGGTCGTTGGGCTCGAACACGACCCAGTTGGTCCCGCCGAGGATCGACTCCTCGAGGTAGTTGAAGAGGCGCCGGATGTTGAGGTAACGCCACGCCGGGTCCGACGACAGGGTGCGGGCGCCCCAGACCCGGATGCCCCGGCCCGGGAAGGACCGGATGCAGTTGATACCCGACGGATTGAGGAGATCGTGTTCATTGCGGGTGATCTGGGTCTGGATCTCGACCGCGCCGCGGACGACCTCGTTGGCGGGCGCCTTGTGTACGCCGCGCGTGTCGTCGTTGCGGCCCCAGATCCCGGCCATGAACCCCGAGGGCGGAAGATACTCGCCCTTGCCCACCCCGATCCACGGCCAGTACATCGCCGCGTACTTCGAGTCGTATCCCGTTGTCTCGGTGCGCCACTGCTTGACCTGCTGGGCGTTGAGGCCCGGCGGGGTGTCGAGGATCGCCATCCGGTCACCCATCAGTTCGCAGTGCGCGATCATCGCCAGCTGCACCGACTTCACCGTGTCGAGGTCGATGGTCTCCTGCGCGTACGCTGTCATGAGGTCGGGGATGGCGACCATGGTCACGTCGTCGATGGCCTCGAGACCCGAGAATCCGGTGCGGGTCTCGACCTCGCCGACGTAGTCCTGGGCCGACATCGTCGACGGCACCTCCGCGACCGGCGGCGGAACAACCAGGACCGCGGATTGGCCCTTGGCGATCTCACCGCCCGAGCTGCTGGTGACGGTTTCGAGTTTGATCAGTTTCGACTCGTTGTTGACCACGGTCTTGACGTTGGTCTGCCCGCGGCCCGAGATGACACCTGTGTGCTGTTCGACCACTTCCTCGCCGCGCTTGACGATGACCTTCACGCTGCCTTCCGGGGCGCCCTCGTCGGGTTCGGCGACCTCGACCGAGAGGCTGCGATCGGGTGCCGACGGGTCGACCGCGATCACCTTCATGTTCCCGACCTCGGCCTGCGCGGGCCGGGACTCGATGGCGCGGCGCGCGTCCCCGTTCTTCGACGGACTCGATCCGTCGCCGATCCGGACGATGTAGCAGTTGCCGCCGCCGTTCTGGAAATAGGCGAACACCGACTGGGCCAGTGAGGTGTTGGCCATGAACCCACCGAAGTTGGTGGTGAACTGGGTCCAGTTGGAGACCAGGGTCGGAGTATCGAACGGCCCCTTCTCGGCGAGGCCCACGAAGGCGGCGACGGCGGTTCCGACTCCCTCGATCGGGCGGGAGCCGGAGTCGACTTCTTCGACGTAGACACCGGGTGAGAGATACGAAGGCATGGGGTGCTCCTGATTCGCCGTGGAGGTGCCTCACTCTGAGGGGCCTGTGGTGTGCATCGATCATCGGTGCTGGGAGACTGTCTGCAGAATGTGCATTCGGCCGGTGCCGGGGGCAGGCATTTCCGCACGAAGGGGCATCCGAAAGGGCCCGAACGCGATTGGCACACCACGCCCTCGCGGCCACGCTGGATTCAGATGCGCGCACCACGTCGAAACCGGAAGAACCCCATGAGCGACATCATCTGCGAGGCATGCGGAACCGCGAATCCGCCGGGTACCCAGTTCTGCACGGAATGCGACGCCTATCTGGCCTGGAACCGGTCATCCGCACGGGACCGTCGGCAGTCCGGAGGGAAGTCCGGCGGGATGTCCGGCGACGGGTCCACTCGCTCGATGGGCGGTAAGGGGAGATCCGCGAGCGCGACCGACGTCAGCCGGGTGATCGCGCCGACGGTGGAGCCGGATCGGACGACCATCGACCTCGAACCCGCGGCCGCCGTCTCGACCCGGCTGCACATGTACAACCCGTCGCCCGTCGTCGACAGCTACGTGGTGCAGATCCCCGACGCACCACCGTGGTTGACCGTCGACCACGAGGAGATCAGCCTGCTCCCGAACACCGACGCGATGGTGCCGGTGAGCTTCGGTCTCGCCGCCGGCCCACTGCCCGAGGCACAGACCGTCGCCGTCGACCTCCTGACCCGGTCGATGACCGACGAGGACAAGACCACCTCGGCGACGATCGAGGTCACCGTCCCCAGGGTCGGCGGGCCGGTCGGGGTCGAGGCACATCCGTCGGTGATCAAGCTGCTCGACGAGACCGACGGCGCTGCGCGATTGACGCTGGACAACACGGCCAGCAACTATCCGCAGACGGTCACCGTTTCCGCGTCGGAGCCCGAGGGGGTGGTCGACCTGACGGTGGCACCGGCCACGGTCACCGTCGGCCCCGCCGCCACCGCGACGGCGACACTCTCCTTCCACGCCCCCACCCTCGATCACGGCGCGCAGACCGAGCGGCGGCTCACCGTCACCGCCGCCACCGGCGACGACGAGTCCGAGACGACGATCGCGGTCAGCCAGCAGCGTTCCGCCGCGCCCGAGCATGTTGCGGTGTCGCTTCGGTTGGAGCCCAGCGTCATCCGCGTCACCGACTTCAACATGGCCGATCTCGTGCTCGCGGTGGACAACCGGCGCGGGGCCGAGGACCGCACGCTGACCATCGGCGGACGCGATCCGGAGGCGCGGGTGTCGTTCACCTTCCCCACCTCGCAGGTGCGGGTCAGGGCGGGGCGGATCGTGACCGTCCCGTTGACCGTGCAGGCCGAGCCGCCCGAGGTCGGCAAGGAGGTGTCCTATCCGTTCACCGTCATCGCAACCGATGCGATCGAGGAGGTCGAGGCCACCGGCACCCTGACGCTGTCACGCTCACCCGCACCGATCACCACGGCCGCTCTTCGCCTGTATCCCAGCAAGATCTCGGTGCGCAACACCTCGACGGGTCATACCAGGCTGATCGTCGACAACACCGCCTCCGATCAGTGGCTCAGCGTGTATCTCGCCGGTTCCGACCCCGAGGCGGCGGCACGGGTCACGATCACCCCGAACACGGTGGACGTCCCGCCGCGCCGATCGGTCTGGGTGCGGACCACCGTATCCGCCGGGCCCCCGGACGCCGGCCAGAGCAGCGAACGGAGCCTGTCGTTCACCGCGACCGACGGCCACGAGTCGGTGACCTGCGAGGGCTCCTTCGCCCAGCACACCTCGGACTGGATGCCGATCGCCCGGGTCGTGCTGACCCTGCTCGGCGCCGCACTCGCGGCGGCCGGCGCCTTCGCCCCCTGGGCCCGGACACTGCCCGACTATCTCGTCCACCGGCTCCTGTCCACCCCGCTCGCCGGCTCGGATCTTGTCGAACAAACTCAACCGGCCGCCCGTGCAGCGGTTCTGGTGCTCGCCGGGGTGATGGCGCTCGGTGTGTTCGCGAGATCCGGAAAGCCGACCCAGACCGCTGCGCTGACCATGGCGGTCGGCTTCGTCGGCTACATGGAGTTCCTCACCAAGCAGTTCGGTACCGGCGGTCCGATGTACGGCGCGGTGCTGGTCGTCGTCGGTGCCGCCCTCGGTTTCCTAGGCGGGGCGTGTATCCGCCGCCGCTGACGTCGTCGACCTCTGCTCGGAGCGGGCGAACTCCGGACCGATGAGCCGGCCGAGCTTGCGGTACTCCTGTTCGATCCCGTACACGAGGTCGTCGGTGCCGACCGGATGACCGGTGTCGGCCGCACGGTAGGCCGCCGACACCGCGGCGGCCCGGATGTTACCGCCGGACATGGGGAATGCTCCCGCGCAGAATTCGAGATCGAGATGCGGCGCGCACGGTACCGGGTCGCGCAGGCATCGCCGCCACAGCTCGCGCCGGGCGTTCTCGTCCGGGCGCGGGAACTCGACGACGGCGTCGAGCCGGCGGGTGAACGCGTCGTCGAGGTTGGCGCGCAGATTGGTGGTCAGGATCGCCAGGCCGCGGAAGGACTCCATGCGCGCCAGCAGATAAGCGGTCTCGACATTGGCGTAGCGGTCCTGCGCGTCGCGGACCTCGCTGCGTTTGCCGAAGAGCGCGTCGGCCTCGTCGAACACGAGAACGGCGTTGACCGATTCGGCCTCGGCGAAGATCCGGTCGAGGTTCTTCTCGGTCTCCCCGATCCATTTCGACACCACCGACGCCAGGTCCACGGTGTACATGTCGAGTCCGAGGTCGGCCGCGAGCACCTCGGCGGCCATGGTCTTCCCGGTGCCGGAATCGCCCGCGAACAAACCGATCACGCCGTGGCCCCGACCACCGCCCGGCCGCATCCGCCACTCGCCGAGCACCCGCTCCCGGTATCGTGCGCGCGCGGCGAGATCACGCAACATCTGGGTGGTGGACGCCGGCAATACCAGATCATCCCAGTCCACCGCCGGTGTGGTGCGACGTGCCAGACGCTGCAGCCCGGCCGAGTTCAGCATCCGCGCGCCCTCCCTGACATGACCCACCGTCATCGTCGTGGCGTCGACGTCGGCGACGGCCGCCGCATTGGCGACGGCGCGCCGGATCTGCGCGGGGTTCAGCGCGTACACCGCCACGTCGCCGACCTGTATCCCGCTGTCCGCCTGGCCGATCCCGTTTCGCCACATCGCCAGCCGATCGGCGGTGGCCACGGCCGGGACCTCGACCAGGATCGGGAGGCGGTCACCGGTCTCGGGCGCCCACGGTCCGTGCCCGACCAGGACGACCGGTGTCGGGCACTCGAACAGGGTTGCGCACGAATCCGATTCGGACAGCTCGTGGAAGCTCTCGACGACGACGACCGCGTCGGTCAAGACGGCCTCGCGGCGCACCGCATGCAGGATGGCCCCGACGTCTCGCCCGCCGAGGCGCCGCGCATCGATCACCAGGCTGCGTCGCCGCACTTCGGCGGCCGCGGCCACCACCGCGGCGCTGCCGACGCCGGATGTGTCGTCGCGCAGGTAGATCAGCCCCCACGACGAGCGCAACGCCCGAGCAACCCGCGACGTCGTCTCACCGCGGTGCAGGCCGGGGTCGACGAGGATGTCGGTGAGCGCACGTGGCGGCGCGTCGTCGCCGAGGAGGTGGTCGACGACCCGGTCGGGCACTCGCAGCGTGCGGGTGAGAAACGGGCGGTCGACGTCGGAGAATTCCAGCAGCCCCAGACTCGCCAGCGGTGCGCCCGGTGCCAGACGCGCACGTGCCACGGCGTCCCAGGTGGAGTATCCGGCCAACGCCAAGGCCAGGCCCGGTGATGCGCGTCGACGAGACACGTCGTCGTTCAGATAGCCGTACAGCCGCTCCCATCGGGCGTCGATCTCCGGCAGCGCGCAGATCAGGAGGAGTTCGACGTCGAGGTCGGTCAGTCCCGCGCATCGGGCCAGCCGGCGAAGCCGGAACTCGCCACCGTGCGCCTCCTCGACGTCGGCCCGGTCCTCGATGACGAGTAGGCGGTCACCGTGGGTGGATGGCGGGTCGTCGTGCGGGGCCAGCAGCGCATCCACCGTCTCCTCCCCGACGTAGAGGCCGCGAAACGGATCGTCGGGGGTGGGATCGACGCTTCTGCGAAAGGCGACGACCTGCGAAATCCTGTTCTCCACCAACTCCATCCGGGCGCGCAGGTACCACAGACCGTCTCTCACCACGGTCCTCCGGTCCCGGGCGTCTCGTCGATTCGCGGTCGGCGGCGGATTTCCGCGGACTGCGCAGCATCCCGCATGCCGCCGGTGCGGAGCACGGGAACCCGAACGGGAGGCCCGACCGGCTGCGTCGACCTCACCGCCAGGGGCGCGCAGATCACCACGTCGACGGATGGTTTGAGCTCGCCGCCGAGCGCGCTCCAGACATCGGCGAACGACCGGTCCTCTGACGGCGGCAACGCGACCGTCATCGTCACCGGCAGTGCGAGTTCGGCCAGCGAACCCGTGAGCCGGTCGGTGGGGATCGACTGGTAGTTGATCAGACAGCGCAGCAGCCGGGCCAACAGCCCGTGCTCGTCCTCCGGCCGCTGGGTCCACGCGGCCACCAGGTAGGACAACCGGAAGTAGCGGGGCGGACTGTGTCGCGACACCGCCCGACCGTCTCGGTACTCCTCGACGAAGCCGCTCTCGCGGCGACGGACGTCCTCGCGGATGTCGTAGAGGTACGCGCAGATCGTCGGCGCGCTCCGTTTGCTCGCCCACTCCTTGGTCGGGGCGTCGAAGGCGAGATCGACGTCGGCACCCGCGAGCGCCTCATCGACGATGATCGCCCTCAGAGCGGCGTCGATCTCGTCGATCATCTCAGATCAGTCCCTCGCGAAGGGCATACGCGACGGCGTGCGACCGGTTGCGCAACTGCAACCGCGAGGTGACCTCGTGCAGAATGTTCTTGACCGTCCGTTCGCTGTAGCAGAGCTGTTTGGCGATCGCGGCGGTGTCGTATCCCTCCGAAACCAGTCGGATCACATCGATCTCGCGTTCGGTCAGCCCCGAGAAGTGGATGCCGCGTGGCGCCAGCACCTGTCGCTGCAGCCGACCCACCTGTCCGAGGAGGTTACCCACCAGGTCCGCGGGTACCACCCCACCGCCGTCGGCCACCTTGCGGATGTGCCGGGTCAGCGAGTCGGCGGTGGCCTCGCAGCGGCGGACCAGTCCGCTGACCCCGGCCTCGGCGGCCGCCACGACGACGCCGTCGTCGATGGTTCCGAGGACGAGCATCGTTCTCGGAACGCCATTGCGCTGCAAGGCCTTCAGATTGCGGCGCACGGCGTCGTCGAGTTGGTCGGCGACGACCACGGCCACCTCGGCGGTGTCCAGCGCCGTCTCCGAGACCACCACGACCTCGGGGCGCAGGCTCAGTTGGCTCACGACACCGGCCTGCAGGACCGGGTCGTTCGAATACACGTAGGTGATGATTCTGCGTTGCATGATCTCTCGTCTCCCAACATCGTTCATGCCGCGGGCGATCGCCCGCTAATCCTGACGCGTGCCGCATCGACCGCAGAACGCCTGACCCGGCGGGATCTCGAATCCGCAATTGCGGCAGCGGATTCCACCGGTGCTCTGGGCGGGTCCCATCGGTTGCGTCGTCGCGCCGGCGGCCGGTCCGGGGGTGGGCGCCGGTCCGGCCCCGGGGGCCGGGGGTCGCGCGTAGGCACCGGCGGGCAGGACGTCACCGGGGACGTCGCCGGCGGCGCGATTGCCGCGGCGCGTGTAGAGATAGAAGCCGATGCCGCCGGCGAGGGCGAGCGCGACGAGCACGGCACCGCCGATCAGCAGTGACGAGGTGATGTCGGAGGTGGAACCGGTCCCGCCGCCGGCGGCCTCCCGGCGCCGCACTGCGTCGGTCTTGAGTTCGGCGACGTTCGGGTAGCCGGGTGACAGCTGGGCCGACTTGTCGAAGTTCTCGATCGCGGCGGAGAAGTCGCCGCTGTAGTATTCGTCGAGCCCGGTCCGGTAGGCCTCGTCCGCCGCCGACAGGGCAGAGGTCACGCCGTTGTTCTTCAACATCTCACTGAGTTCGGCGGCCGCCGTCACGTAGTACGCACCTGCGTCGTCGGCCTTCCGGAAACTGTTGACGCCGATGACCTTTCCGTCTTCACCGATCGTCGGACCGCCACTCATCCCAGGGGACATCTCGGCGCTGACCTCGATCACCGACGACGCTCCCAGCGTCTTGATGGCGCTGATGGCGCCGCTGCGCGCGGTCGGCTCCAGGTTGGCGAAGTCGATTTCGGCGTCGGTTTCGGTGTCGACCGGATAGCCGATCGCCTGGACGGGCTGCGCGATCTCGGGCCGGGTGGCCGACAACTCCGACGACGGCAGATTCGTCCGCGCCACTTTCAGCAACGCGAGATCTCCCTGGCGCAGCGACCGGACATCCACCACCCGGGCGGCGACGGGTTTCACGGCATCGCCCGCGGGGTCGGGCAACAGCACGGAGACCTCCAGGCCGGTCGTGGCGATCTCGTCGAGTATCTGATTGCTCGACGCGGCGGTGGTGTCGTCTCCGGTCAGGTGCTGCGGGTCGACACAGTGGCCGGCCGTCGCGATATAGCCATCGGGGTTCACGACGAAGCCGCTGCAGCGGGTGGTCACCGAGCCCGGTATGGCACTTTCCAGATAGACCACGGCCGGACGAATCACGGCCGCAGCCCGGGTGGCCGGCGAATCGGTCGGTACGGGCGCCGCTCCGGCCGGGGCGGCCCACAGAGCCGCCGACGCCCCGACGACTGTGGCGACAACGGCTGCGCCGCCTCGGATACCGCGACGTCGCGGTGGGAGTGGTGATGACATGATGTCTCGTTCCCTGAGTCCCTGAGTCATTGAGTCACTGGGTCACTGGACGGGGACCGACGAGGGGACGACGACATCGGTGACGACCTCTTGTGCGGGGACGGACGCACCGGCCGGTGCACCACCCAGATCCCCACCCTGGCCGGCCTGGCCCTGACCTTCGGTGCCACCGGTGTTGCTCTGGCCGTCGCCGCCCGTATCCGGCTGTGTGCCTGCCCCGTCACCGGTCCCTGGCGCCTCCTGGCCACCACCGGTGCCCTGGTCGCCGGTGCCGTCCTGTTGTCCCCCACCGTCGGTCCCCTCGCCGTTCGGTGCGGAGGAGTCGACGCCGGCCGACTGCGACGGAGGACACGGCCCGGGGTCGCAGGACACGACCGGCTGCGACGGCGACACGGGTTCCGAGGTTTCCGAGGTCGTCACCGTTGTGCTCGGCGTCTCGCTGGTCGTGTGCGGCGGCAGCACCACCTTGTGTTCCTGCCAGCCCGTCCACTGGTCGCCGGTGTAGGTGGTGTCGCCGAGGGACACGTCGGCCGGTGTCAGCGGACTGCCGCTGGCACACCGGACCCGTGGCACCCACTTGGGGTCGACCAGGATGGCGGTTCCCGACTGGAGCAGGGCGTCGAACGCCGTCGAGTGTCCGTCCTCGAACCCGTGGTCGGTGACCAGGGTGTCCTGCATCAGCACGACCGGCCTCAGCGTCGCCACATAGTCGGGGATGTCACCGACACCGAGGACGTTGCGCCAGGCATCGGCCTTGTCGGGCTCCGACTCCAGGAAGGCGACGAGCTTGGTCTTGTTGCAGATCGTCAGCTGGGTCGAGCCGCCGTACAGACCGACCGTCACGCCGTCGGCGGTCGTCCCCTGTCCGGCCGGCCCGGTGACCTTCGCGTCGAGGGTGACGACCTTCGACGGATCGACCGGTTCTGCGATCGATTGCGTCCACGGGGAATCTCCCGCGGACGTCGCCGCCTCGAGGGTGACCGCACTCGTCTCGGGTGCGACGTCCTTGGTGCATCCGGCGAGCACCAGGATCGCTACCGCCGCCGCGGCCGCCAGCGTGAACCATGCGGCCACGCCAGTACTACTCCGATGTCCCTTCGCCATGCACCCTATGCTCGTGGTGCAGGGCCACGATGACACGCGTAGCGGACTACTCCTGTTCCCCGGCCGGCACTACGTAACCGGTGATGTGACCTACCTCACTTTCAGGTAGGTCAACTGGCCACGGGGCCCCGAACGATCAGAACACCGCCGAACGGAGCGCGATCTCCGATGCCAGCGCGGCACTCGCCTGCTGGGGGATCCAGTGCCCCACACCGGCGAGCTCGCAGAACCGGAAGTCCGAGTAGACGTATCGACTGCTGAGCTG
The DNA here is from genome assembly GCF_000298195.1 of Gordonia rhizosphera NBRC 16068. GTDB lineage: Bacteria > Actinomycetota > Actinomycetes > Mycobacteriales > Mycobacteriaceae > Gordonia > Gordonia rhizosphera. The sequence continues at coordinate 37,149 of NZ_BAHC01000057.1, read as the reverse complement.
GGCCTGCTCACGACCGAGCGTATCGTCCTCGTTGCCCCAGAGCAGGGTCGTCGGGATCTCCACCGCAGGGCACGCCAGCTTCTCGGCGATGTCGCCGGTGAAGTTGGCCCGGTACCAGTTGAGCGGCCCGGTCAATGCCCCGCGCTTGGTCAGCGGCTTGAGTTCCTCGGCACTCACCCCGGCCTCTCGCAGCACCGCACCGCTCTTGGCCAGCAGTTTCTTCTCCGCTCCCTCGGCGATGAAATCCTTGATGTAGATGGATTTCTCGCGCTGGTCCCCCATCGCCAGCGCGTCGCGCATCGCCGACGGGTGCCCCGTGCTGGCCGCCACCAGGCCGGTGAACCGATCCGGATGCTTCCCGGCCAGATGCCATGCGACGATCCCGCCCCAGTCGTGTCCCACCAGCATCGCGTACTGCACACCGAGCGCGTCGAGAACCCCGAGCGCATCAGCGACCAGGCAATTCAGCCGGTAGTCGTCCACCGACTCCGGTCGCGCCCCCGCGCTGTAGCCACGCTGATCGAAAACGACTGTGCGCAGACCACTTTCATGAAGCCTCGGCAGCACCGCGTCGTAGCACGAGCTGTTCACCGGGAAACCGTGCAAGAGCAGCACCCATTTCCCCCCCTCAGGCCCGCCTGTCCGGGCATCGAAGGTGAGCTCACCCACCTTCACCGTGTGCTGTTGCATGTCCACCGGCACAGAATATGCGAGATCGGCACATTCCGACGTCTCCGCGGGTCAGGACAGACGGTGGGCGATGACGGGCAGGTCCGGATCGGGCCCTCGCTCGACGATGGTGGCCAGAGCGGTCATGTCGAGGTGGGCCTCGAGCAGATCGGCGATCAGATCGACCTGGGCGGTGCGAATCCGGTCCACCACGGTGTCGGTCGCAACCGTGAAAGCCCTCTTCCCGGCCTCGTCGGCGACCGTGCGCAGGAAGTCGCGCCGGAACTCGTCGGCGGCCATCAGGCCGTGCCAGTGGGTCCCGCGCACCGGGCCGCGCACCGCGCCCTCCTCGCCGTGGACGGCATCGGTGATCCAGCCCGGAACGCCCGACGAAGCCACCCGGCCATGGTGGATCTCGTATCCGCCGATCGAATGACCCGCAGCGGTCCCGGTGACCTGACGCAGGATCTTGTGGTCATCGAATGCGAACTCGACGTCGAGCAGACCGAGTCCGTCGACCGGCCCGAGACGCGACTCGACCGGGTCGTCGATGCGGGTGCCGAGCATCTGGAAACCGCCGCAGATACCGAGCACCGGCAGTCCGCGCCGGGCCCGGGCGGCAAGCGCACCGTCGATGCCACGCTCCCGCAGCCAGCCCAGGTCCGAGACGGTGGCGCGGGTGCCGGGCAGGACCGCGAGGTCGGCGGCGAGGACGCTGCCCGGATCGTCGACCCAGGTGACGTCGACGCCCGGTTCGCAGGCCAGCGCCTCGACGTCGGTCGTGTTCGACACGCGTGGGAGCCGGACCGCCGCCACGGTCAGCCGCGCCGATACGTCACCGGCCGACCCGGCATCAGGTGGGCCCACCCGCCGACCGACGGGCACGGCGAGCGAATCCTCCGCGTCGATCCACAGATCGGAGCGGAACGGGAGGACACCGAGTGTGGTCCGCCCGGTGAGTTCCCGGAGCCGATGGAGGCCGGGCGCCAGGATCGACGGGTCGCCGCGGAACTTGTTGATCACGTATCCGGCGATCAGGCGCTGATCGTCGGCGTCGAGCACCGCCGTCGTCCCGAACAGATGCGCCAGCGAACCACCCCGGTCGATGTCGGTGACCAGGAGTACCGGCATCCCGGCCGCCTGTGCGAGGCCCATGTTGGCGATGTCGGTGGCCCGCAGATTGATCTCGGCGACCGAACCGGCGCCCTCGCAGATCACGACGTCGAAATCGTTGCGCAGCGACGACAACTCGCCGGCCACGATCGCGGCCAGATCGCTGCGCCGGCGGTGGTAGTCGCGTGCCCCGACGTCGCCGGCGGGACGCCCTCGCACCACGACGTGGGAGCGGCGGTCGCTGCCCGGCTTGAGCAGCACCGGATTGAAGCGGGTCGACGGCGCGAGCCCGCAGGCGTAGGCCTGCAGTGCCTGCGCGCGACCGATCTCCCCGCCGTCGAGGGTGACCACCGAGTTGTTCGACATGTTCTGCGCCTTGAACGGCGCCACCCGGATTCCCTGCCGCACGAACAGTCGGCACAACCCGGCGACGACGAGACTCTTCCCGGCATCGGAACTGGTCCCGCCGACGAGCAACGCCCCCTTCACGCGCGCCGTTTCACGCGTCGGGCAAGGTCAGGATCTCCGCCCCGTCCTCGGTCACCACCAGGGTGTGTTCGAACTGGGCGGTCCACTTCTTGTCGGTGGTCACCACCGTCCAGCCGTCCTCCCAGATCTCATATCCGAGGCCGCCGAGGTTGATCATCGGTTCGATGGTGAAGACCATCCCGGGCTCGATGACGGTGTCGACGTCGGGCTGGTCGTAGTGCAGGACCACCAGGCCGTTGTGAAACGTCTCACCGATGCCGTGGCCGGTGAAGTCACGGACGACGTGGTAACCGAACCGGTTCGCATAGGACTCGATGACCCGGCCGATAACGTTGAGTTCGCGTCCGGGTTTGACCGCCTTGATCGCCCGCTCGGTCGCGATCCGGGTGCGCTCGACCAGATCGGCGACCTCCGCGGACACGTCGCCCGCGAGGAACGTCGCGTTGGTGTCGCCGTGCGCGCCGTCGATGTAAGCGGTCACGTCGATGTTGACGATGTCCCCGTCCTCGATCACCGTCGAGTCCGGGATGCCGTGGCAGATGACCTCGTTCAACGAGGTGCAGCAGGACTTCGGGAACCCCTTGTAGCCCAGTGTCGACGGGTAGGCGCCGTGGTCGACCATGTACTCGTGGGCGATCCGGTCGAGTTCGTCGGTGGTCACCCCGGGGGCGACGGCCTTCCCGGCCTCGGCGAGCGCGTTGGCCGCGATCTTGCCGGCGACACGAACCTTCTCGATGGTCTCCGGCGTCTGCACCCAGGGCTCGTGTCCCTCGTGCACCGTCGGTTTCCACGCGTACTCGGGGCGCTCGATGGAATCCGGGACCGGGCGGGTCGGCGAGATGGTGCCGGGCCGCAAGGCAGCGCGAACAGTCATGCAGCCAAGCTTATCCAGACGTGGCAGAGCACAGGTGCCGCGCCCGCGTCACGCCGGTCCACACGGCGCCCTCGGCACCCGCGTCAGCGCTACGCCTCGAGTCGCGGGAATGCTCAGGAGCGGGCGCCGGTCGCGTAGCCGGGTGGCAGGAACGAGAAGAAGTCTCGGGTCACCCCGACCGCGTTGTTCGAGTCGCCACCCCGCACGACCAGCGTCGCGAAGGCCAGATCGCCGCGATACCCCGCGAACCAGGCGTGCGAACCGCCGTCGAACTCCGCCTCACCGGTCTTGCCGAGAACATCTCCCATCGAGGCGATGACGGTGCCCGTACCCTGGGTGACCACCGCGCGCATCATCGGCCGCAGTTCCGCCGCCACTCCGGGCGCCAGGGTCGGCCTCGGCCCTTCGACCTTCGTCGGCCGACCCAGGATCAGCTGCGGCACCGGGGCCTTGCCGTTGTGGGCCACGGTCGCGGCCACCAGCGCCAGACCCAACGGGCTCACCAGAACCTTGCCCTGGCCGAACCCGTCCTCGCTGCGCGCCACGAGTGCCGGTTCGATCGGCACCGAACCCGACACCGCATCGAGACCCGCGATCTCGTACTGCTGACCGATGCCCATCGCGGCGGCGGTGTGAGCCAGATCCGACGGCCCCATTTTGCTCGCGAGATGAGCGAAGGTGGTGTTGCACGAACTGGCGAACGCCTGCAGCATCGGCACCGGGCCGAGGGAGAACCTGTCGTAGTTGGGAATGCGTCGGGGTCCGATCTCGATCTCGCCGGGACACGGCACGATCGAGCCCGGATGAGCCAGGTTGCGGCTGATCGCGGCGGCTGCCGTCACCATCTTGAAGGTCGAACCCGGCGGGTAGAGACCGCTGGTCGCGATCGGGCCCTGCCGGTCGGCCGCGCGGTTCTGTGCGATCGCGAGGATGTGGCCGGTCGATGGCTGGATCACCACCATGGCGATCTGGAATCGGTTGGTGGCGTCGACGGCGCGCTGCGCGGCGTTCTGCACGCGCCGCGACAGGCTCAGCGAGATCGCGGGCGCGGGTTCGGGAGCCTCGTCGACGAGCACGTCCGCGTCGAGTCCGTTGGGGTTGACGGTCACGACCCGCCATCCGACGCGCCCGTCCATCTCTCCGTCGACGACCTTCTTGACCTCGGTCAGCAATGCGGGAGCGAAATCCCGGTCCTTTGCGACAAGTTCCGCCTGGACGTTGTGGACGACGCCGGGGATGGCCAATTGGTCACGGAGCCGGTCGAAGTCGCGCTCCGACAACCGCGTGATCGGGTATTGCTGATCGTTCGCGGTCGACTCCTCGGCGATCTTCTGCGCGTCGAGTCCCGGGGCGAACGGGCGCAGCACCGACACCAGACGCGTCACCGAATCGACCACCGAACCGTTCTCGGCGGCCTGCCGCGCATCGAAGTTGATCCCGATCATCGAACCGTTGACGAGGACCTTGGAACCGTCCGACTCGTTCACGGTGGCCCGCGGCGCCTGCACGGTCCGGAACGAAAGCCGTTGGTTGGCACCGAGATCCGGATGGATGTCGGTCGAGGTCCAGCGCACCGACCAGCCCTTGTCGGACCGGGCGAGTTTTACGTGGGCCGGATAGTCCCAGACGCGTTCCTGCGGCAGGCCCCAGTGGTAGGCGACCTCGATGTCGGCGGTGTCACCGGTCACCTGCACCTTGCCGGTGCTCGCGGTGAGATCGTCGGCCCCGAGGCCCTCCCACGCGGCGTCTAGTTCGGTCCGGGCCCGGTCGGGGTTGTCGGTGAGATCGGCCGCGGCGGCGATGTCGCGCGCGGTGTAGGCAGCGAGGAACTGTTCGACCGCCTGACGCGGACCGTCGTCGGTGGTGGCGCATCCCGCCACCGTCAGCGCCACGGCAGCACTCACCGACACACACGCCACGTTGATCACACGCCGTCTCATCTGCAACATCAGTTGCGATCTTATGGCGACGTGATCCCGATTCCGTTGCGCCACGCGCGTGGAATGTCAGAATGCCTACGTTTTTCGCGGCTCAGTCGATGAGAACGGTCGAGAACGTGCCGACCTGGGTGAACCCGATCTGCCGGTAGACCTCCCGCGCGGGCAGGTTGAAACTGTTGACGTAAAGGCTCGGCATGCGACCGTGCGCGATGATCGCCGCGGCGACGGCAGCGGTGCCGCCCGCGCCGAGGCCCTCGCCCCGACGATGCGGCGCCACCCAGACCCCCTGGATCTGGCCGACACGGCGGGACAGCGAACCGATTTCGGCCTTGAACACGACCTCGCCGCCGTCGAATCGGGCGAAGACACGGTGCGCGGTGACCAACGACGACAGGCGCCGACGATACGAACGACCCCCGTCCCCGGCACACGGGTCCACCCCGACCTCACCGACGAACATGTCGATCGCCGCGGGTACATAGGCGTCGAGGTCGTCGAGGGTCACCAGTCGCACCCGCGGATCCGGTGCCACCGCCGGCGGCCCGGTCAACGCCAGCAACGGCTGGGAGTCGCGGATCTCACGCGCGGGCCCCCATGACGGTTGGATGCGGTCCCAGAACGGCATCACGAACTCCGCCCGGCCGACGATCGACGAGCAGATCCGTGGCGAGGACGAGGCACGGTCCGCAAAACTCTCCATGTCGCTCGTCGAGCCGAGCAACGGGATGAGGTTGGCGCCGGAGAAACACAGCGATGTGGTGGGGCTGTCGACGGTCCACAGTTCGCCGCCGAGCAGTCGTGGGTTGATGCCGTGGGATTCGAGGCGGGCGGCGACCATGCACATGGCCACCGGATCGGACGCCATGGCGCGTTCGACGGCCGGCGCGTCGCGCGCGCCCAACGGCCGGTCACCCAGAAGCTTCAGCACCACCGCTCCTCTGAACTGGTCATGCAGGTCACGACCTGCGGCCTGGCGGGTCGGCCCTCGTCGGGCCACTCGCCGACGACGGTCAGCCGACCGTCACGACAGGTGAACCCACCTGAGTGTCCCCATCAGTGTCACCCGACTCACCCGCTATCCGCAGCGCTTCCTCGATCAACGTCTCGACGATCGCCGACTCCGGCACGGTCTTGATGACCTCGCCCTTGACGAAGATCTGGCCCTTGCCGTTGCCCGACGCGACACCGAGATCGGCCTCGCGGGCCTCCCCCGGACCGTTGACGACGCATCCCATCACCGCCACCCGCAGCGGCACATCGAGACCCTCGAGGCCTGCGGTGACCTCGTCGGCCAGCTTGTAGACGTCGACCTGCGCGCGCCCGCAGGACGGACACGACACGATCTCGAGTTTGCGGGGTCGCAGATTCAGCGACTGCAGGATCTGGTCACCGACCTTGACCTCCTCGGCCGGCGGCGCCGACAACGACACCCGGATGGTGTCGCCGATACCGTCGGAGAGCAGCGCGCCGAACGCGACCGCCGACTTGATGGTGCCCTGGAATGCCGGGCCCGCCTCGGTCACTCCGAGATGCAGCGGGTAGTCGCACTGGGCCGCGAGCTGGCGGTAGGCCTCCACCATGATCACCGGATCGTTGTGCTTGACCGAGATCTTGATGTCGCCGAAGCCGTGTTCCTCGAACAGGCTCGCCTCCCACAGCGCCGATTCGACGAGCGCCTCCGGGGTCGCCTTTCCGTACTTCTTGAGTAGACGCGGGTCCAGCGACCCGGCGTTGACGCCGATCCGGATAGGGACGCCGGCCGCGGATGCGGCGTGCGCGACCTCCTTCACCCGGCCGTCGAACTCCTTGATGTTGCCGGGGTTGACACGCACCGCCGCACAGCCGGCGTCGATAGCGGCGAAGATGTAGCGCGGCTGGAAATGGATGTCGGCGATCACCGGGATCTGCGAGTGCTCGGCGATGGTCGACAGCGCGTCGGCGTCCTCCTGCCGCGGGCAGGCGACCCGCACGATGTCGCAACCCGACGCGGTCAGTTCGGCGATCTGCTGCAGCGTCGCGTTGACATCATGGGTCTTGGTGGTGGTCATCGACTGCACCGAGATCGGGTGGTCGCTGCCGACCCCGACCCGGCCGACCTGGATCTGGCGGGTCTTTCGGCGCGGCGCGAGGACCGGCGGTGGTCCCGACGGCATGCCGAGCGTCACACCGCCGCCGGTCTCCGATGTTGCTGGGGCGTTCATCTCGTTCACCTCGAATGCCTGGTGGTTGACGGTCAGAAGATCTGGATGGGATTGACGATGTCGGCGGTCAGCGTGAGCACCATGAAGCCGCCGAGCACCACCACCACCGCGTAGGTGATGGGCATGAGCTTGAGGTAGTCGACCGGGCCGGCGGCCGTGCGCCCGAACCGGCGACGCACCGCGTTGCGGATCTTCTCGTAGAAGACGATGGCCATGTGGCCGCCGTCGAGCGGGAGCAGCGGGATCAGATTGAAGAACCCGAGGAAGAGGTTCACGCTGATCAGCAGGCCGATGAACATGCTCCAGGCGCCGCGTTCGGCGGCCTGCCCGCCGATCACCGATGCGCCGTACACGCTGACCGGGGTGTCCGCGCTGCGTTCACCTCCCGTGACCGCGGTCCACAACGCACCGACCTTCGACGGCAACGAGAGCAGCGCATCCCAGGTCGCGCCGAGCAGGTCACCGGTGAACCCGATCGACGCCGGGATCGCGGTGACCACGTTGTAGTGGGTGATGCCGTCCTGCGAGAGTCCGATGCCGATGGCGCTGACGGTGACCGGGACGAGCGAGCCGTCGGACTCCTTCTTCATGCGCTGCACCTGGGTCACCGGGACCGCGAAATGCATCGTCGCGCCGTCGCGGAGGACCTCGACGTCGGCGGTGCCCTGGATCTCCCAGGTGGTCAGCACCAGGTCCTCGGCGTTTTTCACCTCGTGACCGTTGATCGCGACGACCTGGTCGCCGGGCTCGAGCCCGGCCTGCTCGGCGGGTCCGACACCGGTGCAGTCCACGGGCGTGCCCTGGGCGTCGGTCGTCGGGGCCACACAGGTGAGGCGGTCGACATAGACCTTCGCCTCACCGTTGAGGTTGGGCAGACCCCAGCCGACGGCGAGGACGATGACGAGGAGGAACCCGAGGATGAAGTTCTGCGCGGGCCCGGCGAACAGCACGACGAGACGCTTCCAGGCGGACTGCCGGTACATCGCGCGTTCGCGTTCGGCGGCGGTCAGCTCCTCGTGCGGGGTCATACCCGCGATGTCGCAGAATCCGCCCAGCGGCAGCCACTTGAGACCGTATTCGGTCTCACCGCGACGCGTCGACCACGCCGTCGGACCGAATCCGACGAAGTAGCGGCGCACCTTCATCCCGGTTGCCTGCGCCGCCCACATGTGACCCAATTCGTGCCAGGCCACCGACAACAACAGCGCCGCGGCGAAAAGCGCCACCCCCAGCGCAAAACTCACTGACTCACTCCATCCGCGTATGCCGCGACCAGACTCGCCGCGCGGTCCCGCGCCCACGCGTCGGCGGCCAGAACCTCTTCCACAGTACCTGGCCGGGCACGCCACTGATCGGCTCCGGCGAGCACCTCGCGGATGATCTCGACGATGCGGGGGAACCGGATGGCACCGGCGAAGAAGCCCGCGGCGGCCGCCTCGTTGGCCGCGTTGTAGACCGCGGTCAGCGATCCGCCGCCGCGGCCGGCCTCACGCGCCAGGTCGATGGCAGGGAAGACCGCGTTGTCGACGGGTTCGAAGGTCCATGCCGAGGCGGTCGAGAAATCACAGGCGAGCGACGAGCCCGGCACCCGGTCGGGCCAGCCGAGCGCCAGCGCGATCGGGAGCTTCATCGACGGCGGCGAGGCCTTGGCGATGGTGGCGCCGTCGACGAAGGTCACCATCGAATGCACGATCGACTGCGGGTGCACGGTGACGTCGATGCGGTCGTAGTCGATGCCGAACAGCAGGTGCGCCTCGATGACCTCGAGGGCCTTGTTCACCAGCGTGGCCGAGTTGAGGGTGATCAGCGGTCCCATCGACCAGGTGGGATGGCGACCCGCCTGTTCGGGTGTCACGTCGTCGAGGGCCTCGCGGGTCCACCCGCGGAACGGACCGCCCGACGCGGTCAGGATCAGACGGTCGACCTCGTCGTCGGTGCCCGCGCGCAGACACTGAGCGATCGCGGAGTGTTCGGAGTCGACGGGCACGATCTGGCCGGGTGCGGCGGCGTCGAGGACCAGCGATCCCCCGGCGACCAGCGACTCCTTGTTCGCGAGCGCCAGACGCGCGCCGGACCGCAGCGCCGCGAGGCTCGGCCGCAGCCCGATCGACCCGACCACCGCGTTGAGCACCACGTCGGCGGGCACGGCATCGATCAGATCGCACATCGCATCCGGTCCGCCGAGGACCGGGCCCCCGAGGTCGTCGGAGAGTCGCCGGGCGGCGTCGGCGTCGGCGACCGCGAGAGCATCGGGCGGGATCCGGAAGGCCTTGGCCTGATCCCGCAGAAGATCGAGTTGCCCACCGCCGGCGCCGAGGCCCACCACCGAGAACAACTCGGGGTGTTCGGCGACGACCTCGAGTGCCTGGACACCGATGGACCCGGTCGAGCCGAGGATGAGTACGCGCGTCGTCACCGCATCATTGTCCCGTCAACGACGAGTGAGCCCCAAATCCGCGCGACAGGTCGGCACCCAATGTCGACGACAGACCGACTACGGCGTCGCAGGATGCACCGTGCGCCAGTGTTCGGCGATATCGATACGTCGGGTGATCCACACCCCGTCGTGGGACTGGATGTGGTCGAGGAACCGTTCCAACGCGGCCAGCCGCGCGGGTCGGCCGACCAGACGGCAGTGCAGCCCGACCGACAGCATCTTGGGCGCACTGGCCGCGCCCTCGGCGTAGAGGACGTCGAAGGAGTCGCGCAGGTGAGCGAAGAACTGTTCGCCGCTGGGGAACCCTCCCGGCGAGGCGAACCGCATGTCGTTGGTGTCCAGCGTGTACGGGACGACGAGGTGATCGACGCGTTCCTCACCGCGGGACACCTTCACCCAGTACGGCAGATCGTCGGCGTAGCTGTCGGAGTCGTAGACGAACCCGCCCTGTTCGACGACGAGGCGCCGCGTGTTCGGTGAGTCGCGACCGGTGTACCACCCGAGCGGCCGGCTGCCGGTGATCTCGGTCAGCAGGTCGATACCCGCCTGCATGTGCTCGCGTTCGACCGCCTCGTCGACCAGCTGGTAATTCAGCCACCGGTAGCCGTGGCAGGCGATCTCGTCGCCACGCTCGACGAACGCTGCGGCGGCCTCGGGGTTGCGTGCCATCGCCTGTGCGACGGCGAAGATGGTGAGCGGGAGGTCACGCCGGGAGAAGGTGCGCAGGATCCGCCAGACCCCGGCCCGCGATCCGTACTCGTAGAGCGACTCCATGCTCATGTGTCGGTTCGGAAAGGCCTGGGCGCCGATCATCTCCGAGAGGAAGGTCTCGCTGCCGCGGTCGTTCTCGAGAACGTTGTTCTCCGAACCCTCTTCGTAATTGAGAACGAACTGCACGGCGATCTTCGCACCGCCCGGCCATTTCGGGTCCGGGGGTGTCGCACCGTAGCCGACCATGTCGCGCGGGTAGTTCTCGGATCGGTAGTCGGCCAGGCTCTTGTGCGCGATCTCGGACATGGCAGGCATTCTGTCATTTGCCCCGTCTCGGTGCGTGGTGGCACCGCACACCCGCCCGGCGCCTACCGCTATGCTGTTCGATGAACTACTACCGATTGTCAGACTTCTGACGCCGTGTCCGTCAGATCTGACCGTGCAGTGAGGAGCCGCCGTGGCAAGCACCGAGGTTGAGCCCGTCGACACCGGTTGGAAGCATGAACCCGCCGAGGCTCCTTCGGCACGTTTCGGCTGGCACGGGCAGGCTCGCAAGTCCTTCATGATCGCCGGCTGGTTCTGCGTGTTCGCCCTGTTGGCGATGACGATCGGTAACCACACCGGTCACGTCGAGGACGTCTGGCTGGTCGTGATAGCAGCCATGCTTGCGGGTTTCATCATCCGCGCCACCGTCGGCCATCGCGGGCGTTGGCAGAGCTAGCCACCCTAACGCCCCGGCATCGACCGGGTGTCACCGCTCCTCGGCCGCGAGCTGACCGCAGGCGGCCGCGATCTCCTGTCCGCGGGTGTCACGGACAGTGCAGGACACGCCCTGTTCGCGCACGCGCCGCACGAACTCCCGTTCCACCGGTTTGGGACTGGCGTCCCATTCCGATCCGGGGGTCGGGTTGAGCGGGATCAGATTGACGTGCACCAGCGGACCGAGCGCCTGGTGGAGCTTGCGCCCCAACAGATCCGCCCGCCACGGCTGGTCGTTGACGTCCCGGATCAGCGCGTATTCGATGGACACGCGGCGGCCGGTGGTGTCGGCGTAGTAGCGCGCCGCCTCGAGGACTTCCGACACCGACCACCGGTTGTTCACCGGCACCAGCGTGTCGCGGAGTTCGTCGTCGGGGGTGTGCAGCGACACCGCGAGGGTGACCGAGAGCCCTTCGTCGGCCAGGCGACGGATCGACGGGGCCAGACCCACGGTCGACACGGTCACCGAACGCGCCGAGATGCCGAGCCCATCGGGCACCGGAGCGGTGATCTGACGGACCGCGCTGACCACCCGCTTGTAGTTGGCCAACGGCTCACCCATCCCCATGAACACCACATTCGACAGCCGCCCGGGTTCGCCCAACTCACCGTCGCGCAAGGTGCGTGCGGCCGCCCGCACCTGGTCGACGATCTCCGCGGTCGACAGGTTGCGGTCGAGCCCACCCTGACCGGTCGCGCAGAACGGACAGGCCATCCCGCAGCCCGCCTGACTGGAGATGCACAGCGTATTGCGGTCGGAGTAGCGCATCAGCACGCTCTCCAGAAGCGTGCCGTCGTGGAGCCGCCACAACGTCTTGCGGGTATCCCCCGAATCGCAGGAGATCTGCCGCACTGGCGTGAGCAGCGCGGGGAACAGTCGCTCGCCCACCGCGTCACGGGCCGACGCCGGCAGGTCGGTCATCTCCGCGACGTCGCCGTTCAGACGACCGAAGTACTGGCGCGCGAGCTGGTTCACCCGGAATCTCGGCAGCCCGATCTCGGCGAGTGCGGCCACCCGGGCGTCGGCATCGAGGTCGGCGAAATGGGTCGGTGGGCGACCGCGCCGAGGCGCGTCGAACACGAGCGGCAATGACGACATGCCGCCATTGTCGCATGTCATGATGGGTATATGAGCACACCCGATCCGCAGCAGGAGCCGCCGGCCGGGCAGCTGCCGGTCGATCCCGCCGACTACGATGGCCTCGATCGGGAGAACCAGGCGTTGCTGGCTGAGCGCAACAGTGTGCGGACGAAGGCCAAGGATGTCGAGCACACCCGCACTCGGGCCATGTTCATCGGTCTGGTGGTCGGGGCCATCATCACGATCCTGCTGCTGGTGTTCATCCTGCAGAATCTCGGTTCCCAGCAGATCACGCTGCTCTTCTGGGAGGTCAACCTCCCGGTCGGCGTGAGTCTGTTGATCGCGGCGATCGCGGGTGCACTGATCACCGCGCTGATCGGTGGGGCGCGGATGTTCCAGCTCAACCGGGCGCTGAAGAAGGCCAAGCGCTAGCTGCAACTCTTGGGGAGCTTGTGAACGTCGGGGCGCTCACAGTAGCGCGGTGAGCACCGCCCACACGATGAAGGCCGACGGCAGCAGTGAGTCGAGCCGATCCATGATGCCCCCGTGACCGGGGAGCAGCGTGCCCATGTCCTTGATGCCGAGGTCGCGTTTGACCTGGGATTCGACGAGGTCGCCGAGCGTGGCGCAGACGACGAGCACCGGCCCCAGGATGGCGCCGACCCACCAGTGGGTGTCGAGGAGAAACAGCACCGAACAGATCGCGCCGGTGGTCCCGACGACGAGCGACCCCGCCATCCCCTCCCACGACTTCTTCGGGCTGATCGCCGGCGCCATGTGATGCTTGCCGAACAGGACACCGGCCGCGTACCCGCCGACATCGGAGCAGACCACGACGATCATCAGTGTCGCGACCCGGGCCGCACCGTTGTCCTGCATGACCAGCTGCACGCCGAAGGAGGCGAGCAACGGGAGCCAGGCGAGCACGAAGACACTGGCCGCGAGGTTGCGCACGTAGTTCTCGGGCGCGTGATTGATGCCCTGCGCCAGCAGCATCCACACCATCAGCACCAGCACCGTTGCGACGAACGCGGTGAGCACACCGGTCGATCCCCAGGGCCAGCTGGACCAGATGATCGCCTGTCCGCCGATCAACAGGGGCCACAATGCCACCCGGTAGCCCCCGGTGCGCAGGCGTTTGGTGACCTCCCAGGTCGCGATCGCGAACGCGGCGGCGACGAGGACGTACCACAGCTTCGGTGCGAACAGCAGGATCGCGATGATCGTCGCGCCGAGTGTCACCCCGACCCCGATGGCTGCGGGCAGATCGCGTCCGGCGCGCGACTTCTTCTTCCCGGATGGCTCGCTGCTGCCCGGTGTCGAGTTGGTGGCGGGTGTCCGGGCGCCGCGCCCGTCGGGGCGCGGGGTGTTCGCGGACGATTCGGTGGCCATCGGTTCCGGTATAGCCGCGCCAGACGAGTCCGCGCTCACACTTCGAGCAATTCGTTCTCTTTGTGCTTGACCAGTTCGTCGACCTGAGAGACGTACCCGGCCGTGGTCTTGTCGAGGTCCTTCTCCGCGCGGACCACGTCGTCCTCGCCGGCCTCGCCGTCCTTCTGAATGCGCTTGAGTTCGTCGACGGCCTTGCGCCGGACGTTGCGGATCGCCACCTTGGCGTCCTCGCCCTTGCTCTTGGCCTGCTTGACGAGCTCCTTGCGGCGGTCCTCGGTGAGCTGCGGGACCGCGACCCGGATGATGGTGCCGTCGTTGGTGGGGTTCACCCCGAGATCGGAGTTGCGGATGGCCTTCTCGATCGCCTGCAGCGTCGAGGCCTCATACGGCTTGATCACCACGAGGCGTGCCTCTGGTGTGGTGATGCTGGCGACCTGGGTGATCGGGGTGATGGCACCGTAGTACTCGATGTGGACCTTGTTGAACATGGCCGGGTTGGCGCGTCCCGTACGGATCGCGCCCATGTCCTCCTTGGCGACATTGACCGCCTTCTCCATCTTCTCTTCGGCGTCCAGGAGCGCTTCGTCGATCATCGTCGTCCTACTTCTTCTCGGTGAGGCTTCGGGTGGTGTGGGTCGGTGCGGGTGTCGGTGACCGGGTCGAACTCAGGTCGCCACCAGCGTGCCGATCTGTTCGCCGGCGACGGCGCGGGCGATGTTTCCCTCTTCCAGCAAATTGAACACCAGGATCGGCATCTTGTTGTCCATACACAGGCTGAACGCGGTCGCGTCGGCAACCTTGAGCTCCTTGTCGAGGACCTCGCGGTGGGTGATCTCGCGGAACATGGTCGCGGTCGGGTCGAGCCTCGGGTCGGCGTCGTAGACCCCGTCCACGGCCTTGGCCATCAGAACCACCTCGGCCTTGATCTCGAGGGCGCGCTGCGCGGCGGTGGTGTCGGTGGAGAAATACGGCATTCCCATACCGGCACCGAAGATGACCACCCGCCCCTTCTCGAGGTGACGCTGCGCCCGCAGTGGCAGGTAGGGTTCGGCGACCTGCCCCATGGTGATGGCGGTCTGCACCCGGGTGGTGACACCGCGCTTCTCCAGGAAGTCCTGCAACGCCAGGCAATTCATCACCGTGCCGAGCATCCCCATGTAGTCCGACCGCGACCGGTCCAGGCCCCGCTGCTGCAGCTCGGCGCCGCGGAAGAAGTTGCCGCCGCCGATGACGACCGCGACCTGCACACCCGTGGCGACCACCTCGGCGATCTGGTCGGCGACCGTGCCGACGACGTCGGGGTCGAGCCCCACTCCGCCACCACCGAACATTTCACCGCCGAGCTTGAGCAGCACGCGGTGGTATCCGTGGCGTGACGTATCCCCGGCCTCGGGAGTTTCGCTCATCAACTTCCTCACTGGTGGACTGGTGGACTGGTGGATCAACCGGTCGCGACGAACATTCGGACCCATCTTAGGTCCAACGCGAAACGACCCCGCGCCACCCTGGGGGTGACACGGGGTCGTTCGGCGTGTTTCAGGTCAGGACTGGCCGACCTCGAAGCGGGCGAAACCGTTGACGGTGACGCCGGCCTCGTCGAGCAGTGCCTTGACGGTCTTCTTGGAGTCCTGCACCGACGGCTGGTCGAGCAGCACGACATCCTTGTAGAAGCCGTTCACGCGGCCCTCAACGATCTTCGGCAGCGCCTTCTCCGGCTTGCCCTCGGCCTTGGCGGTCTCCTCGGCGATACGACGCTCGTTGTCCACGACGTCGGCCGGAACCTCGTCACGGGTGGCGTAACGCGCCTTGAGTGCCGCGACCTGCATCGCGGCACCGCGAGCGGCCTCCGCGGCCTCGTCGCCCTCACCGGTGTAGGACACCAGGACGCCGACGGCGGGCGGGAGATCCGAGGCACGCTTGTGCAGGTAGACCGCGACCGGGCCGTCGTAGGCCGCGACGCGACGCAGTTCGAGCTTCTCCCCGATCTTCGCCGACAGCGCCTGGACGGCGTCGGCTACCGTGCTGTCACCCAGCGCTGCAGCCTTGAGCTCGTCGATGTCGCTGGTCTTCGCCGCGATCGCCGCGTCGAGCACCTTGTCGGCGAGTTCCTGGAACTCGGCGTTCTTGGCCACGAAGTCGGTCTCGGAGTTGAGCTCGATCATCACGCCACCCTTGGCCACGACCAGGCCTTCGGCGGTGGAACGCTCGGCGCGCTTGCCGACGTCCTTGGCGCCCTTGATGCGCAGTTCCTCGACGGCCTTGTCGAAGTCGCCGTCGTTGTTCTCCAGGGCCTTCTTGCAGTCCAGCATTCCAGAGCCGGTGAGTTCGCGAAGTCGCTTCACATCGGCAGCGGTGTAGTTCGCCATCGTTGGCGAGCCTCCTTCAGAGATTGACGAATGTCTGGCAAATCGGGGTGTGACCCGACTCGGACGTCCCGACTCAGGACGCCGGGGTGGTGTCGCCCTCGGCACCCGCGGTCGCGGTGGCCTGGGTCAGCAACTCCTGCTCCCACTCGGCGAGCGGTTCGCCGCCGCCTGCCTCGGGCTTGGTGTCGTCGGCCGACTGGCCCGCACGAGCCTGGACGCCCTCTGCGACCGCGGAGGCAACCACCCGGGTGAGCAGCGCCGCACTGCGGATCGCGTCGTCGTTGCCCGGGATCGGGTAGTCGACGAGATCGGGATCGCAGTTGGTGTCGAGGATGGCGATGACCGGAATGTTGAGCTTGCGTGCCTCACCGACAGCAATGTGCTCCTTGTTGGTGTCCACCACCCAAATGGCGGAAGGTACCTTGGCCATATCCCGGATACCACCGAGGGTGCGCTCGAGCTTGTTCTTCTCACGCGTGAGCATGAGGATTTCCTTCTTGGTGCGACCCTCGAAACCACCGGTCTGCTCCATGGTCTCGAGTTCCTTCAGGCGCTGCAGGCGCTTGTGGACGGTCGAGAAGTTGGTGAGCATGCCGCCCAGCCAGCGCTGGTTGACGTACGGCATCCCGACGCGGGTGGCCTCGGCGGCGATGGATTCCTGCGCCTGCTTCTTGGTACCGACGAACAGGACGGTGCCACCGTGGGCGACGGTCTCCTTGACGAACTCGTACGCCTTGTCGATGTAGGTCAGGGTCTGCTGCAGGTCGATGATGTAGATGCCGTTGCGGTCGGTGAAGATGAACCGCTTCATCTTCGGGTTCCAACGGCGGGTCTGATGCCCGAAGTGCGCGCCGCTGTCCAGCAGCTGCTTCATGGTCACGACAGCCATGAGTTCTCTATCCTTTGTGTGCAGTTGACATCGACACCACCTCAGTGCCGATCCTGGCGCCCGACTCGAGGTGGACCCGAGAGTTCTCGGGACCGCCCACCACGATGTTCGGTGGCCGTGTTCACCGACGGTGATCCGGCCACCACGCGGGCGCGCGAAGTCACCCCATCGATTCCGATGAGATGCGCCAGCGAGTTTACGCCGGTCACCTGCAGATAACCAAAATGCGTGCCCGGGCTCCGACGTCCGGGGAGCCGATCGGGCGCGGGCTGCGTCAGATCCCTGTGACACCTCGCCGCTACCGCGTGCTCTACGGCCTGATCGAGCTGTCGGTCGTCTTGGCCCTGCTGTGGGTGCTACCCGCTGTCGCGGGCGCCGGCACCGCCCGCTTCGCCCTCCCGCTGGACCCGCCGACGACGGCGGTGCGCGGGTTCGACCCGCCGGAGAAACGCTGGCTTCCGGGCCATCGCGGGGTCGACCTGTCCGCGGCCCCGGGCGCGACGGTGCGCTCCGCCGGCGACGGCACGGTCACCTTCGCCGGGCAGGTCGCGGGCCGACCGGTGGTGTCGATCCGCCACGCCGACGGGATCATCACCACCTACGAACCCGTCCGCGCGGCGGTGGAGAGGGGCCGACGGGTGCGGCGCGGGGAGTTGATCGGCACCGTCGTCGCCGGGCACCCGGGTTGTCGTGCGGTGGCGTGCCTGCACTGGGGTGCTCGCCGCGGACGCGGACACGACGCGACCTATCTCAATCCCCTCGGACTCGTCGGCGGAGTGCGGGTACGACTGAAACCTCTCGATTCCACTCCGGTTCGCACCGGTCCGCTCACGCCCGCGGATGGGCCTGACGGTGCACCGCACGCAGGCGTTCCACGCTGACGTGGGTGTAGATCTGTGTCGTCGCCAGCGAGGAATGGCCGAGCAATTCCTGTACGACGCGCAGATCCGCCCCACCCTCGAGCAGGTGGGTGGCTGCGCTGTGCCGCAGTCCGTGTGGACCCATGTCGGGGCCACCGGCAGCCTCCACGGCTCTATGGACGACCGTTCGCGCCATGCGCTGATTGAGCCGGCCGCCCTTCACGCCGAGCAGCAGTGCCGCACCCGACATCGGCCCGGCGAGTTCGGGGCGCCCCTCGCGCAGCCATCGGTCGACGGCCCCGGCCGCGGGTTCGCCGTAGGGCACCGTCCGTTCCTTGTCCCCCTTGCCGATCACCCGCAGCACACGGCGTTGCGGATCGAGGTCGTCGACGTCGAGGCCGCACAGCTCACCGACCCGGATCCCGGTCGCGTAGAGCAGTTCGACGATGAGCCGGTCACGCAGGGCGATCGGGTCGTCGACGTCCTCCTCCGACGGCATCGCCGCCGCGTGCTCCGCGGCGGCCACGGCCTGCGCCGGCGCCAGTACCGCGGGCAGCGTCCGATGCGCCCGTGGTGCCTGCAAACGCGTCGACGGATCGGAGGCGAGCAGACCCTCTCGGGTCGCCCACGCGCAGAAGGTCTTGGCCGACGACACCTGACGCGCGACACTCGTGCGGGCCGCACCCCGGCGGGTGTGTTCGGCCAGCCAGGCCCGCAACAGGGCGAGGTCGAGGTCGCCGATCGCCACCCCGCGGGCGCCCGCGAACGCCACGAGGCCGCGCACATCGCCGGCATAGGCCCGCACCGTGTGCTCGCTGTGGCCCTTCTCGTAGGTGAGGAAGGCGGCGAAGTCGTCGAGCACACCGCTGCCCACCGATTCGGGACTCATGGCGCCACCGAACCCGTCATCGTCGTCATCGACAACCGCCCACGCCGATCGTTGCCGGATCGTGCCGTGCGGGCCGGGGTCAGGCCGATGCCCCCGCGGACTCCGCCTGCGTGGCCTGGTCCGGCGTGGCCTCTTCCTGGGCTCGCAACTCGGACTTCCACTCCCGGAAGCCCTCCTCGGTGCGTCCGCGACGCCAGTACCCCGAGATCGACGCGTTCGCGGCCCGTACCCCCCGCTCCTTGCGGATGTAGCCACGGAGGTTCTTCATGACCGCCTGCGCCTCTCCGTGGATGAACACGTGCGGCTCGCCGTCAGGCCATTCGAGGGCACGGACCGCCGCGATGAGCGGGGCGTTGTCTCCGGTGAGGTCGTCGCCGACCTCACCGGCCGCACCTCCACGATGTACCCAGACGATCTCGGTTCCGGCGGGCGCGGACAGCGGGAGTTCGTCCTGCGGCCCAGCAACCTCGATGACCACCTTCGCCACTGCATCGGGTGCAAGCGCTTCGAGGGCCGCGGCGACGGCGGGCAGTCCCGCCTCGTCGGCGGCGAGCAGGTGCCACGGCGCGTCGGGGTGGGGCCGATAGCCGCTGCCCGGTCCGAAGAATTGCACGGCGGTACCCGGTTCGACGGTCGCCGACCACGGTCCGGCGATGCCTTCGTCCCCGTGGACCACGAAGTCGACCCATATTTCGCGGTTGTCGGTGTCGATCTTGCGGACGGTGTAGGTCCGGAGCACGGGCTGCTGCTCGGGCGGTAGGGTGCTGAGCATCCGTCGGTCGTACTCAGGCGGGATCGTCACACCCTCCGGCGCGAAGAGCAGCTTGATGTACATGTCGGTGTCCCACTCGGCGGGGTCGCCGTCGGGCAGGAAGTCATCGAATCCGTCGCCACCGAGATAGAGTCGGATGAAATGCGGGCTCAGCTGTTCGCGTCGCAGCACCGTCATCGTGGATGAACCTTTGGCCATGAAGCCTCCTCTCGCCGAACAGCGTACGCCCTACCTTTTAGGTAAACCTAAGTTGCTGGGCCTGCGCCGGTGCGGAGGAGTGATCTAAAGTGAGGGTTCAGGTCGCCGAAGCACCCGTTCGAGCGAGGTGAATATGCCGGAGTCATCGTCGCGACGAGGATCCCGTCTCACCGTCGACGACTGGCTCGACGCCGCGATGGGCGTGCTGATCAGCGACGGTGCGGGGGCGATCAAGATCTCGCGACTGTGTGAGCGTCTCGGGGTCACCAAGGGCAGTTTCTACTGGCACTTCACCGACATCGCGGCACTGATGGCCGCGCTGGCCGACCATTGCCGACACGTCGAGGAGACGGGCGGACAGGCAATGGCCGATCTCCAGTCACTGCCCCCGGTCGAGCGGATCGAGGCCATGGTGGCACTCGTCACCGATCCGCGACGCTGGAAGGTCGAGGCGGCGGTCCGCAAATGGGCCGAGACCGACGAGTCGCTCGCCGACTCGGTCGCCGCGCTCGACGACCAGATCTTCGCCGTCGCCTACGACACAATGCGTGAGCTCGGATTCGACGATCGCGAGGCCCACGCCCGCGCCACCACCCTGCTCTATGCCGGGATCGGCTATCTGCACTCCCGACCGCGGCACGGCCCGGCGAGCGAGGACGACACCCGGATCTTCATCGACCTGCTGACCCGCCGCTGAACCGTGGTAAGCGGTGGTCGCGGGTCACGACTCGGCACTTGGTGCGCTCACCCCGCTCACGACAGCCGCCAGGCACCGTTGACGTTCACCACGTGCCCACCGACATCCATGACCGCCAGTGCCGAGCGCACCACCGACACGTCCAGACCGGCCGAAAAGGCGATCTCTTCGATGGTGACCGCCCCGCGTGCCGGGATCGCATCGTGCACCCGGATCTGGTCGTCGGACAGATCATCGGTCTCGCGCCCCCGCCCCCGCCCGATGTCACCCGCCCCGTCCGGGCGGGCCAACGCGATCACCGATCGGGTGTCGGTGACCAGCACGGCGAGGTCGTCGGAGATCATCCGGTGGCATCCGACCGAGGTCGCCGACGTCACCGGACCCGGCACCGCGCCGAGCGGCCGGCCGAGTTTTCGGGCCCACGCCGCGGTGTTCGCGGCCCCCGATCGTCGTCCCGCCTCCACCACGACGACCGCGTCCGACATCGCGGCCACCAACCGGTTGCGGGTGAGGAACCGGTGTTTGGCCGCGGTCGTGCCGGGCGGATACTCCGACACCACGAGCCCGTGCTCGCCGATCTCGGCGATCAGCCGCGCGTGCCCTGCCGGATAGTCCCGGTCGATGCCGCAGGCCAGCACGGCCATTGTGGGCCCACCCGCGGCCAGCGCAGCCCGGTGCGCGACACCGTCGATGCCGTAGGCGGCGCCCGACGTCACCGTCCAGTTCTCCAGCGCCAGACCCGAGGCCAGGGTCGAGGTCACCTGTTCGCCGTAGCCCGATGCGGCCCGCGACCCTATGAGCGCGACACCGTTCGTCGCCATCTCGTCGAGTCGGCCCGGTCCTCGCACCCACAACGCCAGCGGGGGGCCGCCGCGCACCGCGGTGTCAGCCTGGCCCAGCGTCATCAGGGCCCAGGCGGGCCATTCCGGGTCGTCCCGGGTGACCAGGCGGGCGCCGATCCGCTCGGCCACCTCGAGGTCGGCGGCGGCTCGGTCCGAATCGGCACGGGCGGCGGTGGCCTCCAGCACGCCGGCATGCCCCGGCGGGACCGAGCGCGCCCTGATCGCCGCCGCGGCCTCCGCCGGTCCGAGCTCGTCGCACAACGATTCGATTGCCGCACAGGGTGGTTCGGCGACCCGGGCGAGGTAGGCCCAGGCCCGCAGCGCGGTGTCGTCGACGGATTCGGTCATCGGTGTCCTCCTCTGTCCCGGTAGAGCAGCGCCTCGGCGACCTCGGACTCGGTGGGTTGGGTCAGCCCCTTGAGGTCTGCGAGGGTCCAGGCCAATCGGAGCGCCCGGTCGGCGCCGCGCGCGGTGACCCGACCGTCCCGCAGGAACAGCTCGATCGGCCGAAGCGCCCGCGGTGGTAGTCGAAAGCGCTGCCGCAGAGCCGAACCGGGAACCTCTGAGTTGGTCAACCATCCCCGGTTGTGCCATCGTTCGATCGCCGCGGCGCGCGCGGTCGCCACCCGCTCCCGGACCACGGCGCTGGACTCCTCGACGGGATTCATCAGTGCGGTATTTCCCGGCGGGTCCATGCGGACCCGGATGTCGATGCGGTCCATCAACGGTCCGGACAGTTTGCCCAGGTAGCGGCGCCGGGCGACCGACGAGCACACGCAGTCGACGTCGTGGGCCGGGGCGCATGGGCAGGGGTTGGCGGCCATGATCAGCTGGAAGCGTGCCGGGTAGGTGGCGACACCATCACGCCGCGATACCCGCACCTCCCCTTCCTCGAGGGGTTGGCGGAGGGAGTCGAGCACCTTTGGGCCCATTTCGGCACATTCGTCGAGAAACAGCACGCCGCGATGGGCGCGGGAGACGGCACCCGGTCTGGCCAGACCGGTCCCGCCACCGAGCATGGCGGTCACGGAGGTGCTGTGATGCGGTGCGATGAAGGGGGCCGCGGTGATCAGCGGATACCCCGCACGCAAGGTGCCCGCGATGGAGTGGATGGCGGTGACCTCCAGTGACTCGTCGGACCCCAACGGCGGAAGGATGCCTGGCATCCGGCGTGCGAGCATCGTCTTGCCGATGCCGGGCGGCCCGGTCATCAGGACGTGGTGTGCGCCGGCGGCGGCGATCTCGAGTGCGTGGCGGGCCTCGGACTGACCGACGACGTCGGCCAGGTCGGGAATCTCGGGGATTTGCACGGTCTGTGACCCGGTCACCGTGTCGAGGACGTGGTCCCCGGACAGCCAACTGGTGACCTCACCGAGCGTCTGCGCGCCACCGACCTCCAGGCCACCGACCAGCACCGCCTCGGCGACGTTGCCCATCGGCACGACGGCGTGGGTGTATCCGCGGGCACGCGCCTCCACCAGTGCCGGGAGCACCCCGCGCACCGGTCGGAGCCGGCCGTCGAGTCCGAGTTCGCCGAGAAACACGGTGTGCCCGATCTTGGTGGTCGCGACCTGCTCGGTCGCCACCAGGATCGCCAACGCGATGCCGAGGTCGAACGCCGAACCCGCCTTCGGCATCTCCGCGGGCGCCAACGCGACCGTCACCTTGAGTTCCGGGAACGAGAACTTCGAGTTGGTGATCGCCGGGCGCACCCGGTCACGCGCCTCCCGCAACGAGGCATCGACATGCCCGTTGATCGAGAAGCCCGGCAGGCCCTGGCCCACGTTGGCCTGGATCTCGATCTCCCTGGCCGCGAACGCATTCAATCCCACCGCATGAGTGCGGCCCAACCCGGTCTGACGCATCGTCACTCGAAGACGCCGCGGTGGTGACGGATGACCGCGCGCTCGAGATCCTCCGGATCACGCGAATCCAGTTGTACCGACATCACGTCGAACCGGATTCGGCTCCACCCACGCCGGTTCTCCGACAACCACATCCCCGTCAGCCGGCGCATCCGCGCGAGTTTGGTCGGCGTGACCGCGGCGACCGGGTCGTCGAAGACCCGCGACGCACGCGTCTTCACCTCAACGACGACCAGCACCGACCCGTCGGCCGCGATCAGGTCCAGTTCGCCGTACCGGTTTCGCCAATTGCGTTCCAGGATGGTCCAACCCAGGCCCTGCACGTGCTCGGCGGCCAGGTCCTCGCCGATCCGGCCGATCGCGGCCGTCCGCGCGCCCCGCGACCGCGAACCGGCCCGACCCGACTGTGATGTGTTGTCGCTCATGACACCAGCATTGCTGCCGCGCAGGATGATCCAGACCTTCACCTCGAAGAGATGCAGAACTGTGGAGCAAATCGAGAATGTGCACAACTCCGGAGTCGATCGCCGAGGGCTTCGCGACACGACACAGACGAATATCCGCGCGACAATGGGGCAACGGCTCCACGAGAACACGCATGGGAGGAGCACCGATGAGCGTTCCCGCGGTGTGGCAGGGCTTGAAGGAGCGCCAGGCGCAGATCCTGCGCAACATGTACACAGGCGGCAAGGGCAACGCCGCGGCACGCGGATTCGCCCGCGCGTGGGGCTGGGCGTTCGGCAAGGGACTCGTACCCGGGCGACGATGGGTCACGCTGGAGGTGCCGGGCCGACGTAGCGGTAACCCCACCCGGTTCCCGCTCGGGATCGCCGTCGTCGACGGCCGTGATCACCTCGGATCGATGCTCGGAAACGACTGCAATTGGGTGCGCAATGTCCGCGCCGCGGACGGGTACGCCGTCATCGAACGCCGTCGGCGGCGCCGAGTGCATCTCACCGAGGTTCCACCCGATCACCGGGCGGCGCTGCTCAAGGCCTACGTCGAGCAGGTGCCCGGTTCGCGGCCGCACATCCCGGTGCCACCCACTGCACCTGTCGCGGAGTTCGAGCTGATCGCGGCGGACTATCCGGTCTTCGAGGTCGACTACCTCTGAACTGCGGAAATCCGATGTCCGCGTCCCCCAATCCCCGATCCCCGAGGAGCACGCCTGCGAAGGGTCGAAAGGCACGTTCTGCGACCTATCGGCTGGTGCTGAAGTCCGCACCTGAGCGGCACGCGGATGCGGGTACGTCGACGACTTGGTGCGAGGTGTGAGGTCTCCAGGGCGGGAGGCGGTGCGGCCCGATATCCCTGCAGCACTGCGCAATCCGACACTGACGACCTTGTCACACCTCAACGATATGATGAGCGATTGAGCCGTTTCTGGTCGACGAAAACCGTTGCAGTGCAGTGAAATAGCATCGATTTGCCCATTGCGTTCGAACACCAGTTCGACTACTCTTGGGGCATGCCACTCGACACCCTGCTCCCCACCGTCCGTGACCTGACGATCACCGCCGACGCCACCGGTCGTGAGGTCTTCGACACGACCAAGATCCTGATGGGTCTGCGCAACGTGGTCGACCATCAACTCGCCGTGCACGCGGGCGCGCTGGACCGGTTGGGGGTGGCCCGGCAGACCGGCGGCAAAACTCGCGCCCTGCTGATCGAGATGGGTGCCGCACCCACGGTGGCGGATCGGTGGCTGCGGATCGCCGCCGCGCTGTCCACTCTGGAACGGGTGGCCGCCTACAGCGGGGATGGGGTCTTCTCCGGCGAACACATCGACGCCCTCGTGCGTGGCATGGGGCATATCGAGAAGAGGTCGCCGGAACCGTTGAGCGAGGTGTCACGGATCGAACACCAGTTGGCGTTGCTCGCGCAGGCGTTTGCTGGGGCCACCCCACGCGAGGTGCTCGACACGGCCCGCAAGCTCGGTAACCAGATCGCCGACGAGCAGGGTGGGGTGCCCGCGGGTGAGGACCGCTCCATCAATGAATGGTCGACCAAGCCCACCGATGACGGCCGGTTGGAGGTCTCGGCGAACCTGGACATCGTGATCGGGGAGAAACTGGTGTCGGCGATCGAATCCCTGTCGCAGAAACGCCCCGAACCCGACGGATCGGAGGACGCCCGCAGCGCGGGGCAGCGCCGCGCCGACGCGTTGGAGATGATCCTCGATGCCGCCGCCCACGCCAACGCGTCGGGTGTCGCTGATCTGGTGACGGTCCCGAAAACACACCTGAACCTGACCGTGCCCGTCGACACCCCCGATGCCGCGTCCCTGCAGTGGCTGGGGCCGATCTCGCAGACCCTGGCGAAAACCCTGTCCTGCGATGGCACCGTGAGCGCGGTCATCGTCGACGGTGAGAAGGTGCCGTTGGATATGGGGCACCCGCAGCGGTTGTTCACCCATCACCAGCGCAGGGCGTTGATCATCCGTGACCACTGCTGCGTCAAATGTGGTGCGGCAGCAGGATATACACAGTGTCATCACATCGCCCATTGGGCTGACGGGGGTCCCACCGACCTGGACAACGGCTGCCTACTCTGCACGTCGTGTCACGCGCAGATCCACGCGTCGGGCTGGGACATCATCATGGGCGCCGACCGCCACCCCTGGCTGCTGCCACCCGTCGAGCAGGACCCGAACCGCACCCCGATACCCGCCTACAACCGGCGGACCATGCGCCTCGACGACATCGCCGCCTGACCCGAACATGACCGAGAAGAACTGACCCGACCACGACCGAGCACACCTGACCAGCACGGCCTGACCGGGAAGAACCGACCAGCAGCCCAGCCTGACCCGACCAGCCCAGACCACCCGGGAACTCCCCGGACGAACGTTCCTTGACAACTCCACAGTGTGAAAGAAGCTGGCGGCCCGGTGGGCCCGCCGGAGTCACATCCGGCGGGCCCGCCCAGCCACCACGTCGCCGGGCGTTGAGGGGCCGGCCCTGAACTCCGCGCGTGAGCGGGACACCGAAACGCCGGTGTCGATGGCGGCCCGGTGGTGTGAGGTCTTCAGGGCGGACAAGACACAGCTTTGGGGACTCACCCGCCGATCACGGCTCGTCGGGCAGACGCAGCTCCGGCTTCTCGAGTTCCTCGATGTTGACGTCCTTGAACGTGATGACCCGGACCTGCTTGACGAAGCGGGCGGGGCGGTACATGTCCCACACCCAGGCGTCACTCATGCGCAGTTCGAAGTAGATCTCGCCATCGGTGTTGCGGGGCACCATGTCCACCGCGTTCGCCAGGTAGAAGCGCCGTTCGGTCTCCACCACGTAGGTGAACTGACCGACAATGTCCTTGTACTCGCGGTACAGGGAGAGTTCCATCTCGGTTTCGTACTTCTCGAGATCCTCAGCACTCATCAGATAAGCCTATCGTGGTCGAGTCGGGGTCGGAGGCCGCGCGTGAAGCGACGTTCCGGTAGGACATGCGGTGCACCGCCGACGGGCCGTGACGATCGATGCAGGCCATGTGATGGGCCGTGCTGTACCCCTTGTGAACAGCGAAATCGTAGCCGGGCACCTCGTCGTCCATGGCCACCATGATCCGGTCGCGGGTGACCTTGGCGATGATGCTCGCTGCGGCGATACAGGCCGCGGCGCCGTCACCGCCGATCACCGGAAGGGACGGCACGGTCAGCCCCGGCACCGCGAAACCGTCGCTGAGCACATATCCGGGCACAACATCGAGCCCGGCAACGGCCCGGCGCATCCCCTCGATGTTGGCGACGTGGACGCCGATCCGGTCGATCTCGGCGGAGTCGATCACCACCGCGCTCCAACTCAGCGCGTAACGGGTCACCGCCTTGTACAGGGTCTCGCGCGTGGCCTCGGTCAGTCGTTTCGAATCGTCGAGGTCCGCCAGCGACACGAGCTGGGTCGGTTTGAGTACGCACGCCGCCACGACCAGCGGGCCGGCGCACGCTCCCCTGCCCGCCTCGTCGACACCGGCCACGGGACCGAGTCCGTTGCGCTCCAGCGCGAACTCGAAGGTCCGCAGGCTCGCGGCGCGACGCACCGGGAACCGCGGCGGCCATCGGCTCATCGGCCACCTCCGCGCCTCATACCCTCCCGCGTCATTGCTGCGGGTTGTACGAACCGACACCACCGATCCGCGAGAAGGGGTAGATGATGAATCTCACCTTGCCGCGGATGTCGCTGATCGGCACGGTGCCGTGGTACTCGTCCTCCATGTGGAAGCGGGAATCGGCCGAGTTGGCCCGGTTGTCCCCCATGACCCACACGTTGCCCTCGGGCACCTTGACCGGTCCGAAATCCGGTCCGTAGCACGAGTTCGGTTGCCCGTCGGGGGTCGCGGCCAAGATGTTGCCCGCGGCGACGTCTTGGGCCTGCAGGGCCTTGTCGACGTAGGGCTCGGCCAGCGGCTTGCCGTCGACCTTGACGCCCACGTTCTCCGCGTTCCGGCATTCGACGGTCTGACCGCCGGTGGCGATCACACGCTTGACCAGATCGTTCTCGTCCGGCGGGGCGAACCCGAACCAGGACAGCACGTCCTGCATCCCGTTCACCACCGCATTATCCGACCGCGGGGACATCCACGCGCCGTCCCACGACTCCGACGGGGCCTTGAAGACCACGACGTCGCCGGGCGACGGGTCACCGAACCGGTAGGTGATCTTGTCGATCACGATCCGATCGTTGGTACATCCGGTACAGCCGTGCAACGTCTGTTCCATCGACTCCGATGGAATGACGTACTGACGTCCGACGAAGGTCTGCAGCACCCAGGTGAGCAAGAGCACGCACCCGATGATGATGACGGCCTCACGCAGGACCGAGCCACGCTTTTCCGGCTTGTCGCTCTTCGTGCGCCACGGACGCTCGTCGGGATGCTCCCCGTCGGGGTCCCAACCGTATTCCTCAGCCCTCGACGAAGAGCCGTCGGGTGAGGAACCGGCCGCGGATTCGTTGTCCGATGAGTTGTTGTCGGCCACGTCGTCAGGGTAGACGGGTCAGCGCTTTTCCTTGATCTTGGCGGCCTTGCCACGCAGATCACGCAGGTAGTAGAGCTTCGCGCGACGCACGTCGCCGCGGGTGACGACGTCGATCTTGGCGATGTTGGGGCTGTGCACCGGGAAGGTGCGCTCCACGCCGACGCCGAAGGACACCTTGCGCACGGTGAACGTCTCACGCACGCCGCCGCCCTGGCGGCGGATCACGACACCCTTGAACACCTGGATACGCTCCTTGGAGCCCTCGATGACCTTGACGTGGACGTCGAGGGTGTCACCGGGCCCGAAGGCGGGGATGTCGTCGCGCAGCGACTGCTTGTCGAGAAAATCGAGGGTGTTCATCGTGGTTGGTCCAATCTGGCGGTCGCGTGAACAGAGGAACCTGGCGGCCCCGCACTCGACCTCCCGACATGTCGGGTCGTCACGTGTGAGGTTCGACCGGTTCGTGCTCCGAGTCATGGTGTGCGCTGCGACGTCGCCCCATGGCAGGGACGTCGTCGCCAGGCAACCCGACTATTGTGCCAGACAGACCCCGGTGCGGAGAAATCGGTGGTGGCGGCGGTGCCGCGTGGACCACCTCGTCGAGCCGATGCTCGGTCTCCGAACGCACATGCGGCAGGACGTCCGGGCGTCCGGCGATCAGATCCTGCACGAAAATCTTGGCACGAATGAACGGGCGACGCAGACGCCGTTCCCGTTCCATCGCCCGCTCGAGTTTGCGCGGTCGGCCCAGATAGCGCCACCGGGCCCACGGCGAGGTGGGCCGGGCGAGGCGCAGCACCCCGACGATGAGCAGCGGCCATGCGAACACGCCGATCACCCCGGTCCACACCTTCCCCTTGAGGACGACGACCGCGGCCAGGGCGAGGTTGAACACCGCGGCGATCAGGTCGAGACCCACCGTGTGCGCGATCCGGAAATCGTGCAGCGCGTCGAAGTAGAGGTCAAGCGGGCGAAAGCCGAGCAGGATCATGCCGGTCGCGGCGAGCGCGATGAACACCGCATCCACCGACGTGCGGCCCTCGTGTGACCAATACACATCACGCAGGTAGAAGATCAGCGCGAACTCGTCGAGGATCAGCGCCGCACCGACACCGAACAGTCCGGCCAGCACCGACATCATCACCTGATCCTCGCTGAGCGCGAAGAAGATCAGTCCCAGTCCGCTGAGCAGCGTCAGCACCACTCCGAACACGACGTGATGGACATGGGTGTCGCCGGCGGTGACATTGGAGAACCACCACCGCGCGTCGGCCCTGATCAGCCGGACGCTGATGCGGATACACACGAAGCCGACGATGAAACCGCAGAAGAACACCAGCAACGGGAGTCGCCCGCGCTCGATGATGTCGTGGGTCATCCAGTCGGCAGCCCGCTCCGAGAGCCATCGGTGCACAGTGTCCAGCGTAGCGTCGCCGCTCAGTCGTCCCCGGCCGGTTCGTCCGGCAACAGATCCGGGCGCCGGGCCCGCGTGCGCTGCAGCGACTGCTCGTGGCGCCACTGCGCCACCTTCGCGTGATTGCCGCTGAGCAGCACCGGCGGCACGTCCAGGCCGCGCCACGACACCGGCCGGGTGTAGCTCGGTCCTTCGAGAAGTCCGTCGGAGAACGAATCCTCCTGGTGGGATTGCGGATTGCCGAGCACCCCGTCGAGCAGCCGGACGGTGGCCTCGATCATCGCCATGGTCGCGACCTCGCCACCGATCAACACGAAGTCGCCGAGGGACACCTCCACGACCCGCACTCGCCGCGCCGCGTCGTCGAAGACGCGTTGGTCGATCCCCTCGTAGCGGCCGCACGCGAACACCAGATGCGACTCGTGACTCCAGCGTTGTGCGGTGGCTTGGGTGAACGGCACACCGGCGGGCGTCGGGACGACGAGCAGCGCGCCGTCAGGGCACACGTCGTCGAGGCACGGTCCCCACACCTGCGGCTTCATCACCATGCCGGGGCCGCCGCCGTAGGGCGCGTCGTCGACGCTGCGGTGCACGTCGTGGGTCCAGTCGCGCAGGTCGTGCACGTCGACGCGAATCCGGCCGGCGTCGATGGCCTTGCCCAGCAGGGCGACCCGCAGCGGATCGAGGTATTCGGGGAAGATCGAGACGATGTCGATGCGCATAGCTCAGGCCTCGACGTCGAGCAGGCCGTCGGGCGGATCGATCTCGATGCGTTCGCGTGTCACCGTCGGGACGATCTCACGCACGAACGGGATCAGCACCTCGCGGCCGTCGGGTGTGCGAACCGAGAGGATCTCTCCACCTGGCATATGCAGCACCGTCTCGAGCACACCGACATCGGTGCCGTCGACGGTCGAGACCGGCAATCCCTCAAGTTCGTGGTCGTAGAACTCGTCGGGATCGGTACCCGAGTCGACCTGCGAGGAGTCGATGAGGAACAGGGTCCCGCGCAGAGCGTCGGCGGCGGTCCGATCGGCGACCCCGTCCAAGGACAGCAACAGCCGCCCGGCATGGTGCCGGGCGGCTGTCACCGTGAATGTCTTCTCCCCGCCGGCCTTGGGCAGGCGGGCGCGCAGGGCGCTGCCCCGTGCGAACCGTGCCTCCGGATCGTCGGTGCGGATCTCGACCACGACCTCGCCGCGGACGCCGTGCGACTTGGCGACACGGCCGATCACGAGATCCATCGCGGACGAGCCGACGTCAGCGGTCGGTGTCGACGATGTCCACACGCATCCCACGGCCACCGATGCCGGTGACGAGGGTGCGCAGGGCGGTCGCGGTCCGGCCGTTGCGGCCGATGACCTTGCCGAGGTCGTCGGGGTTGACGTGCACCTCGACGAGGCGACCCCGACGGCCGGTGATCAGCTCGACCCGGACGTCATCGGGGTTGGCGACGATACCGCGGACGAGATGTTCGACCGCGTCGGCGACGACTGCGCTCACGCGTCGGCCTGGCCGGCGTCGGCTGCAGCGGTCTCCTCGGCGGCGACCTCGGCCGGGGCCTCGTCCTTCTTGGCGGCCTTCTTCTTCGGGGTGGTTGCCTCGGCGACCGGCGCGCTGTCGGCGGCGGCCAGTGCGGCGTTGAACAGGTCCAGCTTGGACGGCTTCTGCGCCGGCGCCTTCAGGGTGCCCTCGGCGCCCGGCAGGCCCTTGAACTTCTGCCAGTCACCGGTCACCTTGAGGATGGCCGCGACCGGCTCGGTCGGCTGCGCGCCGACACCCAGCCAGTACTGGGCGCGCTCGGAATCGACCTCGATGAGGCTCGGCTCTTCCTTCGGGTGGTACTTGCCGATGGTCTCGATCACCCGGCCGTCACGGCGGGTCCGAGCGTCGGCGACGACGATGCGGTACTGGGGGTTGCGGATCTTGCCGAGCCGCGTGAGCTTGATCTTGACAGCCATGTCTTCTTCCTCATGTGGTCACTGCGCAATTCAGCGGCCCGCCCGGTGTGGCGGACCCGGTTTTGCGATCTGTTTCGGTGTGACCGTCGGTCGGTACGTGACCGGTTCCGACGAACCGACCTGAAATTGTGCCAGATGAGGCGGTGTGTTCGGAAATCGCCATGCGTCGACGGCCGTGTGCGGCTCCGCGGTCTGGCTCCGCGAACGAAGTACCGGGCTCGGCATGTGGTTACCCACCCCGCTGAAGGTAACCACATGCCGCGTGCTCAAGCGTCGAATCGGCTCCATTACGTGGGCGCGGCCGCAGCGACCCTCCCCTGATCAGCTGCGACCGCGGCGCCCGCGCGGGCCTCGAGACACTCGCGAACCCTCCGCAACGCGATTGCTACATTACCAAACAGTAAGTTAGCGGCACCAGAACACGACAGGGTGCAATTCGTCACACGTTGGAATGATCCTGGAGATCGTGACCTGGGGATTTGTCAGCGATGCGGTCAGACGACCGTTAGCCCGGAGCAAACGATCGAGCGCGGGCGGCGCAGCGTGGTCAGGTCACGGCGCGGATCGTCGTCGAGGACGATGAAGTCGGCCGGGTCCCCGTCGGCGAGCAGACCGGCACCGAGCCATTGCCGCGGGGCCACACTCGCCGCGTACAGCGCGTCCCGCGCGCCGAACCCGACGGCCGCCATCGCGTCGATCTCGTCGACGATGCGTCCGTGTTCGACGAAACCTCCGGCGTCGGTGCCCGCGAAGATGGCGACACCGGCCTCGCGCGCGGCCGCGAACACCGCACCGGCGTTCTCGTAGAGCTTGCGCATATTTGCCTGGTAGGCCGGGAAGCGGTCGGCACCGTCGGCGATCCCGGGGAAGTTCTCCACCTGGATCAGGGTGGGTACCAGCGCGATCGATCGTTGCACCATCTCGTCCATCTGGTCGAGGGTCAGACCGGTGCCGTGCTCGATGCAGTCGACGCCGGCACCGATGAGATCGGGCAACGCGTCGGCGCCGAACACGTGTGCGGTGATCCGGACGCCCTCGGCGTGGGCGGCGGCGACTGCGGCGTCGATCTGGGCGCGGGTCCACAGCGGCGCCAGATCACCGATCTCCCGGTCGATCCAGTCACCCACGATCTTGACCCAGCCATCCCCGGCACGGGCCTGACGGGTGACCTCGTCGGCGAGGTCGTCCGGGTCGTCGAGATCGACACCGTAGTCGCGCAGGTAACGTTTGGGCCGCGCGATGTGTTTGCCCGACCGGATGAACCGGGGTGAGGCCGGATCGGCGTCGAGCGGATGGGTATCCAGGGGCGATCCGACCTCCCGGATCAGCAGCGTGCCCGCCCGGGCGTCGGCGTGGGCGAACTCGCGGGCCCGGTCGATGGTGACGCCCAGACCGGGGGCGATACCGACATGGTTGTGGGCGTCGACGAGGCCCGGGATGATCCATCCGTCATCGACGACGGTGGTCGCACCGGCAACCGGCTCGCGGGTGATCGTGTCCCCGACCACCCACACGTCGATTTGTTCGTCGGTGAACGGGTCACGCCCGCGGTAGTGCCGCACATCGTCGGCGTTCACGATCATCCCTCTCTGTCCGACTGCCCCACTGAGACGTGCCTAGGTGTTCTTGGGCTTCTGGAACTGCGAGACGTCGATGCCCTCGAGGCCCGGAGGCAGCTCGTTGAGACCGGCGGGCATGTTGGACAGATCAGGGAAACCGGCCGGCATCCCGGGCATCCCACCCATCCCGGGGAATCCGGCGCGCGCGGCCTTTGGTGGCGTCGGCCCGCGGTTCTTGCCCTTCTTGCCCTTGCCCTTCTTGCGGTTCGACTTGCGCCCGCCGCCGCCGAAGCCCATCCGGCCCGACATCTGCGCCATCATCTTGCGGGCCTCGAAGAACCGGTCGACGAGCTGGTTGACGTCGGTGACGGTCACCCCCGAACCGTTCGCGATGCGGATCCGCCGGGAGGCGTTGATGATCTTGGGATTCTCCCGCTCCTGCGGCGTCATGCCGCGGATGATTGCCTGCACCCGATCGAGCTGCTTGTCGTCGACCTGCGAGAGCGCATCCTTCATCTGCCCCGCACCGGGCAGCATGCCGAGGATGTTGCCGATGGGGCCCATCTTGCGGATCATCAGCATCTGCTCGAGGAAGTCCTCGAGGGTGAGCTCGCCCTGCGTGATCTTGGTGGCGGCGGCCTCGGCCTGCTGGGCATCCCAGTGCTGCTCGGCCTGCTCGATCAGCGACAGGACGTCGCCCATGCCGAGGATCCGGCTGGCCATCCGGTCGGGGTGGAAGACGTCGAAGTCCTCGAGCTTCTCACCCGACGACGCGAACATGATCGGTTTGCCGGTCACCTCGCGCACCGACAGGGCGGCGCCACCGCGGGCGTCGCCGTCGAGCTTGGTGAGCACGACACCGGTGAAGCCGACGCCGGTCGCGAAGGCCTCGGCGGTGGTCACCGCGTCCTGGCCGATCATCGCGTCCACGACGAAGAGCACCTCGTCGGGTGTCGTGGCCTCGCGGATGTCGGAGGCCTGCTTCATGAGCTCCTCATCGATGCCCAGGCGCCCGGCGGTGTCGATCACCACCACGTCGAAGTGCTGTGCCTGCGCCTCGGCCACGCCCGCGCGGGCCACCTCCACCGGATCGCCGGAGGACACCCCGAGTGTCCCCTCGCCACCCACGCTGGTACCCGGGTGCGGGGCGAAGACCTTCACGCCGGCGCGCTCGCCGACGATCTGCAGCTGCGAGACCGCCCCGGGGCGCTGCAGGTCGCACGCCACCAGCATCGGTGAATGGCCCTGCTTCTTGAGCCAGTGGGCCAGCTTGCCGGCGAGCGTGGTCTTACCGGCACCTTGCAGACCGGCGAGCATGATGACCGTCGGGGGCTTCTTGGCGAACGTGACGCGCCGCGTCTCGCCGCCGAGGATGCCGACGAGCTCGTCGTTGACGATCTTGACGACCTGCTGGGCCGGGTTCAGCGCGCCGGAGACCTCCGCTCCCTTGGCGCGTTCCTTCACCTTGGCGATGAATCCCCGCACCACCGGCAGCGAAACGTCGGCCTCGAGGAGGGCGAGCCGGATCTCCCGGCAGGTGCGGTCGATATCGGCGTCGGTCAGACGGCCCTTGCCGCGCAGATCTTTGAGTGCGTCGGCCAATCGATCGGATAGCGAATCGAACATTCCTCTAGTGTTCCATGCTCGTCGGAGTTGTCGGTCAGCTGATGGGTACGCCGGTGCGTCCGGTGCCGCCGTAGCTCTGCGGATTGTCGCCGTCGTCGGACTCCACGGTCGGCCGCGGCGGCGGGCAGACGGCGATGACGTCGTCGGCCAGCGCGGTGCGGCCGGCCCCGCTGTCGTCGGCCATCTTCAGACAGAACGTGTCGACGACGGTGCCACCCAGCGTGGTGACCTTTGCCCACCGCACCTGCGCGCCGTGCCGCTCGATCACCGCGCTGACCCGGCTCAACAGACCCGTGCGGTCGTCGGTACGCAGCTCCATCAGCACCTCCGAGGAGTCCGTCGCGTCCGACGGTGCGGTCTGTCCCCCGATCTCGGTGGGATCGATCCAGATCACGCGGGGCGGCGCGACCGCGAACAGCGCCGGCACGGCGCTCTTGGGGTGTCCGGCGCCGTCGACGGCCGGATCGGTGGAGCCTGCCGACACGCCCGTACCCGCGACCGATCCCGGCGTGGCGGTCACGGTGCCGATCGTCGGGATCGGCGAGTCGGCTTCGCGCGCATCGAGCCGTGCGAGCACGTCGATCTTGCCCTCGACGGCGGCCATCAGCTGCTGACGCATCAGGCCCTCCTCGGGCGGGCTGCCGAAGGCCGGCACGACGACGAAGGTGTTGACCGCGCTGCCGGCGTGGCTCTGCACGGTGGCGGCATGTGAACGCAGCCCGTTGAGGGCGAGCACCCCCGCAGCCTTGGACAACAACCCCGGTTGATCGGGGGCGACCACGGTCACCCGGAAGGTGTGCGGCCCGTCGGCGGGGACCATGCCGACCGAGAACCCGCCGCCCTCGGCGAGTGCGATCTGCTCGGGTGACAACGGTTCCGGACGGGCCGGTTGTGCCCCGTCGATCAGCCGCTGGGTCCGCCGGACGAGTTCGGTGATCAACGACGCCTTCCAGTCGCCCCACACGCCCGGGCCGGTCGCGAGCGAGTCGGCCTCGGCGAGCGTCGCCAGCAATTCCAGCAGTACCCGGTTGTGCCCGAGGGTCTCCGCGACCAGTTCCCAGGTGGCCGGATCGTCGAGATCGCGGCGGGTCGCCACGGTGGGCAGCAGCAGGTGGTGGCGCACCATCGCCGACACCAACTCGACATCCTGCGGCCACAGCCCGAATCGGTTGCCGACCTGGATGGCCAGGTCGGCCCCGACGATGCTGTGGTCGGCTCCCCGTCCCTTGCCGAGGTCGTGGATCAGCGCGCCGAGCACCAGCAGGTCCGGCCGCGACACGCGCGTGGTCATCGATCCGGCGTGGGCGGCGGTCTCGACCAGATGGCGGTCGACCGTCCAGGTGTGGATCGCGTCGCGGGGCGGCAGATCGCGGACCGCTCCCCACTCGGGCAGCAGTCGACCCCACAGCCCGGTGCGGTCGAGCGCCTCGATCGGGTCGACCATGTGATGTCCCGAGCCGAGCAGCACGAGCAGGTCACTCAGCGCCTCGCTCGGCCACGGTTCGCGCAATTCGGGTGCATAGTCGGCCAGCCGGCTCAGTGTCGAGGCGCTGATCGGCAGGCCGGTGCGCGCCGACGCGGACGCCACCCGCAGGATGAGACCGGGGTCCTTGCTGGGAATCGCGTTGCGCGCCAACACGACTTCGCCGTTGTGTTCGACCACGCCCTCGTCGAGCGGTCGGCGGATCGGTGACCGCCGCAGCTTCGCCAGTCCGCGCCGAGGCAGGGCGTTGCCGGCCGTGCGCAGACCCACATCGATGGAATAGCTGATGGTGCGGGCGGAATCGCTGATCACGCGGGCGAGGTCGAACCGGTCCCCGATCCGCAGCGCGGCACCGATCTCGTCGGCGTCCTGCGCCCGGACCTGCTCGCGGGGGCGACCCGCGATGCGGTGCAATTCGGTACGGATGTCGAGGAGTTTCGCGTACGCCACCTGCGGCCCCGCGCCCGGCGAGTCGGGCCGTAGGCTGGCCATGCCGTCGGTGAGCTGTGCGATCGCAAGCGCGCCGAGCAACTGCACGTCGCGCAGACCGCCACGACCGTTCTTCAGATCGGGTTCGGCCCGGTGTGCGATGTCCCCGGCGCGACGCCAGCGATCCTGCGCGTGCGAGACGACATCCACGAACCGATCGCGGATACCCGAACGCCACTGCTGCCGGATGCCGCTGATCAGCAGCGACGACAGGTCCTCGTCGCCGGCGATGTGCCGGGCCTCGAGCAGTCCGAGGGCGGCGGTGACGTCCTCGGACGCGACCTGCAGGGCCTGCGGAACGGTACGGACGCTGTGATCGAGCGGAATGTTGGCGTCCCACAACGGATACCAGAGACCGTCGGCGACCTCCGAGACCTCTTCGAGAGGCCGGTTGTCGTGGAGCAGAATGAGATCCAGATCGGAGAACGGCAGCAGTTCACCGCGCCCGAGACCACCGACGGCGACGATCGCGAATCCGCTGTCCGGGCGGATGCCGAGTTCTGCGCCCTTGCTGGTGAGCCAGAACTCGTGCAGATCGACCAGCACCTGCCGAAGACCCGCCGCATCGAGCTTGCCGGTCTTCGACGACTCCAGGAGCTGT
>NZ_BAHC01000058.1 GCF_000298195.1 Gordonia rhizosphera NBRC 16068 | reverse complement strand
GGACATCCCCATGTACTCGACCTGCGAGCACCATCTGGTCTCCTTCCACGGGGTGGCCCATGTCGGCTACATCCCGGGCGAGTCCGGTCAGGTCACGGGTCTGTCGAAGCTGGCTCGTCTCGTCGATCTCTTCGCGAAGCGTCCGCAGGTGCAGGAGCGTCTCACCAGTCAGATCGCGGACGCGATGATGCGGCGGCTCGAACCGCGCGGCGTCATCGTGGTGATCGAGGCGGAACATCTGTGCATGGCCATGCGAGGGATCCGCAAGCCCGGGGCCACCACCACGACATCGGCGGTGCGGGGAATATTCAAGACCAGCGCGGTCTCTCGTGGAGAGGCGCTCGACCTGATCTCCCGGCCCTGACAGGCACGCACCGGACACCGATGCGCTCACACGCCGACCGCACCCTCGTGATGGGGGTCATCAATGTCACGGCCGACTCCTTCTCCGACGGTGGCCGCTATCTCGACCACGATTCGGCGATCACCCATGGTCGCCGGTTGATCGCCGAGGGCGCCGATCTGATCGACGTCGGCGGTGAATCCACCAGGCCCGGCGCCGATCGTGTCGACCCGGAGGTCGAGGCCAAGCGGGTGGCACCGGTTATCGCCGGGCTGGCCGGCAGCGGCGTGCCCATCTCCGTCGACACGATGCGTGCCTCGGTCGCGTCGGCCGCGATCGAGGCGGGCGCGGCCATCGTCAACGACGTCTCCGGTGGGCGGGCCGACCCCGACATGGCCCGGGTGATGGCCGAGGCGGATCTGCCATGGATTCTGATGCACTGGCGTCCGGTCGGCCGGACCGGTGATGCCGTGACCGGCGCGTTCACCCACGGCGTCGACGACACCGGCGGCTACCGGGACGTGGTCGCCGAGGTCACTGGGGAACTGCTCGCGCAGGTCGACATCGCGGTGGCGGCCGGGGTCGATCCCGAGCGGATCATCCTCGATCCGGGACTCGGGTTCGCGAAGACCGCCGACCACAATTGGGCGTTGCTGCATGCGCTGCCGACCCTGGTCGGACTGGGATTCCCGGTGCTGATCGGGGCGTCGCGCAAACGTTTCCTGGGAACCCTGCTCGCGCGCGACAGTGAGCCGCGGCCGCCGGACGGCCGGGAGATCGCGACCGCGGCCATCTCGGCGCTCGCGGCGACACAGGGTGCATGGGCGGTGCGGGTGCACGACGTCGAGAAGAGCCGTGACGCGATCGCGGTGGCCACGGCCTGGGGGCGTGGCGGACGCCGCGGAGCGGGTGAGGGCATGGTGAGGGGCTGATGGCCGACCGGATCGAACTGCGCGGATTGGTCGTCCGCGGCCACCACGGCGTCTTCGACCACGAGCGTCGCGACGGACAGGATTTCCTCGTCGACATCACGCTCTGGCTCGATCTGGCCGAGGCCGCGGCGTCGGACGATCTCGTCGACACCGTCGACTACGGGGCACTCGCGCAGACCGCGCACGACATCGTCGCCGGCGAACCGTACAATCTCATCGAGGCGGTCGGTGGGCGAGTCGCCGAGGCGATCATGGACGACGAACGGATCATCGCCTGCGAGGTGACCGTGCACAAACCTCATGCGCCCATCCCGCTGCAGTTCGCCGACGTCGCGGTCGTCACCCGCCGCTCGCGCAAGGGGATGTCCCGATGACGGCCGGCCCGACGACCCGCGCGGTGTTGTCTGCCGGATCGAATGTGGGTGACCGGCTCGCACATCTGACGACGGTGGTGCGGCGGTTCGCCGACGAACTCGTCGCGGTGTCGCGGGTGTATGCGACACCGCCGTGGGGTGGCGTCGACCAAGACGATTTCTACAACGTGACTCTGCTCGTCGAGGGGCCGCACACCCCCGACGAATGGCTGTCGATCGGCGCCGAACTCGAACAGGCCGCCGACCGCACCCGCGAGGTCCGCTGGGGCCCGCGAACCCTCGACGTGGACGTGATCACCGTCTCGATGGCCGGCACCGTGGTGCTCAGCGACGATCTGAGGCTGCAACTGCCGCACCCGCGCGCTGCGCAGCGTGCCTTCGTACTCGTGCCCTGGGCCGAGATCGACCCCGAGGCCACCTTGTGGACGCCCGATGGAGTGCGTCCGGTCACCGAATTGATCGCGGCGTTGGCGCCAGAGGAGGTGGCCGGGGTCGTGCCGGTCGCCGATCTCCCAGCGGTGAGGTCGGCATGACCGCACCCAAGACCCCGTCCGGACGCAAGGAAGAAGAACCCCAACTCGGGCCCACCCGGATCCGCGATCTCGCGGTGATCGCCGTGGTCGTCGGCGTGATCGCCTGGATCCTCGTCCGCTACAACTACAACAGCCTGCCGCCGATGCCGCTGCTGGCCGGGCTAGTGTTGTACATCCTCGCCGTGCTCGAGGTCGTCATCGCGTTCGTCGTCCGGGCGCGGGTCGCCGACCGGCAGGTGGGCCGGGCGAGGGGGCAGCTGCATCCGCTGACGGCGGCCCGGGTACTGGCACTGGCCAAGGCCTCGGCGATCCTGGGAGCGATCGCGGTCGGGGTGTGGGCGGGGCTGCTGGTGTTCCTGTTGACCCGACACGATCTCGCCGCCGCCAACCACGACCGTCCCGGGGCGATCGTCGGTTTGATCGGCGGCGTCGTCCTCGTCGCCGCGGCGCTGTGGCTCGAGTACTGCTGCCGGGCCCCCGACGAGCCGACCGACGACGCCGTCGGCGGCCGTCACCCGGGTCCGGCCTGAGTATGTGCAGGCGGCGTCGAATCGTGACTCTCCGCCCCGGTTGGCCGATATCGGTCCGGTAAAGCGGTAAGTTCACGATCATGACGACCCCAAATGGCCGTTCCACCGAGTCGCGGCGTTCCGGCAGGTCGGTGGGACAGTGGTTGCTGGGTCTGCTCATTGTGCTGGCGATCGTCGCCAGCGTGCTGATGGTGTTTTCCGACCAGTTGTCGGTCGCCGGCTCGCTCGCGGTGATCGCCGCCCTGTGGGCCGCGGTCATCGGGGCCATCCTGGTCACCAAGTTCCGCCGGCAGGCCGAGAGCGCCGAGGCCAAGAGTCGCGATCTGCGACTCGTCTACGAGCTGCAGCTCGAGCGGGAGATCGCCGCCCGACGCCAGTACGAGCTCGATGTCGAGACCACGATCCGCAAGGAGCTCAGTGCGGAGGCCAACGAGGAACTCGCCGAGCTGAAGGCGCAGGTGCTCTCGCTGCGGGCCAGCCTGGAGGCGTTGCTGGGTGAACCGCTCCCCGATACGCGCGTTGCGTTGCCGAGCGAGAAGATGCGTGAACTCGCCACCGGGATCGGCGGTGAGTACGGCGGTGGTGAGTACGGCGGCGCCGAGGGCTTTCGCACCGACGACAGCGCGCTGGCCGCACGTGACTTCGCCGCGACGGCACCGGCCACCGACCTGGGCCGGCACATCCACGCCGACGTCGACCCCAACGCCATGACCGAGATCATCCCGATCGTCACCGACGAGGAGCCGATGTCGGGCCGCATCGCCGCGGAGGAGATGGCCGGGGCCACCGACGAGGTCGAGGTCGAGGACGCTGTGCTCGCCGAGCCCGAGGAGACGGTGTCGGCCGAAGAGACGGGCCCCACTGAAGAGGCGGTGGGCTTCGAGGAGGAGGGGGGATTCGCGGAGGAAGCGGCCCCCGTCGAGGAGGCCCCGGCCGAGGAGTGGGTCGGCGAGGAATGGGCCGGAGCGGAAGCCGCCGCGACCGAGGCGCCGGTACCGGCTTTCGGGACCGTCGGCCGCCACGAGACCTCGGGCGAGAGCGCGGCCGCGATGTTCGGTGGGCGCCGACGCCGCCGCGCCGATGAAGACGGCGAGAACGCGCATTCCGCCGGGCTGCCGGTCGCGGAACTGCTCAGCCAATTGCGGCAGTCGGGTGCGCCGGACGCCGGTCGGCGCCGTCGCGAACACTGAACCGACGGGTGAATCGCGTCACAGAGGTTGGCCTCGAGGTGTTCTGACGGCCTACCCTTGCTTCGTACGTCTGGTACCCGGGCCGTTGGCGGCCACCCCACACCTCGACAGAGGCGGGAGGGACTGGAACGGAAATCGGAGGACAGCGGTGACCTCACCGAGCGATGCATCCGACCCTGCCATGGGTCCATCCGGCGTTCCCTCCTACCTCCCCGGCGTCTCCAACCTGCCCACCCCCGCGCGACTGACCGTCGGCGTCGTCTCCGCGGGTCGGGTCGGCACCGCGCTCGGCGCAGCCCTCGAAGGGGCCGGGCACGTCGTCGGTGCGGTCGTGGCCCGGTCCGACACGTCACGGCGCCGCGCCGCGCAGCGTCTCCCCGAATCGCAGATCCTCGACCTCGCCGCGGTGGTGGCCCGCTCGGAGCTGCTGCTGCTCGCGGTTCCCGACGCCGCCCTCCCCGGTGTCGTCGACGACATCGCTCGATCGGGCGCCCTGCGACCCAACACACTCGTCGCCCACACCGCCGGGGCCAAGGGCGTGGGTGTGCTCGCCCCGCTGGCCGCACGCGGTGCGCTGCCGCTGGCCATCCACCCGGCGATGACCTTCGTCGGCACCGACGAGGACACCGCCCGGCTTCGCCACGCCTGCTTCGGGGTGACCGCCGCCGACGAACTCGGCTTCGCGATCGCGCAGTCGCTGGTCCTCGAGATGGGTGGTGAGCCCGTCCGGATCGCCGAGGACGATCGCGTCCTCTATCACGCGGCCCTGGCCCACGGGGCCAACCACCTGATCACCCTGATCTGCGACGCGGTCGCCGTGCTCAACGCCGCGATCGACCGGGCCGTCGGCTCCTCGGGACGTGGTGCCGCGACCGTCGACGGCAGCGGCACGATGCTCGCCGAACGCATCCTCGGCCCGCTGGTCACCGCGTCGCTGCAGAACGTGCTCGAACTCGGCCCCCGCGCCCTGACCGGACCCGTCGCCCGCGGCGACGCCGCCGCCGTCGCCGATCATCTCGCCGCGCTGCGTGAGCTCCCCGCCGACCGACGCGACGCTGCGGTCTCGATCGCCGAGGCGTACCGCGTGCTGGGCCGCCGCACCGCGACGTACACCGACGCGCCACCCGAACTGCTCGACGTGCTGGAGGTGTCATGACCACCGATCTGACCCGGAACGAATTGTCCGAGAACGCCTACACCCCGGGGGAACTCACCGTCCACCGCGACCCGGCCACCCTGCACCGGGTGAGCACGGCGCTGCGGCGGACCGGCAAGCGCGTGGTCCTCGTCCCCACGATGGGTGCGCTACACGCCGGACACCTCGAACTCGTCCGGGCGGCCAAGCGACACGGCAACACGGTCGTCATCGTGTCGATCTTCGTCAACCCACTGCAGTTCGGTGCCGGTGAGGACCTCGACGCGTATCCGCGGACCTTCGACGCCGACCTCGCCCTGCTCCGTCCGCTGGGAGTGGAACTCGTCTTCGCCCCGACGGCGTCGGGCATGTATCCCACCGGGCCACGCACCACGGTGCAACCCGGCCCCACCGGCGAAATCCTCGAAGGTGCTTCGCGGCCCACACATTTCGCCGGCATGCTGACCGTCGTCCTCAAACTGCTGACCATCGCCGCACCGCACGCCGCGTTCTTCGGTGAGAAGGACTATCAGCAGCTGGTGCTGATCCGGCAGATGGTGACCGACCTCAACGTGGACGTCGACATCGTCGGGGTACCGACGGTCCGCGAGTCCGACGGTCTCGCGATGTCCTCGCGCAACCGCTATCTCGACGACGACGAGCGGGAGCTGGCCACCACCCTGTCCGCGGCTCTGGTCGCCGGCGCCCATGCGGCCGCGGGTGGACGCGACGCGATCCTCGCCGCGGCGCAATCGGTTCTCGACGCCCATCCGCAGATCCGGGTGGACTACCTCGAACTGCGCGGACGCCAACTCGAGGAACCGCCCGAACTCGGCGACGGCCGTCTGCTGATCGCCGCCCGGGTCGGCCCCGCCCGCCTGATCGACAACGTCGGCGTCGCCATCGGCACCGGCTTCGCACACCGCGACCCCGACCACACCACCCACCCCTGACCATCAAAACGGCACTGACCATCAAACGGCAGTGACCACCAGACACCGACGAAGGGAACCCCAGTCATGTTCCGCACCATGATGAAATCGAAGATCCACCGCGCCCGGGTCACCCAGGCCGACCTGCACTACGTCGGCTCGGTGACGATCGACCAGGACCTCCTCGACGCCGCCGACCTGATCGAGGGAGAGCAGGTCGCCATCGTCGACATCGACAACGGCGCGCGCCTCGAGACCTATGTCATCGCCGGCGAGCGCGGGTCCGGTGTCATCGGCATCAACGGTGCCGCAGCACATCTCGTGCATCCTGGTGACCTCGTCATCATCATCGCCTACGGCATCATGGACGAGGCGGAACTGCGCGAGTACTCGCCGTCGGTGGTCTTCGTGGACGAGGCGAACCGGGCGCTGGAATCCGGCACAGATCCCGCCCACGCCCCCGCGGGCTCCGGGCTGCTCGACCCGCGCGAACTCGTGCAGGCGCCCGCCTGACATGCTGCTCGCCGTCGACGTCGGGAACACCAACATCCACCTCGGGGTCTTCGCCGGTGTCGGTGACCACGCGACGATGGTGCAGGACTGGCGAATCCACACCGATCCCAACCTCACCTCCGACGAACTCGCGCTGCAGATCCGCGGACTGCTCGGCTCCGACATCGAGCAGGTGACCGGGGTGGCCGCGCTCTCGACGGTACCGTCGCTGCTGCGGGAACTGCGCGTGATGGTGCCGCGCTACTTCGGGGGTGGACATCACCACGTGCTGCTGGAACCCGGTGTGCGGACCGGTGTTCCGCTGCTCGTCGACAACCCGAAAGAGGTCGGGACCGATCGCGTCGCGAACTGTCTGGCGGCGCACCACAATTACCCCGACGGACCCTGCATCACGGTGGCCTTCGGCACCGCGACCGTCGTCGACGCCGTCTCGGCGAAGGGTGAATTCCTCGGCGGCGCCATCGCTCCCGGCGTGAATCTGGCGGTGGAGGCGTTGTCCGAACACACCGTGACCGTGCGCAAGGTCGAGTTGATGCCCCCGCGCAGCGTCTTGGGAAAGAACACGGTCGAGGCGCTGCAGTCGGGCATCCTCTACGGATTCGCCGGGCAGGTCGACGGTCTCGTCGACCGGGTCCGCGACACCGTCGACGGATTCGATTCCGACGACGTCACCGTCGTCGCAACCGGCTATCTCGCGCCGCTCATGTTCGACGAGTGCGAGACGCTGACCGTCCACCATCCCTACCTCACGCTCGACGGTCTTCGGATCGTGCACGAACGGTCCAAGGTGCAGCGACGCCGCTGAGGTCGGCGGATAGGCTTCTCGCTTCGTTCGTCGCTACTCGATCAGCGGTTGGGGCACCGTTTTCCGCTGGTCGAGTAGTCCGAGCCGCCACGCGAGGACGTATCGAGACTGTGAGTATTGAGTGAGCAGCTCGGAGATGATGGGCTGTCGGTTGATGGTCATCGTTGTGACTCTTATCGAGACTGGCTGCGTGCCTTCGCGTGGACTTGTCCAACGATGACCATCGGCCCCGGCCCAGGTGGGCGAGCTTTCTGGCCTGATCAGGA
The DNA here is from genome assembly GCF_000298195.1 of Gordonia rhizosphera NBRC 16068. GTDB lineage: Bacteria > Actinomycetota > Actinomycetes > Mycobacteriales > Mycobacteriaceae > Gordonia > Gordonia rhizosphera. The sequence continues at coordinate 5,101 of NZ_BAHC01000058.1, read as the reverse complement.
GCTTGACCGTGTGAACGTAGCCGCGTTCGTCACGTGTCCCATCCACAGTCCTGCCGACTCGCCTACCTGGACCGGAACCAACCAATGTCGGTTCCACAGCCAAAGGAGGAACGCATGACCAGTGTGACTGATTTGCGCGAGATGGTCGAGGTCATCATCGGTGTCGACACCCACGTGTACAAGCACGTCGCTGCCGCGGTGGATGCCCGCACCGGCGCCCATCTCGACACGATGACCGTCAGCGCCGATGCCGACGGGTACGCCAAGGTACTCGCGTTCGCCGACCGGCATTCGCCGGCGCGGTTCTTCGCGATCGAGGGCACGGGCATTCATGGTGCCGGTCTGACCCGGTTCCTGATGGATGAGCAGCGCGGCGAAATCGTCGTCGAACTCGACCGCCCGGAGCGGGCCAAGCGTCGTCACGGCGCGAAAACCGATGAGATCGATGCGGTCCGGGCCGCGCGCGAAGCACTGGCCCGGCCCCGCCTGGGCACACCACGGTGCGGTGCTGATCGCGATGCGCTCTCGACACTGCTCAGCGTGCGCCGGTCGGCCGTCGACGGCGCCGCCGACGGGGCCCGGCAGTTGTTCAACCTGTCCATCGCCGCTCCCGACATGCTCCGCGAGCGCCTGCATGTCCAGACAGATACCACCCAAATCGTCTCTCGCGCAGCGAAACTGCGGGTCGGTCAGGGCTGGGATCCGCAGACCGCCACCATCGCCCGAGCCTTGCGGGAGTTGGCCAAACGCGTCCAGACGCTACGTGCCGAGGCCGACGATCTGGAAAAGCAGATCAAGCAGATCGTCGCCGCGTGGCGGCCCGACCTGCTCGACGTGTTCGGGGTCGGACCAATCACCGCCGCGGTCGTGCTGTGCGCGTGGAGTCACCCCGGACGCATCGACTCCCGCGAGGCGTTCGCCATGCTCGCCGGTGCCGCACCCATCCCGGCCAACAGCGGCCAGACCACCACCCGCTACCGGTTGAACCGCTCCGGCGACCGCCAACTCAACCGGGCGCTACACACCATCGCCGTGTGCCGGATGCGCTACGACGACGACACCCGTCGATACGTCGAACGCCGCGCCAGCAAAGAAGGAGGCAACAAAACCCGCCCCGAGATCCGACGCTGCCTGAAAACCTACATCGCCCGCGAACTATTCACCCTGCTCGAAAACCCCAAGCACAGCACCCAAACCCACCCCGAAACCCCAGCTCAGGCCGCCTAAAACCATACCCTTGACAAACCATAGGAGCGTCCACTCCCGTCCACCGGAGGGGTGGTGCCCGACCGCGATCTGTGGCACACTGTTCGCCGTGATCAAGAGCTGTCTGGAGTGTTGTCAGGGCTGAGTTCCGCATCTGCGGCCGCCCTTCTTCGACGACCCCCGCTCAATTCGATCACCCCCAGGACATCCCATGACTGCCGTACTCGGCACCTCCGTTGTCACTTCCGTCTCCTCCATCGACGCGCCCCTGTCCGTGCAGGCCGTCGACTACACCGCCCTCGTGGCTGCGGGCATCACCCCGGTCGACGTGCGCAGTCAGCGCAAGCGTGACACCGACGGCGTGCTGTCGGGGGCGCTCGCCATCGACGCCGCCGAGGCACTCACCCGTCTCACCCCCGGCAGCGCGGAATCGCTGACCAGCGCGAGCACCGGCTCCCGCTGGGTGCTGATCAGCGACGACGGCCACGAGGCCGAATGGCTGGCCTGGCATCTGCAGGCCCGCGGCATCATCGGTGCGCGGTTCGTCGTCGGCGGCTACCGCGCCCTGCGTCGGGCCCGCATCAGCGGCCGGGTCAGCGACCAGGAACTCGCCGCGATCTCGGCCCACTGACCGACATCGAGAAGCACCTGCGCGGTCCGATAATCTTCTCGGGTGAGCAACAGCCCGACCACCTCGAACACCCCGTCCGAACCCGACGACGACGCGACCCCGGAACAGCTCCGGATCCGTCGGGAGAAGCGCGAGCGGATTCTCGGTGAGGGCCGCGACGCCTACCCCGTCTCCATCCCGCGCACTCACACCCTGGGCGAGATCAGGGAGAAGTTCCCCGATCTCGAGGCCGGCACCGAGACCGGCGAGGTCGTCGGCGTCGCCGGACGGGTCATCTTCCTGCGCAACAAGGGCAAGCTGTGCTTTGCGACCCTGCAGGAGGGAGACGGCACCCAGCTGCAGGCCATGATCAGCTTCAACGGGGTCGGCGACGACGCGCTGACCCGGTGGAAGGCCGAGGTCGACCTCGGCGACATCATCTTCGTCCATGGCGAGGTGATCAGCTCGCGCACCGGCGAACTGTCGGTGATGGCCGACGAGTGGCAGATGACGTCGAAGGCGCTGCGCCCCCTGCCCGTCGCCCACAAGGACATGAACGAGGAGACGCGCGTCCGGCAGCGCTACGTCGACCTCATCATGCGACCCGAGGCCCGCAGCATCGCCCGCACCCGCATCTCGGTGATCGCGGAGCTGCGCGCGGCGCTGGATCGGCGGGGATTCCTCGAGGTCGAGACCCCTATGCTGCAGACCCTGCACGGCGGTGCGGCGGCGCGGCCGTTCGTCACACGGTCGAACGCCTTCGACCTCGACCTCTTCCTGCGCATCGCGCCGGAGCTGTTCCTCAAGCGGTGCATCGTCGGCGGCATCGAGCGTGTTTACGAGATCAACCGCAACTTCCGCAACGAGGGCGCGGACTCGACGCACTCGCCGGAGTTCGCGATGCTCGAGACCTATCAGGCCTACGGCACCTACGACGACGCCGCGGTGATGACTCGCGAACTGGTGCAGGAGGTCGCGCAGGGCGCGTTGGGCACCCTGACGCCGACGATGCCCGACGGCACAGACTACGACCTGTCCGGTGAGTGGACGTCGCTGGAGATGTACCCGTCGTTGTCGGAGGCTCTCGGTGAGGAGATCGTGCCCGCCGAGACGAGCGTCGACGCGTTGCTGGGGGTCGCCGGCCGTGTGGGGCTGGAGATCCCGAAGGGCAAGGGATACGGCCACGGCAAGCTCGTGGAGGAACTCTGGGAACACATGGTGGGGCGGTATCTGTCCCAACCGGTGTTCGTGCGGGACTTCCCGGTCGAGACCTCGCCGCTGGTGCGCGCGCACCGGTCGGTTCCCGGCACCGTGGAGAAGTGGGACCTCTACATCCGCGGCTTCGAGCTGGCCACCGGCTACTCCGAGCTCGTCGACCCGATCATCCAGCGTGACCGCTTCGTCGACCAGGCGCGACTGGCCGCGGCCGGCGACGACGAGGCGATGGTCCTCGACGAGGAGTTCCTCGCCGCCATCGAATACGGCATGCCGCCCACCGCGGGTACCGGCATGGGCATCGACCGGTTGCTGATGGCGCTGACCGGTCTCGGCATCCGCGAGACGATCCTGTTCCCCCTGGTCAAGCCCGTCCGCTGACAGTCATCGGGCGTTATCGGATCAGGTGCCGGCGCACCGGCGACAACGCGTCGCCGCCGGCGTCGACCGTGAACCAGTCGTCGTCATCGGGGGCCTGGAGAGATCGGGTCTGACGCCGCGCGACCCCGGCATCGGCATCCGATGCGTCCGGACCGCGGGCCTCGATCCGCGCGATCCGCTCGGTCTCGTGTAGTTCGAGCCAGATCCCGGTGAACCGGCAGTCCTCCCGCGCCGCCACCTCGGCGATCGCCGTGCGGTCCGCCGGTCGACCGAAGACGGCGTCGGCGATCACGCTCATCCGTGCGGTGAGGTGGAGGGCGGCCAGACGTTTCAGGTCGTCGTAGACCCGTCGGCTCATGTCGCGGGTGTAACCCGAACGGGGCAGCCGGGTCTCCGCCGGCACCCCGGCGAGCCGCTTGCGCAACACATCGCTGCGGAGGATACGTGCGCCGGGCGCGGCCCCGACATCGCCGCCGACGGCCCCGGCCAGCGTCGACTTGCCGGTGCCCGATCCGCCGCCGATCGCCACGAGCCGGGGCGCGACGGGTTCGATGAGCCGTAACGCCAGCGACAGGAAGTCTCGCGCCCGGCTCGCGTCGCCCTGAGCCGCCGACACGTGCGCACGGACGGTGGCGCGCACACTCATGGCCAGCGGGAGCAGACCGTAGTCGTGCTCGTCGTCGGGTGACAGGTCGAAATACGTATTGGCGACGACGTTGGCCTCGTGGCGTAGTCCGCGTGCCCAGAGATCCATCAGGAGAAACGCGAGATCGTAGAGAACGTCGGTCGTCGCGAGTTCGGCATCGAACTCCAGGCAGTCGAAGGGCACCGGCACATCGTCGAGGACGGCGATGTTGCCCAGATGCAGGTCACCGTGACCGTGGCGGACCCGACCCGCGCGGGCCCGGCCGTTCAGCAGATCGGCGTGGGTGTCGATGAGGTGGCGTAACCGGTCGGTCAGCTCGGCGGCCAACCGGGGATCGAGGATGTCGGGGAACCTCGACATGCTCACCGCGTTGCCGTCGACGACGGCCCGCAGCCGAGCAGCACCGTCCTCGTCGTCGCAGACCTCGGCGCTGCGATGGAGTTCGGCGACCTTTGTCGCGAGTCGCCTGAGCATCGGGTCGTCGAGGGCGCCCGCCTCCGCCTTCCGCACCAGCAGCGCGTCGTCGGTGAAGCGGGTCATCTCCAGCACCCAGTCCACCGTCTCACCGGGACCGTCGAGCGACAGGGTGCCGTCTATGTCGCGTCGGATGGCGTGGACACCGTGGTACAGCTGCGGCGCGGTACGGCTGTTGAGCCGGTACTCCGCGTCGAGTGCCGCCCGGCGCCGATCGGGAGTGCTGAAGTCCAGATAGCTGAAGCTGACCGGCCGCTTGAACTTCCACGCGCGATCGCCGTTGAGGAGGATGGTCGCGGCATGTGTGTCGACACGGGTGGTGGGTTGGTCGGAGCCCAGTGCGCCGATCTGCTCAAGAATGGCGGCACCGTTGTCGGCGAGGGTCAGCGTTTCGGTCATGGCCATGCTCCGCGCCCAGTCTAAGGGTGTCGGGCGGGATGCGCAGTTCGTGGCCCGCACGTCGCCGGCCCTCGCTTCTGCCCACGCCATCGAAAGCCGCGGGCGCGCCCGCCGGAGCCGAATGGCGTCCTCGCCGGCGGGCATGCCCGCGTCCGCACATGCGCTGTGAA
>NZ_BAHC01000059.1 GCF_000298195.1 Gordonia rhizosphera NBRC 16068 | reverse complement strand
CTAACCTCGATTCCCGGTGCGGAAATTGGATTGAGGTTTGTTCGTGGGGTCAGCGTGGTGGGAAGGTGAATCGGAGGGTTCGGTTGTTCCACCAGGGGATGGGTGTGTGTTGGTCGGCGTAGCCGGCGTCGATCAGTTGGGGGTGGTGGCTGCGGAGTTTGAGGGCGCAGGTGACTTCGGTGTCGGTGATGTGCAGGGTGCCGGTGTCGTCGAGGAAGTGTCGCCAGATGGTGTCGGGGGTGGCTGCGTGGTAGCGGGTCAGGTCGCGGGCGAAAAGTCGGTAGAGGTTGCCGGCGATGACGGTCAGTGTGGTGTCGAGGTCGACGTTGAGTGGGACGCCGGAGGATAGTGCGTCGAGGTGGAATCCGCTGATGTAGGCGTCGAGTTCGTTTTCGATGCCCATGCGTTCGGCGTAGCGGGCGAAGAGGTCTTTGGCGGGGTTGGTGTGGTCGTTGGTGATGAGCAGGGTGGGTTCGTCGCGGCCGATGTTGCGGATCGCGATTTGTCGGATGTTGCTGGCGATGTCTTTGAGTTTGATGGTGTCTTCATGGATGTGGGGTCGCCGGTAGCGGCCGGTGCGGGCGACGGTGGCGGTTTTCCATTGCTGTGTCGGCAGCGCGGCGAGGCGGGCGAGTTCGGTGGCGCCGCGTTGGCGCAGGGTCAGCCAGCGGATGCCGCGGCTGGTGAGTTCGTCGAGAACTTTGTAGGTGGTCAGTTGGGAGTCGAACACGAGCAGGCCGGGGTCTTCGCCGGTGGCGTGGTGCCAGTAGTCGGCGAAGGCGATGATCTCTCGGGCCTGTTCGGCTTTGGTGAGTTCGGAGTTGGCGTAGACCATTTCGGTGCTGGCGTGGTCTTGGGCGAAGAAGGTCAGCACGGCGCGGGTGCGTTGCGAGCGGCGCGGTACGTAGTGTTTCTCCAGGACGGTGTCCTCGCCGTGGTGGCGGATGGCGTGGAAGTCGAGGTTGAATCCTTGGGTGCCGCTGGCCAATCCGAGCGTGCGCAGATTCTTGACCAGGCCGGTGAGCATTTTCTGGTTGGTCTCGCGTGGTACCCGGTAGGAGTAGGAGCCGGCGTGGGTGGCCTTGGGTAGTGCGGTCAGGCCCAGGGCGAAGGCGAGGCCGGCGTCGTCGGTGAGCGCGTCGATGTGGTGAGCGCGCGCGGCGCGGGCGCACTTGGCCAACAGCAGGGTGCCCACCGATTGCCAAGCGGTGATCGCGGTGGTGGCGGGGTAGCCCGCCTCGCGGACCAGGTCGGCCAGGCCCAGTTTCGCCATGGCCGGCAGCAACAGCAGCAGGCCGGCGTGCTCGCACGGGATCTGTTCGGCGGCAGGCCACTGTGTCAACGCGGCGGCCTTGACGGGGTCGAGCTGTGTGGGACTTCCGCGGCGGGTGCTGTCGTCGCGGCGTGGCAACCGCGCCACTCCGGCCTCGTCGAGGATCTGCCATACCGTCTGCGCCGAGACCGGGGTGCCTGCGGTGGCGAGTGCGGCGGCGATCTCACCGATGCTGCGCCCGCCGGCGCGCAGGGCCAGCACCTTCTCCCGCAGTTCCGCGGTGGCCTTGCGTGGTCCCTTGGGGCCGGTTTTGGCTTCGGTGAACAATGCGAGTTTGCCGGTGCGCAGCAGCGTTGCCATCTGATGGACCGAGGCGGTGGAGTAGCCGAATCGGTCGGCGACCTCGGCGGCCGAGGCCCCCTCGACGAAGTAGGCGCGCAGAGCCTCGTAGCGGCGTTGTCCCGCACCGCCGGGCTGGGTGAAATACTCAGCCCCAGTCCTCAAGGTATTTTCCTGAACGTCATACACACATGGTAGAGCGGTAAGTGAGTTGCCGGGGTGCGCCACACCGAGAGATCTCTGATGTCAGAGTGAATTACACAGATGTAGTCCAGATTGTCCTTCACACTTCGTGCGAAACCGGTACCGCGGTCTAGCTGATCAAATTCCGGTAATTAGATTGAGGTCAACCTGTCCGTCGCGGACCACGGGTGTTCCGACCAGCGGCGATGGCGAGCCTCCCGGCCCGGGTCAGATCACGGGCAAGCCTCGCACCGACTCCCGGGAATCGA
>NZ_BAHC01000060.1 GCF_000298195.1 Gordonia rhizosphera NBRC 16068 | reverse complement strand
GCATCCAGTTCGGTGTCGGACCAGTCCTCTTCGTCCTGTTCATCGTCGAGATCATCGCGATCGTCATCGCCTACCGCTGGACCGTTGGGCGCGAACGCGGCTGGCTGCGCGACATGCTCGCTCCCGAGGTCGATGCCGGGGTGATCACCCCTGAGGAGTTGAACGCTCTCGCAGGATCACGCAGGCAACGCCGGAAATACATCAAGTCAAAGGACAACAACCTGACGAAAAAGCAGGCGAAGAGCGTCTTCGTCGCGACGACGGACCTCGCAGAGGCGATCGCCAAATCCGGGGCGACCGAGACCGAGGACGTCGGTTTCGCGCGGTCGGAGATCGCGAGAGTGCGAACCATATAGTCAGGGAACGAGTCGACGCACCGCCGCCACCCGATCCTGGGTGGCCTGAACGTCGACGGCCGCGCCGACGGGTGTGGCCCCGATGCCGATCAGGTGATCACCGGCCAGGTGGCGAGAATCGAGGCGATGCGCGAGCATTGTCCGACAAGACAGTAGCGATCCTGGCAGATCAGGGGGTCCGACCGTGGCCGAGCATCTCGCTAATCGGAAAGACGGGAACGCACGTCGATCCATACTTGCCGCTGTCGAGGGCGCGTCGACTCCGTGGCCGGCTTCATCGAGCCGGCCGACCGCATCGCGTTGTTCGACAACGACGGCACCACCCAAACCCAGCGGCACCCCTGGGACCTGACCTGAGCCACGAACCGCTCGAGCGGCAACAACGACTACCGGGGGATGCTCGATGACCGACAGCGACGACAAACACGACGGCGACGGTCGGGTGCGCGCACTCGCTCGGTCGGTCACGGTATTGGAAGGCATCCGGCCGTATCAGCGGTCGCGGTTGACCGGGGACGTGATCGCGGGCATCACGCTCGCGGCGCTCGCCATCCCTGAGGTCATGGGCTACACGCAGATCGCGGGCACACCTGTCATCACCGGCTTGTACACGATCCTCATCCCGGCCGTGGTGTTCGCGCTGCTCGGGTCGTCCCGGCATCTCGTCGTCGGGGGTGACTCTGCAACCGCCGCCATCCTGTTCGCCGGCATAGCCGGGCTCGGAATCTCGGGCCTGAACCCGGGTACCGACGAGTGGGTCGCGTTCGCGGGCCTGGCCGCGCTCATCACCGGCGGGTTGTTGTTGCTGGCGCGCGTCGCGCGGCTCGGCTTCCTCGCCGACTTCATCTCCCGCACGGTGCTCGTCGGATTCCTCACCGGCGTCGGCATCCAGGTCGCCCTGGGACAGTTCGCGGGGATGCTCGGCGTGGCCTCGCCGAAGGTCGACCTCGACCAGGTGAGTGGCACCGTGATCAAGTTCTACGACACACTCAAGGAGATCCCCGACGCGTCGGGTGCCACCGTCGCAGTGTCCGTGGCGGTCATCGCGATCCTCGTCGTCTTCGAACGGTGGATCCCGATGATCCCCGGTGGGCTCGTAGCCGTGGTCGGGTTGATCGCCGTCAGCTGGGGGTTCGATCTCGCATCGCACGGCGTGTCGACGCTCGGGTCGGTACCCAGTGGCCTGCCGCCCCTCGGTCTGCCGAGCGGAGTCGGCGCCGATGACGTCATTCCGCTGCTGGCCACGTGCGTCTCGATGTTCCTCGTCATCCTCGCCCAGAGCGCGGCGACCTCGCGGGCCTACGCCGTGAAGTACAAGGAGCATTTCGTCGAGAACACCGACCTCGTCGGTCTTGGTGCTGCCAACCTGACGGCGGGCCTCAGCGGCGCCTTCGTCGTCAACGGGAGCCCGACCAAGACCAAGATGGCCGAGGAGGCCAAGGCCACAAGCCAGATCGCGATGCTCGCCATGGCCGCAACCGTCGCCATCGTTCTCCTCTTCCTCACCAAGCCACTGCAGTACATGCCGAACGCGGTGCTCTCGGCGGTCGTGTTCGTCATCGGCATCAAGCTCATCGACGTCGCCGACATGCGCGCGATCTACCGGCTCCGCCGCAACGAGTTCTGGATCGCCGCCCTCACCGCCGCCGTCGTCGTCGGGGTCGGTGTGGAACAGGGCATCATCCTCGCTATCGTGCTGTCGGTGCTCCTGCACGTGAAACGCCATTACAGCCCCAACGACGCTGTCGTGTCCCGGGACGCACAAGGACATCCGGTCCTCTCGCCACCGACATCGGGCACCGTCAGCGAACCCGGTCTGGTCGTGTACCGCTTCAGCGTCGGCCTCTTCTACGCAAACGCCGCCCGGTTCGCCGAAGAGATACTCGCCCTCGTGGACACCGCTGAACCACCGAGGTGGCTGATCCTGCTCGCTGACGGCATCGACGACATCGACTACACCGGCGGCAAGACCGTCCTCGAGACCGCCGACCAACTCGCACAACGAGGCATCACCTTCGCCATCACCGACGCGACCGACCACATCCGCCACGAACTCGACCGCTTCGGTGTCACCGCCAAGATCGGCGAGGGCCGCTACTACCAATCCCTCGACGACGCCTTCACCGCATTCCACACCGCCACTTAGGCTTTCGACGTCGGCTTGTCAACGGCCCACTGATGTGGTCGGCTCGTCATGATGAGCGAACTGCCGATCGCTCGATCGCAATCGATAGGGGAACTCGTCGCGGTCGCTCCTCGCGTCGCCGGACATAGAATCCACACGGGCTACCCTGGTCGCAACCCCACTCCTGGAACCGGAACGCGATGACGAGCGGAGACCACGACGTGAACAGCGAGACTCCGTCCAAACCGCCACGGCTGCCACCACGCTGGTTCATCCGAACAGCCTGGGCGACACATCGTGGCCTTTACCGCCTCAGCAGAGGCCGACTAGGTTTGCGGCGCCCGCGCCCGGACCGTTGGGGAATGATGTCGCTGACCTGCACCGGTCGTCGCACGGGACGGCGCCGGACGGTGATACTCGCCTACTTCGAGGACGGCCCCAACATCATCACGATGGCGATGAACGGCTGGGCGGCGCCCGAACCGGCGTGGTGGCTCAACCTGCAGGCGAATCCGGAAGCCGTTGTGCAGTTGCCTGATCGCCAGGTCTCCGTCCACGCACGCTCTGCCAAAGGTGATGAGCGCGAACGCCTGTGGGGACTGTGGCGCGAGGTCGGCGATTCTGTCGACGAGTACGCGAAGCGCCGCCCGGAGGAGACGGCGGTCGTCGTGCTCGAGCCGATTCCGAGTCAAGCTCGGTAGAAGCACACCGGACAACTCCGCCCGGGGCGCGTCGGCACAGGAGAGGTCGTCGCAGGCGTACAACCGACGTTGGCCACCGCGGACAGTGGTCAACAGCAACCACAATCAGGAGTTGGAGCGCTGCGGGTTGACCTCCCTGATCCACTCGATCAGGTCGTTGCTCGACCGGGTCTGCAGCCACACACGTCCGGGACCGTGGAAGTCGGTCACGAGGCCCTCGCCACCGAGCAGCGTCGACTTCCAGCTGCCCGCCTTCCGCACCTTGTACTGCACCGCCTCGTCGAAGGCCACCACGTGGCCGGTATCAAGCGTCAGCGTCTCCCCCGCGGCGAGTTCGGTGGCCACGATCGCCCCGTAGGACGACAACAACAACCCACCCGCACCGGTGCAGCGAAGCAGAATCAACCCCTCACCGCTGAAAAACGACTTGTGCCCGCCCCACTTCGAATCGACGTCGACGCTAGGGTCCGACGCGATCCAGGATCCGGACTGCACCAGCAGCGGCATCCTCGCGTCGAGGCTGAGCGAGGTCATGTCCCCCGGCAGGGTGGCGGCGACGCCGACTTGCCCCCCGGAGCCGGAGTGGAAGTCGTTGACAAAGAAACTCTCCCCGCCAAGGCTTCGACGCAGCCCCTTGAAAAAGCCGCCCCGGGTCGAGGTTTCGATTTGTATGTCGCCGCGGGTCATCGCCATCGCCCCGGCCTCGACCCGGACCGAGCCCCCGGGCGGAACGGTGATCGTGCCCATGGCAAAGGCAGGTCCGGCACTGATGGCAACATCCATGACGTTCTCCTCGACTTCCGACTGTCTACGACGCTTCCGGGCATCCACAGTATCCACAACGGCCCCAGGAATGCCGAACGCCGCGCCCCGGGGCACACTGCCTACGGTCACCACGTCATCGAACGACTCGGTAGCGCAGGTGCGCAACACTTGGGGCCTCGAGCACCCGGACCAGTTCGAGTGCGGGCTTTCCCGCCTCGAACCCGTCGAACAGCCGCTCACCCGAACCGAGTATCACCGGACTGATCTGCAGATCGATCTCATCGACCACGCCCGCCGCGATCGCCTGCCGGGCGCACGAGGCTCCACCGGCGATCGAGATGTCGCCTCCACCCGCAACCGCCTGGGCCTGGGCATAGGCCGACTCGATCCCGCCGGTCACGAAGTGAAACGTGGTCCCGCCCTGCATCTCGATCGGGTCGTGTGGGTAGTGCGTCAAAACGAACACCGGGCAGTGGTAGGGCGGGTCGTCGCCCCACCAGCCCCGCCAGTTCGAGTCCCCCCATTCGCCTCGAATTGGGCCGAACATGTTGCGGCCCATGATCGTCGCCGCGATGCCGTCCATCATGTCGGAGGCCACCTGCCGATTGACGGGATGGTCCTTGGCGGGGCCAAGGTGCCAATGATGAAGCGCCTCGCCGCCGGCGCCGAGTGGCTGCTCCTCGCTCTGGTCGGGCCCGGCCACGTAGCCGTCGGCAGAGATCGACATCGAGAGATTGGTTCTGGACATCCGTCCTCCATCCGGTGCGGTCACACGAATTGCATCAATGCAGACTGCCGTGACCGGCAAGACTCATCGTTGACCCCACAAGTCGAGGACTACGCGGGGTTCCGCATCGACTCTTCACATCGTGTCATCCCACGCACCTCGGGGCACGCGACCAGTTTGGGCGTTCTATCGCGCGGGAACACAGTGCTACCATGTAGCACATGAGCGCTCAACGCGAGGTCAGCCAGCGGGACCTTCGCATGCGGTCGAAGGAAATCATGGATGCCGTCGAGCGCGGCGACTCATTCGCCGTCACCCGCGACGGGCATCAGATCGGCGAACTGATCCCCCTCCGGCGTCGACGTCGTTTCGTTTCACGCGCCGATTTCGCGCAAGGATCGCAATTGGCACCGTTGGTCGACATCGACACCTTCCGAGCTGACCAGGACGCCGCCTACCATCACGCGCTCTTCGACCCGTATGACCGTTGACCCGACTCGCGGCCTGCTCGACACGAACATCGTCATCCTGCGGCACGCCATCAACCCTGATGAACTCCCCGACGAAATGGCCATCAGCGCCATCACCCTGGCCGAGTTGTCAGCAGGCGTACACCTCGTCCGGGGCGACGATGCCGGTGCCATCGAGGAGCGAGCACGACGTGCCGATGTGCTGCAGCGAACTGAGAACGAGTTCGACCCCATTCCGTTCGAAACGGAATCCGCGCGAGCATTCGGGCGAATCAGCGCCGCAGTCCAGGCTCGGGGCCGGACTCCCCGACGTCGGATTGCCGACCTCATGATCGCATCGATTGCCGCCGCTGCAGAATTGCCGTTGTACACCTCAAACCCGGCAGATTTCGGAGGGTTGGAGAGGATTGTCCGGATCGTTCCAGTAACACGTCCAGCCTTGTGACAATCGCGCGCCTGCGACAGTCCGTGGATGGGACGACATGTAGAAATCGTCACTGCGAACGACAGGACTGACCCCATCGCAGTTGCACTGCCCGCGTCAGCGGTGGGTTTCAGCCTGTTGGCGACCGCGCGCAGCTTGCTGCGGTTGGCCAATGGGTAGGACAGCACGCCCACCAGGTTCCGACCCGAGCCGCGGCCGGTCGTTCACAGCAACGGCACCTACGCTGGTCCGATGTCTCTCGTTCTCGGGCCGGTACTCCGCCACGTCGACGACACTTCGGCAGTCATCTGGGTACAGACCGAACACGCCGCCGAGGTGGAGGTGCTCGGCAGCCGCGCCGGCACCTTCGAGGTGCACGGCTGTCACTACGCGCTCGTGACGGTTCGCGGGCTGGCCCCGGACTCGACGACGCCGTACCAGGTCAGCATCGACGGCTCACCGGTGTGGCCGCAGCCGGACTCACCGTTTCCGGCCAGCGTCATCCGCACCCGTGGCCCGGCAGGCACCGATCAGACCCGAGTCGTGTTCGGATCGTGCCGTTTTCCCCGATCCGACGATCCCGATCTGGATGCCAAACTGGGTGTCGACGCACTTGACTCCTACGCCGTGCGGTTGGCAACGCTGCCGCACGCCGAGTGGCCTGACGCGCTGTTCCTGCTCGGTGATCAGGTATACGCCGACGAACTCACCCCACGCGCCCGCCGCAACCTCGCCGGGCGACGACGCTCGGCCGATCACCCCGCCGACGAGGTGGTCAGCTTCGACGAGTACGAGAGCCTCTACCGACATGCGTGGGGCGACCCCGAGATCCGCTGGATCCTCTCCACGGTTCCCACCGCGATGATCTTCGACGACCACGACATCCGTGACGACTGGAACACCTCCGCCGCGTGGTGCGAAGAGATCAACCGCAAACCGTGGTGGCGCGAGCGGATCCGAGCCGGTCTCGTCTCGTACTGGGTGTACCAGCACCTCGGCAACCTGAGTCCCGCCGTGCTGGCGGACGAACCCGACTACCAGGCGGCCCTCGCCGCCGATGGCGATCGGTGGCCATACCTGGTCGATCTCGCCGACCGCGCCGACACCGAGGTCGACGGACGTAAGGGGCTGAGGTTCAGCTTCCGCTGGGACCTCGGACGTAGCCGGTTGATCATGATCGACAGCCGAAATGGTCGCGTGTTCGCCGATGGCGACCGGAAGATGCTGAGCGACAACGAGTTCGACTGGGTGGCCGGGCAACTTGAGAACGCTGCCGCCGAGGTGGACCATCTGATGCTCGGATCATCACTCCCCTGGCTGCTACCACCAGTCCTCGGCAATGCCGAGACTGTCAACGAGATCGCCGCCGGTCGCGCCGGACGGCGCGCATGGCTGGCCGAACGGATCCGGCAGGCCGCCGACCTCGAACACTGGGCAGCGTTCGGCGACTCGTTCCTGCGGCTCAGCACACTCATCCGGGAGGTGGCGACTCAACCGTCGCCCGGGCCGGCGACCGTGACCGTGCTGTCGGGCGATGTCCATCACAGCTATGCCGCACGGGCCGACTTCGGAGCCTGCACGAACTCCGTTGTGTACCAACTCGTGTGCTCGCCGGTGCACAACCACGTGCCGGCGTTCGTCAAACCCCTGTTCGTCTTCGGATGGTCCCCCCTGCTGGGGCGTCTGACGGGCCGGTGGGCACGGCATCGGGGTGCCGCGCCGTTGCCGATGTCGTGGACGAGGTCTGCCGGCCCACTATTCGGGAACACCATCGCCACTCTCGAACTGACGGGGCGCAACGCCCGAGTGCTCTTCGAACAACCCCGGGACGGCGCAGCGCTCGCGATCGTCGCGGACCTGTCGCTGACCGGACACACCACCGCAACGTCGTCGGCGGCCCGCCCAACACACTGACCAGCAAACAAAGCTGTGACAACCCACTATCCGGTCCGTTGTAGGTTCAGCTCGGGAATACAGATCTGGGCGAGGTCCTCGAGGGGCACCTCCAGCACGGCTGCCAGAGCGGCGACCGTGGTGAAGGCGGGCGTCGCCAGGCGCCCGGTCTGGATCTTGCGGTATACCGGATCGCCGATCGAGCGAAGGATGGACACGTGGTGGAGTTGAAGACACCGAAGGAGATCGAGGCGATGGGCACCACCGGCGACTTCATCGCCGAACTGCTCGACGACCTACATGCGCGCGCGTTGGTGGGCGTCAATCTGCTCGACCTCGAACACCGTGCCCGGCAACTGATCGCGGAGCGCGGTGCGGTGTCGTGCTATTGGGATTATGCACCGTCGTTCGGTCGCGGCCCGTTCCGCAACGTCATCTGTCTGTCGGTCAACGATGCGGTGCTTCATGGCCTGCCGCACGATTACGTTCTGCGCGAAGGGGATCTGCTGAGCATGGACATCGCGGTCTCCATCGACGGATGGGTGGCGGACTCGGCCCGCAGTCTCATCGTCGGCACCCCTCGACCCGAAGATCAGCGGTTGATCGAGGCCACCGAACGGGCCCTCGCCGCCGGTATCGATGCCGCACGTCCCGGCCGACACCTCGGCGACATCTCCGCCGCGATCGGCGGTGTCGCCGCCGACTACGGCTACCCGGTCAATACCGAATTCGGCGGGCACGGTCTCGGCCGAACCATGCACGAGGACCCGCACGTCCCCAATCTCGGGCGGGCCGGACAGGGCATGCGGCTGAGACCGGGCCTGACCCTCGCGCTCGAGCCCTGGCTTGCCGGAGGTACCAACCAGATCGTCTACGACCCCGACGGCTGGACCATCCGATCCGCCGACGGCTCGCGAACCGCCCACAGCGAACACACGATCGCCGTCACCGACGACGAACCCCTCATCCTGACTCAGCGCGCATGCTGACCCCGGTCACCGGGCTGAGACGGCGCCGGCGGACGGGTCACCACCCCGACGATCGGTGGTTCCCGGGCGTGAACACCTCGACGCGTACGATGACCCGTATACCCCTATAGGTATCGACAAGGGTGCGCAGTGAGGCGTGAAGCACCAGGAGAGGTGGGTGACGACGAATGATGGGGAGTTCGGACGGGACGGGATCCGGCCTGGGCTGGCTCTGGATGGTGTTTCTGATCGTCGGGATAGGCCTGCTCGTCTATGTCGCGGTCCGACTCGCCATGCGCCGCAACTCAGGATCGACGGCCGCCCCGGAACCTCCACCGACCGGCCTTTCGCCGGCACCGGACGCCGGAGAGTCGGCGCGCCGGATTCTCGAGGAACGGTATGCGCGCGGTGAGATCGACACCGAGGAGTTCAACACCCGCATGCGTATTCTGCAGGGCCGATGACCAAAGAATTCTCGCGACGGCAGGCCTTGACCCTCGGGGCGCTCGGCGTCGGCGCGGTCGCGGTCGGTACAACGGGGCTCGTCGTCGGGTCGCGCTCCTCGACGTCGTCGTCATCGAACTCATCGTCGGGCAGCTCGGGCACGACCTGGACCGAGCCACCGGTGCTCAGCTCCGAAAACGGCGTCCTCGAACTCGATCTGCGATTGGGTGCGACCGACGTGACCATCGACGGCACGACGGTGCGCATGCTGAGCTACAACGGGTCGGTGCCGGGTCCGACCCTGCACGTACGCCCGGGCGACAGTCTGCGAATCCACCTGCACAACGGGCTCGACGAACCCACCAACCTCCATACCCACGGGCTGGTCGTCTCCGCGGTGGGCAACAGCGACAACCCGTTCCTGCGGATCGCCCCCGGCGAGACGTTCGACTACGAGATCGACCTGCCCGACGACCACCCGGCCGGGGTCTGCTGGTATCACCCCCACCACCACGGCATGGTTGCCGACCAACTGTTCGCCGGGCTGTACGGGGCGATCATCGTCGACGAGGACGACTGGGCCACAGTGCCTCCGCGGGTCGTCGTGGTCTCAGATGTCACCGTCGTCGACGGGCAGGTCGCCGGCGTCTCCGGAGTGGAACGGATGCTGGGACGCACCGGCCAGACGCTGCTGACCAACGGGCAGGTCACTCCCGCGCTGCGCGCCCCGGCTGGTGGGCGTGAACGACTGCTGGTGGTCAACGCCTGCTCGAGTCGGTATCTCGACCTGGAGCTCGCCGGTCTGGATGCCCAGCTGCGCGGCCGAGATTCGGTCCGGTTGGCGCAGCCACGGTCGACGCAGCGGGTGGTGCTCACGCCCGGTAACCGGGCTGATCTCGTGATCACGGTGCCGTCATCGCCGGTCGAGCTGACCGCCGCCGCCTACGACCGCGGTCAGGCGGGGATGGGCATGATGGGTGGACAATCGGCCGTCTCCCCCGAGGCCACGGTGCTGTCGATCGTGCCCGATGCCGAGGCACCGGCCTCGGTCGTCGCCGACGCATCAACCACGCCGCGACCGGACCTGCGCGTCGCCGCGGTGGACGCCACTCGCACCCTGACGATGACCATGGGCGGCATGGGAGGTGGGGGCGGGATGCGGTTCCTGATCGACGGTCGCGCGTTCGACCCCAATCGCGTCGACCAGACGGTGCGCGTCGGCACCGTCGAGGAGTGGACGATCGTCAACCAGTCCCCGATGAATCATCCATTCCACCTGCACATCTGGCCGATGCAGGTGGTCCGCGGAGCGGATTCCGAGGTGCAGACCGTCGACGTCCGCGATGTCGTCGACGTCCCCGCCCGCCAGTCGGTCACCGTCCGCATCTCCTTCGACCGGTTCCCCGGAAACACCCTGTACCACTGCCACATCCTCGACCACGAGGACCTGGGGATGATGGGCGTGATCCAGGCCCGATAACGACGATCGCCCGCCGAAGATCGTCCGTGTCGGCGCACAATGAGACCGTGACCGCCATACGTCGTCCCGACGACGAGATCATCGCGCCGACCGACGTCGCGAACCTGGTATTCGACTCCGCGGACCGGGTGAACGCCTTTGTATTGGCCGGGCACCTGGGGCCCGGCGGGTTCGTCCGGCCCGACGGCAGCATCGATCTCGACCGGGCACGGACGGTACTCCTCCCCCGCGCCGCGGCCGTACCGCGTTTTCGACAGCGGGCCGACACGTCTGAACGCGTGTGGCGCTGGCGGGAGGCCGCCGTCGACCCCGCTCGCCACATCCGGGTGGTCGAGGCGGCCAGCCTGGAGGAGTTGTGCGCAGGTCTGTTGACCACTCGGCTCGACCACGCGTATCCGTTGTGGGAGATCGTGTTGGTTCCGCGTCTCGGCTCGGGCGGCGCCGGGATCGTCATCCGCATCCACCATGCCGTGGCGGACGGACTCGCCTCGGCCGTACTTGTTGCCGCACTTGCTGATACGGCACCCGTCGCCGCGGGTACCGGCGCGAGACACCTCGAGCATGTCGGGGCCGTCCGCGCACGAGTCGGGCAGTTCCGGCGCGTGGTCGCCGGTCCCAAGGTGCCGCCGAGTGCACTGCTCGGCCCGACCGGCGGGCCTCGTTCGGTACGGTTTGTCGACGTCGATCTCACGGCCTTCCGGGCCGGCGTCGCCGAGGCCGGCGGCACGGTCAACGACGGGGTCCTCGCCGCGGTGGCCGGTGCGGTGGTCACGACACTGAGCTCGCTCGGCGAGAACCCGCCCGACTCGGTCGCGGTGTCCGTTCCGGTGGGCCTCAAGCGGCGCCGTGGCGAGGGCAATGCGATCGGGGCCGCGCTCGTGCCACTGCCGCTCGGTATCGATGATCGTGTCGAGCGCATTCGCGCAATCCACGCCAGTGCCGGACCAGCGATCACCGATGCTCGGCATGCCGGCACGTTCCCTCCGATGCGCAGCCGATGGATGATGCGCCGTTTCGACCGCTACAGCCGGAGCCAGCGCACGATCGGCCTCGTCACGAGCAACGTCCCAGGACCGGACAGCAGGATCGTGTTCGACACAGCGCCTCTTCTCGACATGCACGGGGTTGGGACGCTCGGCGGCAACGTCCGCATCAGTATCGTCGCTGCGTCGTACGCCGGTGTGCTCGGCTTGGGCATCAATACGGCGGCCGCGATCCCCGCCGACACGCTGGCCGACGCGCTGACGAAAGAACTGACCGCGATCGCGGCGCCGGACACGCACGGCTGAGCGACCGTCGCTCGAGTGGGTTCTGCGCACACGGTGATCAGACGTCGAAGACCGACCAGCAGATGTCGTTGCGCAGGCGCTGATCATCGAGCACGAGGTCACGGATCGCGTCGGGGAGCTGGTCGCGCTGCCACTGACACTCCCGACGTCCGGCGCTGTCACCGTCGCCCGGTGGTGCCGCGGCGCGGGCGGCCTTGATGGCGTAGGCGGCCGCGCCGAGCTCGTGCGCCGCGACGTGGGCGACGGCCCCTGCCTGTCCGGCGGCGTAGGCGGCGAAACGAGGTGCCCCACGCAGATCCCGGGCCGCACCCATCGCATGACCGCCCGCCGCCCGGGCGTCCATCATCATGACCTCCCCGCGCACCCAGCCGCGGATCTGCTCAATCGCGCGACGCGGGCGCGGATCCTCCGGTTGTGCCTGTTCGAACAAGCCCAGGACATGCTCGGCGCAAACGGCCGCCCACACGGCGAGCAACCGATGGTCGGAATCGGTGAGAGTCCCTCCGCGGCGGATCGTGATGAAGCGCGGATCACGCTCCCGCGGCAAAATCATCGACGTCGCCCCTGGGTCGTATACCGGGCCTGTGGCGACCCCCGGTTCGGGTGCTCTTCCCCGGTGGTTCGCTTTATCGAACTCACTCGTTACGGCCGTGTAGTCCGAACGGGTGGTTTTGCGCCGCGCACCCCTTTTGTGCTGGTCATGGCTTGCCGGAGGTCGATGGCCACCAGAATACTCGTCACCGGTGGCACCCCCGGATCTCGTCGTCACCGTTTCACCCGCCTGGCGTCCACAGAATGCCCCGTAGGAGCGTGACCGATGTCCGTACTACCCACCCGGCCCCCCAACCTATCCGTCGGGGTCCTTCGGCGCGTTCCCCCCACCGCCCCAACCGAAGAACCGTCGCCCACTGACCATCGCGTTGGCCGCGATCGTTCTCGTCCTGGCGCTGATCGTGGCCACGGGTGTGGTGTTGGTGGTCAAGGCCCGCAACGGCGACATCAGGATTCCCGGTCTGACGCTGAACGCGGCGAACGATCCCGGCGACGACCCGTTCACCGCGCCGGTCCTGGTGACCAACGCGGATCTCCCCGACGCCAACCGCCTCCCCGCCCAGGTCGGCGCACCCGACAACGGTGCGCGGACCGTCAATGGCACCCAGGCAGGCCTGTACGCGTCCACCGGGAGCGCCACCTGCGACACCGCGGCCCTGAGCAACCGGCTGATGTCCTCCCCGGACACCGCGCGGGCGTGGGCCGGCGTGTTCGGTATCAGCCCGGCGTCGATCCCGTATTACCTGAACACGCTGACACCGGTGGTGCTGACCGCCGACACCTGGGTCACCAACCACACCTACGGCGGCGGTGGCGCGCACCCGTTCCAGTCCGTTCTGCAGGCGGGTACCTCGGTCTACGTCGACGGGGCCGGTGTGCCGCGTGCGGTGTGTAGCTGCGGCAACCCGCTGGCGCCGCCGGCCGCCGCACCGATCGGTGGGTACCGGGTCATCGGGTCACCCTGGCGCGGTTATCGCAGCACCACCGTGACCCGAGTGGCGTACGAGAATCAGCACGTGACCGTCGTCAACAACACGACGACCGTCGTGCCCGCCGCGCCCACTCCCGCCGCGGGCACACCGAACACCGCACTGCTCACGCTGGTCAACCTGTTCACCAGTCAGCTCACCGAGCAACGCATCGGCGGCGGCCTCAATCTGACCGGCGTTCCGCCGCTGACCGAACAGCTGCCGACTGCGGCCGCACTGAACACTGCATACACACCCGACAGCGAGGACGACGCCACCGCCAACGGCCTCGAACGCGCGGGCAGCACGCAAGCGGCCGCCGAGGTCGACGAACGTGCGGTCGCGAACAACGGTGTGCCCGAGGGTGCACCGGAGTCCTCGGCGGTCCGGTCAGCGGCGGCCGAGTCAGCAGCGGCCGAGTCGCCGTCCACGCCCGGCGACGTGCCGTCCTCGGTCATGGCCGCGCCGCCGTCGACGCCGGCCGCGGAATCCACCTCGGCCGTACCGGGCACCACGACGACAGAGACTTCGGAGAGTTCCGAGACGTCACAGCCACCGTCGCCGACCTCGTTCAGCGGTGTCGGTGATCGCATCGGCAGCTTCGGTTTCGATCGCGACGGCAGTTCGGTGTCGTGCACCGTGCCCGCCACGCCCGACGCCTCGCTCCTGCAGCTGAGCTGCAGCGACAGCGTCTCGCGGTCGGTGTCCGCCGGGTCGCTGACCCGCAGCGCGGTCACGTCGGCAACCGACGCGCACGGTGTCTGGGTGCTGTCGCTCACCGAAGCCGGCGGGTCGAAGACGGTGGCGGTCAGCAGCGCGATGTGGGAGACCATCCCGACGTCCACGGTTCCGACGACCACTGTGCCGACGACCACCGAGATCCCGACCACCACGGAGGTCCCGACCACCGAGGCTCCGACGACCACAACCGAGGAACCCACCACGACGACCGAGATCCCGACGACCACCGAGGAACTCGTCCCGCCGGCACCGGCACAGCCCGAGGCCGGCCTCGAGTTGCCGTCGACGACAACGACGACGACACCGACGAGCTGAACCGGTCGCCGCGACCATTCGCCTTCGCCTCTGGTGGGGCGGATGGTCGCTGCGGCGTCCGTCGCGTCACCGACGAGTATCAGGCCCCTGGGCACTCGGCTGCGGAAGCAACCGCGGGACGAGACGCACATACACAACCATCCCGATGACCTCCACCAGGGTTTGGGTCACCACGACCGCGGCTGCGAGTTCGAGCCCGGCCGGCAGCGCCAGGGCCAACGGCAACACCACCAGCGAGTTGCGTGTCGCCCCGGAGAAGACCACCGCGCGACGAGCGGGAGTCGCGAGTCCGAACATACGCCCGACCCCGATGCCGGCGACCGGCATGATCGCCAGGAAGAGCACATAGAACGGCACCACGGCTGCCACCTCGGACAGGCTGTCGTCGACCTTGGGGAACTGGGAGGCCACCACGAGCGTCAGGACCAGCATCATCAGCGGCACCATCGTGGTGGACGCGCGCAGGGAGAATCGTTGCCCGGCCGGATGTCTCGCCGACCACCACTGGGTCAGCCATGCGAGAGTGAGCGGGATGACGATCAGCACGACAAATGCCTCGACGAACGGGCCCACCTCGACGATGTCGGCCAGCTCCGAACCCAGAATCAATACCAGGAACAGCGCGGCAGCACTGCCATCTGGAGCAACAGCAGCGCAGGGGTGGCCGCCAGCAGACGATGGTTGTCGCCACCGGCCAATCCGGAGAAGACGATCACGTAGTCGACACACGGGCACAACAACACCAAGAGCACCCCGATGCGGACCGCCTGATCGGACGGCAGGAACCCGAACATGGCCGCCACCACGACCGGCACCACCACGAAATTGACGGTCAGCACCGCCGCCATGAACCGGACGTCGCGCACCGCCGCCACCAGGGTGCGCGCCGGAACCTGCAGGAACGTGACGTACAACAAGGCCGCCAGCGCTGGGTTGATGGCATGCTCGAGAACCGTTGCACCACCGGGGATCCCCAGCCCGATCACGGCGCCGGCACCGATGGCTGCCACGTAGAGCACGACCTGATGACGCTCCAGCACCGCCGCCACCGACGACACCCGATCCCCCGGCCCCGACTGCATCGGGTCAGTCACTCTGATGCGCAGTGCCCGTGCGAGTCACCGTCGCAGCACCGACCCGCATCGTCTGTGGTCGTGACAGCCGACGGCGCACAACAGGCGTCGCCCTTCCATGCGTTGACGCCCTCGCGCACTGCGACGGCCGCAATCACCAGCGCCGCAATGGGATCGGCCCACGACCAGTCCAGCCAGCTGTTGAGGACCAAGCCCACCAGCAGTACCGCCGACAGGTACGTGCACAGCAGTGTCTGTTTGGAATCCGCGACCGCGGACAGCGAACCGAGTTCTCGACCGGCACGACGCTCGGTCCACGACAGCACCGGCATCACGATCAGGCTGACAGCGGCCAACGTGATTCCGATCGTCGAATGCCGCGCCTGCTCCCCCAGCCCCATCAGCGATCGGATCGCCTCCACGCTCACATACAGCGCCAGCGCGAAGAAGGAGAACGCGATGAAACGCAGCGCCGCCTTCTCCCGGCGTTCCGGATCGGCACCGGCGAATTGCCAGGCAACCGCGGCCGCCGAGGACACCTCGATCACTGAATCAAGCCCGAATCCGATCAGCGCTCCCGACGACACGCGCGCGCCCTCACCGATCGCGATCGCAGCCTCGACGACGTTGTAGCCGATCGTTGCCGCTACCAGCCACCGGATACGTCGCTGCAGGATCTGCCGGCGCTCGACCGACGTCGGCCCACGGCCGATCGGTCCGGTGTCTCGATGACCGGCGAGCATATCCATAGCGCTGACAGTACGGCGACTGATCGGTTCAGGGGAACCGCGCCCATGCCATGCCCCTCTACACGGGCACGTGCGCCGCGTCAGTAGTTTCTCGCCACGACCGGGCTCGTCGCATACCGGTCCCCGCCCTGCGCGTAGTTGAGGTGCACCTGGGCGTAGATCTCGTCGGTGTCGTCGAACGGATTGTGGTCCTCGTCCATGTACTCCCGCGGAACGAGCATGATCTTCAGGTAGTGCAGTCCCTCGTCGGTGGCGAGGAGGTGACCGCCCGGCATGGTCCCGGTGCCGGTGACGTAGCGCTCGAACACCACCGCGTCGTTGGCACCCGGGTCGTCGGCGCGCAGGGTGTACGTCACTCCCCCGGCGCGTTGGTCGTTCATGTACTTGATGACGGTGTCCGCGTCGATCCGGCTCATCGGGAAGACGCCTTCGATGGTGACCCTGATGTTGGAGGTGTCGGGTGCATAGACCATCAGGCGGGCGCCCGTCGCCGGCGGGGCGGCCACCGCCGACCCGACGGACGTGGCGGTCGCCAATCCGGCGGCGATGGCGACGGCGGCGATCGTCGCGCCGGCTCGTCGGATGCGGGATGTGTGACTCATGATCTGCTCCTGGCGTGGAATTGATGATGCGAACCCGAGCTGTTCCGGGGACGTGTCATCAGCATCCGGTCGGTGGGCACCTTCCCGAATCGGGAAAACCTCCCCACGTTGCGGCACCATCGCCACGCGCCACGTATGGGGAGTCGTCGTCGGATCAGCCGATCAGACCGAACTCGCGTCCGCGACGCACCGCCTCACGACGGTTCGGCACCTCGAGTCGGGTCAGGATCGCCGACACGTGATGGTCGACCGTCTTCGCCGAGAGGTAGAGGCGTTCGGCGAGTTCCGCGTTCGTGAGGCCCTCGCCCATCAGCGCGAGAACCTCGATCTGGCGTCGGGTCAGTCCAGCGGCGTTGGCCATCGTCGAAGGTCGCCGTCGCGCCGGGACCGCAGACATCCCGGCCACCCGCAGGTCGCGACGGATCTTTGCGGCTGTCGCGTGCGCGCCCAGCCGATCGAGGGTCTCCAGTCCCCTGCCGACATCTGCTGGGTCAGCGGTCTCGGTACATGCCACCGCCGCGTCGAAGGTCAGACCCAGTTCGGCAAGCTGCTGTGCGGCCGCACCGACATCACCCGCGAGCCACGCCGCGCACGGCGCCGCAATGCCCACGGTCGCCACATCGATACCAATCCGCTTCAGCCAGACGGCCAGGTCTCCTCTCGCCCACTGCAATCCGTCTCCGTCGTCGTCGGCGAGCCGCGCGAACTCGGCGATCCGGTCATCCGGAGACCCGGTCAGCCACATCTGCTCCACGAGTGCGGCCGCCGCCGGAACCAATCGCAACGATTCCCCGTACCGGACGGCCAACGCCCAGGCACTATCCAGATCGTCACGGCCGCCACTGTTCGATCGCAGCTCGACGAGTCCGCGGATCAGGAGCGGCGATGGTCGCGCCAGCGGAGCCGACGGACCGTCGAGCACCGTCGTGGAATCGTCCAGAGCCTCCTCCCAACGGCCGCTCAGGAATTCGAGTCGCCCGCGCGTGGCGACCTGCCAGACCCGGCAGACCGGGAGATCGCTGTCGACGGTCATGTCGATACTGGTGGACAGCAGGTCGGCTGCCGCCGCCAATCGTCGGTGCTCGACATCGAAATAGGCCAGGTTGCTGTAGCCGCTCGAATGGACCTCGTCGAGGTGTTCGGGGGCACGCGCCAGCACGTCCAGGATGTGCCGACGCCCGGCGGAGTCACCGGAGGCGACGTCGCAGAGTCCGTCGACGATGGCGATGCGTGCCCGCAGTGTCGGGTCGTCGACGATCTCCGACACCCGCCGGGCCTGCCCGACGTATTGCCGAGCCTCCTGGACCGATGCCGACTGCACTGCCAGGAACGCACGCATCGCGTAGGCGTGGCCGAGTGGCGGCCCGATGCGGTCGACCGCGTCATACACGCTGATCGCCTGGGCGACATGCCGATCCGCGGCAGCACGGTCGGCGTTGTACCACTCGTAGATGGCCAGCGCGTTGTGGTCGGCGCTCACGCCGTCCACATCGTCGGCGCGCCGGCGTAGCTCGAGTGCCGATTCGCACGCGTCGATCGCCTCGTCCAGGCGATCGATCAAATAGAACTCCGCCGCGAGCGACTCCAGCAGCTCGGTGTCGTCGGCGTCGTTTCCGCGGCCGGCGGCCAGCGCCGTCCGGAAGAACTCGGCGCTCTGCTGATGCGCACCCGAACGTGCTGCGACGCGACCGGCCGCGGCCGCGGCCGCACGGACCCGAGCGCGGTCCCCGGCACCCTGCGCGTGGTGGACGATCGTGGCATGGTCGCCGTCGCCGACGGCGTCGTAGGCGGCGATCATCCGGCGGTGGAGCGACGTCTCGGCCCCGGGCGGGATCACATCCGCGACGGCGAGCCGGCACAGGTCATGCCAGAACGCGACACCCCGCGCCGTACGGCGCACCAGATGCGCCCCGCCCAGCCGCCCCAGGGCGTCTGCCGAGGCACCCAGCTCGGCCATCACCGGACCCGGCACCGATCCGGGCGAACACGCCAGCAGGTTCAGCACGTCCCAGCACGCGGCGTCCAGCCCGACGGTGCGGGCCAGGATCGCATCGCGCACGGTCGCCGGCAGGTCGTCGCCATCGTGGTCGAGCAGTTCGGTCACAAAGAAGGCGTTACCGCCGCTGAGGTTGTGCAGGGCCACCGGATCCAGGGGCCGGTCACCGACGAGCCGGGCCACCGCGTCGACCGAGAGTGGCTGCACGGCAATCGATGTGGCCGACGAGGATCGTGCGACGTCACCCAGGAGAATCCGCACCGGGTCCGCGGGACCGGGTGATTCGTCGCGCCGGGCGATGATCACCACCAGGGTCGTGCTGTCGCGGATACGCCGCATCAGGTGCCGGAGGAAGTCGGTGGTCCCCTGATCGGCCCAGTGTGCATCGTCGATGACGAGCAGTGTTGGCGTGGACGCGAGATCGGCGCTCACCGCGTCGAAGATGTCATAGGAGTGTTCGGCGCGGTACAGCGTGCTGCGAGTCTCCGGAGACAGAGCATCGACGACGTCGAACAGCGGGCCCAGCGGGCGCGGCGTGACCAGCGGATCGCAGGCCCCCCACAGCACCCGGAACCCGCCGGAGGACTGGCGCACGAACTCTTCGACGACGACCGTCTTCCCCGCTCCTGCCTCACCGGTCACCATCACGACGCAACCTTCACCCGCACGCGCCCGGTCGGCGTGTGCCACGAGCGCCGCCAGCTCTTCGTCGCGCTCGATCAGAGCCACACCAGACGATAGGCACCAACTCGAGCGGCACACAAGGGCAGCGAAGATGGGTGGCTTCTCCCGATGTCGGTGGTGTGCGCGACGAGCGACGCTGGTCAGGCACACCCACTCCCCGAGAAAAGGAGAATCCGTCATGAAAACCTTCGTCATCGAACGTGACTTCCCCGGCGCCAAGGAACTCGACGCGACCGCGCTCGCCGAGATCGCACGCGTCTCCAACGCAACCGCGGAATCTCTCGGTGTCCCGTACAACTGGGTCACCAGCTATGCCGCGGGCGACAAGGTCTACTGCGTCCACCAGACCGCGGACGAGGCGACCGTGCGCGAGCATTCCCGGCGAGCCGGTTTCCCGTGCACGACGGTCACCGAGGTCGCATCCGAGTTCGGCCCGCAGACCGCGGGCGACTGATCGCGTCGGCGAACCCACACTCCGGGGTGGCCCAGCCAGTCACCCCGGAGTGTGGTTCGCGTTGGCCGATTCCGCGTCACAACGGACGAACCCCCCCTCGTGGACCTAGTGTGACTTCATGGGGTCTGACTTCATGGACATCAGAACAGGTTCGGCGCCGGTTGCGGACACCGAGATCGACGTCAAGCCTCGCAGCCGCGATGTCACCGACGGACTGGAGAAGACCGCGGCCCGCGGCATGCTCCGCGCGGTCGGCATGGGCGACGACGACTGGGACAAGCCCCAGATCGGCGTCGGGTCGTCGTGGAACGAGATCACGCCCTGCAACCTGTCTCTGGACCGCCTGGCCAAGGCGGTCAAGGACGGCGTCTTCGAGGCCGGCGGCTACCCGCTCGAGTTCGGCACGATCTCGGTCTCCGACGGCATCTCGATGGGACACGAGGGCATGCATTTCTCGCTGGTGTCGCGTGAGGTGATCGCCGACAGCGTCGAGACGGTGATGAGCGCCGAACGGCTCGACGGCTCGGTCCTGCTGGCCGGCTGTGACAAGTCGCTGCCGGGCATGCTCATGGCTGCGGCGCGGCTCGATCTCGCCAATGTCTTCCTCTATGCGGGCTCGACGATGCCCGGCTACGCCACCCTGTCGGACGGATCCGAACACCAGGTGACGATCATCGACGCCTTCGAGGCGGTCGGCGCCTGCGCGCGCGGCCTGATGAGCCGCGCGGATGTGGACACGATCGAACGCGCGATCTGCCCGGGCGAGGGCGCGTGCGGTGGCATGTACACCGCCAACACCATGGCCAGTGCCGCGGAGGCGCTCGGCATGTCCCTGCCCGGCAGCGCCGCACCCCCCGCCGCGGACCGGCGCCGCGACCGATACGCCCGCCAGAGCGGTGCCGCGGTCGTCGGACTGCTGCGACACGGGATCACCGCCCGCGACATCTTGACGAAGGCGGCGTTCGAAAATGCCATCGCGGTGGTGATGGCATTCGGCGGATCGACCAACGCCGTCCTGCACCTGCTCGCGATCGCCCACGAGGCCGATGTCGATCTCTCCCTCGACGACTTCTCCCGCATCGGCGCCCGCGTTCCCCATCTCGCCGATGTCAAACCCTTCGGCAAACATGTGATGACCGATGTCGATCGCATCGGCGGGGTACCCGTGATCATGAAGGCCCTCCTCGACGCCGGACTCCTACACGGCGACTGCCTGACCGTGACCGGAAAGACGGTGGCGGAGAACCTCTCCGAAATCGCCCCACCCGACCCCGACGGTCGCGTGCTGCGTGCGACGACCGCACCCATCCACCCGACCGGAGGGATCACGATCCTCAAGGGTTCACTCGCCCCGGAAGGGGCCGTGGTGAAGTCCGCGGGGTTCGACTCCGACGTCTTCGAGGGCGTCGCACGGGTTTTCGATCGCGAGCGCGCCGCCATGGATGCCCTCGAGGACGGCACGATCACGGCCGGCGACGTCGTCGTGATCCGTTATGAGGGTCCGAAGGGTGGCCCCGGTATGCGCGAGATGCTGGCCATCACCGGGGCGATCAAGGGCGCCGGGCTCGGCAAGGACGTCCTGCTGATGACCGATGGGCGCTTCTCCGGCGGCACCACCGGCCTCTGCGTCGGGCACGTGGCGCCCGAGGCCGTCGACGGCGGCCCGATCGCATTTGTTCGCGACGGAGACCGGATCCGCCTCGACGTCGGTTCAGGCACACTCGACCTACTGGTCGACGAGTCCGAATTGCGCACGCGTGCAGAGGGTTTCAGTCCGCTTCCGCCCCGATACACGCGCGGGGTGCTCGCCAAGTACACGAAGCTGGTGACCTCGGCGTCACGGGGAGCGGTCTGCGGGTAGGTCACCGACCATCCGGGTCGACCGACGTCACGATCCTCCTCACCTCAGTTTGGCACCGTAGACGTGCTCGATGCGTAGCGCCATCAGGACCCGACGATCGGCAACCATGACCTGTCGGTACTCGTCCCAGTCGGGATGTTCGCCTGCCGCTCGTCGGTAGTACTCGACGAGGGCGTCGACCTCGGGGCCGTTCGGATCAGCCCCGGGCCCGGTGAGCGTCACCGCACCCTCCGCGGTCGCCCAGGTGTAATGGTCGGGTCCGGTGTATTCGATCACGGCCCGTGGGTCTCGCCGTAGATTCGCGGTCTTCGCCCGACCCTCGGCAATCGAGACGTAAATGGTGTCACCGTCGCGGTCGTAGACCGAGGTCACCGGTGACAGCTGCGGAAGCCCGTTCGCCTTGATGGTGGCGAGGATGGCGATCTTCGTGTCAGCGATCAGGGAACGTGGGTCGAACTCGGTATCGGTCATGTTTATGCCAACCCCGCGGCTACCGACCACATTCCACCTGCCGGAGCACCTCGTCCGATCGCGGAGCACATCACCACGGCGGCAGGTTCCCGGCGATGTGACGGATCCGTTGCCAAACCTCGCGACTTTCACAGCAGGGTTCCGTTCACATCAGGCCGAGAGGACACTTGAGAGAGTGAGGTTGAATACCGTTCCCGCGCAAGACAGTAGATCAATGATGATTCTTTAGGAGAACGAAATGAAGTACGTAATCTCGTGGACGACTCGTGCCAACGGCTCGGAAGAAGACAATGACGCGTCGTTCCGGCGCGCCCTCGCCCTGTTCTCGAAGTGGCAGCCACCGGAAAGCGAGACGTTCCATCAGTTCGTGGGTCGACTCGACGGCAACGGAGGGTTCGCCGTCGTCGAGACCGACAATCCGACGGACGTGCTGGAGGGGGCCGAAAAGTTCGGCACCACCAACGAATTCCAGGTGTATCCCGTCATCGACATCAACAACTGGGTGCAAGTGGCACAGGAGGGAGTCGACTTCCGAGAATCGATCAGCTGAATCGCACCGAACTGCGCATGATCGTGCCTGGGACCGGGCACGATCGACAGGATCTCACCCAGCCGACGACGTCGGGATGGTGAACGATGGTGACGTGACACCTTCCATCCAGCCGAAGACGGTGATCAACATCGTGCGAGCGGACACCGACGCCCTCATCGGCGCCACCACCGTCTCGCGCCGCATCCATGAGGTCGCCCCCGAACGCGGGGTCACGCTCGAGGTGTTTGTCTTCGCCTCGGCGCAGCGTGCTCTCACCGACGAACGACGCGCCGAGTTCAACGCCGCCATTGATGACCTCATCGCGTCGGGCGTGCCGGTCAGCGCCTGCCTCAACTTCGCACTGAAACTCGGTGCGACCGATCCTCTCGCCCATCGCGGCATCCAGCTCGAAGCCGCCCGCGAGGCGTATCTGCGCTACACCCTCGAAGGTGCAACAGTCATCACCATCTGAGCGGCCACCACCTCGGCACCGACCGACGACTCCAGCGGCGGCGCCTGTGGAGATCACAACCAGCCGAACCGCCTTCTGTAGCGTTGACCGAATGAACTCGCGCTTGATCGCCGCACTCGCCGCCTCCACCCTCGCATTCACGCTCGCCGCCTGTGGCTCCAGCTCGGACAGCACCGAATCAACGGCACCCGAAACGTCTGCGACCGCAGCTGCCGCCTCGTGTCCGACGACCGCCCCCGAGTCCGGCGGTGAGGCCGAATGGACCTACGAGGGTGCCACCGGCAAGGTCGCGGTCACCGGGTCGACCGACACCACCGCGCCGATCATCGACGTCACCACACCGTTCAGCGTGACCGAGACACAGGTCCACACTCTGCAGGCGGGCGACGGACCCGTGGTGGCCGACTCGGCGACCGTGTCGGTCTGCTACGTGGGTGTCGACGGCCGCGACGGCTCGGTCTTCGACAGCAGCTACGAGCGCGGAACCCCCGCCGATTTCCCCCTCAACGGAGTCGTCGCAGGCTTCCAGAAGGCCATCGCCGGACAGACGGTCGGCTCCACCGTCGCGGTCGCCATGACCCCGGCCGACGGCTACCCGGAGGGCAACCCGGCCGCGGGGATCGAGAAGGGCGACACACTGGTGTTCGCGATAAAGATCCTGTCCGCGCAGGGCTGACCCGGTTCAGTCGAGGCAGAACTCGTTGTCCTCCGGATCACCCAGCACGATGTGTCCACCCTCCAGCGGTGGCGCCGGCTCGTGCCGGGCGATCCGGGTGGCACCGAGGCCGACAAGGCGGTCGCACTCCTTTTCGAGCGCGGCCATGCGCTCATCGCCGGCCAGACGGGGCGCAGCCCGAACATCCAGGTGCACACGGTTTTTCGCCGTCTTGCCTTCTGGGACCCGTTGGAAGAACAACCGAGGTCCGGCACCGGACGGATCCACGATCGCCGACGCGTCGTTTCGCCGCTCCGCCGGCACACCCAACGCGTCGAGCGCCGCATCCCAGCTGTCGAACCCCGGTGGCGGGTCCTGGAGTCGGTAGCCGAGCACCGACGCCCAGAACGCGGCCAGCGCCGCCGGATCCCCGCAATCGAAGGTCACCTGGATCTCACGAGTCATATCCTCACGATCGCACGGATTCCGGACTGTTCGCGTCCTCGATCAGAACGACCTCACCCGTAGTGCGGATTGTTGGCGGCAGGAATCGTGATGTTGATCGGCATCCGGAGTTCGGACATGTAGAACAGCACGAACTGTCGTAGGAACTCGTCGAACAACCAGTAGGCCTCTCGGGGCATTCCGACATTCAGAAGCCCTTCGCGCACCGCCACATATGGCCCCCAGGCCGTTTCGAGCAGGGGCCCCCACACAGGTTCGCGCGGGATGTGGAGCCAGTCGGCGATCTTGTCCCCCAACATGAATCGCGTGATCGCCCCCAGGACGGGCCTGCTCATCAACGTGAGATCCAGGTTCATCCCGAGGTCGAGCAGGATGTCGGAGAGTTTGATCCCCTCCGTCGTCGGGGCCAGGATCGGGTCGAGCACCTGCCGGGCCTGCGCGTCGGCAGCATTCCACGATTTGGGGATGTACTGATCCTGGACACCGAGCATGTGCGCGGTCACCTGCCAAGAGTGCAGGAAGCCCGCTGATTCGTCGGCGGCGGTCGGCACATTCCACTTCTTCAGATTGCGCATCACCGTCGTCGGCAAGCTGTGCCAGGTGACCATGATGTCGGCCTGGCTGATCGGGATCTCCTCGGATGCCACGTGACTCCACCACGGTGACCTCGGCAGGATATGGCGCACGGATGCATGCGCCAAGCGGGTCTTCAGACACGTCACGATCATCTCGCCGTCGGGCTGATAGGCGTTGAGTGAACCGATGTCGTAGCCGAGTTTCGCGGTCTTGGTGATGCGGTCCTTCATGTCCGCGCCACCCTGTGAGTAGTACACGGCCCGGGCCTCCCGCGGGATGACCGTACTCATCATCCCACTGGCGAATCCGTACAGCACCCCCAGATAAGTCCCCCTCTTCTGGTTGAACTTCACGGCCGCCGCCAACTTGTCGTGATCGGTCCATGACGGCAGCCGGCGCGCATGTTCCATGAAGTCACGCAACTCTGACGGAAGCCCGGCGGGTAAGGGCTGTCCGTTCTTGGTCCACGCGCGCAACAGCTGATTGACCCGCGGAATCTCACCGCGGTCGAGCAACCTCGCCACCACCGGATCGGCCTCGACGTCCCAGACACCCCTCGGATCTGCGCCGCTGCCATAACCGGGGACCGATGACGCAGGCGACCATGTCCACGGCGTCGACGGCGCGACCACCGCCAACGCGCCGGCAGCCCCCGCCACACCGCCCGCCCTCAACAGGTTCCGCCTACTGAAATCTTCCATTTCTGCAGCTCCCGACCAGTCACAATATGGAATTGATGCAATGAAACATGATGTGTTTCATTGCATCATGCATAGCACGTTGTGATGGCACTCACAAGAGGTGGGGATTGTGGCGCCGGATCCGCGCGACAGTTGTTTCCGCTAGCGTGAGGAAGTGCCGATGGATCCAGCACCCACCGCCCCGACGACGACAGCGAAGTCGTTGCTCGAACGTGCCTACACCGACGCGATCACGCGAACCGACGACGGCGACCGGACCCGCGCCCGACTGCTGGACGCAGCCTTCGACCTGTTCTCCCGATCGGGCATCCAGCGCACCTCCATGGAAGAGGTCGCGCGGCGGGCCGGGCTGTCCCGGATCACGCTCTATCGCAAGTTCGAGACGAAGGACGCGCTGGTCGAACAACTCATCGTGCGGGAGTTCCGGCGCTACTTCGTGCAATTCCTCGAAGACGTGCAGCCTGCACGCACCGCAGCCGACCGTGTGGTCGCCGGATTCGTCAGCTCGCTGGGTGCCATCTCGGGCAACCCGATCATCAGCGGCCTCCTGGAAACCGACCTGTCCCTGCTGGTCGGTTCGCTCATCGGCGA
This sequence comes from Gordonia rhizosphera NBRC 16068, assembly GCF_000298195.1. GTDB lineage: Bacteria > Actinomycetota > Actinomycetes > Mycobacteriales > Mycobacteriaceae > Gordonia > Gordonia rhizosphera. Next base: position 20,887 of record NZ_BAHC01000060.1, on the reverse strand, counting down.
TGACGGCGGCATGGTGTCCACGGTGCGACAGTTCGTCGCAGGGCAGCTGCGCAGCGAGCAGGAGGCCGGCAACGTCTCCCCCGACCTCGACGTCGACATGGTCGCCGAGATGATGGTGCGCATCTCGGCCTCTTTCCTGACCATCCCGAGTCAGCTCGTGGACCTGTCCGACGACGATCAATTGGCCGCCCTCGCGCGACGATTCCTCGTTCCGATGCTCGAACCGCAGAATTAATTCAACGTCCGTTGACTTCTGGGGGTGAGGGCTCGTACCCTGCCCTTATGCGTGCAATGATCGTCAAGGAGTTCCGCGAGCTTCGGCGCGATCGCCGCACGCTCGCACTGCTCATCGTGCTACCGCTGTTGTTGCTGGTGATCTTCGGCTACGCCGCGAATTTCTATGTGTCCTCGGCGAAAACGGCGGTTACCGGCCCGGGGGCCGAGCAGGTGGCCGCCGCCCTGCCGCCCTACTTCGACGTAACCGTGATCGCGCCCGGCGACACGCGAGACGACGCCGAAACCATGCTGCGCGAACGCAAGGTCGACGTGGCACTCGTAACCGGACAGGACGTCACGGGGTCCTCCCCGGTTCTCGCCCTGGTGGACGGGTCGAACCTGTTCTCCGCACAGTCCACGGTGTCGATCCTCAACAAGTCCGGCGGAAGCGTGACAACCGAGGTGCTGTTCAACCCCGAGCTGAAAACCTCCTGGGTGATGATCCCCGCCATCATCGGCCTGATTCTGACCTTCATCGGAACCATCGTCACCAGCATCGGACTCGTCCGCGAACGGGAGGCGGGGACGCTCGAGCAGCTGGCCGTCATGCCGATCAAACCGAGTCAGGTCATCCTCGGCAAGATCACCCCGTATTTCCTGCTCGCCTCGCTGGACATGATCGTCGTCACCGCCCTGGGCATGCTGCTGTTCGATGTCCCGTTCAACGGCAACGTTGCGGTGTTCGCGCTGGGCGCAGCCCTGTTCCTGTTCGTCGTGCTGGGTCTCGGCGTGTTCATCTCGACGGTCTCCCAGACGACCGGCCAGGCCATCCAGACCGCGTTCTTCTTCCTGTTACCGCAGATCCTGCTGTCGGGCATGATCTTTCCGCTCGACGCGATGGCCGCCGGGGTGCGCTGGATCGGCTACCTGCTCCCCCTGACCTACTTCACGATGATCTCGCAGGGCGTCATGCTGCGAGCGGCACCGATCGAGTCGCTGTGGTTGCCGCTGACCGTGCTGGCGGCAATGGCGGTGATCGTCTTCACCGGCGCCACACTGCGGTTCCGTCGCGATCTGGCCCCCGGTGTGTCGCGCTCGCATTCTGATGACACCGTCGACGCGGCATGAGTGCCTACGTCCGCTCCGCCACCGTCCGATTCGGCGACACCGTCGCCCTCGACGGGGTGTCGGTGAACGTCCCGTCGGGTCAGATCGTCGCAGTGGTCGGCGGCGACGGCGCGGGCAAGTCCACGCTGCTGCGCACGCTGGCGCGCGAGGTCGCACTCGACGCCGGCACGATGAGCGCGCCGGACAAGTCCGACCTCGGACTCCTGCCGGCGGGCCCCGGTAGTTGGGCGGCGCTGACGGTGCGACAGAACCTGGAGTTCGTCGCCGGGATCTACGGCAGGTCGGGCTCCGACGCCACCGCCCGCATCGACGAGATGATCGCGCGTGCCGGACTGACCGGAGCCGCCGACCGGACCGCCTCGGCCCTGTCCGGAGGCATGCGCCGCAAACTCGCCGCCGCGATGGCGATGATCCACCGTCCGTCGCTGCTGCTGCTCGACGAGCCGAGTACCGGGGTCGATCCGGTGAGCCGAATCGATCTGTGGCGCATGATCTCCGAGGCCGCTGCCGACGGTGCGGCGGTGTTGATGTCCACGACCTACCTCGATGAGGCCGAGCGCGCCGGGTATCTGGTGGTTCTCGAGCGCGGCCGCATCCTCGCGCAGGGTTCCTACGACGATGTGCACCGCGGCTTCACCGGCACCATCACGCGGACCGCGGACCCGGTGCGCCCGGAATGGTCGTGGCGTCGCGGGCACGAACGGCACGAATACTGGCCGCCGGGCGCCACCCCGACCAACTCCTCGACGGTCGACCCTGATCTGGAGGACATCGTGATCGCACTGTCGCTGCGGCGGATGCTGTCGACCGAAACCGGTGTTTCCGAGGTCGCCCCATGAATACCGGGATCATCCGCTCGCACGATGTCACTCGCCGCTTCGGCGATTTCACCGCGGTCGACACCGTGACGATGAATGTCGAACCCGGCGAGGTGGTGGGCCTGCTCGGCGCCAACGGCGCCGGCAAGACCACTCTCATCCGCATGCTGCTCGGGCTGCTGCGACCCAGCAGCGGTGCGGTCACCCTCTTCGACGGACCGCCCGACCGATCGCGTCGCGCCCGACTCGGCTACGTCCCACAGAACCTCGGGCTCTATCAGGACCTCACAGTCGCCGAGAACCTCGCGTTCTCGACGGGCACCTATGGCGTGGCGGCACCGGAACTCCCACCCGATCTCCAGGCGTCGTCGGACACGCTGGTGGGTGCGCTGCCCCTGGGCGCGCAGCGCCGCGTCGCCTTCCTCGCCGCACTGGCCCACACACCGGTGGCGCTGGTCCTCGACGAACCCACCTCCGGGGTCGACGCGCTGTCCCGGGCCCGGCTGTGGGACACGATCCGCGCCGAGGCCGACCGAGGGGCAGGGGTTCTGGTGACCACCCACTACATGGAGGAGGCGCAGGAATGCGACCGCCTGCTGCTCATGTCGAACGGGCTGCTGGTCGGCCAGGGCAGCGAATCCGACGTCATCGGTGACACGCGCGCAGTCGCGGTCACCACCGACGACTGGGCGCAGGCGTTCGGCGCGCTCAACGCGGCCGGGGTTCCGGTGATCCTCTCGGGCCGATCGATCCGCGTCGCGGACACCGATCCCGATGTCCTGCACCGTGTCCTCGCCGATGCCGGGATTCCGGCCACGGTCCAACCGGTCGCGGCCACGCTCGAAGAGCGGATGCTCGTGCTGGCGCGAGCCGCCGATCAATGATGGCCGGCCGGACCCGGGGCCGGCCTCGGCTGGGTGCCGACGAACCCAACCGACGCGAAGTCATCCTCGCCGCGGCGCGGGAACTGTTCGCCGACCGGGGATTCGAGCGAACGACGATGCGGGCCATCGGATCCCGCGCCGGCGTCGACCCGGCACTGATCCACCACTACTTCGGCAACAAGGACGCACTCGTCGTCGAGGCATTGCGTCCCGATGTCGATCCCGCCGAGGTCTTCGGGGGCCTGTCGGCGTTCCTTCCGCAGCCGGGCACCGAGTTCATCACCCGGGTGCTGCACGTCTGGGAGGACGACGGACCTCGCCGCGACCGGGCCGTCGCACTGTTGCGGATCGCGGTGACCCATCCGGAGATCGGCGAGGCCCTCAGCGTGTTCTTCCTCGGGATCGCGCACACGGCGCTGGGCGAGTGCGTCTCCGACGACCAACGTGACCTCCGGCTGGCCCTGATCGCGGGTCAGATCGTCGGTCTCGTCTTGTTGCGGCACGTGATCCGGCAGCCGGACATCGCCGGGGCGGGCCTCGACGATCTCGCGGTCCGCGTCGGACCCGTCATCGACCACTATCTGTCGGCGCAGGACCCCGACGTCTCCGGTCTCCGTGACGCTGCGCGGTGAGCCTGCCTCGAAGTTCGGAATACTCAGTCCACGATGGCGTTGACCGACCAGCCGGACGGCGCCCCGGCGAGCGGCTCCCATCGTGGCGCGTAGTGCTCGAGGAACACCTGGCCGACGAGTTCGCCGCGGCTGCGGACCCCGGTCTTGGCGAAGATCGACTTGAGGTGGTCCTGGACGGTATATGGGGAGACACTCAGCGTATGCGCAATGTCCCTGGTGGAGCGGCCCTGGATGCACAGCAGCGTGACTTGGGTTTCACGCTGTGACAGCCCGTAGGCGAGGGCGATGATGGGCGCCACGTCGTTCGGGGTGGCGGGTTGGATGATGACGGCGGTGCGCTCGACGGCACCGGACAGTCGGGTTCCGTACAGCAGCAGCCATGTCCCGGACCGCGTGCACACACGCGAGCGGGCCGCCAACTCGACCGGGTCGGTGCCCGGGGCGATCGCGCGGGCCCGCGCGGCGACGGACTGGACGGTTTTCGATTCGATTGCTGTTGTGGGGGTGGGGATTTCGACCATTTCGGCAATCCATCGCTCGGCGGCGGGAGATACCGATTCCGCCTCACCGTTCTCGTCGAACACGACCACCCCGGGTCCGTGGTCAAGACGAGTGGAGGTGGCGGCGATTCGGTTCAACATCGCGCGGCGAAGCCCATCGGCGATGGGTGCGGCCAGCCACGCAATGGTGCGCACATCGTCGTCGGTGAACCAGGGCTGATCGGCGTCTCGCAGAAATGCGGCTGCACCCCAGTAGGTTCCGTTCGACACGAAGGAGACGCGCAGCTCGTCGCCGATGCCGTACGCAGCGTGCGAACGGTGGCGCACGCTGCGCGTGAGATCACCGTGAGTGTCGATGCTCAGCGCACCGGCAAGTCTGCCACTGTGCGCGAGAAACGACCATTTGTCGACGTCCTCGACCACATATTCGTGGTAGGCCAGCCACGAACCCGAGCATTCGATCCGGCAATTCATGCTGCCGGTGAACAACACCGTCCCGGGGTCGACGGTATGCCAGCAACTGCGTTCGTAGGCAATCACCCGGCTCAGTTCGTGACCCACGGCAGAACAGAACCCGACCCAATCGAGTCCTCGCTGCGACACCCGAGCGATGCCGTCGCGGGTGCGTAGTGCCAGATTCGTACCCACCCTCGAAGCCTACCGCCGCGCGTCGGCTCTGATGGTCCCAGAATTATGGGATCGTCGTGGTGGTCGTTTCCCACAGTCCTGGGATAGCGGTAGTCCGTACCGGGGTCGAGGGTGAAGTCATGACTACCAACACAATTCATCCGCGGTACACCGAGCGATCTGCTCATGATCCCGCATTGATCTTCCAACTGGCGTCGGGATTCATGGCCGCCAAGCATCTCTTCGCCGCCAGCGAGCTGGGGATTTTCGAAGCCTTGGGCGAGGGTCCCGCCGATCTCGACCGCCTCGCCGCCCGCACCGGGCTGACCCGCCGTGCGACCAGGATCAGCGCCGATGCGATGGTCTCGGTCGGGTTGCTGGAGCGCCACGGCGACGTATACGAGAACACCCCGACCGCCGATGCGTTCCTCTCCGGGGCCACGCCCGCCGACATGCGGCCGCTGCTGCGGTTCTGGGACAAGATCAGTTTCCCGTCATGGATCGACCTGGCCGGTGCGCTGGCCCGCGGTCCGGCCTGGGAGATCTTCGACCTCGACGAATCGCTGCAGCCGATCGCCTCCGCCGGGATCGAAGCCTTCCAGGCGGGACCGTCCCAGGCCCTGCCCGACACGGTCGACCTGACCGACCGGCACCGGCTGCTCGACATCGGCGGCGGCACGGGCTCGTGGTCGATCTCGCTGACCGGGCGGTACCCGCACCTGGAGGCCACGGTCTTCGAGCTTCCCGCGGTTGCCGCGATTGCCAATGAACGCATCGCCGGCGCGATGCTCGGCAACCGAATCCGGGTGCGGGCCGGTGACGCGTTGACCGACGAGCTGCCCACCGGCTTCGACACCTTTCTGATCGCCAACCTCGCGCACTATTGGTCGCCGGAAACCAATCGCACTCTGCTGCAAAGGATTCGAAACGTGGCCGAGCCTGGTGCGCGACTACTGGCCGTCGATTTCTGGACCGATCCGACCCACACACAGCCGTTCGCCGCCGCGCTGATGGCGGGCGAGTTCGCCGTGCACCTTCGCGACGGTGACGTGTACAGCGCGGACGAGTTCACCGAGTGGCTCTCTCACACCGGGTGGCGGTTCCTCGACCACAAACCCCTCGCCGGACCGATGAGCGTCATCATCGCCGAGGCCGCGCCTGCCTGAGTGCGGCCGACCCGGCACGCCGACGATCAGCGCGTGCCGTCGGTCCCCCAAGGTCATCGAGCAGACGGCGCGCCTCGTCGAGGCGGTCGCGTGAGTCCCGGACGACCTGCGACGCCCGCTGATGCTCCTCGTGGGCCGCCTCAACCACCTTGCGGGCGAATCGGAGCTCATCGTCGCAACGCGCCAACTCGGCGCGCAGCGACTCGGCCCGCTCGGCGAGTCCCGCGACCCGTTCCTCGGCGGCATCGAGTTCGTGTTGGCGTCGCGCAACAGCTGTGTCCGCGTCCCGGGCCACCGCTTCGGCCGTCGACACGGCGGACCGGGCCACCTCGATCTGTTCGGCCGAGACTGCCCGTTCTGCCGAGACTGCCGGGGACCCCACGGTCTCCGAAACCTCACCGGCGGAGACCGAGTCACTGCGAGACCCGGAATCGTCGTCGGACTGCTCGGGCACCACGAACACCGCGGCGGGTCCGAATCCGCTGTACTCGGCTGCCGCGGCAAGCCGGCCACGACGGACGGCGTCGGCAACACGATCATCGGCGAGGGCGGCGCGTAAGGTCTGCGTGACCTCCCGGGCCGCTGCCTCGCTGAACGTCGCCTCGTGCACGCCGGCGACCTTCGCCACCGCCGCCACCGATCGAGTGATCAGTTCTGCTCTACGGGCCGACAGGGTCCGCAGCAACTCTGCCGACGCGCGGCGCTGCGCACCCGCGAGTTCGGATCCGAGAGTGAGGAGATCGTCGACACCGTCCGGGTCCGCCCGGGCCCATTGATTGATCGCCCAGGCGGCCAGCGTGGGCCGCCGCAGTTGTGAGACGCTCTGGGCGAGTCCACGTTCCCCGTCGCCGCGCAGCTTCTTGGCGAACTCGCCTCGTCGGCGAACGAACTCGCGCGGGGGAAGACCATAGAGTTCGTCGGCGATCCGCTCGAAGTCCACTATCCGACCTCCCGCGGCCCTCACACCGGGCCGACCGGGTACCGGACTGTGTGTCGGCCGCCCTTGTCTCGTTACTACCCTCGTCGCGTGCAGATGTCGACCTGGCTGGCGTTGTTGACGGCGTGCCTACTGATCAGCTTCACCCCCGGAGCGGGCGCGATCAACACCATGACCAACTCGCTCAACGTGGGGTTCCGGCGCGCCATCTGGGGAGTCCTGGGACAGCAGGCCGCGCTGATGATCCAGTTGCTGATCGTGGCGGCGGGGCTCGGTGTGGTCATCTCGCAATCACCCGCTCTGTTCGCCGTCATCCGCTACCTGGGGGCGGCCTACCTCGTCTACCTCGGTATCCGACAGTTCCTCCGTCAACCGGATGTCTCCGATGAGGTGACGATGGTCCTCGCCGCCGAGTCGCGGTGGTCGATGTTTCAGCGCGGGCTGTGGGTGAACCTGCTCAATCCCAAGGCGATCGTCTTCCTGTTGGCGTTCGTTCCCGGTTTCATCCGTGCCGACGGTTCCCTGGTCCATCAGTACGCGATCGTCGCCGCCACGATCGTGATCGTGGACATCGTCGTCATGTGGTTGTTCTTCGCTGTCATCGCGCGGGGTTTCCGTCGTGTCACCCGGAGCGCACGTGGGCAGCGGAACCTCAACCGGCTATTCGGGTCGCTTTTCATGGCCGTCGGGATTCTCCTCGCGGTCGCATGATTACGCTGAGACCATGCGTGACCGTGAATCGATGGCCTGACCCGATGGCTGCTTTCGCCGAGGAGCACTACGACCGGGTCACCGTGCTGGCCTCCGGTCATCGGGGCGTGTATCCCTACGGCAACACCGTGGTGGTGCGGGGCTCGGAGGCCACACTCGTCGTCGACCCGTCGCTCGAGGTAGACCACGACCCGGTCGGTACCGATGTGGTGATGATCAGTCACGCGCACGAAGACCACATCGCCGGCCTCAAACACTTCCGGTCGGCCATCCGCGCGCACACCGCCGATGTCGACGCCGTCCGGTCCCTCGCGGCCCTCCTCGACGGCTATGGCCTCACTCCGCAGGAACGTCTCGCCGTCGGGCGCGACATCGCCGACCAGTTCGATCTCCCAGACGGATTCCCGGACACGGCCGGGGTCGAGGCGGGTCACGTCTTCGACCTCGGCGACGTCACGGCCACGGTGATCCACCTTCCCGGCCACACCCCCGGTCACTGTGGAGTGCTGGTCGAACCCACCGGGTTCTTCTACATCGCCGACATCGACCTGACCTCGTTCGGACCCATGTACGGGGATGTCGGTAGCAGCGTCGACGATTACCTGGCGTCCCTGGACCGCGTCCGGAACATCGACGCCCGCTGGTACGGCACCTTCCACCAGAAGGGCGTCGTCGAGGGCGCCGAGGAGTTGGGTCGCCGACTCGACGACTTCGCGGCGGTCATCAGACGCCGCGAGGAACGGCTGCTGGAATTCCTCGATCGTCCCCGGTCGGTGGCCGAGATCGTCACTCATCGGCTCGTCTACCGCCCGCATGTGCAACTGCCCTTCGTCGACGCGGTCGAGCGACGCACCGCGCAACTGCACCTCGCGCGGCTGATGCGGCATGCACAGGTCGTCGAGACCGACGACGGGACGTTTGTCCGGACCTGAGGCCGGCCACGAGACACACGCTTGTGACGAGCCGGCGGCGGTCTACGCAAAGCAACCCGAAACACCCTGCGTGCGTGCAAGGATCGGGACCATGAGCGAGCACACATATCGAGTCATCGAGGTCGTCGGCTCCTCGCCCGACGGAACCGATGCCGCCATCGCGAATGCGATCGCCCGGGTCGCCCAGACCACCCGCAACGTCGAGTGGTTCGAGGTCGTCGGCACCCGCGGCCACATCGTCGACGGCGCGGTTGCACACACCCAGGTGACCCTCAAGGTCGGGTTCAGAATCGACCCCGCGGACTCCGACGGATAACAGGCGGGCGACCTCCGAATCTGGCACCGATTTGGAGCAAAGTCTTGACTGAGTCCAGAAAAGCGGCACAATTGTGTGCGTGCCGTCACACTCCGAGTACGCAGAGCGGTTGCGTAATGCGGACCTGCGGGTAACCCGCCCGCGGGTTGCCGTACTCGACGCCGTGAGCGCACTGCCCCACGCCGACACCGACACGATCGTCGGTGCGGTCCGCGCCGGACTTCCCGAGGTCTCCCGGCAGGCGATCTACGACGTGCTCCGCGCGTTGACGAGCGCCGGCCTGGTCCGCCGCATCCAACCATCCGGTCACGTGGCCCGCTACGAGTCACGTGTCGGCGACAACCACCACCATGTCGTCTGCCGGTCCTGCGGGATCATCGCAGACGTCGACTGCGCCGTCGGAGAGGCACCCTGCCTCACACCGTCGGACCCGCAGGGCTTTGTCCTCGATGAGGCCGAGGTCATCTACTGGGGCCTGTGCGTAGACTGCTCGTCCCCTCGCACTTCGGGATCACGCCCGTGATCTCAGCTTGAATCACCACTCCCGGAAGGAATGTCGTGACCGAGGAAAATCCCGCCCAGGCCGCTACGCACCCGCCGATCGGCGAGGCGAACACAGAAGCCGGTGAAAGCGGCTGTCCGATGCGGATCAAGTCTCCCGTCGAGGGAGGAGGCAACCGTGATTGGTGGCCGGACCGCCTCAACTTGAAGATCCTGTCGCACAACCCCGACGTCATCAATCCCATGGACGCCGATTACGACTACGAGGAGGCGCTGGGAAGCCTCGACGTCAATGCACTGGTCGCTGACCTGAAGTCGGTCATGACCGATTCGCAGCCGTGGTGGCCGGCCGACTTCGGTCACTACGGCCCCTTCTTCATCCGCATGTCCTGGCACGCGGCCGGCACCTACCGGGTCGAGGACGGTCGTGGTGGCGCCGGCACCGGTATGCAGCGGTTCGCACCGCTGAACAGCTGGCCCGACAATGTCAGCCTGGACAAGGCACGTCGCCTCCTCTGGCCCATCAAGAAGAAGTACGGCAAGGCACTCTCATGGTCGGATCTGCTGGTCCTGGCCGGCAACGTGGCCATCGAGGACATGGGTCTGCCCACCAAGGGTTTCGCGTTCGGGCGTCCGGACGAGTGGGAACCCGAGGAGGTCTACTGGGGTTCGGAGGGCGAGTGGCTGGGCACCGACGCCCGGTACTCCGGTGAACGTAATCTCGAGAACCCGCTCGCCGCGACCACGATGGGCCTCATCTACGTCAACCCCGAAGGGCCGGAAGGCAAGCCGGACCCCTTGGCGGCAGCCCAGGACATCCGTGACACGTTCGGGCGGATGGCGATGAACGATGTCGAGACCGCTGCACTCATCGTCGGTGGCCATACTTTCGGCAAGACCCACGGCAACGGCGACGCCGAGCTCCTCGGGCCGGAGCCCGAGGCCGCACCCATCGAGGAGATGGGCCTGGGGTGGCACAACCCGCAGGGCACCGGCGTCGGCGCCGATGCGATCACCAGCGGCATCGAGGTCATCTGGACGACCACACCGACCGCATGGGACAACACCTTCCTGGAGATCCTCTACGGCTACGAGTGGGAACTGACCAAGAGCCCCGCCGGCGCCTACCAGTGGAAGCCCAAGGACGGCGGCGGAGAGGGCACCGTTCCGAATCCGTTCGGTGACGGCACCACTCACCCGTCGATGCTGACCACCGACCTCACGATGCGGCTCGATCCGGCTTTCGGTGAGATCACCCGACGCTGGCTCGATCATCCCGAGGAGCTGGCCGAGGAGTTCGCCAAGGCGTGGTTCAAGCTGCTGCACCGTGACATGGGTCCGGCGATCCGCTACCGCGGCCCCCTGGTTCCGTCCGAGACCTACCTGTGGCAGGACAACGTCCCGGCCCAGGAGGGCGAGGTCATCTCCGACGCCGACATCGATTCGCTCAAGAGTCAGATTCTGTCGTCCGGATTGACGGTGCCCCAGCTGGTTTCGACGGCGTGGAAGGCGGCGTCGACGTTCCGTGGCAGCGACTACCGCGGTGGCGCGAACGGCGGCCGGATCCGACTGCAGCCGCAGGCGGGCTGGGAAGTCAACGAGCCCGACGAGCTCGCCCAGGTGATCTCGACGCTGGAGCGAATCCAGGAGTCGTTCAATGCCGAGCCCGGCGCGCAGGTCTCGTTCGCGGATCTGGTCGTGCTCGCCGGCGTGGCCGGCGTGGAGAAGGCCGCCAAGGATGCCGGTTTCGACGTCGCAGTGCCGTTCACCCCGGGCCGCACCGACGCCACTCAGGAGATGACCGACGTCGACGCGGCCGTCTATCTCGAGCCCCGGGCCGACGGGTTCCGCAACTACGAGGGCAAGGGGCTTTCGCTCTCCGCCGAGTACCTGCTCATCGACAAGGCGAACCGTCTCACCCTCTCGGCACCTGAGATGACCGTGCTCATCGGCGGCCTGCGTGTCCTCGGCGCCAACTACAAGGGCTCCACACTCGGCGTGCTGACCGATCGACCCGGACAGCTGACGAACGACTTCTTCGTCAACATCCTCGACATGGCGACCGTCTGGGCTCCGTCGTCCGCCGACGACGGCACCTACGTCGGCAAGGACCGCACCTCAGGTGCGGAGAAGTGGACCGGCAGCCGGGCCGACCTCGCCTTCGGATCGAACTCCGAATTGCGTTCCTACGCCGAGGTCTACGCCGAGGACGACTCGAAGGAGAAGTTCGTCAAGGACTTCATCGCCGCGTGGGACAAGGTGATGACCCTCGACCGGTTCGACCTCGACTGAGATGCCGACCTGACTCCGTTCCTCCCCCGCCCCTGTGATCCGTGCCCCAGAAGTCGGTGACGAACACAGGGGCCCGGGGGAAGAACGGAGTCAGTCGGGTGGGCCGTAGTTGACGTGGACCACCCCGTTGTCGTAGACGTCGCTGCCCAACAGCGACAGCGTGCGCTCGGTTGTGTCGTCTGACCACAGTCGCGCGCCGGAGCCCAGAACGATCGGGTAGATGAACAGGTGCAGTTCACCGATGAGTCCATCGGCGAGCAGCGCCCGGACGAGCGTCCCACTGCCCGAGACGTAGATGTCGCCGTCGGTCTCGTCGACAATCTGGCGGATCTTGCGCGGGTCGTAGGGTCCGGTCACGGTGGAATGGGCCCATTCGACGGTCGGCGTCCTGCTGGCGACGACGAGCTTTTCCGTGTCGTTGAAGAACGGCGCGCCGGGATCATCATCGGCGGTGCGAGTCGACCATGCCGGCGCGAACATTTCGAAGGTCGTGCGACCCAGCATGATCCTGCTCGACGCGGCGCACATTGCACCGATGGTCTCGCCCATCCGTGGATCAAAGCCAAACTGGGCGGTCCAGGCGGGGTTCTCGAAGACCCCGTCGAGCGAGATGAACTCGTGAACCGTGATCACGTTATGCCTCCTGTTGATGAGTGGTGCGTTCGGCAACGTACCCGTATTGACTCCGACGGTCGGGCGAAATCATCGGACCGCGTCCGGCGCAACTCCTTGCGCACAGTGCGACACACCGGCCCCGGCAGGCCCGTCTCACCCGGCTGAACTGGTCATCCGGCACCATCGCGGAATTGTCGTTATGCTGGCGCTTTCCAGTGGTCGACTGCGGCAGTCGCCGGGGTCGCCGAGGACGGACGGGAGCTGATCATGACCGCAGACCTGAGCCCGAATGCGCTCACACCGGGGCCGACCCCGGCTGTCCGCCACATCCGCCTGACGTCCCACAGCGGCGGCCTCGACGCGCGCACCATCAGCTGGGGAGCCTCGACCGCCGCCGAGCGCGGGCCGGTGATCGGCACGACCTCGCGCCGGTCGGATCGCAACGTCATCGGCACCCACAGCGGGTCCTACAGCGTTTACCGCGCCCTCGCGGTTGCGGCGGGTGCCCTGTCGCGTGAGCATCGCGCCGACCTCACCAACACTGCACCCACCGACGTCATCGGCCCGTACCCCCAGTGGGCCGACCCCGACGCGATCGTCAGCCTGGACCCGTGGGGCGCGATGACGGCCGAGGCGTTCGCCGACGATCTCGCCGCCGGGCGCGACATCCGGCCCACCATCGCCGTCACCAAGGCCCACGTCGCCCTGCCGGAGATCGCCGAGGCCATCGCGAAGGGACGCCTCAAGCCCGACGGCCGGTTCCTGCTGGAGTCCGGTGCGGCGCTGGTCACCAAGGCCGCGGTCGAACCGGTCTGGCACCTGCCGAGCGTGGCCCAGCGGTTCGGGTGTTCGGAGGCCGACCTGCGTCGTGTCCTGTTCGAGGAGACCGGTGGCATGTACCCGGAGCTCGTCACCCGCTCGGACCTCGAGGTCTTCCTGCCGCCGATCGGCGGTCAGACCGTCTACATCTTCGGCGACCCCCACGATCTCGCGAATCCCTCCGTGGAATTGACCGCTCGGGTCCACGACGAATGCAACGGCTCTGACGTCTTCGGGTCCGACATCTGCACCTGTCGTCCCTACCTCACCCACGCGATCGAGGAGTGCATCCTCGGCGCCCAACGTGGTGGGGTGGGTCTGGTTGCGTACTCACGCAAGGAAGGTCGCGCGCTCGGCGAGGTGACCAAGTTCCTCGTGTACAACGCCCGCAAACGTCAGGAGGGCGGTGACACCGCCGACCAGTACTTCGCCCGCACCGAATGTGTCGCGGGCGTTCAGGACATGCGTTTCCAGGAACTGATGCCCGACGTGCTGCACTGGCTCGGCGTGCGCAAGATCCATCGGCTCGTCTCCATGAGCAACATGAAATACGACGCGATCACCGGCGCCGGTATCTCGGTCGGCGAACGGGTCAACATCCCCGACGACCTGATCCCCGACGACGCCAGGGTGGAGATCGACGCCAAGATGGCCGCTGGTTACTTCACTCCCGGACCGGTTCCCGACGCCGCCGAACTCGCCAGGGCCAAGGGCCGAGGACTGGACACGTGAGCATCGGGGCCGGCCCCGCGGTGACCGATCACCGGGCCGACGCGCCGTTCGCGGCGGTCGATCGTCTGCGCCGCACCGCGGCGATCCGGGAACGGGCCACACAACTGCTCGCCCGTGCCCGGTCCGGGGAGTCGCGCTGGTTCACCGTCGACGACGACGCGCTCGTGGCGGCGGCCGATACCGTCGCCGACGTGACCCGTCGGCGTTACCCGGACCTGACGATCCCGTTCCACAGCCGATGGCGGCATTTCGAGGCCGCGGGGGTGGATCGTCTTGCCGGAGCCGATGATCGGCTGCCGCGCGACGCCGCCGAGCGCGCCCGCACCCTCATCGACCTGGCCGTCGTGAGTGTGCTGCTCGACGCGGGTGCCGGACCGGACTGGAGCTTCCACGAAGCCGACACCGATCTGCGCATCGCCAGATCCGAGGGCCTGGCGGTGGCGAGCTGGCACGGATTCCTCGCCGGGGTCTTCTCCGGCGATCCGCAGCATCCGCTCCGCGTCGACGCCACCGCAATGCGGGCCATCTCCACCGAGTCGCTGCAACGCGTGTTCCAGGTCGACACCGCCAATCGGATCGTCGGGTTGGAGGGCCGCGCCGCGCTGTTGCGTCGGCTCGGTGACGCCCTCGCACGGCAGCCGGACGTATTCGGCCCCGAGGGCCGACCCGGTCACATCTACGACACGGTGATCGCGTCCGAGGCGCCCGAGGCACACGACATCCTCTCCCTGCTGTTGCGCACCCTGTCGGGGATCTGGCTGTCGGACAACATGATCGACGGCATCCCGGTCGGTGACTGCTGGCGGCACGACGCGGTGCGCGGCCCCGGCGCCACCGACGGCTGGATGCCGTTCCACAAGCTGTCGCAGTGGTTGACCTACTCGCTTCTGGAGCCGTTCGCATGGTCGGGCGTCGAGGTCGGCGGCATCGACAAGCTGACCGGGTTACCCGAATACCGCAACGGTGGGCTCCTCCTGGATACCGGAGTACTCCGGCTGCGTGATCCTCTTCTCGCCCAGCACATCTGGACCGTCGATGACGAACTCGTGGTCGAGTGGCGAGCCGTCACCGTCGCGCTGCTCGACGAGGTCGCGCCGCTGGTGCGCGGCGCACTTGGCGTCGGCGCCGATCGACTACCGCTCGCGTGTGTCCTCGAAGGGGGCACCTGGGCGGCGGGACGCGCGCTCGCCGGACGGCTTCGGGGCGGGCTACCACCACTGACGATCGACAGCGACGGCACGGTCTTCTGAACGGACAAGGACGGACACATGGACGACGTGGTTCTGATCGATCATCCGCTGGTACAACACAAGTTGACCCTGATGCGCCGGAAGGACACCTCCACCAACGATTTCCGCCGGCTGCTCAACGAGATCTCCACCCTGATGGCATACGAGGTGCTGCACGACATCCCGATGCATCCGGTGACGATCGAGACGCCGTTGGAGACGATGACGGCCAACGTCATCGACGGCAAGAAGGTGGTGTTCGCCTCGATCCTGCGGGCCGGTACCGGCATCGTCGACGGCATGCTGACCGTCGTCCCGGGGGCCCGGGTCGGGCACATCGGGCTCTATCGCGATCCCAAGACGCTCGTCGCCGTCGAGTACTACTTCAAGATGCCCGGCGACCTCGCCGAACGCGACGTCGTGGTGGTCGATCCGATGCTCGCCACCGGGCACTCCGCGGTGGCGGCGGTCGATCGGATCAAGGAATACTCGCCGCGGTCGATCAAATTCGTCTGCCTCCTGACATGTCCGCAGGGCATCGACACGCTGCGCGCCGCACACCCCGACGTACCGATCTTCACCGCGGCCGTCGACCGGGGACTCGACGAGCACGGCTACATCGTCCCGGGTCTCGGCGATGCCGGAGACCGGATCTTCGGCACCACCTGACCTGGAGCCCGCCGCAGGATCACCTCGGCAGGTGCCAGGCCACCGCCGCGCCGAGTGCACCGGTGGCATTGAGTGCCCAGTGAAGCGCCACGGGCGCCAGCAGACTCGTGGTGCGCCAACGCAGCCAACCCAGGACGAGTCCGGCCGCTGCGGTCGCCGCCACCGCACCCGCGATCCCGGCGATCTGCGCCGCCACCCCCGAGCCGAGCACGTCGCTGAGGCCCTGGTTTCCGGAGGTCAGTCCGAGCGACGAACTGACGTGCCAGAACCCGAACAGGATCGCCCCGAGGGTGAGGGTCCCCCGCACCCCGAACAACCGCCCGAGCGCACCCTGCAGCACACCGCGGAACATCAGTTCCTCCGGTAACACCGTCTGCAACGGGATCACCACCAGCGCCGCGAGCAGCGCGGACGACGCACTGTCGTACCGGTCGTTGAGGAAGAACTGGCGTGTCGCGGGAATGGCCACCGCCACCGACACGATCCCGAACACGGCGACCGCGGCGCCCAGCGCGTAGATCACGCCCGCGCGGAGCTCGGAACGACTGAGCCCCATCTCACGCCACTGCAGACCGGCCAGCCGGGTGCCGATCGCCAGCAGCACTGCCGCGACGGGAACGGCCAACAGGTTGGCCCACCGTGAGGTGAAGTGCGCGATCACGTTGGTGGCCACCAACGTGGCGATGACGCCGATCAGCAGCCACACGGATCGGGTTCGCGACGGCACGCCCGTACTCTGCCATGCGCGAGGAGCGCTCGCTGCGCCAATCGCCGAGAAGTACCGATCAGTTGTGGGGGACGTCGGCGGTCAGCCCGCCGTCCATCACGAACTCCGTCCCGGTGGCGTACGAGGATTCGTCGCTGGCGAGGAACACGATGAATGTGGAGACCTCGCTCGACTCCGCCGCGCGGCCCAGCGGGGTCTTGACGATGTCTTCCGGCAAACCCTCGGTCATCGGCGTCCGGATCATGCCGGGGTGGATGGAGTTGACCCGGATGTTGTGCGGGGCCAGTTCCAGCGCGGCCGATTTGGCCAGCCCGCGTACACCCCACTTGGACGCCACATAACCATGCGCCCAGGGGCTTCCGCGCAGTCCCTCCACCGACGACACGTTGATGATCGATCCGCCGCCCGCCGCCATCATCGGCTCGACCGCGGCCTGCATGCCGAGGAAGGTCCCGGTCAGGTTGACGTCGAGAATCTGCTGCCACTTGTCGAGGCGGAACTTCTGCAGCGAACTGCCGTTGACGATGCCGGCGTTGTTGACGAGCACGTCGAGCTTGCCGAACTCGTCGACCGCCGTGCCCACCGCCGCGGCCCAGTCCTCGGGCGAGGTCACGTCGAGGTGGACATACCGGGCGGCAGCACCGAGTTCGTCGGCCAGTGCCTTGCCCTCGTCGTCGAGGATGTCGCCGATGACGACCTTCGCGCCTTCCGCCACGAGCATCCGCGCATGTGATGCCCCCATGCCTCGAGAACCACCGCTGATCACCGCGACCTTGTCGTCCACACGTCCCATGGCGAGCCAGGTTACCTGGTCAACGCGCAAATGAGAACAGGTTCTACCGTGGTGCCCGACATCGTGCTCTACTGATATGGACACTAGTCCGGACAAATGTTCACCTGACCAGCGCGAGGAGCGAACCATGGCCATCCGAGTGGCGCACGTCGGAACCGGAAACGTCGGGAGCCTGGCGCTGCGGCAGCTCATCGCCGACCCTCGTTTCGAACTCGTTGCGCTGTGCGTGTCGTCGCCGGAGAAGGTCGGCAAGGACGCGGCCGAACTCGCCGGGGTCGACGGCGACACGGCCGGCGTGACGGCCACCGACGACCTCGAGGCGATCATCGCGGCCGACCCCGACTGTGCGGTCTATTGCGCGATGGGCGACACCCGTCCGATCGAGGCGTACGACGACTGCCTGCGCCTGCTGGGCGCCGGCATCGACGTGGTCGGGTCGGCACCCGGCTCGCTGCAGTATCCGTGGGGCGTGATGCCCGACAAGGCGATCACCAAGCTCGAGACGATCGCGGACAAGAACGAGGCGAGCATCTTCATCACCGGGGTGGATCCGGGCTTCGCCAACGATCTGATCCCGTTCGCCCTGGCCGGGACGTGTCAGCAGATCGAGCAGATCCGCTGCATGGAGATCGCCGACTACGCCACCTACGACGGTGCCACCGTGATGTTCGAGGTGATGGGGTTCGGGAGGCCGATGGACGAGACCCCGATGCTGTTCGTGCCCGGCGTACTCGGCCTGGCGTGGGGTACCACGATCCGCCAGCTGGCGGCCGGGCTCGGCGTGACCGTCGACGAGATCGTCGAGCGCTACGAGGAACAGGCCGCCCCCGAGGCCTTCGAGATCGCGTCCGGGCACGTCGCGGCGGGCACCCGGGCGGCGGTGCGTTTCGAGATCGTCGGCATGGTGTCCGGCAGACCCGCGATCGTCGTCGAACATGTGACGCGGCTGCGCGAGGATCTCGGTGAGTCCTGGGCCCGACCGGCGCAGCCGGGCGGGTGCTACCGCGTGGAGATCGTCGGCGAACCCTCCTACCGCGTCGACATCTGCCCGACCAGCGCACACGGCGATCACAATCACGCGGCGATCGTCGCGGCGGCCGGACGGATCGTCAACGCGATCCCGGCGGTCATCGACGGTCCGTCGGGGATTCGTACCACCCTGGATCTCCCGCTGGTCACCGGGACCGGCACCTATATCGGGTAATGGCTGCGGCACGTCGGTTGGCACTCGTTCGACGCCACCGAACTCGACGCCGAAATCCGCCCGAACGGACGGGCGTTGCCACGCCGCGGGTCGAACGGTGGGCTGATAGCGTGAGTGCTCCCACGACCGCAGGAGCAGACGGTGACATCTGGCGAGGACAGATCCGAGGCGACGACCGACCCCGCACCCACTCCCGACGAGGCACCCGCCGCCGCTGAGACGAGCGTGCAGACGGAGACGACGGACACGACGACCGAGGACGAGCAGGCAACCGCACCCACCTCCGAGAAGGCGGCAGGCTGGTGGGCACGGCAGCTGCAGCGGGTCTCGTTCGCCGGTGCAATCATCGCGCTGATCGACCTCTGGTTCTCGATGACCCCGTCGCTCCTACCGCGCGGCCCCCTGTTCCAGGGCATCGTCGGCGGCGCATCCGCGGCCGTCGGCTACCTGCTCGGTGTCTTCATCATGTGGCTGGCGCGTTTCCTGATCTCGCGTGATCGCCCGTGGCCGAGCGCCGCACGACTCGCGTGGCTGATCCTCGCCGCCGTCGGGCTGATCGGCACCGTGATCATGCTGGCCTTGTTCATGCGTTGGCAGAACGAGCTTCGCGACCTGATGGGTGTGGAGCACCTGGACTGGACGGCGTACCCGATCATCGCGGTGATCGCCCCGATCGTCTTCCTGCTGCTGATGGCGCTGGGCAGGTTGTTCGCCTTCGGTGTCCGCTCGGCGGTCCGGCTGTTGAACCGGTTCGCGCCACCACGGATCTCCGCGGCCGTCGGCGCCGGACTGGTGATCGTGCTGACCTTCTTCATCCTCAACGGCGTCGTCGCGAAGTATTCGATGCAGTGGCTCAACGCCAGCTTTGCGGCGGCGAACGAGGAGACGAAACCCGACAACGCGCCGCCCACCAGCTCGCTGCGCTCGGGCGGGCCGGGTTCGCTGGTGACCTGGGAATCGCTGGGACGTGAAGGGCGTGTATTCGTCTCCCGCGGACCCGACGTCGGTGCACTGACTCTGTTCAACGGCGCACCGGCCACCGAACCGATCCGCGTCTACGCCGGCCTGAAGTCGGCCGACAGCATCCGCGAGACCGCCGAGCTCGCCGCCGACGAACTCGTCCGCACCGGCGGGCTGGAACGCCAGGTCGTCGCGGTCGGTTCGAGCACCGGCAGCGGGTGGGTGAACAAGGCCACCGTCGACTCGCTGGAGTACATGTACAACGGCGACACCGCCATCGTGAGCATGCAGTACTCGTTCCTGCCCAGCTGGCTGTCTTTCCTCGTCGACAAGGAACGCGCGCGTCAGGCCGGCCGGGCGTTGTTCGAGGCGGTGTCCGAACGGGTGCGGTCGGTCCCCGAAGCGGATCGACCGAAGCTGGTCGTGTTCGGTGAGAGCCTCGGATCCTTCGCCGGCGAGTCGGCGTTCGGCACCATCCCGACGGTCGCCGCGCGCACCGACGGTGCGTTGTTCAGCGGCCCGACGTTCAACAACACGTTGTGGAACGACACCACCTACGATCGTGACCAGGGATCGCCGCAACGTCTGCCCATCTACGACGACGGAGCCCAGGTCCGGTTCATCGCCGACGAGAACGATCTCTCCCGGCCCGACGCCCCGTGGGACTCGACGCGGATCGTCTACCTGCAGCACGCCAGCGACCCGATCACCTGGTGGAGCCCGAGGCTCATCCTCAACGAGCCGGACTGGCTCAGAGAACCTCGCGGCAGTGACGTCCTATCTGCCACTCGGTGGATCCGGTTCGTGACCTTCCTTCAGGTGTCGGCGGACATGGCGGTGTCCACAAGCGTCCCGGACGGACACGGCCACGACTACCTGTCGGCGATCCCGTACTCGTGGGCGGCGATCCTGCAACCGCCCGGCTGGACCGAGGCGAAGACCCAGGCGTTGCTGCCGCGCCTGACCCGTGACTGACCGGCGGATACTGACTCTCATGAGCGACATCGGGCGCGACCGCATCCGCGAACTCCTCGACGCAGTGCTCGCCGACGACCAACGCAGTCTCGACGAGATGGCCGCCGGAGCGTACGCGTCCCCGTTCCATTTCAGTCGCCAACTGACCCGCCACACCGGCGAGTCCCCGGTGGCGCTACGGCGCCGTGTGTTGCTCGAACGCGCCGCCTGGCAACTGCAGCGCGGGGCCTCGGTGACCGATACCGCGTTCGCCGCCGGGTACGACTCGATGGACGGTTTCGCGCGGGCCTTCGCACGAGCCTTCGGTCATCCGCCGAGCCGCTCCGGGGCGCGAGCCGACCGTGGGCACTGGCTGCCGTCGCCGAACGGCATCCACTTCCATTCCCCGACGGTGCTGTACGTCGACAGCGGGACGACGTCCGAGGAGTCCGCCGGCGACGTACTGGCCCTCATGGTGCGCCATGACCTCGACGACATCGGCACGCTGCTGGAGGCCGCCAAGGA
>NZ_BAHC01000061.1 GCF_000298195.1 Gordonia rhizosphera NBRC 16068 | reverse complement strand
GCACCTCTCGCGGTGGACAGCGCTGCCGCGGGCCCGCGCGGACGGTTGGGGTTCGCCGGAAACCTGGGCCCAGGACGCCGTGCGCTGGTTCTCCGAACACCACCACGACCCGCTCGCCACCGACTGCCGTCGGATGCTCAAACAACTCGGCGCGCCGGTGCCGCGGCGTGGTCGCGGCATCAGCCAGGTCCCCCAACGGCTGCTGGAGCTCGGCGTGACCAGTCGCGAGGTCGACGTGCTGCTGCTGATCGCGATGCGGTTGCCGAATGCCGACATCGCTGATCGGTTGGTGCTGTCGCCGCGCACCGTCGAACGTCATGTGAGCAGCCTGCTCACCAAGACCGGGCTCGCCGACCGCCGGGAGCTGGCGCTGTTCGCCGAGCGGCTCGGACTGGCCTGATCGGGGTCCGATCCCGGTCCCGCAACCTGGGTGTCGTCGGGGCGTTAACTGGGTACTCGGCGCGGCTAACCCCATGCCGCGCACACGGCAGCCTCGTGGGTGTCGGGGATGGTCCCCGACATCGACGAAAGCAGGCGAGCATGCAACAACCTTGGGTGGGAGACACATTCGCCGCTCTCCCCGACACCCACGTCATCCCTACCTACTGGCCGGTCCCCGGGCTGGGCACCATCCCGATGAACGCCTTCCTGCTCCGTTCCGCGGAGCCGGTCCTGGTGGACTCCGGGGTGGAGATCCTCGACGACGAATTCCTCGACGCGCTCGGCGATCTCATCGATCCGGCGGATCTGCGGTGGATCTGGCTCACCCACGAGGATCGCGACCACACCGGCGCACTGCCGCGGCTGCTCGAGATGGCGCCGCGGGCAACAGTTCTCGGCACCTTCATGACGTTCGGCCGGGCCGCCCCGGACGGGTGGCTCCCGCCGGAACGCACCCGGATCGTGAACCCCGGCGACGTCGTTGACGTCGGTGACCGGGCGCTCTACGCCGTGCGCCCGCCGCTGTTCGACAGCCCCGGGACACTCGGGTTCCTCGATCAGAAGACCGGCGCCTACGTCGCCTCCGACTGCTTCGGCGCACCGCTGCCGGGCGACTTCG
Organism: Gordonia rhizosphera NBRC 16068; assembly: GCF_000298195.1. Classification (GTDB taxonomy): domain Bacteria; phylum Actinomycetota; class Actinomycetes; order Mycobacteriales; family Mycobacteriaceae; genus Gordonia; species Gordonia rhizosphera. Next base: position 4,603 of record NZ_BAHC01000061.1, on the reverse strand, counting down.
TCGCTACGCGTTCGGCCGACGACGTCGACGCATACACGTTGCGGTCGGCCCAGATCACCTGGGCGACCGTGGACAGCCCGTGGGTCGTCCACACCGACCGGGCCCGACTGGCCGAACACGTGGAGGAGGTACGGCAGTTCGAACCGAGCGCGCTGCTCTCTTCGCATCTCCCGCCCGTGCGCCGGCGGATCGCAGACAGCCTCGACGCGGTGATCGCCGCCCAATCCGCCGAACCCACACCGGGTCTGACCCAGGAACAACTGGAGACCCTGCTGGCGCAGTTCACACCCGCCGCAGTCGGATAACCCCTTTCACCTCAGCAACCAGAACCTCGACAACACAGGAGAGAAATCATGACCGCAACCCTCGCCCACCAGAAGTCCGCCACCACCGAACCGGTGTACCGCTTCGAGGGCAACTTCACCGAGATCGTCCCGATCGGCCCCGTCGCCGACGGGTTCCGCCTCAACGGCCACTTCGGCGGCAAGATCACCCTCGGTGAACTCGCCGGCGCCGACCTGGTCGGACTCGACTACTTCCGGATCCGACACGACGGTGCCGGGATCGTCACCGCCCACGAGGTCGTCACCCTCGACGACAAGGTGGTCGCCGTCGAGCTGCACGGCTACCTCGAGCCGCCGGCCGGTGTCGCGGCCCCCACGCCCGCAGACATCGTCCGCCCCGGCTTCGCGTGGCCAACCGAGCCGTACACGATCCACGTGGCGGCGACCTTCGAGACCGCGCATCCGGCGCTCGCCCATCTCAACACCACCATCGTGGCCCATTCCGGCACGGTCAATTTCGCCGACGGGTCCCTCGTCGTCGAGGCCCGGAAGATCGGCTGAGCACGATGCCCCGCGGCGGCCGGGCGGATGCGGCAGCATTGGTGTCGTATCCGCCCGGTCGGCCTGGAGACAATCGCCCTGGAGACAATCGCCCTGGAGACAAGGAGTCACCAGATGACGGAACCCACCTCACCGCCCGCCCTGCACAGCATCGCCCACGTGGCGCTCACCGTGACCGACATGCGACGGTCCCAAGAGTTCTACGAGCGGGTCCTCGGCCTCGAACACGTCATCACCGTGCCCCACGAGGGGGGTGAGGGCATCGTCCTCGCCGACCCCGACCGCCGGGTGTGGTGGGCGATCCACCGGCATGATGGCCAGGACTTCGCCACCTTCTCCGAGAAGCGCACCGGGCTCGATCATGTTGGGCTGCTGGTGAACTCGCTGCCGGATCTGCGTGCCTGGGCCGAATGGCTCACCACCGTCGGAGTCGCCCACGGCGGCATCTCCCAACTCCCCGACTTCGGCATGGCGGCACTGGTGTTCCGCGACCCCGACGGCATCCCCCTCGAACTGCTCGCCTATCTCTGACGCTCTTTCTCTCACCACCGGCGCTCCGCCATGGCGACCGCCGGTGGGTCGGTGGTGCGCGCCCGCAGCCGTCCCACCCCACCTCACATTCTCTGGACCTTCCCTGAACATCCCCGAAAGACACACTGCCCGAAAGGACTTCTCCGATGAAACTGCTCCAGGTGAACTACGAGCGCGCACTGGCGCGCGACAACCACGATCAGGCGATCGCCATGCGGGAGGCGGCGACACACCTCGCCGAACTGTCCGGCCTGATCTGGAAGATGTGGCTCTACGACGACGACCTCCGCGTCGCCGGAGGCCTCTACCTCTTCGATACGGAGGCGAACGCGCGCGGCTGGGGCGACGGACCGATGGTGGCATCACTGTGCCGTCACCCCGGCATCGGCGGCGTCGAGTTTCGCTACTTCGACATCGACGTGGCGCTGAGCGAGCTGACCCGCGCGGGGAGCCTGCTGCGGCCGGTACCGGCCGAGGCCGAGCCGGCCTCGGGAGGGGCGACGTGAGCCGCGTCGTCGGTGCGCCCCGCGCCGAACCGTTGACCGGTTTGGGCCCCGTCGCCCAGCTCACCGCGGGACGCCTGCCCGAACGACTGCTGCGCCTGGTGGCCGGGCTCGCCCTGTACGGGCTGTCGATCGCACTGATGATCGAAGGGTCGGTCGGCGCATCTCCGTGGGACGTCTTCCACTCGGGCGTGGCGCGTCATGTGCCCGTCTCGCTGGGGACGGTGCTGACCGCCGCGTCGGTGTGCGTGTTACTGGCCTGGATTCCGCTGCGTCAGATCCCTGGCGTCGGGACCGTCGCCAACACCCTGCTCCTCGGTCCACTGGCCGACGTGAGCCTGTGGTTGCTGCCCGCCCCGGAGGCGCTGGTACCCCGCGTCACCTACATGCTGGCCGGGGTGGTGCTGTGCGCGCTGGGTACCGCGCTCTACGTCGGTGCGCAGCTGGGGCCCGGCCCGCGCGACGGCCTGATGACCGGCCTCGTGCGGCGTACCGGCCGATCGGTGCGCTCGGTCCGCACGGCGATCGAAGTGTCGGTGTTGCTGGCCGGTGTGGCGCTCGGCGCCTCGGCCGGGCCGGGCACGGTCGTGTTCGCCCTGGCCGTCGGACCGTTGACCCAGATCATGCTGGGGTACCTGGTCGTCGATCTGCGGTCGTCGGACGAACGCCTCCCACTGGCAGAGCCTTGTGCCGCCGGCAAACGGGGATGTCCGTGAGATGCCGTGAACCGGTCACTGTGCGCCTGGCACCACTGGTTGACTGACCAGGTGGCACATTCCATCGAGCTCCTACCTGACGAGGCCACCGATTCCCGGATTCGGCACCAGTGGTCGGCACTCACCGGCGCGGGCCTGACCAGCGCAGGACAGGCCCGCGCCAAGACCAACCGACCCCACGTCACTCTGGTGGCCGCCGCGAAGATCGCCGCCGCCGCCGACACCGCGCTGCTCCCGGCCGCCGGGCGACTGCCGCTGGAGTGCACGATCGGCGCGCCCGTGGTGTTCGGGCACGGTGCCCGCCATACGCTGGCGCGGCTCATCGTCCCCAACACCGAACTGCTGTCGCTGCACGGTCAGGTGTCGCACCTGGTCACCGGGCTGACCAGCCCCGACGACCCCGACGCCGGCGGACGGAGGTTCGGACATGTCGCGCCCGGTGCCTGGACCGCACACATCACCCTGGCGCGACGCCTGACCGCCGTCGAGGTCGGGATCGCGCTGCAGACGCTCGACGGCCTCGGACCCACCGAGTCGTCCTGCACGTTCGTCGCGCTGCGGCGTTGGGACTCCGACGCCCGCACCGAACACATCCTGCCTTCGCCGGCCTCCTGAGACCGGCGTTGAGACTACGATTCGCGCTGATATCGGTGTTGAGACCGCCGTGAGAGTGAGTTGAGAGGACGGCGCGGCACGGTTGGTGACATGAACGCACAAGCAACGGCAACACCACCGACCGAAACAACCACCGACGCCTTCGCCGAGCGGGTCTTCACGTCCGCACTGGCCACCACCGAACTGCTGAGCATGTACTTCGGCGACCGACTCGGCTGGTACCAGTGCCTCGTCGATCACGGCCCGCAGACCGCCGACGAGCTCGCCCGCCGCACCGACACCCACCCGCGGTATGCGCGGGAGTGGCTCGAGCAGCAGGCCGCGTACGGCATCCTGGACGCCGACCTCACCACGGATCCCGTCCGCTTCTCCATCTCCCCCGCGGTCGCCGAGGTCCTGACCGACACGAACAGCCTCGCCTATCTCGGCCCGCTGCCCCGGATGTTCGCCGCGGTCGGACCGCATCTGTCCAAACTGCTCGACGCCTACCGGCACGGCGGCGGGGTGAGCTGGGCGGAGTTCGGCGCCGATGCCCGTGAGACCCAGGCCGCCCTCAACCGCCCGTGGTTCGAGCAGCAACTCGCACCGGCCATCGCCCGGATCGACCATCTCCACACCCGGCTGTCGCGGCCCGGCGCTCGCATCGCCGACGTCGGCTTCGGTGGTGGCTATTCGACGATCGCGCTGGCACGCGCGTATCCCGAGGCCACCCTCGTCGGATTTGATGTGGACGACGAATCGGTGCAGATGGCGCGGCGGGCGGCAGACGCCGCCGGGGTCGCCGACCGGGTGGAGTTCTTGCGCGCCGACGGCGACGAGGCGGCAACCCGAGGACCCTTTGATGTCGTCTTCGCCTTCGAGTGCATCCATGACATGCCACGCCCTGTGGACGTGCTGACCGCCGCCCGCACGTCGCTCGCGCCCGGCGGGACGATGGTCGTCATGGACGAGGCGGTGTCCGACGAGTTCGCCGGTCCCGCCGACGATCTCGACAAGATCATGTACGGCTTCTCGCTGTTCGTGTGCCTCCCCGACTCGATGAGTTCACCACCGTCGGCAGCAACCGGGACCGTGATGCGACCGTCGGTCTTGCGGTCCTACGCCGAAGAGGCCGGATTCACGCGCGTCGACGTCCTCCCGATCGAGGACTTCGGGTTCTTCCGGTTCTACGAACTCGGCGCCGACTGACCCGTCCGATTGCCAGGCACACCCTTTAGCGCAGTCACCGCATACGCCGCGACGTCGGCCGGGGCGAATGATGCTCCTTGCCTGATCAGTTCGTCGACGACTCGATCACCGAGCCGGGCCCGCAGGAGCTCGTCGAGGTGGTCGAGTCGTTCGGCGTCCTCACCGAAAACGTCGGCGCCACGCACCTCGCCGGTCTGCCGAATCG
>NZ_BAHC01000062.1 GCF_000298195.1 Gordonia rhizosphera NBRC 16068 | reverse complement strand
TCGACTCGCCCCCGCTGGTCGACTCGCCCCCCGCTGGTCGATACGCCGGCTCGCAAGCTCGCAGGCTACTCGACCAGCGGACGGGGTGCTCCTCGATCGGGTGGCGGCGAACGGAGTGAGTAGCGAGTGGGTGGTGAGCTGTCAGCGCAATGACGCCGCGAGTTCGGATCGTGACCGCAGGCCGAGCTTCGCATAGATCCGAGTCAGGTGATATTGCACCGTCTTCGGGGAGATGTAGAGTTCGGCGGCGACCTCTCGATTGGAGAGGCCGCGCGCGACCAGAGCGGTGACCGCTTCTTCCTGCGGGGTCAGCCCGACTCGGTCCGGATCGACGCGCGAGGTGGTGAGGCCACCCGCCTTGAGTTCGCGCTCGCACCGCTCGACATAGGTGGTGGCGCCGAGCGACAGATAGATCTCGCGAGCCGTGCCGATGACAGCATCGGCGGCCCGGCGTTTGCCTGCCCGGCGCAAGGTCTGTCCGTATGCGAAGTTGACTCGCGCCAGGTCGTAGCGCAGGGGCAGCCCGTCGAGGAGCTCCAACGCCTCATCGAATGTCCTTCTGGCAGCATTGATGTCGCCGGTGGCGCCAAGGAGGCGGCCGCGCGCATATTTGACGCGAGCACCCGCGGATCGGTGGCCGCGTTCGGCGATCCGGTCCTCGTATGAGCTGAGCAGGTTGTCGGCGGCATCGAGGTGACCGTCGACGACGAGCGCGTTGGCCAGCACGTCGACCCAGGGCCACCAGCCCGGCTCGGCGAGAGCCGGCACGTCCTGGGCCATGTGGACCAACGGCTCCAGGGTCCGACGGACCTTGCCGTAATCGGCGGCGGCCTCGGCGAGGTGCGCTCGGGCGAGCACCGCGGGGATGCGCATGATCTCGTAGTCGCCGATGCCCGTGGACGCCTCCGCGATGCTGCGTTCGGCGTCGTCCCAGTTGCCTCGCAGCGAATGGATCTGGGTGGCAGTCCAGTTCAGCAACGGGGTGGCGAGTTCGATCCCGCTGGTACGGGCGATGGCGCGTCCCTGCTCGACCGACAGCAGCGCTGGATCCCAGTCGCCGGTGAGAAACTGCACGCGCGCCAGCCATCCCAGGGCCCACAGCGAGATCCTTCTCGAACCACCGAGATTGGCCATCGACACGGCTGTCTCCAGGTGGCTGCGCGCGGCGTCGACATCGTCGAGGCCGAGTTCGAGCCAGCCGCGACCCATCGTCGCGCGTTGCGCCTGGGCGCCGAACTTGATGCGGTCGGTGAGTGACGTGTATTCGGCGACGGCTTCGTCGGGATGGCCCGACCAGGCCAGCCCGAGACCGCGGATTGCGGCCGCCTCGATGCCGGCCGGGGACTGGCTCCCTGCCATCGCGATGGCCCGGTCGGCCCATTGCACGAGTTCGGATCCCTGACACCGGACCAGGTTGTGCAATACATAGCGTTGCGCGATCACGGCGGCCGTGTCAGGTTCGCGTTCGAAGTTGACGATCGACCAGGCGCGGTCCAGCCGGACCCGAGCTTCTGCCGATCGGCCTCGCAGAATTGCGAGATACGCCAGGGTGGCGTTGCGCATCGGGGTCTCCCGAAGACTCTCCACCAGCGGAACCAACGCACCGGCGCCGACACAGTCGCCCGCGGCCAACAGCGCGTCTGCCGCCTTGGTGACCCGCACATCGTGGAGGAGTGGGTCGGCAGTGAGGCGGCCGGCCTGCCGGAAGAGTTCGGCTGCCTCGGCCCACGCGCCCTCGGCGCCGCGCTGCTGGGCCAGTCGATCGAGATCGTCGGCCAGAGCCGGATCGGCAGTGGGTGTGGCGGCAACCTGGTGATGCAGGCGGCGCGCGGGGTCGGTGACGATCGACGCGGCACGTCGGTGCGCGTCTCCGACCGCACGGACACCCATGACCTCCAGGATGGCCGTCTGGACCATCGAATCAGCCAGGTGTGGTTGGGTTTCCGCGGGTGTCAGGCCAACCGGATCGACGACGAGCCCGCTCGCGAGCGCTTCGTCCATTGCGCTCAGTGGATCAACGTCGATCTCGGCGAGTGTCACGGCGGTGTCGAGCGTGTCGGCATCATCGAGGATCGCCAGCGCCTCGACCAGTGAGCGTGCGGGCGCACTGCACGCCGCGAGTCGCGCACGGATGTCGTCGACGACGTAGGAGGGAGCGGGTAGCTCCTGATGGGCACTCGACCACACAGAGCTGGGCAATTCGTCGAAAAGGGCGATGACGGCCCGCGGGTTGCCGCCGGTGTGGCGGGTCAGGATGTCGACCATGGTGGGGTGAAGGGCGAGTCCGCGGGTCGCGGCGAGTTCGGCGACAGCGGTGGTGTCCAGCCCGGTGAGGTGGATCTGGTCGGTCAGGAGATCGGCGAGTGGCATGGTCGCATGGGTCATCGCCGCGACGATCAGGAAGCGGAGCGATCGGTGGGTGCGCGTCAGGCTGATGAGTGATTGAAGTGATTCGGCATCTGCGTGCTCGGCGTCGTCGATGACGATCAGGGTCGGCTCGACCTCGTCGAGAAGGGTCCCCAGGACGTCGACGGGGTCTGTGTCCCCGGAAGGCCCGGCATCCTGGATGAGCTGGCCCAGGATGCCTCCCGCGTTAGCGGTCTCCCACGGCGCGGCCTGTGCCCACAGCGTGCGACCCGTGTCGCGTCGATCCTGGTGCAGCCGCGTGAGTCGAGCAAGCAGCGTGGTCTTGCCAATCCCGGCCTCCCCGCGTACGAGGACGAGATCGGGGCCCGTGGACGTGTCGAAGCGGGCCTGGAGTTCGCTGAGCTCTCGTTCCCTCCCAACACATTCCGACGTGACCATCATCGCTTCATCTTACGATGAACGGTCGATCACATCGGATGGATCAATGCGGAAGTTGCTGCGCGAACGAAGGGACAGAACAACAAAACGCCGCGCGAGACGAGTCTCGCGCGGCGTTCGAAGTGTGTGTGATCCTTAGAGCACGGTCACCGATGTCGCCTGAGGTCCCTTGGGGCCCTGCTCGACTTCGAATGTGACACGCTGCTGCTCCTCGAGGTTGCGGAATCCGCTACCTTGGATCGCCGAGTAGTGGACAAAGACGTCCCCACCGTTGCTGTCATCGGGAGCGATGAAGCCGAAGCCCTTTTCGCTGTTGAACCACTTGACGGTTCCTTGAGCCATGATTCTGGATACTTCTCTCTGAATATGCACGCGGTATTCATGTGAATGTCGCGGCTAGAGCATGGCAGAATTTCGGACGAAAAGCAAAATCGGAGGGATTCCGATCTTCTGAAGCGGCATCTCTTCGCGCGCTACCCGAACTCCAATTCCTCAGCGAGATAGTCGTTTTCGCGTTTGGCCACCCGATTCTCGTCCTGGGCGCATGTGAAATTCTCCAAGAACACACGGAAATTGGGATCTCGAATCGGCATGTCAGGACGTGCGCCGCCGGCCGGACGAGGCCACCGACCGGCGACGCCGGGGATCAGCCCAGATCACCGCCCGCCACCGGGAGAACGGTCCCGGTGATGTAGGACGCCTCATCCGACGCCAGGAAGCAGATTGCGGCGGCCTGCTCGTCGAGCGTGCCGTAGCGGTGCATCAACGACGCCGACAACGTCTGGTCGATATGGGCCTGATACCAGTCGGCCTCGGTCGCGGTGGTCGGCTGCGGCGTCCCGCGTGAGATGCGACGCGGCGGCGCCTCGGTCCCGCCCGGCGCGGTCGCGACGACGCGGATACCCGAGTCGGCGTATTCCATGGCCAGCGACGCGGTGATCGCGTTGATGCCACCCTTCGCCGCCGAATACGGGATGCGGTTGATACCGCGCGTCGCCGCCGACGACACGTTCACGATGACACCACGGCCACGGTCGATCATCGACGGCAGGACCGCGCGACAGGCGAACAGCGTGGTCATGAGTGAACGGTCGATCTCCGCGCGGATCTGCTGATCGGTGAACTCGGTGAACGGCTTGAAGTTGATCGCCCCGCCGACGTTGTTGATCAGCACGTCGACACGCCCGTACTCCGCGATCGCGGCGTCGATCACCGCGCCGGCGCCGTCGTAGTTTTCGAGGTCGGAGATCGCGGCGATCGCCCCCGGCCCGGTCGACGCGAGTTCGTCGGCGATCTCCCCGACGTACTCGGACCGGTCGGCCAGCACGAGTCTGCCGCCCTCGGCGCTGATCCGCCGCGCGGTCTGGGCGCCGATACCCTGTGCCGCACCCGTCACGACGACGACCTTGCCGGCGAACCGACCAGGCGTCACGAAACGTGGCCGACGGGCGGCCATCTCGTCTTCCATCGCACGACGCATGGTCTGCTTGGAACGGTCGGCGTGCGCAGTGATGAGCGCGCGGGCCGCATCCCGGTCGCCGGACTCGAAGGCCGCGACGATGTCAATGTGGTCCTGCGCGCACAGCGGATGACACCAGGTGGCGTTGCGCAGCACCTCGCTCATCCGGCCCTTCACCCCGAGTGCCGAATACGCCTCGAGCAGATGACTGTTGCCGGTGAGGGTGAACAGGTAATCGTGGAAGTTGGCGTTGGTCTCGGTGTACTCGGCGGCGTCCACAAATCGGTCACCGTCGACGAACGGCAATGTCGCCTCGGCGAGCAGCCGGTATCCGGTCAGTTGGCGGTTGGTGAGACGGCCGAAGGTCAGCTCAAGCGCACCGAGTTCGAGGGCGGCTCGCGCCTCGAACAGCGCATCGGACTCGTGGACTCCCGGATGCTCTTCGCCGATCTGGTAGCCCTGGGACCCGACCGTCGCGGTGCCCGGAACCGACTCTGCGACAACCTCGTCGGCCGGCGGCGGGGGAGCGGCGCTCGGTTCGGAGGCGTGAAGCGGATCGATCTGGCGCGCGCCGAAGACCTCCTGGCCGGCGATGGCCCGCGCCGGGACGGGAACCAGCGCGCCCTCATCGGGATCCAGCGTCGACTCCGAGGCGTCGGCGGTCCAGACCTGCTGTCCGGCGATCCGCAACCGGGTGTCGTCGTCGGCCGGGACTCTCGCCGACACAGGCCAGGGCTCGATGTCGGTGGGCGGCAGCGTCATCTGTCCGGCTATCGCGCGCGCGTCGCCGACCGGGAGGATGGCCTCGTCGGCGCCTGCCGTCGTCACCGATACGGTCGTGTCGGAGGGGATCTCGGCGACGGCCGCCGCAGCGGGAACGGCCAGCGCGAACTTCTCGTAGTAGAAGCCGACCGGCTCGATCTCGGCGTCGGCGACGTGCTTGCGCACCGACTCCACCATCGGTGGGGGGCCGCAGAGGTAGATGGCGACGTCACCGTCGTAGAGGTGCTCGGGCTCGATGAGGCTCATCACGTAGCCCTTGTTGACCGCCGAACTGTTGGGGTCGGAGACACAGTGATCCCAGCTGAATCCGGGGAGTTCGCGGGTGAAGTTCTCGATCTCGTCGAGGGCGACGAGATCGGTGTCGGTGGACACCCCGTAGATCAGGTGCACTTTGCGTCGGCTGTTGTCGTCGTGCAGTTTGCGCAGCATCGACAGGATGGGTGCGAGCCCCGTACCGCCGGCGAGCAGCAGGATCGGACGGACCGACTCACGCAGGAAGAACGATCCATGCGGTCCGGTGAAGGTGATGGACTCGCCACGCTGCGCCCGTTCGGTGAGATAGGTCGACATCGCGCCACCCGGCGTGATCTTGACCAGGAAGATCAGGCGTTCCTCATGCGGACCGTTGGCGAACGAATACGACCGGGTGACGTTGCCGCTCTCACCGTTGTCGGTGCCGGGCACGGCGATGTTCACGTACTGGCCTGGTAGGAACGCCAGATCAGCCCGATTGGGGATGGTGATGCCCACCCGCATCGTCGACTCCGACAACCGATCGAGCTCGACGATGGTCCCGGTGAACGTCGCGGCCTGGGTCTTGGCGATATCGGAGGTCGCCGAGATCTGCAGCACCAGGTCCGACTTGGGTTTCATGCAGCAGGGCAGGGCGTACCCGGCGGCGGATTCGTCGTCCGACAGTGCATCGGAGATGTAGGTTCCGCCGTCGTAGTCGCCGGATTCGCAGAACGCCTTGCACGTTCCGCAGGCACCGTCGCGGCAGTCGAGCGGGATGTTGATGCGCTGTCGGTAGGAGGCGTCGGCGACGGTCTGGTCCTCGCGGCAGGTGATGAACCGGGTGACACCGTCCTCGAAGGCGAGTGCCACCTGATGGGACGGGGCATCGGTGCCGGCAGGTGCCGTGGCGTCGCGGTCTGTGGTGACGGTCATCGGGTGCGTCCTAGAAGTGGTAGATGTCGACGACGTGATGGATGTAGTCGTTCTTGAGCACGATCGTCTTGCGTCGGATCAGTGGTGATTCACCCGAGAAGTCGATCGTGTAGAACGACGTCCCGTAATAGGGGTCGATGGTGTTGTAGCGGAAATACATGGTGTGCCAGTTGAATCGGACGTCCACGAGGTCGCCGCGACGCTCGATGACCTCGACGTTGGTGATGTTGTGGCTGGTGCGCGGCTCCGGCAGCGAGGTCGCCGACGACCGTTCGGTGCGGATGCGGAACACCCGATCCTCCAGACCGCCCTTGTTTCCGTAATAGATGAGGGAGATCTCGCGCTGTGGGTTTTCGGTCAGTCGGTCGCTGTCGTCCCACGACGGCATCCAGTAGACGACGTCGTCGGCGTAGCACTCGAGCCACTTCTCGAACTCGCGGTCGTCGAGATAGCGGGCCTCGCGATAGAGGAACTGCTCGATCATGTTCTGGGTGATGAGCTTGTCGGTGTTGGTGGTTGTGGGCTGGGTGGAGGTCATCGAATCATCCTGTCTGCGAGATGTCTTCGGGGAGTGGTCTCGATACGCCGCTCCTTCGTCGCGGCTAATCGACCAGCGGTCAGGAGGCCGCTGCTTCTTCCGCGTCGGCGGCTTTGCGCATGGTCTCGAGCCAGTAGCCGTGTTGCACGGGGTAGAGGCCCTCGTCCTCGTTTTTCACACCGGCGGAGACGATTCCCGTCATACCCAGGCTTTCGGCCACCGGGTCCGGCCCCGAGAGCCAGTGCTCGGCACCGCGACTCATGTCGTTCCACGGCGCGGCCTGTGCCCGGAAGGTGAGCTGGCAGGAACGGAACTCCTCGAGATCGTCGGGCGTCGCCATGCCGGAGGCGTTGAAGAAGTCCTCGTACTGGCGGATACGGTGTGCGCGTGCCGCGTCGCTCTCTCCCTTGGGTGCGATGCAGTAGATGGTCACCTCGGTCTTGTCCGGCGCGATCGGTCGGAAGTGCCGGATCTGCGTGGAGAACTGGTCCATCAGGTACACGTTCGGGTACAGGCACAGGTTGCGCGAACCCTTGACCATGAACTCGCCCTTGGCATCTCCGAACTTCTTCTTGAGTTCGTCCATCTTGTCCCACAGTGGCCGGTCCTGGGGGTTGGCGGCCCAGGTCCACAAGCAGAGATGACCGTTGGGGTAGGACCAGTAACCGCCACCGGATTTGCCCCACCCGCCGGCGTCGAGTGCCTTGGTGTCGTTCTTGGACTCGCCGGTGCTGCGCCGGGAGGTGGTCGCGGCATAATTCCAGTGCGTCGCGGTCACGTGGTAGCCGTCGGCGCCGTTCTCCGCCTGCACCTTCCAGTTTCCGTCGTAGGTGTAGGTCGACGCACCGCGCAGCACTTCCAGCCCCTCGGGCGACTGATCGACGAGCATGTCGATGACGACGCGGGTATCGCCGAGGTGGTCGTCGAGTTCCTGTACGTCCGGGTTGAGGCTGCCGAAAAGGAATCCGCGGTAGTTGCCGAACTTCGCGACCTTGGTCAGGTTGTGGGAGCCATTGACGTTGAAGGTTTCCGGGTAGCCGGCGCCCTCGGGATCCTTCACCTTGAGCAGCGTGCCGTCATTACGGAACGTCCAGCCGTGGAACGGGCATGTGAGGGTCATACGGTTGTCGGTCTTGCGGCGGCAGATCATCGCACCGCGGTGCGCGCACGCGTTGATCAGGCAGTGCAGCTCGCCGTCCTTGTCACGCGTGATCATCACCGGCTGCCGGCCGATGTAGGTGGTGAAGTAGTCGCCCGGGTTGGGTACCTGGCTCTCGTGTGCCAGGTAGATCCAATTGCCCTCGAAGATGTACTTCATCTCCAGTTCGAAGATGTCCTCGTCGGTGAAGATCCGACGGTTGGCCCGGTAGATGCCGGCTTCCCGGTCGTCGATGACGGCATCGGCCAGGACGGAGTGCACGTGCTGCAGGTTGTCGGTGATGGACGCTGTCATGGTCTACCTCCAAGGATGTGGGCTGTCTCTTGCACCTTTCCACTGCGTGGCATCAGTCACACCGGGTTAATTACTAGTCCTGACCTAGCATGCGATTGATAATAAGAATCGATCAATAACGTCAACACCTGTCCTTGTCTCGTATGGATCAACGTCCTACGGTGGATACAAGCGTGGCGCCGATCACATCGGGGATGCCACCGTGTTCAGGACAGAGGAGGTCGGTCGTTGGAGCTTCGGCACCTACGCTACTTCGCGGCCGTGGCCGAGACCTGTCATTTCGGGCAGGCCGCGGTGCAACTGCACGTCGCGCAGCCGGCGCTGTCCTACGCCATCCGGCAGCTCGAGGCGGAACTCGACGTCACACTGTTCACCCGCACCACCCGTCAGGTGTCGCTCACGCCGGCCGGTGAGTACCTGAAGGTCGAGGCCACACGCATCCTGGCCGACGTCGACGACGCGGTCGACGGTGTGCGACGAATTGCGGCGGGCCGTAGCGGACTGGTCCGCGTCGGCCTCACGGGTATCGCGGCGTTCTCGCACCTCCCGCGCATCGCGCGGGCGGTCAAACGCGAGTTGCCCGACGTCGACCTGCAGGTGCGCTCGGACATGCTGACGCCCGTCCAGTGCGAGGGGCTGCGGAGCCTGGAACTCGACCTCGGCCTGCTGCGTCCGCCCGTCGTCGGTGAGGGCATCGCGGTGCGCACCATCGACATCGAACCGATGGTGCTGGCCGTGTCGGTCGATCATCGACTCGCCGTCGAGCCCGTCGTCTCCGTCGACGACCTCCGCAACGAGATGTTCGTGATGTACGACAGCCGGGATTCGGCCGTCAACGACGCGGCGATCCGCAGCTGTCACCGCGCCGGTTTCGTGCCGCAACGAGCCCACGAGGCCTCGGGGACCTCGGTCCTGCTGGCGCTCGTCGCCGCGGGTCTGGGCGTGGCCGTGCTGCCGGGATCGGTGCGGTCGCTGCCGCTGGAAGGGATCGTGATCCGGGAACTGGTCGACGGCGGCACAGTCGAACTGGCATTGGCGTGGCGCACCGGCGAGGACAACCCCGTCGTCGAAGGTGTCGCCGATATCATCATGTCCGCCTTCGCGCTCGAGGCAAACGTGGGAGAGAACCTGTGAAAATTACTGCGGTGGAGGCGATTCCGTTCGCAATCCCGTACATCAAGCCACTGAAATTCGCATCCGGCGAAGTGCATGTCGCCGAGCATGTGCTGGTGCGAGTACACACCGACGACGGTGTCGTGGGGGTCGCCGAGGCGCCACCTCGGCCGTTCACCTACGGCGAGACGCAGGACGGCATCATCTCCGTCGTCGAGAAGATCTTCGCCCCTCAGGTGATCGGCCTGACTCTCCTCGAGCGCGAGGTCATCGGCGCGCGAGTGGCCCGCACCGTAGGGAACCCGACCGCGAAAGCGGCACTGGACATGGCGATCTGGGATGCGCTGGGCAAGACGCTGGGCCTGCCGGTGACCGATCTGCTGGGCGGCTACACCGACCGCATGCGGGTCAGTCACATGCTCGGGTTCGACGATCCCGCCACGATGGTCGCCGAGGCGCAGAAGATGCGCGACACCTACGGCATCAGCACCTTCAAGGTGAAGGTCGGACGCCGGCCGGTGGGCCTGGACATCGCGGTGGTCCGCGCGCTGCGCAACCATTTCGGCGACGACGTGGAGCTCTATGTCGACGGCAACCGCGGGTGGACCGCAGCCGAATCCGCGCGAGCCATGCGGGAGATGGACGATCTCGGGCTGCTGTTCGCCGAGGAACTCTGCCCCGCCGACGACGTGCTCGGACGCCGCTGGCTCGTCGGGCAGATCGATGTACCGTTCATCGCCGACGAATCGGTGCCGACCGCGGCCGACGTCACCCGCGAGATCCTGAGCGGGTCGGCCACGGCGATCAGCATCAAGACCGCCCGCACCGGCTTCACCGGGTCACGTCGTATCCACCACCTCGCCGAGGGACTCGGACTGGAAATTGTAATCGGCAATCAGATCGACGGTCAGGTCGGCACCGCGTGCGCGCTCGCGTTCGGCGCGGCATTCCAGACGACCTCGCGCTACGCCGGTGAACTCTCCAACTTCCTGGACATGAGCGACGACCTGCTGGCCACCCCGTTGCAGATCCGCGACGGCTTCCTGCACCGGTCGTCGCGGGCTGGCATCGGTTTCGAGATCGACCCGGACAAACTAGACCACTACCGACAAGACCGGTGACCCAGCGAGATTGGAGTACGACACGACCATGCTCTTCCACGTACGGATGGACGTCGAGATCCCTCACGACCTGGACCCGGATATCCGGGCCGAGACCGTGGCACGGGAGAAGGCGTACTCGCAGGAGCTGCAGCGGTCCGGTAAGTGGCCGCACATCTGGCGGATCGTCGGCGAGTACTCGAACTTCTCGATCTTCGACGTCGCGGACAACGACGAACTGCACGCCATCCTGTCGGGGCTTCCGTTGTTCCCCTACATGAACATCAAGGTGACCCCCCTGGCCACCCACCCATCTGATATCGCTGCGGGCTGACCGGCCCTCACCCGAAGCGTCAGCCCTCAGGCCAACACAAAGGAGTAGCAACAATGAGCACAAGTTTCGAATCCGAAGTCACCGCGAAGGCCGCCGAGTCCGGTGCCGAGGCCTCGGCGCGCTTCCAGGAGCGCATGGCCGCGGCCGGTGGACGGTCGGGCGTCGTCGACACCGCGCGCGTCAACTATCTGGCCAGCAAGGTCATCAAGGGCCTCAACGACATCGTCATCGAGGACAAGGTCTCCTACGAGGAGTACAACGCGCTCAAGGCGTGGCTGATCAAGGTCGGCGCCGACGGCGAATGGCCGCTGTTCCTCGACGTGTGGCTCGAGCACTCCGTCGAAGAGGTGGCCAGCGCACATCGCGAGGGCAGCAAGGGCACCATCGAGGGGCCGTACTACCGCGAGGGTTCACCAGAACTCGAGTGGAACGGAACCATCCCGATGCGCGACGACGAGCCCGGCAACCCGCTGGTGTTCTCCGGACAGGTGCGCGCGGTCGACGGAACCCCGTTGTCGGGCGCCAAGATCGAGCTCTGGCATGCCGACGATCTCGGCTTCTACTCGCAGTTCGCGCCCGGACTTCCGGAATGGAACCTGCGCGGCACCTGGATCGCCAATGAGGACGGCCGATTCGAGATTCACACGCTGCGCCCCGCGCCGTACCAGATCCCGACCGACGGTGCGTGCGGTCAGCTCATCGCCGCCGCCGGCTGGCATGCGTGGCGTCCGGCGCACCTGCACTTCAAGGTGAGCGCTCCGGGCTACGAGCTGATCACCTCGCAGCTCTACTTCCCCGGTGACCCGCACAACGAGGACGACATCGCCTCGGCGGTGAAGCCCGAACTGATGCTCGACGTGAAGGACAACCCGGCCGGCGAGGGCTTCGTCACCGAGTACGACTTCGTGCTCGATCCCGAGAGCTGATCGCACGACAGCGCGGGCCCCTTCGTCGGTGACGAAGGGGCCCGCGCTCTGCTGTTGTGGCGCAGGTGGATACGTCTCTCATTTCGTTCGCGCGCTTTCCCGCTGATCGAGTAGCGTCCGAGGCGCCAGCCGAGATCGAGACCACTTCCCAGCGGCGAACTACTTACGCGCAGACGACGGAACGTAGTGCAGCCCACGGAACCTGGCGCTGCTCGCGAACACGGATGAGTCGGGCTGGACGCCGCGGTGTCGGGCCATCCGCAGTGCCAGACGAAGCAGCATCTTGATGTCGCGCGGGGTGATGTCGGGGAAGCCGCCGACCAGGTCGTCGAGGAGATCCTCGTCGAGGGTCACGTCGTTGCCGGCTGCGAGGATCTGCCAGACCTGCCGGGCGTCCTTGGGTCCCGGCGGCTGGTACTCGATGACGGCCGCGCATCGCGCCAGGATGGCCTCGTCGACGCCGTCGATGCGGTTGGTGGTGAGGAACAGCAGGCCGTCGAAATACTCCAGGGTGCGCAGGAATTCGGCGACGATCGCGTTCTGGCCGAGGTCTAGTCCGCGCTCCATCACGAACACGTCGGCCTCGTCGAGCAGCAGGACGGCATCCCAGCGCTTCGCACGGTCGAAGATCACCTCGAGGTTCTTGCGCACCAACTCCGCGGTGATGCCCAGCGAGCCCGAGTGGATCGAATACAGAGGCCGGCCGGTGACCTCGGCGTAGACCTCTGCGGTGAGTGTCTTCCCCACGCCGGGGCGACCCTTCGCCAGAATCACGTTGCCGGCGGACTTGCCGTCGATGATGTCGCCGGTGAAGACCGAGATGTCGGTGGTGAGGATGTTCAGCAACTCGCGCTGGTCGTCGGGCAGGACGAGTTTGTCCTGCAGGTGCGCGTCGTAGGCGTACTCGGTGAGGTCACCGGTGTTCACGTCCAGGAAGTCCTGCGCGCCCAGATCGAAGACCCGCACCGCGGTGATCACCGGCACTGAGCCGTACTCTTCGGCCGAGAAAAGGATCGACGGTGCCACCATCCGGAGCGCGGCGATCTCTTCGGGTGCGACGTCGTGGACGACCTTCCGGTTCTCGCGTTTGTTCGGTGCGCGGTAGTCGTCTGTGCGGATGGCGCGGCCGCTGAAAGTGTACTGCTGTCCGAAACCGTCGTCGATGATGCTCTGATACTCGTCACGGCGGGCCTGGTATTCGGCCTTCAGGTCCGCGGTTTCCTTGTACGCACCTCCGGCGACCAACACATCGGCAGGCGATTTCCCGACGATCTCGGTCTCCTCGAAATACAGCACACGAGGTTTGCGGGAGGGGCGCTTGACGGTGGCGTTGTCGGCCTCCATCGTGAACTTGATCCGCGGTCCGTGCGTACGGTCCGCGTGCTCCATCGTGAGATTCATGACGAGATAGGGATGTAGATACCCGTCGGACTCGCGGACATACAGCCAGCCGTCGATGAGGTCGTGACGCAGAAAGCTGCGGAAGATCTCGGTGGCCGCGTCGATGTGCGGGATGACCGGGAAGCTGCCGGCCCGCGCGGCT
The DNA here is from genome assembly GCF_000298195.1 of Gordonia rhizosphera NBRC 16068. Lineage (GTDB taxonomy): Bacteria > Actinomycetota > Actinomycetes > Mycobacteriales > Mycobacteriaceae > Gordonia > Gordonia rhizosphera. The sequence continues at coordinate 84,949 of NZ_BAHC01000062.1, read as the reverse complement.
TGGATGGCGGTCACCGCACGGGCGAACGAATCCTCGGCGGTCTCCCGGGCGGTGGCCACGAGGTCGGCCAGCGCGGCGTCGGTGAGGTCCCGGTCGACGATGGCCATCTCCGGCGACCGCCACGATCGGGCCTGTGTGCGGGCGGCCGCGAGATCGTCGGAGGACGTGGCCGCGACCAGGCTGGTGGGTGCAACGAGCATGGTGTTCCTTCGTCGGGCGGCCGTGGCGGCGGGCGGGTATCCTGCCAGGCTATCCACAGGATTTGTTCTGCACCAGTATTCAATTTGCGCGTCACTGATACACGTTGTTTATGAATGGCGGGGGCGGTCGGGCCGGACTGATCCACCTATGCTGGCCGTGTGGAATACCGCTTCGAGATCGTGGCGCTCTTTGTGTCGCCCGCGCACGCTTACTTCGGGCGGCCCAAGGACGGACCGGCGGATGCCGCCGAGACGTTCGCGCCGGATCAGGTCGATGTCGTGGCGGACAAGGGGATTCGTGGGGACCGGTTCTTCGGCGTGCGCGCACACACCGAGGCTGCGGCCACGTTTCTCGCCATCGAGGCATGGCAGGCGGCGGCCGGTGATGTCGATCCGGTCGTCGCGCGCCGCAACATCGTGGTTCGCGGTCTCGAGCTTGATCCGCTGCGCGGACAGGACTTCGAGATCGACTCCGGTGATGGTGGCATCCTCTTCCGAGGTGGTCGTCCCGCGCATCCGTGTGCCTGGATGGACACGATGGCGGGCCACGGTGTCCGCAAGGCACTCATAGGTCGCGGTGGCCTACGGGCACAACCGCTGTCGTCGGGGGTGCTGCGTCGGGGGCTCGCGGTGATCAGAGTCGACGTCGAACTCGATGCAGCTCGGGCCGCCGCCCAGGTGCGGCGCGCGCAACCCATGTGAGTCGAGCGCAGCCGGGTCTCCCAAGAAGTGGGTACGAGCTCCATCCCGTGCACGATCGGCGCCGGGGCGCGCACGGTCGACGAATCCGAACTCGTCGACCGTGCACAGTTTTACGTCGACCGTGCGCCCCCGACTTGGCGCGGGCGCACGGTCGACGGTGGGGTGCGCACGGTCGACGGAATTCGCCTGGGGAGGTGTGCGCGGTGGACCGGGTTGGGGGAAGTGTGGGCTGGTGCGGGTGTGCGCGTCAGCCGACGAGCGATCGGAGGAAGAACTTCAGGTTCGCCGGCTTCTCGGCCAGGCGGCGGACGAAGTAGCCGTACCACTCGGTTCCGTAGGGGATGTAGACCCGCACACGACGCCCCTCGGTCGCCAGTCGCACCTGCTCGTCAGTGCGGATGCCGTAGAGCATCTGGTGTTCCCACGAGTCCGGAGCGCGATGGCATTCGGTCGCGAGTTCCTGCGCAGCGCCGACCATCGTCGGGTCGTGGCTGGCCACCATCGGATATCCGTTGCCTTTCATCAGGATTCGGAGGCATCGCAGGTATGATTCGTCGATTTGGTCGCGTCCGGTGAACGCGACGGTGGGCGGCTCGGCATAGGCCCCCTTGCACAACCGGATCCGCGCCCCCGACGACGCGAACTCACGGCAATCGTCCTCGGTGCGACGCAGATAGGCCTGCAATACCGTACCGAGATCGTCGAACTCGCGTCGCAGCGACCGCACGATGTCGAGTCGTTCGTCGACGCTGGAATGGTCCTCGGCATCGACGGTCACCAGCACCCCGGCGGTCCGAGCCTCGGCGCAGATCATGTGCGCGTTCTCCTCGGCGATCTTGCGGCCGTGCCGGGGCAGGGTCTGGCCGAGGGCGGTCAGCTTGAGCGAGACCTCCAACGAGCCCGGCGCGGGCGCAGGGAGCTGTGCCATCTGCCGGATCAGGGAAAGGTACGCCTCCACGGTCGCGGTGGCCTGGGCCTCCTCGGTGGTGTCCTCGCCGAGGTGGTCGATGGTCACCGACAACCCCTGCTCGAGGGACTCCCGGATCGCCGCCAACACGTCGTCCTCGGTCTCGCCGGGCACGAACCGCTCGACGACGCGCCGGGTCACCGAGAGTCGCTGTGAGGTTTCCTTGATGCGCTCGCTGCCGGCGGCGGCGGTGATCATCGGACGCAGGGCGGTGTCGAAAAAGGTGCTCATGGGGCGTCTTTCGGTGTCTGAGGGAGTGGTCTCGATACGCCACTCACTTCGTTCGCGGCTACTCCGCCGGATCGAGTAGGTACCGAGCGAAGCGAGGCACCATATCGAGATCGACCGGCGGGGTGGATCACTTCGCTTGTGGCTACTCGACCGGCAATTGGTGTGTATAGCCGGATTCGGTTGGGGGGACGAAGGTTTCCTTAATCGTGCGGGTGGACGTCCACCGCATCAGGTTAGCCTTGGAACCGGCCTTGTCGTTGGTCCCCGAGGCGCGGGCTCCGCCGAAGGGTTGCTGTCCCACGACGGCACCGGTCGGCTTGTCGTTGATGTAGAAGTTGCCGGCAGCCTGCCGCAGCCTCCGTGAGGCCGTGGCGATCGCCGCGACGTCACCGGCGATCACGGATCCGGTCAGCGCGTACTTCGCCGTCGAATCCACCAGCTGCAGTGTCGGTTCCCAGTCATCGTCGTCGAAGACGTGCACCGACAGGATCGGCCCGAAGTACTCGGTCGAGAACGCCTCGTCGGTCGGATCGTCCGACAGCAGCACGGTCGGGCGGACGAAGTAGCCGACGCTGTCGTCGCACTCGCCGCCGACGGCGACGGTCATGTGCGGCGCGGTCTTCGCCCGGTCGATGGCCGCGACCTGCTTGTCGAAGGCGCGGCGGTCGATCAGCGCGCCGCCGAAGTTGCCCAGATCCCGCACGTCGCCGTAGGCCAGTTCGTTTGCCTCGGAGAGTAAATCGTCACCCATCTTCTCCCACACCGACCGCGCGATGTAAGCACGGGAGGCGGCCGAGCACTTCTGCCCCTGATATTCGAAGGCGCCACGGATCATCGCGGTGCGCAGCACATCGGGGTCGGCGGAGGCGTGCGCGACGATGAAGTCCTTCCCGCCGGTCTCGCCGACGAGTCGAGGATAGTTGCGGTACCGGTCGATGTGGCTCCCGACCTCGCGCCACAAGTACTGGAAGGTCTTGGTGGACCCGGTGAAATGGATGCCGGCGAGGTTCTCGTCGGAGAGTGCGACATCCGACACCGCGACGCCGTCGCCGTGGACCAGGTTGATCACCCCGTCGGGTAGCCCCGCGGCGCGCAGCATCTCCATGGTCAGCTGTGCCGAATATGCCTGCGTCGGGGACGGTTTCCAGACGACGGTGTTGCCCATCAGCATCGGCGCGGTGGGCAGATTCCCGGCGATGGCGGTGAAGTTGAACGGCGTGATCGCGAGCACGAAGCCGTCCAGTGGCCGGTGGTCAAGGCGGTTCCACACCCCGGGTGCGGAGTTGGGCTGTTCGGCGAGAATCTCGCGGGCGAACGCGACGTTGAAGCGCCAGAAGTCGATGAGCTCGCACGGCGCATCGATCTCGGCCTGCTGGACGGTCTTGGACTGACCCAGCATCGTCGCGGCCGCGATCTTCTCCCGCCACGGACCGCTCAGCAGGTCGGCGGCGCGCAGCAAGACCGCCGCACGGTCGTCGAACGAGGTGTCGGCCCACCCGGGTGCCGCGGCCATCGCGGCGTCGACGGCGGCGCGCGCGTCGTCGTGAGTGGCATTGGTCATCGTGCCCAGCACCTCGCGATGGGCGTGCGGCTGGACGACGCTGATGCGGTCGCCGCGACCGACCCGAGGAGAACCGCCGATGAGGTGGGGCAGCTCGACGGGTTCGGCGGACGACTGCGAGGTCAGCTCGGCGACGATGCGTGCTCGTTCCGGTGCTCCGGGCGCATAGGTGTGGACCGGTTCGTTGGCGGGGCGTGGGGGAGAGGTGATCGCGTCCATGACGACAGTTCACCCGGCCGCGGCGGCGAAGACCATGTCGGATCGGCAAAACCACGCCCCAGATGATTGTCCGATCAGACAAACACCGTGGATACTGGTCCGTATGACCACACCCGGCGGCGTGACCTTGGGACGGTTGCTGCTCGCTCTCGACCGCACCGTCGCAACGCTGCTCACCGCCCCGCGCGGGCTCGATCAGCGCGTCTCGTCGGCGGCGCTGCTCGACCTCGACGACATCCATCTGGGTCTCGGCCGTGCCGCCCGTGGTGCCGAGCTGTTTCTGTTCGTCGGGGTCCCCGACGACGCGGTGCTCACCTGGCTGTCCGGGCTGGGCACACATGTCCCCGTGGCCATCCTGTGCAAGGCGCCGACGGACGCGGTGATCGGCCGGGCCGAGTCGGTCGGTGTCGCGGTGGTCGGAGTCGACCCGCACGCCCGGTGGGAGCGGATCTATCACCTGGTCACCCGCGTGCTCGACGCCGCGGGCATCGGCGAGGCGACGCCCGGCGAGGAGTCGATGAGGTCCGGGGTCACCGGTGATCTGTTCGAACTCGCCGCGGAAATCGCGCGGCAGACCAACGGGCTGGTCAGTATCGAGGACGAACGATCGCATGTGCTCGCCTACAGCAGCGCGGGCGACGAGGCGGATGAGCTTCGGCGGCTGTCGATCCTGGGCCGCGAGGGTCCGCCGGAGATGATGGCGTGGCTGCGTCAGTGGGGCGTCATGGACGTGCTGCGGACATCGGCGGCGGAGGTCGTCACCGTGGACGAACGCGCGGATCTGGGGTTACGACCACGGCGGGCGGTGGCCATCCGCAGCCCGCGGTCGGTCGGTCCGGGCGAGTTCCTGGGCACGATCTGGCTGCAGCAGGGGCCCTCAGACTTCAGCGACGACACCGACGAGGTGCTCGTGGGCGCGGCGGCGGTGGCCGCCCGGATGATCTCACGACGACGTGACGCCGGGTCCGGGCACGCCGACCTTGTGCGGCGGCTGCTCGGTGTGTGGGGCGAGGTCGTCGACGCGGAGCATCTCGGTGCCGAGCTGGGGATCACCGCCGGCGCTCCGGTCGTCGTCGTCGGGTTCGCGACGCCCATCGATTCCGAACCGGAGGTCGCCGGGGTGGTGTCGGCGGTGACGTTGCACGCCAGCGCCTTCAGCCCGTTGTCGGTGACCACCACGATCCGTTCGAGGATCTACGTGGTCGCCCCGACCGTCACCGTCGACGCCACGGTGGCGTGGGCCGAGTCGGCCTCGGCCGCGGTGTATCGGCATTTCGGGGTGCGGCTGCGGGCCGTCGTCGGCGGGCCGGCCGTGGGGCTGGCCGCCGTCCCGACGGTGCGCACCCAGATCGATCGGGTGCTCGATGCGGCCGCAAACGAGAGTGAACTCATCGCCGACGTGACGACCGTGGCCGATTCGCAGACCGGTGTCCTGCTCGGCGAGATCGTCGCCCATCTGGCCGCCAACCCGGACCTGGTGGACAGCCGAGTCGTCGAACTGGCGGATCTGGACGAACGCACCGGTAGCGACTTCAGCATGTCACTGAGGGCGTATCTCGATCACTTCGGCGATGTACGTTCGGCCGCAAGGGCATTGCATGTTCATCCCAACACGCTGAGGTACCGTATCCGACGATTGCAGGCCCTGACCGGGATGGACCTCGACGACCCGGCGACCCGCCTCGTCGTCGCACTGTCGTTGCGGACCCGGTGACGCCGACAGCGCCACGACCCTCGCGGGTCTGGGCGCTGTCGATGGTCGGCTGCTGAAAGTGGCGCTGTGAGGGCCGTCCGAGGGGATATCCCCTCGGACGGCCACGGCGGGGCCACTTTCAGTCGGCCTAAACGGCCCCGCTCAACCGGCAACCGTCAGAGGATGGTGAGCATCTCGTTGTAGGTCGGCAGCGGCCAGAGGTCGTCGGCGACAACGCCTTCGAGCTTGTCCGTGATCGCGCGTACCGCGGTCATCGCCGGGATCAGCTTCTCGAGCGCGTACTCGGCCTCCGCTTCGACGGTGTCACCGTGGAAGCTGTCGATGGACTCCTCCAGCTCGTTCATCGCCGAGTAGAGATCCTTGATGCTCTTGGTCACCGACATCAGGACCGGGTTCTCCGCCTCGATACCGGCGGCCTTGAGGCTGGCCGCCGTCCCGGCGAGCTCACCCTGATAACGGCTGGCGGCCGGCAGGATCATCGTCTTGGCGATCTCCAGCGTCTCTTTCGCCTCCACGAGCAGCGCGAGGGCGTACTGCTCGAGCACGACCTCCTTGCGTGCCAGCAGCTCCCGATTGCTCAGGATGCCGTAGCGGCTGAGCACATCCTTGATCGCGGGTTCGTCGAACTGCGCCATCGCGTCGACGGTCGTACGCAGGTTGAGCAGGCCGCGTGTAGCAGCCTCCTCCTGCCACTCGTCGGAGTAGCCGTTGCCGTTGAACACCACCTTGCCGTGCTCGATGATGATGCCCTCGAGCAGCTTCTGCACCGCGGCGTTGAACTCGGTGCCGGCTTCGATCTCCTTCTCGAGGAAGCTCGCGACATAGTCGAGCGAATCGGCCAGCATGGCGTTGATCGCCACCATCGGGTCGGCGATGGACTGATTCGAACCCGGTGCGCGGAATTCGAAGCGATTGCCGGTGAAGGCGAACGGGCTGGTCCGGTTGCGGTCGCCGGCGTCGGCCTTGAGCGGCGGAAGCGTGTCGACGCCGAGTTCGAGCACCCCGGTCTCCTTGCTGGCCTTGGCGCCGCCCTTGGCGATCTGGTCGAAGACGTCCGCCAGCTGTTCGCCCAGGAAGATCGAGATGATCGCCGGCGGGGCCTCATTGGCGCCGAGCCGGTGATCGTTGGACGCCGACGCGATCGATGCGCGCAGCAGGCCGCCGAACTTGTGGACACCGCGAATGATCGCGGCACAGAAGACCAGGAACTGCTCGTTCTCATGCGGGGTGTCGCCAGGATTGAGCAGGTTGCCCTGGTTCGAGTTGCCCAGCGAGAAGTTGACGTGCTTGCCGGACCCGTTGACACCGGCGAACGGCTTCTCGTGCAGGAGACAGACCATTCCGTACCGCTCCGCGACGGCCTTCATGGTCGTCATCATCAGCTGCTGGTGGTCATGGGCGAGATTGGACTTCTCGAACACCGGCGCAAGCTCGAACTGGCCGGGCGCCACTTCGTTGTGTCGGGTCTTGGCGGGGATACCCTGCTTGAACAGTTCACGGTCGAGTTCGATCATGAACGCCAACACGCGGTCGGGGATCGCACCGAAGTAGTGATCGTCGAACTCCTGGCCCTTGGAGGGCTTCGCGCCGAACAGGGTTCGGTTCGAGGTCATCAAGTCGGGCCGGGCGAAGTAGAAGTGGCGGTCGATCAGGAAGTACTCCTGCTCGGCGCCCGCGTAGGACACGACGGTGTCGATGTCGTCGTGACCGAAGAGCTCGAGCACCCGCATCGCCTGCTTGCTCATCGCCTGCTGGCTGCGCAGCAGCGGGGTCTTCTTGTCGAGGGCCTCACCGGTCCACGAGATAAAGATGGTGGGGATGCACAGCGTGTTGCCGTTTGGGTTCTCCAGGATGTAGGCCGGGCTGGTGATATCCCAACCGGTGTAGCCGCGGGCCTCGAAGGTGCCGCGGAGGCCGCCGTTGGGGAAGCTCGATGCGTCGGGCTCGCCCTGCAGCAGGGTCTTGCCCTGGAATTCGGCGAGGGAGGCGCCCGACGAGTCGGGCTCCAGGAAGGAGTCGTGCTTCTCCGCGGTGAACCCGGTCAGCGGGTAGAAGACGTGGGCGTAGTGGGTGGCGCCCTTCTCGATCGCCCAGTCCTTCATCGCCACCGCGACATAGTCGGCCAGCGTCGGATCGAGCGGCGCACCCTTGTCGATGGTCGCGGACACGGCCTTGAACACGTGCTTGGGCAGCCGGGCCTTCATCACCGACAGCGTGAAGACGTTGCGGCCGAACGTATCGGCGAGGGGTTCGGGGAAACCGTCGGTGTCCACCGCATAGGTCGTCACTGCTTCGATCGCCTGTCGGCGGGACATGCTGCCACTCATGGGATAACTCTCCTCGTTCGTTTCCTCGGCGCTCGTTTCCTCGGCGGATACGCGAGGTTTCGATGACGTTTTGCAAGCGATACGACGCTATGAGCGTGACGTACCCGGTCCGTTTCCCTTGTGTGACGGGCATGAAAACAGGTATCGCGGGTGTGCAGATCACATTCGGCCCAGCGAGCGCAGCCCGACCACCGTCCCGACCAGCGCGAGCAGGGCGAACCCGAACATCAGAAACCGGGCCGACGACACCTCGGAATCACCGAGGCTGACCAGCAACCCCGCGGCCGCGGTACCGAACGTGTTGGCGATCATCTGCACGGTGTTGACGCCCGCCGAAGCCCGCGCGGCCTCCGCCTCATCATCCGTGATGGTCATCGCGGCGGCGGCCACATGCGGGAACGCCATCCCGATCCCGGTTCCGGCGAGCCCGAGCGTGACGAACCAGCCGATCATCGCCACCGGTGAGGTGTACGCCTGCATCAGGCCGTAGCCGGTGAGGCCGGCGGCGAGTGCGAGCGGGCCGACGACGCGGACCGCATTCGCCCGTCGGCCGGTCGCCCAGGTCGAACTCACCAACTGCGCCACCGTCCAACCCCAGGAGAGGGCGGCACCGAGGAGCCCGGCGACGAACGGCGACATGCCACCGATCCGCTGTCCGAACAGGGGGATGAACAACTCCGACGTCGAGCCGATCGCGAGGATCGCGATGGACAGATAGATCCATTTCAGCGGGTTGACGATGCGGAAGGCGAGCCGGGGAAGCAGACCGATCCGGCGTCGTCGATCCGCGACGAGGAACTCCCCGAAGAGCAGCACGCCGATCACGACCAGCAGTGTGGTGGCGCTCCGGGTGTGCACGACCGCCGCCACCGAGACCGCGGCCGTCGCCGCCGCGACGAGGAGCAGCGACGTCAGCGGCAGTGGCTGCGCCGCGGGTGTCGACGGCGGCCGCTCGGGGATCGCACGCGTCACCGGCACGGCGACCGCGACGGTGACGAGCACCAGCAGCCAGAACGATCCGCGCCACAGACCGATCTGCGCGAAGAAGCCACCGGTCACCGGGCCGACCAGGTTGCCGACACCCCACATGGCCGAGAACAGGCCGACCGCCCGCAGCCACAGCACCTCGGGCAGCGCCACCCGCACCACCGCGAACGCCAGACCCGTCAACAACCCGCCGCCCAACCCCTGGATGGTCCTGCCGCACAGCATGATCGGCATCGTCGGACTCAGCGCACACACCGCGGAGCCGAGGCCGAACAGGCCGAACGCCCACAGGTAGGCACCGCGCGGCCCGGCCTGCTGCAGCACGCGCGTGACCGTCATGGACGCGACGACGGAGGCGAGCAGGTAGACGGTGCTCACCCACGCGTAGAGCGACTGTCCACCGATCTCGGCGATCGCGCTCGGCAGAGACGCCGCGGTCAGGTAGGTGTTCATCGCGAACACACCGATCCCGCCGGCGAAGACGATCACGACACCGCGGTGCCCATGACCCAGCAGCGCGCGCCACGAGTCGGCCCGGATCTCGGGGGCCGGCTCGCCCGCATCGCTCATACGGTGATTGTCGCGGCTACGAGGGCGAACCGACCAGTCCGTGGGCGTCGTCGGCGGCGATGGTGAGCGCGGCGACGACGATTCCCACGATCACTCCGATCGCGGTGTCCACGGCACGATCGACCGCGACCTCCGGGGAGAGTCCGACGTTCAATCCGGTCAGCAGCAGTGCCATCGGGGTGACCGCGAGGGTGGTGATCGTGTAGTTGATCGTCGAGGCCACCTCGGCGACGATCTGGAACACGACGATCGCCGCGACGGCACCCCAGTAGCCTAGCGGGACGGCGAGCATGGCCGCGGCGATGACAGCGCCGAGGACGTTGCCGATCAGTCGTTGCACACCCCGGGTGACCGTCCGGTGATAGGCGACGCCCTGCATCGCGGCCACCGCTCCCATTGCCGCCCACAGCGGGTGTGACAGCCCGGCGGCGCCGGCGAGGGCGGCGCTGACCGCGGCGGCGGCGGTGACGCGCATCCCGGTGGCGAGAAGGGCGCGGTCGGTGACGCGGGCCAACGCCCGCCAGACCGATTCGTGCTGCGGGCCCGCCTCCGCCCGGGTTCCGAACCCGGCCGCGATCCATGGCGCGAGTGAGGCAAGGACGCCACATGTTGCCCCGATTGCGGTGGCGACCAGCACCCGTGTGACATCGGTGGCGGTGTGCGCGAATCCGGCGGCCCCCGTGGCGGCGAAGGCGAAGATCACCGCACCCGGCCCCACGATCCGCAGTGCCGACAACACGACCACCGCCACCCCGGCGAGCTCCGAGATGACGGCAACCTCGGTCGGTGCCGAGGCGTCGGCGACACCGACGGCGGCGCCGACCGCGACCGCGATGACGGTGGCCACGGCGAGGACGACAAGTCGCGGCCACCGCTGCGGGTAGGGGTCGGGCCGGCAGAACGCCGACACCAGCGCGCCCAGGGAAGCGAAGCCGGCGACGTCGTGGTGCCCGAGCAGTCCGCCCGCGACCAGCATCAGCGCGACCGCGACGCCGACGCGGACGGGTGCTCCGATGCCGACCCGGCCGATATCCAGCGACATGGCGTCGCGCCACACCCGGGGCCGGACGGCATGGGTCATCGCGACGCGGACCCGAACGGGTCGCGGGAAAACGGTGGTGGGGAAGGGCACGGTTGGTAAAGGCACGGGGAAGTACTTTACCACTATTTTATCTATGAAATAAATGTCGTGGGTCCTACCATGGGTCCGTGAATACAGCAGGCGCGCCGGACCTCGTCGACCGCATCCAGCGCGAGTGGCAGCTGGCCTACCCGGGTCTCGACATGCGCCCGATCGGAGTCCTGAGCCGCATCCAGCACATCGCCACGCTCAGCAACCACCGGCTCGATCGGAGCCTCGAACCGCATGGTGTGAGCCGCTCGGAGTACGACGTGCTCGGTGCGCTGGCCCGGGCCGACCGCCCGCTGCGGGCGAGTGAAGTGGTGTCGACGACACTGCTCTCCGGGGCCTCGATCACCAAGATCACCGAAACCCTCTCGCGGCGAGGGCTGCTGGAACGACGCAGGTCCGAACGTGACGGCCGGGTGGTGTTGCTCCAACTCACCGACGAGGGTCGCCGGGTCGTCGATGTCGAACTGCCCCGACGACTTGCCGACGACGAACGTGCGCTGTCGGGCCTGACCGCCGCCGAACGGGAGACACTGTCGACCCTGCTGCGCAAGGTGTCGTCGGCATTCGGAGGTTGAGGCTCCTGAGGCGCAGCCCTCGCTCCGGCCGCTGCGCGGCATAGTGGGACCCATGGAACTCGATGAGGTCATGCGCACCACCTTCGCCGCACGGGAATTCACCGACGATCCATTACCCGACGACGTCCTCGGGCAGATCCTCGACAACGCGCGGTTCGCCCCGACCGGCGGCAACCGGCAGGGGGCGCACATCGTCGTCGTCCGTGACCCCGGCACCAAGTACCGGCTGAGCGAACTGGGAGAGCCGACGGTGCGGCGCTACGTCGCCCAGAAGAAGGCCGGGGAGTCGCCGTGGAATCCGGTGCGGCCCTGCGCGGTTGCGCAGGACGTCATCGACGCGACGCGGGTGCCGGACAGCTTCGTCGAACCGATTCGGCGGGCCCCGGTGGTGTTGGTCGTCTCCGTCGACCTGTCGGTGGTGGCCGCGGTCGATCAGGACCTGAACCGGGTGGGTCTGGTGAGCGGAGCGTCGGTGTATCCGCTCGTGTGGAACATCCTGCTCGGCGCGCGGCAGGCGGGTTTCGGCGGCACCATCACCTCGATGGCCGTTCCCCAGGAAGGCGAGGTCCGCGACCTGCTCGGCCTGCCGGAGACCCACGCCCTGGCCGCGGTCGTCCCGCTCGGCCGACCGGTGCGGCAACTCACCAAACTGCGACGCCACCCGGTCGACGAGTTCGTGACACGAGAGCGCTTCGACGGCCTACCGTTCACCGTGTGAAGATCTGACTACATATATGGTCAGATGTATTCGTTCTCCGGGTGGTCGGGGAAGTTCAGCCGAAAGGAGTCACCGCGGCGACGATCTGGCGGTTCGCCGACGCCGAGGGTGGCACCGAGGTCGACGTGGAGTTCGAATACCGACTGCCCGGTGGACTGGCCGGACGTGCACTCGGCACCCTCCTGGAACCCTTCATCGGGCAGGCGATCCGACACACCGAGTCGAAGCTTGCCGAACAGGTCGGGCGGCTCGGCTGACCGTCGACTTTTCTCACCTCTCGGCGCGCGAAGAGGATCATGGACAGCGGAGGGCGCGCATCGGGAACCTCGTCGCCCGGTGTTCCGACTGATATACCGATGGTTCGGGCAGGCGGGCGTGGAGGAGCAGCAATGATCTCATCGGACCACTTCGACGTCCCGATGGCCAAGATGTTGCGGAAGATCGAGCGCGACGTGTTGGCGGAGGTGCCGCTGCAGCGCCGCGCGGTCACGAAGGTGTCCGCGTCGACCGCGGTGCTCCTCGCCGTGTCGGTGGGTGCGTGGGCGCTCTGCGCGGGTACGACGCTGTCGATGGTCGCGGTCGCCATCGGGTGCGCTGCGGCGGTGGCATCGACGGTGGCCCTGCTCCGACGCCGTTTCCTGTGGTGCTGGCTGGCCTCCGCGATCAGCGGGATCGGGGTGCCGCTGTCGATTCTGGGATTCTGGTCGGTGCAGACCGGGGAACCGGGCCGGCCGTGTTACTGGCTGCTGGTGTCGGCGATCTGCCAGATCCACCTCGTGGCGAATTGGGTGCAGTGCGGGCTGCCGCCGCAACGGCACATGCCGAGTCCCTCCGGTGTCGCTCACCCGCGCGGGTGACGTCCGGTCCTGGAGACACACCACTAGCCGGTGGTGCGGTGCTCGCCGGCCCGATAGGCGGCCTGCAGGTCGTCGCGGGCCCGCGCCACCCGTGAGCGGATCGTGCCGACCGGGCAGCCGCACACCGCGGCGGCCTCGGCGTAGCTCATCCCGAGGATCTGGGTCAGCACCAGCGCCTCGCGGCGCGGTTCGTCGAGAGCATCGATCAGCATGCGGAGTTCGACGTTGTCGTCGTGCCGTTCGGTCAGTGAAGTGATCGAGGCGATCGTCTCCGACGACGCGTGCAGGTCCATCCGTGGTCGCGACGTCTCGTAGCGGATGTGGTCGACGACGACCCGCCGCGCGATCGACAGCAGCCACGTGCGTGCCGTCGACCGGCCGGAGAACCGGGCCAGGGACTTGACGGCGCGGAGATAGGTCTCCTGGGTGAGATCGTCGGCGTGGCGGTCATCGCTGAGGAAGCGCACGAAACGCCATACATCGTTCTGGGTCGCGCGGATGAAGTCGGTCAGTGCCCGAGCGTCGCCACGACCGGCGGCAAGGGCGAACGCGGTGATCTTGTCCTCGTCGCCACCCCGGTTTTCCACAGGCCAACCCTAACTCACGGCTGACGGGAACTTTCCAACCAGGTCCTCCGACCTGTACCAAGAAGAGAGGTCTGCCGCAGGGAAGGGCCGATTAGTGAACGTGGGAGGCACGGTGGCAACCGCCATCTCGGGACAGATCGGGTCTGACCACACGAAACGTGTGGAACTCGATGTGTCGGGTATGACTTGTGGTGCCTGCGCGGCACGCGTGGAACGCAAACTCAACAAGGTCGAGGGTGTCCACGCGTCGGTGAACTACGCCACACGGGTGGCGACGATCGACGCTCCGGACTCGCTCGGCATCGACGATCTGTGTTCGGTCGTGGACACGGCCGGTTATGCGGCGACCGAACGCGTTCGTGCGGCATTCGACCCCGACGACGACCCCGATCGCCGCTACGCGGCCTCCATCTTCCGCCGCCTCGTCGTCGCCCTGGTGCTGTTCGTGCCGCTGGCGGACCTGTCGATCATGTTCGCGACGGTCCCCGCCACCCGCATCACGGGCTGGCAGTGGATACTGATCGCGCTCGCCGCCCCAATCCTGACGTGGTGTGCGTGGCCGTTCTACAAGGTGGCCGCGCGCAACCTGCGCGTCGGTGCGCTGTCCATGGAGACGCTGATCTCGGTCGGCGTGCTGGCGGCGACGGTCTGGTCACTGATCTCCATGTTCGGCGAGCAGCCGCCGACGTCCGACGACGGCGTGTGGCAGGCGATCCTCGGCAGCGACTCGATCTACCTCGAAGTGGCCGCCGGTGTGACGGTGTTCGTGCTGGCCGGACGCTATTTCGAGGCGCGGGCCCGCTCGCGCGCCGGGGGTGCGTTGCGTGCCCTCGCCGCCCTCGGCGCCAAGAACGTGTCCGTGCTGCTGTCCGACGGCACGGAGATGCGGCTACCCGTCGAGGAACTCAAAGAGAACCAGCGGTTCGTGGTGCGGCCCGGCGAGACGATCGCGGCCGACGGGCTGGTCATGTCGGGTACGGCGTCGATCGACATGAGCGCGATGACCGGCGAGTCCCGCCCGACCGACGTCGCGGAGGGCGACAGCGTCATCGGCGGCACTGTCTCGCTGAACGGCCGGCTCGTCGTCGAGGCCGCCAAGGTCGGCGACGACACCCAGTTCGCCGCGATGGTGCGGCTGGTCGAGGAGGCACAGAGCGGCAAGGCGAAGGCGCAGCGGCTCGCCGACCGCATCGCCGGGATCTTCGTGCCCGTCGTCATCCTGATCGCCATCGCGACGGTGGGGGCGTGGCTGCTGGCCGGCGCCGACACGGACAAGGCCTTCGCCGCAGGTCTGGCGGTCCTGGTCATCGCGTGCCCCTGCGCGCTCGGACTGGCGACGCCGACTGCGCTCATGGTCGCCTCCGGTCGCGGCGCCCAGCTCGGCATCTTCCTCAAGGGTCATCATGCGCTCGACGCGTCCCGCGAGATCGACACGATCGTGTTCGACAAGACCGGCACCATCACCCGCGGTGAGCTGACCGTCGTCGGCACCTTCGTCTCCGCGGGCCACGACGCCGACGACGTGCTGGCGACGGCCGCCGCGGTCGAGGTCGCCTCCGAGCACGCGGTCGCGAAGGCGATCGTCGACGCCACGACAGCCGATGCCCGCCCCGAGGTCCATGAGTTCGTCGCCGACGCCGGCAAGGGGGTGTCCGGTGTGGTCGACGGACACCGGGTCGTCGTGGGTTCGCCGCGCTGGGTGGCGCGTGGGATCGCCGTCCCGGCAGATCTCGCTCGGGCCCGGCGCGACGCGGAGGAGCACGGCCGCACCGTCGTCTATGTGGCGATCGACGGCGCCGTGTGCGGTGCGATCGCGGTGTCCGACACCGTCAAGGACTCGGCGGCGCCGACGATCACCGAGCTGCGCCGCCTCGGCATCCGGACGCTGATGGTGACCGGCGACAACGCCGCCGCCGCGCAGGCCGTGGCCGACGAGGTGGGGATCGACGAGGTCCTCGCCGAGGTACTGCCGAGCGAGAAGGTCGCCCGCATCGAACGGCTGCGCGGTGAAGGGCGCGTCGTCGCGATGGTCGGCGACGGCATCAACGACGGCCCCGCCCTGGCCACCGCCGACCTGGGGCTGGCCATCGGCCGCGGCACCGACGTCGCGATCGCCGCCGCCGACATCATCCTGGTCCGCAACGACCTGGGTAGCGTCGTCGAGGCACTCGGGCTGGCCCGCGCCACGCGGCACACCATCCGCACCAACATGGTCTGGGCGTTCGGCTACAACGTCGCCGCCATCCCGATCGCGGCCGCCGGACTGCTGAACCCGCTCATCGCCGGTGCGGCGATGGCGTTCTCGTCGTTCTTCGTGGTGTGGAACAGCCTGCGGCTGCGTCGCTACGCCGGCGAATCGCGCTGGGAAGGGAACTGACGCCCCGACGCCGACCCGACCCGGAATCGGGTCAGCCGCGGTCGCGCGACATCTCCGCGAGCATGCGGTTGTAGGCGTCGAGCTCGTCGTCGTGGTAAACGTCCACGCGACGATCCTGCTGCTTGGCCTGACGCCGATCCTGGCCGGCCCACTGGCTGACCAACGCGATCACCACCAGCACCGCGGGCACCTCGCTGGAACCCCACGCGATCGCGCCCCCGAGGAACTGGTCGCGGGACAGATCGGCGAGCCAGGGCAGGTCCAGGTACCGGTAGAAGGTGCCGCCGATGATCGAGTTCATCGTCATCGTCGCGATCCCGAAGAACGCGTGGAATGGCATGACCGCCAGCAACAGGCCGAGCCGGGCGAGGTAGGGGAGGCGTTTGGGACCCGGGTCGGTGCCGATGATCACCCAGTAGAACAGATAGCCGGTGATCAGGAAGTGCAGGCTCATCAAGTCATGGCCCCAGTGATACCGCGCGAGGGTGTCGAACAGGCTCGTGAAGTACACGCCGTAGAGCGACAACACGAAGATCAGCAGCGCGACGACCGGATTGGTCAGGATCTGCGTGAACCGGGAGTGCACCATCCAGACGATCCATTCCCGCGGGCCGGGCAGTGCGCCGTGCTGCGCGGTCGGGAAGACCCGTAGCGCCAGTGTCACCGGGGCGCCGAGCACCAGCAGGACCGGGACGAACATGTTGAGTGCCATGTGTTCGGCCATGTGCACGCTGAACATCGCCATCCCGTAGGTCCGCACCCCCGACGACGTCACGATCAGCAGCGCCACACAACCGGCGAGCCACGACGCGGTGCGGCCCATCGACCACTCGACGCCCTGTTGCCGCAGCCGCACGACGCCGACCACATAGGCGGTGCCCAGCACGATCGCGCCGACCCCCAGGAACATGTCGACGCGCCAGTCGAGCGCGAGCGTCGCCACCGTCGGCGGGTCGGGCAGCTCGTAGCCGAGGAACACATCCCAGGCGGTGAACTCGTGCAGCAGCAGGCCGGGCGCGGTGCGCGTCGCCATCGCGGCCAGGGCCGCCGACAGCAGGGTGCCCAGGGCCGCGCCGACCATGAGCGACGTTCCCGCCGAGACCGGCAGCGTATCCGTGCCACGAACCCGGCGCCAGGCGACGATGTCGACGATCAGCCCGGCGACCAGCAGTGCCGCGGCGACGAGCGACCAGCGTCCGTAGGCCGTCGTGGCGAACTGCGACAGCGGCACCAGGAAGGTGAGCAGCAACGCGCCGTACACGACGCCGATCGATTCCAGCGCGATGGCGACGCCGAGCACGCGACGGGCCACCGCGGGCCGGTCGGCGGGCGGGGTGTCACGGCCGACGGTGACCGCGGCGGCGATCTTGAGCCCGATCATCGCGGCCACGGCCGCGGCGAAGACGATGACTGCGCTGGTCGTGTAGTCGTGATTCGGGCCCTGACCGGCGTTGCCGGCGACCGGCAGCGTGACGGCGGCGATGAACCCGGGGATCAGCATCAACGCATGGCTGACCCAGGTCAGCTTCAGCCGCGTCACGATGGTGATGATCAGCGCGAAACAGCCGGCGACGATCCAGGCGACCGACTGCTCGGAGGCGTCGATGACTGCCATCGTTCCGGCGTTGGTGAGCAGGGTGCCCACCGGGACGCCCGAACGATCGGCGGCGGTGACGACCACCATGACCGCGCAGACGAGCAGCCAGACCGGTGCTGCCCATTCGACGATCCGGTGGGCGCGGAACGTCTCGACCCCGATCGTGCCGTCCTTCTCCGGGCGAGCGCAGAGCACGACGTAGGCCAGCGCACCGAAGACCAGCGCGCCGAGGAAGGAGCCCATGAAGAACCCGAGCGGCGTCGCCACGGCCGTGAACCATCCGGGGAAGCTGTCGCCGGTCTCGACGAACCTCGACGACCCCGAGATCAGCGAGTAGACGACCAGGCCGAGCGCGCCGACGGCGGCCGCACCGACGATCACCGTCGAGGCGGCGGGCCGAGACGCCCGGAGTGCTGAAACAGACATGTGACCTACGTAACCATTGTTCCTTTGACCTGCAGCGTTCGCAGAGGTCGCCCGTCCAGACTACGACGCGTCGTCGTTGCCTCCCAACCGCGCTTCCGGTCAGCTCGGTCGATCCGTGGGAACCAGGTCGGCAAGCGGTCCGACCACTGGTGAGAACGCCGGGCGAAACGGCGCCGCCACCGATGGCTCGTGCCGGCCATCCAGACCCTCAGGGAGATCGAGTGACCGCGACGCCGCCCACCGACACCGGGCCCGCGCCAACACCGACAACGGAGCCCCCGAGCCCACCGGCGGATCGCGGTGCCTGGAACCGATGGCGGCCGCTATTGCTGCGCTGGCACTTCTACGCCGGGATCCTGATCGGACCCTTCATCCTCGTGGCGGCGGTGACCGGGCTGCTGTATGCGGTCATTCCGCAGGTCGACGCGGCGGTCTACCGCCACGAGCTGACGGTCGACCATGTCGGCACACAGCGGATACCGCTCGGTGAACAGATCGCGGCCGCGAGGTCGTCCCATCCGGAGGGCACCATCACCGCGATCACGCCGGCGACCGCCGCCGACGACACGACCCGGGTGATGCTCGCGGTCGACGACGTACCCGTTGACCACGGGCGGACCGTGTTCGTCGATCCCTACACCGGTGAGGTGCGAGGTGCGCTGACCACCTATGGCCAATGGCTGCCGGTCCGCGCCTGGTTCGACGAGTTGCATCGGACCCTGCATCTGGGGGAGATCGGTCGCAACTACAGCGAGTTGGCGGCCAGCTGGCTGTGGGTGGTCGCCCTCGGCGGGTTGGTCCTCTGGATCGGGTACCGGCGCAGAACCCGCAAACTACGGCGGTTGCTGGTGCCTGACCGGGCCGCGCCGACCCGGCAGCGGACCCTCAGCTGGCACGGTGCGGTCGGTGTGTGGATCGTCGTCGGATTGATCGTGCTGGCCGCATCGGGGCTGAGCTGGTCACGCCATGCCGGTGCGAACATAGCGGATCTGCGGTCCGCGATGGCATGGACCACGCCGTCGGTGTCGACCTCGGCGGTCGAGCCGGATACCGCGGACACCGGACACGACGGTCACGATCATGGTGGGGCCGGCGGCCCATCGTCGGAGGGGGACGCACTCGAGGGGGTCGATGCCGTGGTGCGGACCGCCCAGGAGGCCGGACTGCAAGGCCCGATGAACCTCACCCCACCGTCGGAGCCCGGCGCGGCGTGGGTCGTGAAGGAGAACAAGCGCGACGCCCCGACCCGCTTCGATGCCGTGGCCATCGACTCGGACACGCATCAGATCGTCGACCGCGTGGACTTCGCACAATGGCCGTTCATGGCCAAGATGACCAGCTGGGCGATCAACGCCCACATGGGAGTCCTGTTCGGACTGGTCAACCAGATCGTGCTGGCGCTGCTCGCGGTCGGCCTCATCACGGTCATCGTCCGCGGATACCTGATGTGGTGGCGTCGTCGTCCGACCAGACTGTCGCACCGCACACTGCCGGTCGCGCCGCGACGCGGGGCGTTGACGACCCTGAAGCCCGGCGAGGCGGTCGCGGTGGTGGTCGTGGTCGCGGCCGTCGGCTGGTTCGTGCCACTGTTCGGCATCCCCCTGGTCGTCTTCGTGGTCGTCGATGCCCTCCGGGGTCTGATCGGATCACACCGGAACGCAACAGAGGTGACCCAATGATCGACGACCTGTTGCTGCGATGGGTGGTCACCCTGCTGTTCGGCCTCGCCGCGGTCGAGTGCCTGTTCTCGTTCCGATCGCACCGGATGCCGTGGTACGGCCAGGTCGGCCACGTGCTCCACCTGATCATGGCGGCCGCCATGCTGGTGATGGCGTGGCCGTTCAGCATGAGCTGGCCGACCGTGGCGCCGATGGTGTTCTTCCTCCTCGCCGCGGTGTGGTTCCTGGTGGCGACCGTGGCCTGGGCACGCACGTGGACCGACCGGGCCGCCGACCTCTACCACGTGGTGATGATGTCGGCGATGGCCTGGATGTATGCGGTGATGAACGGGACGATTCTGCCGGGAGGCACACAGTCCGGCGACCCCGAGATGGGGCACGACGGCGTGCACGGCTCCGGCATGGCCGGGATGGACATGGGACACGCGGGTACCGGCGATGCGATGACGGCGCACGCCGGCGCCGAACCGGGTTACGTCGAGCCGATCAACGTGGCACTCGCGATCGGCTTCGCGGTCGCGGCGGTCGTGTGGCTCTACGTCTACTTCTCGAGGCGACAGGCTGCCGAACACCCGTCGTCGTTGCTGACGCATGCCGGCGAGATCTGCCAGGTTCTCATGGCGGCGGGAATGGCGATCATGTTCTTCGACATGGTATGAGGCTCCCCGCCGGGTGTCGGGGATCAGAGGCGGCGTCCCGCGGATCAGGCCGCGGGGTGATGGCTGACGACCGCGCCCGCCTGACCGTGACGCGCGTCCGCTGCGCCGATCGTCGTCGGCGAGTCGTCGCCGGGGCGCCGCACTGACAGCGCCGCGAAGACGAGGCCGAGCAGCACGGGCAGGTGGGATGCGATCCGGGCCGCGGTGATGGTGTCGGTGACGGCGTCGTGGACGACGTAGCCGGCGAGGACGGCGGTGAAGACGGCGAGTACCACGAGGAGCCCGGCGCGGGCCGGGCGCCACCAGGCCGCGACGATCATGCCGACGCCCAACGCCATTGCCCAGGCCGTGGTCTCGTTGAGCACGTGACCGGCGGACGTCGGAGACATGCCGAAGTCGTAGCCGGCCATCTGTGCCATCGCGACACCGATCTGCCCGCAGCCGGACATCGTCAGACCTGCACGGACGAGGTTGCGGCGCAGCAGTTCCCGGGTCTGTACGGCACGCGACACCGGGTTGACACCCACTCCCGCAAGGATCGATGCGGTGAGATCGTCGGACCGCGTCCCACCGAGTGCCCCCAGCGAGGAGGCTTGAGTATCGGCCCGGATGTACCAGGCACAGCACTCCGAGCACTCCTCGAGGTGCTCGTCCACCCGCGCGGCTGGGACGCCCTCGTACTCGCCGTCGAGCCGAGCCGACAGCGCTTCGCGGGCCACCTCACATCTCATCCTCACGATGATGACCCACCCGTGCGGTCACGCCAACTCACCGATGCCCGGCTCAGCCGTCGGTCATCGTGTTGACAAGTCCAGATCCCGGCCATGTGCGACTTCTCCTCCGCAGGAGTAGTCGCACGGGACCGCTGTGTGGTTCCGGGTCTATTCGTCTTTCGACCCGCAGGTGCAGTTCTCGCCGCACTGGCAGTTCTCGCACGTACAGTTCGGGTTGTCGCAGCCGGGTCGTGGTGCGTTTGATGAGATCATCATGGTTCTCCAGTCTATCGCCGGGATCACGCCGGTCGACGCCTTTCGTTGGCACGCTCGCCGACTCGTCTGATCAGGGTTCGGTGGGCTCCGGGACGGTCCAGCGATGCTCCACTTTGGCGAGTTTCCAGTAGGCGACGGCGACGATCCACGCGACGACGAACATGACGACGATGGCGATACCGGCGGTGTTGAGATCAAGGCCGCTGATCCAGGTGGTGACCCCGTCGTCCCACCCCATCTTGTCGTGCAGCACGCTCACCAGCTCGATCGTGCCGATGAGCATGGCCACCGCGACCGAGAGCGCGGTGATGGTCAGGTTGTAGTAGATCTTGCGCACCGGATGCGCGAAGGCCCAGTCGTAGGCGACGGTCATGAACATGCCGTCGAGGGTGTCCATCAGGCTCATCCCGCTGGCGAACAGCAGCGGCAGGACCAGGATCGCGTACCAGGGGAGGCCGGCGACGGCGCCGGTCCCGGCGAGTGCGAGCAGCGCGACCTCGGTGGCGGTGTCGAAGCCGAGCCCGAACAGCACGCCGACCGGATACACCTGGATCGGGTGTTTGATCCGGCGCATCACCGGCCCGAGCATTCGGGACAGGAAGCCGCGCCCGTCGAGGGCCTGTTCGAGTTCGTCGTGGTCGAACCGGCCGGCCCTCAGGGACCGGTACACCCGCCAGATCCCCATCAGGGCGACGACGTTGATCAGCGCGATGAGATAGAGGAAAGTGCCCGATGCCAGGATGCTGACGGTGCCCAGGGTGTGTCGCACCGGTGACTGTTCGTCGGTCAGGGTGGTGACCGCCCGGGCCCCGCCGATCACCAGCAGGGCCAGCGCGAACACGATCGTCGCATGACCCATGGCGAACCAGAAGCCGACCGACTTGGGCCGTTTCCCGTCGCTCATCAGCTTGCGGGTGGTGTTGTCGATCGCGGCGATGTGGTCGGCGTCGAAGGCGTGCCGAAGGCCGAACGCGTACGCGGTGAAACCGAGGCCGGCGCTGAAGACCTGCGTGCCGAGGTTGTAGTCGTGCGGGACGATGACGGCGAACAGGACGCCGAACCCGACGATGTGCATGGCGGCGACCACCGCCATTTGGATGCCGGCGTGTAACCAGTCGGTGCGGGTCCACCGCTGCGACCGGATCGGTGCTGATGTGCTCATGGCCTCACTCCTGGGAATTCGCGTCCCGATCAGATGGTGTGGGCCAGGGTCTGACTTCCCGTGCCGTCCGAGGACGGGCACGGGTCACAGTGGCGCGACCGCTCCGGATTTCCGCCGGATTCCTGGTGATGCCCACGCGTGAGGTGTGATGCTACACGCCGCGTTGTGCCTGGTCTGCCAGACTCGCGTTCTTACGGTCGTCCGTCGGAAGTGGCCGAAGGACGGTCGCACGTCCGGGAGACGAACCGCAGGTCAGGCCGACGTGAACGTCAGATACTGCCGGAACGGTATGGGCCAGTCCGCGCCGACGGCGATCCAACAGACTGCGACGACCACTGCTTCAGGTCTGATTCCCCGCATGGCTACCCCCCGATATGCCAACAACTGTTGTCACTGTAAGTGACCTAGGTCGTCCGACTCAACTCGGCGGGGTCGGCGACGGCCAGTGGGGCGTCGGTGGCGGCGGTGACATCGGCCGCCGTCACACCCGGAGCGAGCTCGCGGACCACCAGCGAACCGTCGTCGGTGACGTCGATGACCGCGAGGTTGGTGATGATCCGATCGACGACGCGTGCCCCGGTCAGGGGCAGGGTGCAGGTGTCGACGATCTTCGACGATCCGTCACGTGCGGTGTGCTCCATGACGACGATGACGCGTGCCGCGCCGTGCACCAGGTCCATCGCGCCGCCCATGCCCTTGACCATGGCGCCGGGCACCATCCAGTTGGCGAGGTCACCGCGCCGTGAGACCTGCATGCCGCCCAGGATGGCCGTGTCGACGTGGCCGCCGCGGATCATGCCGAAGGAGAGCCCGGAGTCGAAGAACGCCGCTCCCGGGTTCACGGTCACCGTCTCCTTGCCGGCGTTGATGAGGTCGGCGTCCACGTCGTCGTCGGCGGGGTAGCCGCCGGTGCCGAGGATGCCGTTCTCCGAGTGCAGGATCACGCGGATGCCGGCGGGCACGAAGTCGGGGACCAACGTGGGCAGCCCGATTCCGAGGTTCACGTATTGCCCGTCGCGCAGCTCGGCGGCCGCCCGTGCGGCCATCTGGGGGCGGGTCCAACCGGTGGGTGTGGTGCTCATGATCGTGCTCCTGACGATGCGACGGTGCGCTTCTCGATCCGTTTGTCCTGGAGTCCGGTGTGCACGACGCGGTTCACGAACACGCCGGGCAGATGCACCGAGGCCGGGTCGATGTGGCCCGGCTCGACGAGCTCTTCGACCTGCGCGATGGTGATGCGCCCGGCCATCGCGGCCAAGGGGTTGAAGTTCATGGCGGTCTTGGCGAAGACCAGGTTTCCGTCGGTGTCGCCGAGCCGGGCGTGGACGAGCGCGAAATCCGTGGTGATCCCGTGTTCCAGCACGTATTCGCGGTCGCCGAAGATGCGTGTCTCCCGGGGTGGTGAGGACACCGCCACCGAGCCGTCGGCCGCGTACCGCCAGGGGATTCCGCCGTCGGCAACGGGTGTGCCCACACCCGCGGGAGTGAAGAAGGCGGGGATGCCGGAGCCGCCGGCGCGCAGACGTTCGGCCAGTGTGCCCTGCGGGGTCAGCTCGACCTCGAGTTCACCGGCCAGATACTGGCGGGCGAACTCCTTGTTCTCACCCACATACGACGCGGTGACCCGGCGTATCCGCCCCAGCGACAGCAGGATTCCGAGTCCGTGATCGTCGACGCCGCAGTTGTTGGAGAACACCTCCAGATCGGCGGCGTCGCACTGCGCGATCGCTTCGATGAGCGCATCGGGTATGCCGCACAACCCGAAACCGCCCACGGCGAGGCTGGCCCCGTGACCGATGTCGGCCACCGCCGCTGCGGCGGAGGCGAAGATCTTTGATGCCATGGTTCTCCCTACCGACGACCATTCAACGGACGTCACGTTCTAGTCCGGCCCATTCTGTGGGCGTGGGGATGACCTGGGAAAGGGGGAGGACCGAGAATCCATCGTGTTTGCTCGCGGTGTGGTCGCGCGGTCGCGGGAGCGTCCACTGAGTGAACACCTACACTGGGCTGATGAAGTCGAGCGAGTCCGGTGTCGGCGTCGTCGCCCGGGCCGGTGCGGTGCTGCGTGCGGTGGGAACCGCTGAACCGGAGGGGTTGTCG
Source organism: Gordonia rhizosphera NBRC 16068 (assembly GCF_000298195.1). Classification (GTDB taxonomy): domain Bacteria; phylum Actinomycetota; class Actinomycetes; order Mycobacteriales; family Mycobacteriaceae; genus Gordonia; species Gordonia rhizosphera. The sequence goes on along the minus strand of NZ_BAHC01000062.1, from coordinate 60,610 downwards.
ACCACCGAGGTCGCCCGTCTGTCGGGCATCGCCCGACCGACCGCACACCGCCTGCTCAGCGCACTGTTCGACGAGGGTTTCGTCGACCGCGATCCGCGGACGGGTGTCTGGTCGTTGGGGCCCGAGCTGTACCTGCTGGGCATGAGTGCCGCGAACCGGTACGACATCACCGACCACGCGAACGACGTGCTCCGCGTCCTCGCCCGGGAGACAGGTGAGAGTTCCTTCCTGTCGGCGCGGCGCGGCGACGAAACCGTCTGCCTGGCAAGTCAGGAGGGCAGCTTCCCGCTGCGTTCACACGTGCTGCACGAAGGTGTCCGGTTCCCCCTCGGCGTGGCGTCGGCCGGTCTGGCGATCCTCAGCCACATGCCCGAGCGTGAGATCGACGACTACTTCCGGCGTACGGATCTGACGGCGCAGTGGGGAGCCGATCACGCGGAGGCTCCCGTCCGGACACGGATCGCGACCACCCGGCGACACGGCTACGCCGTCAACCCGGCACTGCTGGTGGAGGGGAGCTGGGGTATGGGTGCGGCGGTCTTCGACCGCTGGGGCCAGCCCGCGTGGGCATTGAGCCTCACCGGTGTGGAGACCCGATTCAAGGCCGTCCGGCGTCGTGAACTCGGACGGCTGTTACTCGAACAGGCGCATGTGCTCTCGACACGACTGAACAGTGTCGCCGGACGGTGATGCGGAGCCGTCGACTGACATGCGCCTGACCGGCGTCACCCGGATGGGCAGGGATTCCCATGACCGCAGCGTGTTGTTGAGGCGGCGTCGAGCGGGTGCGGTGAACTCGATGGTTTCGACCCGGTTGGCCAGCGCGGTGAGCAGCGCCTCGGATTCCAGGCGTGCCACGTGCTGTCCGACGCACTGGTGGATTCCCATCCCGAACCCGACGTGTCCGGACGGATCTCGCGCCAGGTCGAACTCGTCGGGGCGATCCCACCGCCGTGGGTCGCGGTTGGCCGCGCCGAGGAACATGAGGATCTTCTGCCCATCGCCGATGGTGGTGCCGCCGATCTCGACGTCGCGCGTCGCGGTGCGGAAGAAGGTCTGGACCGGCGACTCCCACCGGACCGCTTCGTCGAAGGCGGTGCGCGCCAGCGCCGGGTTCTCCCGCACCCGCTGCCACTGGTCCGGATGCGAGGCGAAGGCGTACAACACAGCCGCCAGTCCGTTGACCGTCGTGTCCACGCCGGCGGTCAGCAGCGAGCGGACCACGAGGGGTGCCTGCTCGGCGGTGATGTCCCCGCGGTCACTCGCCGCCCAGATCTGCGCGCCGAAACCGTTGTCGGACAGGACGTCACGCTGGCATTGGGCATTGATCCAGGCGGACAGCCCCGGCACACGGGACGCTCCGGCCTCGACGAGGGAGTTGGTCGGCCCGAACGCGTTGAACACGTGGTTGCCATACGGCAGCAGGTTCTCCCGGCCCGGGACCGGGATGCCGACGGCGTCGGGGAACACGCGGAGCGGAAAGGCCTGTGCGAGTTCGGCAACGGCATCGAATTCGACGGCGCGGTCGAGTACCTCGTCGACGAGCCGCTCCGCGTCGGCGATCCAGTCCTCACGCAGCCGGCGCAGCGCACGCGGCCCCAGGATCGTGGAGAGGACCGCCCGCGGTGAATCGTGGTGAGGCGGGTCGGCCTCGAGGAGCAGGCTCGGTGGCCGCCAAGGCTTTTCATACCGGAAGTTGCTGAGTCCGACGCCGGCGGCGGACTGGAAGGACTGCCAGTCGGTCAGAGCGGCGTGCACCTGGTCGTAGCGGGCCATCGCGTAGACGCCGTAGGTATCGAGAAGGACGACGGGCCCCGCTTCGCGCAGCTCGTGTTGAAACCGGAGGGGATCGGCGAGGACCTCGAGTACGAAGGGATCGGTGTCGATGGTGGGGATGGGTGTCGTCGGCGGTGCGGACATCACGGAGGCTTCCTTGCGTTGTTCAGAGAGTCGGCGTTCAGAGTTCGTTGTTCAGGGATCGTTGTTCAGAGATCGAGGACGAGCCGGTCGGACCGCGACCGCGATACGCAGACGAACATGCATGTGCCACTGTCTCGTTCGTCGTCGTCGAGGATCGAATCGCGATGCTCGGGTTCCCCGGCGAGCACCGTGGTCTCACATGTTCCGCACAGTCCCTCGCGGCATGACGACAGGACGCCCACACCGGCATCGGCCAGCGCGTCGAGGACGGTGCGCTCCGGGGTGACGGGGAGGGTACGGCCCGACCGGGCCAGTTCGAGGACGAACGGTTCGGTGCGCGCGGGTGTGTCAGACCGTTCGGCACGGAATCGTTCGACGCGCAGCCGGCCGGGAGGCCAGGTCGTGGCTGCGGCGACGGCGTCGTCGAGCATCGAGCACGGTCCGCAGACGTAGACCCGGCTGTCCCCGCCCGCATCGGCGAGCAGTGCGCCGATGTCGATCCGGCCGCCCTCGTCGGTCGCGACAATGCTGACGCGGTCGCCGTAGGGGGCGAGCTCGTCGGTGAAGGGCATCGTCGCACGCGAATGCCCGGTGTAGACGAGCTTCCAGGTGGCCCCGACGAGCTCGGCCTGATGGATCATCGGAAGCATGGGGGTGATTCCGATTCCGCCGGCGACGAAGACGTACTTCGCGGCAGGCACCATGCGGAAGTTGTTGCGCGGGCCCCCGACACCGACGAGATCGCCGACAGCCAGGACATCGTGCACGTAGGCCGATCCGCCGCGTCCATCGGACTCGCGTCGAACCGCGATCCGGAAGGTGTGGGCATCCCACCGGTTTCCGCAGAGCGAGTACTGCCGGGTGAGGCCGGTGGGCAGGATGAGGTCGATGTGCGCGCCCGGCGCCCAGTCCGGAAGACGTCGGCCGTCTGGATGTTCGAGCGTGAGGGCGATGACGTCGTCGGCGACGGCGTCCCGGGCGGTCACGCGCAACAGGCTGGTCGTCCCGGATGGGGGCTGCTCCATGGGTCGTCTCCTCGAATCTGGTGGTCGACTCAGGATGGCGTCCCGCGAGTCGACGACCACAGCCCCTTCTCAATGATTGAGAGAGAACCTTGTGGGCCAGATCATGAAGTCCGGGTGGATGTCGAGGCCATCACTCGGGAGATACCGCGGGCGCACGCCTGAACCGCGGGCACCTTGGCGAACGCCGAGTCGTCGTTCGGCATGATCAGCCCCAGGGCTGCGACGACGGTGCCGTCGCGTCCGCGGACCGGGGCGGCGATACCGGTGGTGTCGGCGTAGATGTGGCCGGGACAGAGGGCATAGCCCTCGCGACGGATCCGTGCGAGCGTGGTCCGCAACTGCGCCGGTGTGTGGATGGTGTTGCGGGTGAACGCCTTCATCGGGGCGGCCATCGCCAACTCCTGACCGGCGGGGTCGGCGTGCGCGAGCAACACGAGCCCCGATGAGGACGCGTGGGCGGGTAGGCGTCCGGCAATCCGGGAGTAGTTCACGACCTCGCCGGGCGAGGACAGGCGCTCGACGAACAGCACCTCGGTACCCTCGAGGATCGCCAGTTGCACGTCGTAGCCGATGACCTGATGCAGATCCTCCATGAACGGCATGGCGGCCTCGCGCAATCCGAGCGTCGGTGATGAGCGGGAGGCGATCTCCCACAATCGCATCCCGATACGGACGTCCTTACCGTTCCGTTCGAGCCATCCGACGCGCACCAATTCCTCGATCAGTCGCGACGCGGTTGCCACATGGAGCCCGGTGCGGCGTGCGATGTCCCCGACGGTCAGCGCTTCATCGTCGATCCCGAAGGCCTCGACGACGCGCACCGCCCGCGAGACCACCGACTCGCCGGTCGCCACACGCGGCATCCATCCAGTCCGATCTTCCGTCGCCGATCATCCACCGCCACGATAACGCGGGGTCAGGCCATCGCAGCCGCTTGCGGCCGAGTCACTGGGTTCCTGTGCTCGCGCTGACGGTGTCCGACACGCGCGGTCGTTTCGTGCCCGTCGGGTCGGTGAGCGCGGCAAACCACACTGAACCACTCGTCGGTCGGTGCCGTAGACTTCGGAAGGTCTGATCGGCGCCGCCTTGGCTCGGTCAGACCGTGATTGTCGCGATCGTCGCGGCCAAACCCGGCTGACCGGGAGATTCGGCCACGAGATCCGCCAGTCCCGCTCTCGTAGCTCAGGGGATAGAGCACGGCTCTCCTAAAGCCGGTGTCGCAGGTTCGAATCCTGCCGGGAGCACCACACCGTCGAGCGTGCGCACGCTCGACGATGAGCCGTGCACGCTCGACGATGGGCTGCGCACGGTCGACGAGGACGGGGTCGCGGCGTGGTGGTGTGGGGTGGCGCGTCGGGGGTGGTCCCGACACAACGACGGCGCGCTACCGTATCTGCATGAGCGCTGCAGCGGGGTCCAAGGTCGTGTTGGTCACGGGTGCATCGAGCGGGATCGGGGCCGAGGTGGCGCGTCAGTTCCTCGAACGCGGCCACACCGTCTACGGGACGAGTCGGCATCCCGAGACGGTGACCGACCCGATACCGGGGGTGCGGTATGTGCGCCTCGACAACGCCGACTACCAGACCGCGACCGCCTGCGTCGCCGAGATCGGCGCCGTCGACATCCTGATCAACAACGCGGGGGAGAGCCAGGCCGGCGCCCTCGAGGACACACCGATCGAAGAGATCGAGAACCTCTTCCGCACCAACGTCTTCGGGCCGGTGGCCCTGACCAAGGCGGTGCTGCCAGGCATGCGTGAGCGCCACAGCGGGACCGTCGTGATGGTCGGGTCCATGCTGTCGAGCTTCCCGGTCGCCTTCCGATCCAACTATGCCGCAACGAAATCGGCTCTCAAGGCTTTCGCGCTGGCCACCCGCCGTGAGGTCGCGCCCTACGGGATCCGGATGATCTCGGTCGAGCCGGGCACGATCGCGACGGGGATCGGCGACCGGCGCAGCATCCACATCGGCGCCGACTCGCCGTACCGGGGCGAGTACGAGACGCTCGCGGCCGCCACGAGACACAACGAGGAGTCCGGGATCGACGCGGCCACGATGGCGGCCGTCATCGTCGACGCTGCCCTCGCCGAACATCCCAAACCCTTCTATGCCAAGGGAAACCGGGCGGGCCTCGTCTTCACCCTGCGGCGCCTGATGCCGCGTCAGGTCATCCTCGACATGACCGCGCGCATCCACGGCCTGTCCCGGGTCAAGAGCTGAGCCGACGATGCGAATCACGCTGCGGGTCATCGGGATCGGCCCGGGCAATCCCCGCCAGATCACCCTGCAGGCGATCGACGCGTTCGCCGACGTCGATGTGTTCCTGCTGTTGGACAAGGGTAGCGAGAAGCAGTCACTGGCCGCCTTGCGTCACGAGATCCTGTCCCGGCATGCGCCCGAAGGACACCGCGTCGTCGAGGTCGCCGATCCGCCGCGCGACCGCAACCCCTATGACTACCGCTCCGAGGTGACCCGCTGGCACGCCGCCCGTGCGGCCCTGTTCACCGATGTGCTGCGCACCGAGCTCCCCGCGGGCGGGGTCGCGGCCTTCCTGGTGTGGGGCGACCCCGCGCTCTACGACAGCACACTACGGATCGTCGACGACCTGTCTGCTCAACCCGATCTCGACCTCGACGTCGAGGTCATCCCGGGCGTGACCAGTGCTAGCGCGCTGACCGCGGCGCACCGGATCACCGCCAACCGAGTCGGCGAACCCGTCCATATCACCACCGGTCGCCGGCTCGCCGACACACCACACGGGGCCGACGCAAATCAGATCGTCATGCTCGACGGCGATCTCGCCTTCCGCCGAACCGCCCGTCCCGACGACCACATCTGGTGGGGAGCCTATGTGGGCACCGACGACGAGATCCTGATCAGCGGTCGGGTCGCCGACGTCGGCGAGCAGATCGCGGCCGCCCGCGAGGAGGCACGACGGCGGATCGGCTGGATCATGGATATCTACTTGTTGCGAAAGATGCACTGACCCGCCGAGTCGGCCGTCGACGGGTTCGCGGGCAGGTCGACGGCGTTGCGCGGGGCGCGACGTCGCCCGGCGCTTCACCAGATCTCGTCGAGCGCGGTGAGCAGGTCGTCGCGGATCTCGGTGCGGCAGATGACGAAGTCGGGCATGTACGGCTGCGGCTGGTTGTAGACGATCGGCGAGCCGTCGAGCCGACTGCAGTGCAGACCCGCGGAGAGCGCGACACCGACGGGTGCGCAGTTGTCCCATTCGTACTGACCGCCCGCATGCACGTAGGCGTCGACATCGCCGCGCACGACGGCCATCGCCTTGGCACCGGCGGACCCGATGCCGATCATGTTCAGCGACAACCGCCGCGACACCCAGGCACTCTCGTACGACCCGCCATAGCGGGAGGCAGCCATCCTCCCGGTGAGCGGGGTGACCGGCGGGTCGACGGTGTCGCTGCGGAACAGCTCGCCGACGGCGGGCAGCGACACCGCCGCGGTGGTGACCGCGCCACCCTCGGTCAGGGCGACGTGCACCGCCCAGTCAGCCGTCCCGGACGCGAACTCGCTGGTGCCGTCGAGCGGATCGATGATCCACACCCGATCCGTCGAGGACCTGTCACCGATGTCAGCGCCTTCCTCGGAGAGCACCGCGTCGTGCGGGCGATGACGGACCAGCACGTTGGAGATCCACGCCTGAGCCATCGCGTCACCGACGTCGCCGAGGTGCCGCCCGCCCAGCAGCCCGCCATGCCGTACTCCGAGCAGGATCTGCCCCGCACCATCGGCGATGTGCGCCGCCAGGTCGGCATCGGAATGGCGGGAGATCATCCCCTTACTAGAGCACACTGGAGACATGCCCGAGCTTCCCGAGGTGGCGGCGATCGCCGAGTACATCGACTCTCGAGCGGCCGGATTCCCGATCCGGCGTGTCGACGTGGCGTCGTTGGCGGTGCTGAAGACGGCGGATCCGCCCTACACCGCACTCGCCGACCGCGTCGTCGAATCGGTCGGCCGGATCGGCAAGTACCTGATCATCCGAACCGTGCCCGGCACGTCGGATGGATCCGAGTCGGTGATCAACCTGGTCATCCACCTCTCCCGCGCAGGCTGGCTGCGCTGGAGCGATCAGCTCTCGCAGACCCCACCGAAACCCGGGGGCAAGGGGCCGATCGCGCTGCGCGTGCACTGCGGTTTACCCGGAGAGGGGTTCGACGTCACCGAGGCCGGCACCCAGAAGCGGCTTGCCGTATGGGTCGCACGGGACGTGACCGACGTCGACCGCATCGCCACCCTCGGCCCGGACGTGCTCGCGCTGACGCGGGCGGAGTTCGGTGATCTGCTCGCCGGCAGCTCCGGCCGGATCAAGAACGTCCTCACCGATCAGCGCACGATCGCCGGGATCGGCAACGCGTACTCCGACGAGATCCTGCACACCGCCAAGCTCTCGCCGTTCGCGACGGCCAAGACGTTGAACCCGGAGCAGGTGGACACCCTGTACGACGCGACGAGGTCGGTGCTCGCCGACGCGACGAGCCGGCTCGAGGGTCAGGAGGTGGCGCGGCTCAAATCGGAGAAGCGGACCGGGTTGCGGGTACACGCCCGAACGGGTCTGCCGTGCCCGGTCTGCGGCGACACGGTCCGTGAGGTCTCCTTCGCCGACCGATCTTTCCAGTACTGCCCGACGTGTCAGACCGGTGGCAAGGTGCTTGCCGACCGACGGATGTCGCGGCTGCTGAAGTAGACCGGCGCGCGGTGAATCCGAGAACGCCGGGTCTCGCTGTGGCGGAACAGCGCTGAGCAGGCAAAACCGCACCGGCACCGCACAGGGCGTAGGGTCGGACCTGGGTCGGATGGGTGAAGAATGCGGATTCTCGTCGCGGCCCTATCGCTGTGTCATCGCGTCGGGTCCGCATGGGGGCCGTCCGATGTGAACGAGGTGGCCGTGAGAGTGCTGGTGGTCGACGACGACGTGCGTGCGGCCGAGACGGTCCGTCGGGTCCTGGCCAGCGAGGGCTGGAGTGTCGTCGTGGCCGCCGACGGCGCGGAGGGCCTGTGGCGGGTGACCGAAGAGCCGTTCGATGCGGTGGTGCTCGACATCATGCTGCCCAAACTCAACGGGTACCGCGTCATCGAGGAGATGCGTCGGCGCGAGATCTGGACACCGGTCGTGATGCTGAGTGCCAAGGACGGCGAGTACGACCAGGCCGAGGCCCTCGACTGCGGCGCCGACGACTATCTGGTCAAACCGTTCTCCGTGGTGGTGCTCAAGGCTCATCTTCGCGCGGTACTACGGCGCGGGGAACGCGAGCGACCGGCGGTGCTCGCCGCGGGCAGCCTCACGCTGGACCCCGCCGAGCGCAGGGTCGCCCGCGGCGACACACCGGTCACCCTGACGCCCCGCGAGTTCGCGTTGTTGGAGTTCCTCATCCGCAACAAGGGCACTGTCGTGTCCAAGACGCTGATTCTGAGGTCGATCTGGGACGAGAACTATGAGGGGGACGAGAACATCGTGGAGGTCTACATCCGGTATCTGCGCAAGCGCATCGACGACCCGTTCGGGGTGCACTCGATCGAGACGGTTCGGGGCGCGGGCTATCGGCTCTGCGAGGTCTGAGGGTCCGGGTTCCCGCGGCCACGCGTCGTCGAGCGCCCCGGCGTCACGGCCATATCGCTCAGTTCGCTCTCCGCTTCGCGCGGTCGTTCTGGCGCGGCAGCAGGGGCGCTCAGCGGCACCCTGATGGTCACCGCCGCACCACCGGTGGCGGCCTCGCCGACCTCGACGGTTCCGCCGTGGGCGTGGACGATCTCGGCCACGATGGCGAGCCCGAGCCCGGCACCGAACTGATTGCGCCGATCCACGTCGATACGTGCGAATCGTCGGAACACGAGGGCCCGGTCCTCCGGCGGGATTCCCGGACCGTCGTCGGCGACCGTCACCGAGGCGAAACCGTGGTCGGTGCGCATCGTCACCGACACCATCGAGCGGGCATGCCGGACGGCGTTGTCGATCACGTTGCGCACGGCCCGTGCGATCTTGTCGCCGTCGCCGACGAGCCGGATCGGGGTGACGTGGGCACGGATCCGAGCCGCACCCAACGACCGCACCCGGGCGACTTCGGCGGTGACGATGTCATCGAGATCGATCTCCTCGGCGTGCAGTTGCAGCCCGTTCTCGTCCGCGCGGGCGAGGGTGAGCAGATCGTCGACCATCACCTGCATTCGCGTGGCCTCGGGTAGCAGGATGGTGCGCACGGTGTCGAGATCGACCTCGGAGTCGGTGTCGTCGGCCAGCCCGAGAATCCCGACGACGGTCGTGAGCGGGCTGCGGAGTTCATGCGAGGCATCCGCCACGAAACGCAGCTGTGCCTCCCGGCTGTTCTCGAGGCGCGCCAGCATGCCGTTCATGGTCGTCGCGAGGGTGTGGATCTCGTCGTCGGCCTCCGGCACCGGCACCCGTCGCTCCAGGTCCTTGGCGGTGATGTCGTTGACCTGGTGGGTGATTCGGGAAACAGGACGGAGCGAGCGGCCCACCAGGAGATAGACCGCCCCCGCTGCGACGAGGACGAGGATCGGGATCTCCGCCAGCAGGATCGTCGCTGTGACCAGTTCGCTATGGCGCAGGCCCGACGAACGCTGCAGGGCGACCACTGTGTAGTAGGCGCCGTCGTGCTCGGCGCCGACAGCGGTCGCACAGAACTCGCCGTCGACCCCTGGGACGACGACGCCGTCGAAGTAGCGGTACACCTGCGGAGGTTGATTCCCCTCCACGACTGGAGACGTCGGGACTCCGGGGGATCTCGCGACCACCTGACCGCCGGAGTCGATGACCTGGATGATGTCGGCACCCGCGCCCGGCATGAGGTCGTCGCGTGAGAGGCCGCCGATCCCGTCACGGTCGATGGTGGCGGCGACCTGGTGGGCCTCGCGCTGCGTCGACTGATACATGGCCTCGTTGTTGGCCGACCGCAGCATGTACAGCATGGCGGCGCCCCCGACCAGAAGGGCCACCGTCACCACCACGGCGGCGATGATCGTCGCCTGCATGCGCATGCTGCCGCGCGATCGAACCAAGCGCGGCAACCTGTTCCGCACGTTCACCATGGTCAGACAGCCCTTCGCCCTGCGAGGGCATGTCTCCCAATTCCCTTTGCGGGTCTTGGCGGCTCGTTGGTCCTCTGGCGGCGTTGTCGTCGGTCACGATAGCTGCCGCTTCGCTCCCTCCTCCGCCTTGCCAGAGAACCAACGACTCCGCCAATACCTCGCAGAAGAATTGGGAGACACGCCCTAGTGGACGATGATATTCCGACGAACGCATGACGGCGAGGACCGTTTTTTCAGCAATCCTTCAGGAGCACCGGCGCATGGTGGGCGCATGACCGCCATGAAGTCGACCGCGTGGCACCTGATGCAGGTGTTGCATGCGCGCGGCGTACGCACCGTATTCGGTGTGCACGGCGCGAACATCGAGGACATGTACGCCGCGGCACACGCCGTCGGCGTCACCGCCGTGGTCGCGAAACACGAGTTCGCGGCGGGTGCGATGGCCGACGGCATCACCCGACTGACCGGCCGCCCCGGCGTCGTGATGACGACCTCCGGTGGGGGTGCGATGAACGTCGTACCCGCCCTCGCCGAGGCCTACGACAGCCGGGTCCCGGTGCTCGCCCTCATCGGGAGCGCACCGACGACCCTGGCCGGCCAGGGTGCGTTCCAGGACATGCTGAACCCGCCGGACACCATCGACCTCGTGGGCCTGTTGGCCGCGGTGACCGGCTCGTGTTCGGTGATCGCGGCGTCCGAGTCGGCGCCGGGCGCGCTCGCGACCGCTTTCGCGACCCTCGATCGGGGGCTGCCCGCCGCACTGGTGATCCCCAAGAACATCCAGGCCGAGCCCATGTCGCCGGTCGCCGTGATCCACCACGAGGGAAACAGCCCGGTCGACGAGTCGGTCGACGTCCGGCTCGAGGCGCTCGCCGAGCGGATCGCCGCGGCCGCGACGACACCGGGACGCGTCTGCCTGTGGGTCGGCGAGGAGGCCTCCTGGCAGCGGCTCGGTCCCGCCATCGCCGGACTCGCCGACCTGATCGGCGCGAGCGTGGTGGCCTCACCCGGCGGGCGGGACGTGATGGCCGCCGAAACCGGATTCGCCGGCCTGACCGGCGTCATGGGTCACCCCAGCGCCGCCGATGCGGTCCGCGCCGCACACGTGTGTGTCGCCGTCGGATGCCGGATGTCGATCACCGACCGGGCCGGGCTCGACGACGCCCTGCACTCCACGGACGTGACCTACATCGGCTCTCACCGAGCGCGGTTCTCCGGATGCGCGGAGATCATCGGCGACGATGTCGCCCGATCGGTCCGGATGCTGGCGAAGTTCGTCGCCGCCCGGCTCGATACGGCCGTGGGCCGACCCGCGACGCCGCTGCGGTACCTGCCGGCGTCCCCGCCGGCGCCCGGATTCCAGGGCCTTGGTGCGGTGATCGAGACCATCGGCGCGCAGCTGCCCTCACCGTGCGCGGTCTTCGCCGACGCCGGCAACGTCGGCGCCGCCGCCCTGCACCATCTGCCGTTCTCACCGATGCAACGATTCGTTGTGGCGCTCGGCATGGGCGGTATGGGGTACGGGATCGCCGCCGGCGTCGGCAACGCGGTGCGCTGCGCCGCCGAGGGGGACCCCACCCGCACCGTCGTGATCGCCGGGGACGGTGCGTTCTATATGCACGGCATGGAGATCCACACCGCCGTCGAACATTCCGCCCCGCTCACCCTGATCATCCTCAACAACGACGCCCACGGCATGTGCGTGACCCGTGAGCACCTTTATTTCCCGGACACACCGACGGTGAACCGATTCAGGCCGGCGGCGCTCGCCGACGGACTCGACGCCATGTTTCCCGACCTCGTCGTCCGGCACGCGGGCAGCGTAGACGACATCGAAACCTGTTGTGCCGAACTGTTCTCCGATACCGGACCCAACTGTCTCGTGATCGACGTCGATCCCGAGGAAGTACCCCCGTTCGCCCCGTTTCTGGAAGGACTGCGATGACCGTGACAACCCCGTTGGCCGATCTCGGCGATCAGGCGATGACCCTGCCCGGCATCACGCGGATCGAATCCCATCCCCGGAAGGTGGCGACCCCGATCCTCGTCGACCGGCTCCGATCGGTCTACCCACACCAACAGATCTACGGTGATTTCTGCCCGGTCCAAGGATATGTGGACGCGCCGCCCCGGGATCTCTACAACTGGTTGTCGGACACCCGGTCATTGGAGGAATGGACCTACAGTCTGCGCGGGTTCACCGAGACCGACGAGCCGGGACTGTGGGTCGCCCACGACCGGCTCGGCGACCACACCGAGATCTACACCCGCACCATCGCGAACCCGCATGCGATGACCGTCGATTACCACTGCGCGTGGGACCAGGGCAATCACCTGTGGATGATCTACCTGATGCGGGTGGTCGACGCCCAGGTCGTGCTCGACAAGCCCGGATCGGTGGTGTTGTGGACGAACTGCCACCACCCGTTCTACGACGATAACCCCTATCCCGAGACCGCGCCCCCGGAGCGGCCGGTGTGGGTCGGTGACTTCTGGGACATGTTCTCCGCGGGCCACCAACTCGAACTCGAAAACCTCACGGCGATCGCCGAGTATCGCCACCACAACGGGCTGCCGCTCTGCCCGGATTGGATGCGATCATGACCACGACCACACCGCAGGAGTCGATCCTGGACCTCGCCACCTACCTCCCCGAAACCAGGGTTCCTGCAGACTATTTCGTCCAGTACGCCGAGGACGACGCGCTCATCGACAATGTGATGTTCCGGGCGCCGGAGTTCCGGCATCACGCCGCCGACGGCGAGACTTCCGCGGACATGATGGTGACGGCGGCCCATGTGCTGACCGACCGGCACGGCGACGACTTCTTCGACGACGTCGACGCCGTCCTCACCCACAGCCAACTCCCCGAGGTGCCGATCCGCGGATGCGGCGGAGAAGTGGCACACCGCTTGGGGCTACGACCGTCCACAGTCCTCGACGTACACAACGGCGGCTGTGTCGCCTTCATCCACCTGATCGACCTGGCGGGGGCGTTGCTGCGCGCGAACGGCGGCCGCCGGGCCCTCATCGCCCTCGCGCAGAACAGCGCCGCACAGATCTTCACTCAGGAACAGGTGCGCGGCAAGGCGCAGGCCGCGATCCCAGGCGACGGCGCCGCGGTGGCCGTCCTGACCGCCGAAACCGACTCTGGCAGCCCGATCCTGGGACTATCGTGCCATTCCTACGGCCAGTACTCCGGCGACATGACCGGTGTCACCGAACCGCCCCGCAAGTACTGGGAGGCGGGCACCGGACAGCTCCACATCGGGTTCACCGAGGCGAAGATCGCCAAGGTCCTAGCCCGCGGCAACCGGATGGTGCCCGAGGCCGCCATCGAGGTGGCCGACTCGGTCGGTATCGCACCCGCCGACCTCGACTGGCTGGTGACCAATCAGCCCAACCGGATATTCCTGCGGAACTGGCGTGAAGCACTGGAACTTCCAGAAGAACGTCATCCGGATACCTTCGACGAGTGCGGAAATATGTTCGCCGTCGGCATTCCCGTCACTCTGGACACCGCGATCAGCGATGGGCGGATCCGCGAGGGCGACGTGGTGATGATGGCCGCGTTCGCCCACGCCGGCGACTTCGCCGGCGCCGCGGCGCTCCGGTGGGCAGGTCGGCGGTGAGCCCACCGGCGGGGCCGAGGGGACCGGCGTGCGCCGACGACGCGGTGGTACGGCTGGGCCTCAACGAATCCGCCTACGGTCCGCTGCCGGCCGTCGCCGAGGTCCTGCGGGAGGGTGTGTCCGACACCAACCGTTACCCCGACTTCCTGCCCGACGACACCCGGGCGCGGATAGCGCAGCATCTGCGCCTGCCGGGTGCGCAGGTCACAGTGGGCGCCGGTGCCACCGGCGTGGCTCTGGCCGTGTTGCAGGCCGCACTGCGGCGGGGCGCCGCCCGCGGTGTCGATGCGCCGGAGATGCTCACGGCCACACCGACCTTCGACGGCTACCCGATCCTCGCCGAGATGCTCGGGATGCGGCTGGAGGCCGTGCCGCTCGACGACGTCGGCCGGGTCGACCTGGCGGCGATGCGTGCCGCGGTGACCGCGCGCACCGTCGCCGTCGTCGTGTGTTCGCCGCACAACCCGACCGGATCGGTGGTCGACGAGTCCGAGCTGCACGAGTTCGTGCGTTCCCTGCCGGCCGGTGTGATCACCGTGTTCGACGAGGCGTACGTGGAGTTCTCCCGGCACTCACCCGACCTGTGGCGGCTGATCCGGACCTTCGACGACCTGCTGGTCCTGCGCACGTTCTCCAAGGCGTACGGGCTCGCGGCGCTGCGGGTGGGATACGGGGTTGGCGGGCGACAGATCGTGACCGAGGTGCGACGGTTCGAGCTGCCGTTCGGGGTGGGATCGGCGGCGATCGCCGCGGTACCGGTCGCGTTGGCCGCGGAAGATGAACTGGCCCAGCGAGTCCGGTCGATGCGTGCGGAGCGTGACCGGATGGCGGACATGCTGAGGGCGATCGGGTGCCCGGTGCTGCCCAGCGAGGGCAACTTCCTGTTCCTGCCCGGCATCGAGGGCGTCGCGATCGGGCACCTGCTGCGCGGCTGCGGGGTATCGACGAAGGAGTGCCGCGGCCACGGCACCCGCATCACCGTCGGGGACCGCTCCAGTACGGACTATCTCGTCGCGTCGCTGCGGTTGACCGCCCAGACCGCCTGAGCGGTAGGCCCTGAAGTCGACGCGTCAGGGGTGCGCTGACGCGTCGGTGTCGATGACTGCCCGGTGTCGTGAGGTCTTCAGGGCCGGAAGGTTCGGTAGGTTGGCAGCCGTGAGCCCAACGACACGTCAGAGGATCCTGATCACCGGCGCCAGCTCCGGTCTCGGCGAGGGGATGGCCCGGGCCTTCGCGGCGCAGGGGCGGGCGCTGGCCCTGTGCGCGCGGCGTCTCGACCGTCTCGACGCGCTGGCCGACGAATTGCGCCCCGCCGCGGCCCAGGTGGCGACGGCACGCCTCGACGTCACCGACACCGACTCCGTGCCACGAGTGATCGGCGGACTCGCCGATGAACTCGGCGGCCTCGACCGCGTCGTGGTGAACGCCGGACTCGGGAAGGGAGCGCGAATCGGCACCGGCAACGCGGCGGCGAACATCGAGACCGTCCAGACCAACCTCGTCGGCGCGCTCGCCCAGATCGAGGCCGCCCTCGAGATCTTCCGGGCCCAGAACGCCGGGCACCTCGTACTGATCAGCTCGATGAGCGCCATCCGCGGCCTGCCGGGGGCGCAGGCCGCCTACTCGGCGTCCAAGGCCGGGCTCTCGGCGCTCGGGCAGGGATTGCAGGCCGAACTCGCCGGTTCGCCCATCCGGGTGTCGGTTCTGCTTCCCGGCTACATCGAGACCGACATCAACCGTGGGGTCAAGACCGCGATGATGACCGACACCGACAAGGGCGTCGCGGCGATGGTCGCCGCGATCGAGAAGGAGTCGGGGTGGGCACCGGTGCCCCGCTGGCCGTGGGCGCCGATCGCCGTCGCGTTGCGCTACCTTCCCGCAGGCATCACCCGGCGGATGGTGTGACGCTCGCCGACGGCGGCGTCGGCAGCGACCACACCACCGGGTCCGACTTGTAGTCGAGGGCGGAGTTCGAGGTGGTGTCGGCCCAGTAGATCACCTGTCCGAGACGCTGATCGGGGTCCGCGACCGACACCAGACAGGTCGAATAGGAGTCACCGCGTCGCATCCGTTCGGGCACGGTGGTGACCGGACATCCCGGCAGGCCCGGTGTGGATGCGAGTGTCAGCGCGGCGTCCCGGCCGTCGGCGCTGCCCGCGAAGCCCACCGTCGTCGGTGCCGGCGCGACGCGCGACGACAGCGACGTCACCGTGACGTAGAAGAAGTAGGCCGTGCCCCCCTTGGTGATTTCCTCCGGCACGCCCTGCGCGACGGTGATCCCGGTGACGGTGAACATCGCCCGAGAACCGTTGGCAGCGAAGGCATCGGCCGGCAGAATCGCGCTCTCGCCGAAGGTCAGGGCGGTGCCCGGGCCGGTGCGGACCGGCTGGCCCGGTGGGGGCGTGACCGCGGCGCTCATGGGTACCGAGGTGGGTGTCTCCCGATCGTCGGACGACGAGGACGACGCGCACGCCGCGGTCATGGCGGCGACGACGCACAGGGGCAGGCACACACGCCCGAGCGCGCGCAGTGCAGTCGGTGTCGGTCTCACGTTGCGTAAGGTAACCGATGTGACGGCAAAGCAAGGGCAGGTGGTGGCCCATGGCGCGTTCGCGTTGTTCAGCGCGCGTCGTCGGGACGAGGTCGGCGAACTGCTGACCGACATCTTCGGTCGCGACGACGTGTCGGCGTTCGGCGCGGACTGGCGCGGCATCGTCTACTTCACCCTCCATGACGACCCGGAGATCGCGTCCGACACCCTCGTCGGATTCGATCCGTCCAGTGGTGCGTCGGGACCGTTGGCGTCTGTGGACGATGTGCTCGGGGCGGTACGGTCCGGCGAGATCGCCGACGCCGTGGACGGTGCCTCGTTCGATGCGTGGCGGGTCGCGACCGGTCAGCGTTCGCTGGACATGGGCGACTGCGTGCCGCCCGCGGTGTTCGAGTTCATGGGCGGCGATCCCACCGAACGATCCAGCGAACCGCAGGATCTCGTCACCTTCATCGCGGTCGCCGCCGCGTTGATGGGCCGACTGGAGGCCCTCGGCGTGCAGCCCGGCGACGAGATCCCCGACGAGGTCTTCGACGAATCCCGCTGGCAATAGCGGACTTCCCGCTTGCGGCAGGTCAGGTGGTTCCTCCCCGGAAATCGGGCCATCCGCCACCTGCAGAGGGGGACGACCCGAGTTCCGGGGGACGAACCGAGTTCCGGGGGACGAACCTGGGTTACGCCGTGCGGCCGCGGTGCGTGCGGTACCAGCGGACGAGCTCGTCGGTCGACGAATCGTCCTGCGGCGCAGGTGATTTCGCGTCGACGATGACGCCGAGCAACTCCTTGGCCTGGGTCTTGCCGAGTTCCACACCCCACTGGTCGAACGGGTTGATCCCCCAGATCGAACCCTCCACGAACACCTGATGCTCGTAGAGGGCGACGAGCTGGCCGATCACCGACGGCGTCAGTGTCGGCGCGAGGATCGACGTGGACGGCCGGTTGCCCGGCATCACCTTGTGCGCCACCACATTCGGTGCGACCCCCTCGGCGGCGATCTCGTCTGCGGTCTTGCCGAAGGCCAGCACCTTGGTCTGGGCGAAGAAGTTGCTCATCAGCAGGTCGTGCATGGACCCGGTGCCGTCCGCCGTCGACAGGTCGTCGGTGGGTTCGGCGAAGCCGATGAAGTCGGCCGGGATCATCCGGGTGCCCTGATGCAGCAGCTGGTAGAACGCATGCTGACCATTGGTGCCCGGTTCACCCCAGTAGACCTCGCCGGTGTCGGCAGTGACGTGATGCCCGTGTGCGGTCACCGATTTGCCGTTGGACTCCATCGTCAGCTGCTGCAGGTAGGCGGCGAAGCGCGCCATGTCGTTGGAGTAGGGGAGCACCGCGCGCGACCCGGCATCCCAGAAATTGTTGTACCAGAGACCGATCAGGCCCAGGATGACCGGAGCATTCTGCTCGAGCGGAGCGGTGCGGAAATGTTCGTCGACGATGTGGAAACCGGACAGGAACTCGCCGAAACGCTCCTTGCCGATGGCCGCCATCACCGAGAGTCCGATGGCCGAATCCACCGAGTAGCGACCGCCGACCCAGTCCCAGAACCCGAACATGTTGGCCGTGTCGATCCCGAACTTCGCCACCTCGGTGGCGTTGGTACTCACCGCGACGAAGTGTTTGGCCACCGCGTCGTCGCCGGCGCCGAGCTGCTCGAGCACCCAACGTCGCGCGGCCGACGCGTTGGTCAACGTTTCCAGCGTGGTGAAGGTCTTGGAGGCGATGATGAACAGCGTCGTCTCGGCGTCGAGGCCGGCGAGCGTGGCGACCATGTCGGCGGGATCGACGTTGGACACGAAGTGACAGCGGATGTTGGCGTCCACATAGTGGCGCAGCGCCTGATACACCATCACCGGACCCAGATCCGACCCGCCGATGCCGACGTTGACGACGTCGGTGATCGCTTTGCCGGTGTGGCCCTTCCACTCACCGCTGCGCAGTTTGTCGGTGAACGCGCCCATCGCGTGGAGCACCTCATGCACGTCGGCGACCACGTTCTGCCCGTCGACGTGCAGCGTGGCATCGGCCGGCAGGCGCAGCGCGGTGTGCAGGACGGCCCGGTCCTCGGAGGTGTTGATGTGGGCGCCGGCGAACATGTCGTCGCGACGATCCTCGAGGCCGACCTCACGGGCCAGAGCGGTGAGCAGATCGAGTGTCTCGCGCAGCACGCGGTGCTTGGAGTAGTCGATGTGCAGATCGCCCACGTCGATGATGAGTTCGCTGCCGCGGCCGGGGTCGACCGCGAAGACCTCACGCAGATGCATCGCAAAGACGTGGGGCTGATGGGCGGCGAGCGCCTGCCAGGACTGCGTCGCCGTGATGTCGTCGTGGTCGCTGGTGTCGAAGTCGCTGCCGGAGACGTCACTCATGGGACTCACCCTATGCGGTCGGTGACCCGCCTGCGATGCCATCCGAGGTGAACGTTCAGCGTCCCAGTGGGCCGCGGCCCAGACGCAGCAGCAGCATCGCCAGCGTGTGGCCCTCCTGGCCGAGCTCGGCGAAACGATCGAGCACCTTCACCTCGCGACTGTGTACCAATCGCGGACCACCCGACGCCATCCGCGCGGCACCGATCTTCTTCGACACCGCCGAACGACGTTTCACCGAGGCCAGGATCATCGCGTCGAGCCGGTCGATCTCCAGACGCAGCTGGTCGATGTCGTCGGGGAGCGCGGCCACATCGTCGGACAGGTCATAGTCGTCCACGTCGAACGCGATGGCAGTGGCCTGGTCGCCGGCCTGTTCGTCGGGTGTCTTCGCGTCAGTCACCCGACCGATTTTGCCACGGGGTCGGTGGGCACTGAGACTGGAGCCCATGCTGAGCAGGGGGACGGTGTCATCGGTGGCCCTCGTGGCGATCGTCGCGCAACTCGTCGTTCGAGGGTGGCTGGCCGCCACCGGGAACTTCTACTGGGACGATCTCGTGTTGATCGGGCGGGCATCGGACTACCCGGTGCTCAGCTGGGATTACCTCGGTCACAGCCACGACGGGCACTTCATGCCGGCGGCTTTCCTGGTCGCCGGGGTGTCGACGGTGATCGCGCCGGTCAACTGGGTCGTCCCCGCACTGACGCTTGTCGTGTTGCAGGCCATCGCCTCACTGTCGGTGTGGCGGATGATCCGGGTGCTCGCCGGGCCGTCGGCGGGCGTCGGGGCCCTCGCCGCCCTTGTCTTCTACCTCTTCACCCCGATGACGGTGCCCGCCTTCGCCTGGTGGTCGGCCGCACTCAACTCGCTCCCCATGCAGGCGGCGATGGCCTGGATCGTCGCCGACGCGGTGATCCTGGTCCGCGAGCGCGGCAGCCACCCGCGCGCCCGGGCCATCGTCATCCGGTCGACGGTGGTGTTCGTCGTCGCGCTGGCCTTCTTCGAGAAGTCGCTGTTCATCCTCCCGGTCGCCTTCGTCGCCGCGGTGCTCGCCGCGCGCTTCGGCCCGGCGGCGCCGACGCCCATCGGTTCGACGGGCGGCGACGAGCAGGAGCCCCGGTTGACCGACACCACGCTGACCCGGACGTTCACCGCGGCCCGCACCCTGTGGGCGGCGCTCGGCATCATCTTCGTGCTGTGGACTCTCGTCTTCTTCACCGTCTCCGACGCGACCGCCGGTGAACACTCCGTGTCGCAGACACTCGCCCTGGTCTGGCGGTCGATCAACAACGCGGTGGTCCCGTCGCTGGTCGGTGGTCCGTGGGAATGGGATCGCTGGGTCCCCAGCCCACCGATGGGTTTCCCACCGACCTGGATGATCGTGGCCGGATGGGGAGTGCTCGCCGCGCTGGTGTGGTGGGCGGTGGCGACCCGGCGCGGCGCGGTGGCCGTGGTGGTCAGCGCGGCGGTCTACGTCGTCGTCGCGCAGCTCCCGGTCATGTGGAACCGCTCAAGCGCCAACACGGCACTCGAACTCGCGCAGACGATGCGCTACCTGCCCGACTCGGCGCTGGTCATCACCGTCGCGATCGCGCTGATCGTGGGGTCGCCGGCGACCGCTCGAGCTCACCGTGCCGCGGGCGGCAGCCACGCCGGCACCGCCGACCGGGGTCGACTCGGGCCGGTGGTATTGGCCCTCGCCGCGGCGTTGGCGGTCACGTCGGCGTTGATCTCGCTCACGTCGTTCTCGCGGTCCTGGCGCGACGACCCGACCGCCGACTATCTCGCCAACGCGAAGCGGTCGCTCGCCGCCCATCGGGACCAGCCGATGTTCGATCAGTCGTTGCCGCTCGAGGTGCTCCTTCCGGTCGCCTACCCGAACAACCAGATCAGCCGGACCTTCGGTCGAGTGCGCGACCGGCCGGAATTCGTCGGCGTCACCGACCGCCTCGACGTGCTCGACTCCACCGGCCGGCTCGTGCCCGGCTCGGTCACCCGGGCTCGCACGATCCCGGCCGGGCGGGGCACCTGCGCCCAGCCCGAGATCACCGGTCCGGCCCGGCTATCCCTCGACGGCCCGCTGATTCAGTGGCGATGGACAGTCGCCATGGGCTATTGCGCAGACCGCGACGGTGTGGTGACGATGGCGCTCGACGGCGGGCAGGCCGTCCGGGTGCCGGTGCGCAGCGGGCTGAACGTCGTCTACGTGCAGCTCGAGGGTCACGGCAGCGAACTCGCGCTCACCCCGGTCACGCCGGGGCTGTCGCTGCACACGGGGGAGGCCCGGGTGGGTGAGGTGGCCGAAGCCCGGTTGGTGGGGTGAGTCGGGGCGCAGTGCGTCAGTCGGCGGTGAGGGGGGTTGCGAACACGCCGACCTTGCCCGGGGCGATGCCCTCGGCGACCACGAGCGCGCGGAGCGCCGCGGCCGTCGCGGGTTCGGCGGCCACGTAGGTGACATCGCGGTCACCGGCCGCGGCCACCTGCTTTGTGAGCTGCTCGGTCAGTAGGGCGGTGCCGGGCCATGCCGGGTCGAACCGTCCCGCCGTCACATGCTCGGCGTAGCCGGGCGCGAAGGACACGATCAGGTTGCCCTCCGGGCCGACGCCGTCGAACAGGTAGTCGCCCTGGCGAACCACATAGCTGCTCGGGAATCCGACGACCTGATCGTTGTAGCGCGCGGCGTCGCCCTTCTTGGCACCGGTGCGCTCCATGGTGATCGGTAGTTCGCTCGACTGTTCCTGACTGTCGAGGTAGGAGGCCAGATCCGCCTCGGTGGTGTCGATGAACGGCAGGTACTCGATCGCGGTGTTGGGCCTGACCACGCGGGTACCGGCCGGAAGCCGGGTCGCCGCGCAGGTGGTCTGGGTCCGGCCCCCGAACGGGGCGCTGACCACGCGGGTGCAGGTCCCGCCGACGGCGCCCGGCGCCGCATCATCGACGGTGAACGTCGTCGTCAAACCGTAGTTGACGTGCCCGGTCACGCCCCGCATGTCCTCCGCGACCTCGGCGTCCAGCGTGCCGGTGGCCGTGATGAGGAACGGACACGACGCGGGGGTGCAGGCACCGACCCCGCGGGCGGTGACGGCGTCGGACGCGAGGGGCACCGCAGGGGCGGGCACACTCGTCAGATCGGGGAGCAGGGACCGTTCGTCGGTGAACATCGCGGTGAGGTCGTCGGCGCCGAGCAGCGTCACGTCGGCGTCGATGTCGACCTGTGTGCCCGACGAGGCGAACTCGCCCTCGATGTGGGTGACCTGCTTGGTCTGCGGGTCGAACGTCGTCGCCAACGTGCCGACACGGATCGTGTCGTCGTCGATCGCGGTGATCTCGGGATCGCTCGTCGGCCAGAACCTCGCGTCGGGCAGACCCTGATTCGGTGCCGGGAGTTCCGGTCCCGCACTCGGCGCCCGGATGCGTTCGGCGTTGCCGATCCGCCCCGCGAGGAGAGCCGGGGACAGCAGGTAGCCCAGGTCGGGCAGCCCCGAGTAGCGCAGGTTGGTCCATCTGTTCTCGGTGACCTTCAGGTCGAGCTGTCGGAGAATCGGGGCCCCGTCGAACAGATCGGTCCACAGTTGGGCCGGGCCCTTGAGGTAGCGGTAATTGCCGATCTGCCGGTACTGCGCCGTACTCGTGTCGTAGGTGATGTCGCCCTCCGCGTTCTTGGTGGACGCGACCGTGAGGTCGGTGAACTCCACCTTCCGCGGCGGGCCGCCGGCACCGGTCGTGGTGAGCGTTCCCGAATACCGCGCGCCGGGGCTGCCGCCGAGTTCGAACGCCACGGCGTCGAGTTCCTGCTGGGCCCGGAATGCGGAGGTGGGGCCGGCGGAGCCGTCGGTGGCGAAGGGGATGAGTGAGACGACGAGCGCGGCGACCAGGACAACCACCGAAAGTACGAACACGAGCGTCGCAACGACGATGGACCTGCGTTGCATGACATCCCCTCGGCCGGCCGGGAGACCCGCGGTGGTGCGAACCCCGGATTCGAGTATGTGGATTCGGGCACATACTAGCCCCCGCGCCACAGGGGCGGTCCACCCCGGAGGGCGGTCCGGGCGCGCTCGCCCATGCCGGGACCTGTCGTGACCCGGTAGTAGCCTGAACCCTGATGACAAGCTCCACCAGCGCGCCGGCCCATTCCTCCCCACGACCTTCCCGTGCGCCCGCAGACGCCGGCACACACGCCGACGAGCGGGTCGCGCGACTCCTCGAGGGACTCAACCCGCAGCAGCGGGCGGCAGTGCTGCATGCCGGTTCGCCGTTGCTCATCGTCGCCGGGGCGGGATCGGGCAAGACCGCTGTCCTGACGCGGCGGATCGCCTACCTGCTCGCGGCGCGGGGCACGACGCCCGGACAGATCCTCGCGATCACGTTCACCAACAAGGCGGCCTCCGAGATGCGCGAGCGGGTCATCGACCTCGTCGGTCCGCGCGCCGCCTACATGTGGGTGTCGACGTTCCACTCGACCTGTGTGCGCATCCTGCGGGCCCAGTCGGCGTTGCTGGAGTCGATGAACTCGAACTTCTCGATCTACGACTCCGATGACTCGAAGCGTCTGCTGGGCATGATCGTGCGCGACATGGAGCTCGACCCGAAGAAATTCAGTCCGCGCGGTGTCGCGGTGCAGATCTCCAATCTGAAGAACGAGCTGATCGACCCCGAGCGAGCCCTCGCCACCGCCGCCGACGGTGAACCGTCCGTGCTCGTCGTCGCGCAGATCTACGCCGAGTACCAGCGGCGGTTGCGGGCGGCGAACGCGTTCGACTTCGACGACCTCATCGGCGAGACCGTCGCACTGCTTCAAAATCATCCCGACATCGCCGAGTACTACCGGCGTCGGTTCCGCCACGTCATGGTCGACGAGTATCAGGACACCAACCACGCGCAGTACATGTTCATCCGCGAGCTCGTCGGCGATGTCGCCGACGACGAGGCCGCGGTGCCGCCGTCGGAACTGTGCGTCGTCGGCGACGCCGATCAATCGATCTACGCGTTCCGCGGGGCGACGATCCGCAACATCGAGGAGTTCGAACGCGACTTCCCGAACGCGGAGACGATCCTGCTCGAGCAGAATTACCGCTCCACGCAGACGATCCTGTCGGCCGCCAACGCGGTCATCGCCCGCAACGAGAAACGCCGCGAGAAGCGACTGTGGACCGATTCCGGGGATGGCGAACTCATCGTCGGGTACGTGGCCGACTCCGACCGCGACGAGTCGGTGTTCATCGCCAAGGAGATCGAGGAGCTCACCGACTACTCGATCGGGGGATCTTCGAGCCAGACCTACTCCGACATCGCGGTGTTCTACCGCACCAACACCGGGTCGCGTGCCCTCGAGGAGGTGTTCGTCCGCCACGGCATCCCGTACAAGGTGGTCGGTGGGACGAAGTTCTACGAGCGCAAGGAGGTGCGCGACATCGTCGCCTACCTGCGGGTGGTGGCCAACCCCGACGATTCTGTGAGCCTGCGGCGCATCCTCAACACGCCGCGCCGCGGGATCGGCGACCGCGCCGAGGCGTGCGTGGCGGTGCACGCGGAGAACCGCGGGATCGGCTTCTATCAGGCGCTCCTCGACGCGGCCGAGGGCAAGGTGGCGCTGCTGAACACGCGTGCGGTCAAACAGATCGGCGGATTCGTCGAGCTCATCGAGGGACTGCGCAACGACTTCCTGGCGACCTTCGGGGCCGTCGGCGACGCGGGCGAGGATGTGGCGGTCATCGACGCCGGCGAGGAGGGTGCCGACATCGGGGAGCTCGTCGACGCGATCGTCGAACGCACCGGGTACCGCGCCGAACTGGAGGGATCGCGCGACCCACAGGACGGAGCCCGGCTCGACAACATCAACGAACTCGTGGCGGTGGCCCGGGAGTTCAGCGCCGATGCCGCCGGGGCGGCCGCAGACGAGATCGAGGACCTCGACGACCCGGACGCCGTCGGTGACGACGAGGGTCTGCCCGAACCGGGTTCGCTGGCCGCATTCCTGGAGAAGGTGTCACTGGTCGCCGACGCCGATCAGGTTCCCGACGAAGGCGACGGCGTGGTCACGCTGATGACCCTGCACACGGCGAAGGGCCTTGAGTTCCCTGTCGTGTTCGTCACCGGCTGGGAGGACGGACATTTCCCGCACCTGCGGGCGCTGGGCGACCCTGCCGAACTCAGTGAGGAACGCCGGCTGGCCTATGTCGGGATCACCCGCGCCAAACAACGCCTCTACCTGACCCGCTCGATCACCCGAGCATCCTGGGGTCAACCGGTCTCGAACCCGGAATCCCGTTTCCTACAAGAGATTCCGCAGCACCTCATGGACTGGCGGCGGACCGAACCGCGGCGCTCACCGAGTCGCCACCTCGGCTCGGGCGGTGGCGTGTTCGGGCGCGGAGACTCCGGCTTCGGCGGTGATCGCCGGGGTCGGTCGGCCTACTCGTCCGACCCCGCCCGGGGTCGCAACAAGCAGGTCGACTACCAGGTCGGGGACCGCATCAACCACCCGAAGTACGGCATGGGCAAGGCGGTGGCCAAGGAGGGTAGCGGTGTGACCGAGCGGATCGTCTTCGACTTCGGCGGCAACGTCGGCCGGGTGACCCTGCTGACCGCAGGGGGCCTCCCGGGGGAGAAGCTGTAGCCCATCGTCGAGCGCGGGCCTCAAGACTGCCGAGAGAACCCAGAATTCCACCGAGGGAACCCTCCGGTGCCGCCCTTGAAAACCGGCTAGCCCGTGTAGCCCGACAAGCGCACGCCGTGCGCGGCGAGCCAGGGCGCGGGATCGATCTTCGTCGTCCCGCCCTTCCACACCTCGAAATGCAGGTGCGGTCCGGTGGAGAAGCCCTGGTTGCCCACGAGTGCGATGACGTCGCCGGCGGTGACGTGCTGGCCCTTCTGCACGAGGACGCCCGACGAGGCCATGTGGCCGTACATCGTCACGGTGCCGTCGTCGGCGCGGATCTGTACCCAGTTGCCGTAACCGGAGGCCGGGCCGGCCTCGATGACGACGCCATCGGTGGCGGCGTGGATCGGGGTGCCGAGCGGAGCAGCCATGTCGATGCCGCCGTGGAAGCTGCCCCAGCGCATCGCGAACGTCGACGTGAACTGGTAC
Organism: Gordonia rhizosphera NBRC 16068; assembly: GCF_000298195.1. Taxonomy (GTDB): domain Bacteria; phylum Actinomycetota; class Actinomycetes; order Mycobacteriales; family Mycobacteriaceae; genus Gordonia; species Gordonia rhizosphera. The sequence continues at coordinate 34,955 of NZ_BAHC01000062.1, read as the reverse complement.
TGGCCCACCGGGATGGGCGACGTGAAGAGCGGGCGACGCAGCAGGTTCTCGCGGGCGGCCTCGGCGGCTGCCAGGTCCTTGCCGACCGCGAGCTGGTCGGTGAAGGTGCTCATGTCCTTCGCAGGCGAACCGGCGACGACGCCGGGGCCCAGGTCCGGCGTGGCCGCCGGTGTGTCGATGTTGGCGGCGTTCGTGGGAGTCGGCGCATTGTCGGTCGCCCCGACCTGGGCGACCGCGGCGACTGCCGCTCCGGCGGCCATCGCGATCAGGGCCGCGCGGCCACCCTTGAGGGCGGTGGGCGGCGCGCTGATGCGGTGCTTGCCGCGGCTGCGGGCTCCGGCGGTGCCCGGGCGGGTGCGGAACGGCTTGTCGGCCGTGTCTGCGGGCGCGTCGTCCGCCTCGTCGAGGGTGTGTACGGCGTCGTCGGCGGTGCTGTCGAGGACGAAGTCCTCGTCGAACTCGAAGTCGTCGAACTCGCTCTCGGGCAGGACGATGTCCTGGGTGATCTCCGAGCGGGTCGGGCGATAGTAGCGATCCCAGGTGGTCGAATCCCACGCGATCTGGTCGTCGGCGCTCGAGTCGATCGGGATGATCGTCGTCACTTCCATCGCGGAGTGGTCGTCGTCGAAACGGGCAGAACGTCGCCCGGTGGCCGTGACCGAGGCGGTCGTGTCACCACGTCCCGTCAAGTCCCCCACCTCATCCCTTGTGCTCAATTGGACTACCGCGACTGCCGTGTCCGTAATACTTCTGTGACCTGCTGATAGCCGACGGTAACGAAATGATTGCGGCAAGTCCAACGATCTGACCCGAAAACCTGGCCTTTTGTGAGTTCGATCACAGAAGCGTGTACGGTAGGTCGTTGTCGCGGATCGAAAATCCACTATGTCGAAGCATTCGGCGGCGCGGGTCCGCGTCGTCGACGACCCATCACACCATGTCCCGATCGGCTGCTGCCGGGCGGGTCGAAGGGTTCGGCGACGCCACCCGAGCGAGTGATCTGTCGCACAAGCGGAGGGTGCGCTGACCAAGTGTTTTCGTGGCAGGTTTAGAGTCCGATATGGCCCGCGTTACACACCCTGCGGTGATCATCCCTCCGCGCGGGCAAACCTACGAGATGGTGAGCTGAATGGATCTCTTCGAATACCAGGCGAAGGAACTGTTCGCCAAGCATGGGGTTCCCACCACACCCGGGCGTGTGACCGACGATGCCGCCGATGCGCGGGCGATTGCCGAGGAAATCGGCAAACCCGTGATGATCAAGGCTCAGGTCAAGACCGGTGGACGTGGCAAGGCCGGCGGCGTGAAGTACGCCGCCACCCCTGATGACGCACAGTCGCACGCCGAGAACATCTTGGGCCTCGACATCAAGGGGCACATCGTCAAGAAGTTGCTGGTCGCCGAGGCCAGCGATATCGCCGAGGAGTACTACATCTCCTTCCTCCTCGATCGCGCCAACCGGACCTACCTGGCAATGTGCTCGGTGGAGGGTGGCATGGAGATCGAAGAGGTCGCCGCCACCAAGCCCGAGCGCCTCGCCAAGGTTCCGGTCGACGCGGTGAAGGGTGTCGATCTCGCGACCGCGCGCTCGATCGCCGAGCAGGGTCACCTGCCCGCCGAGGTGCTCGACGCCGCTGCGGTCACCATCGCCAAGCTGTGGGAGGTCTTCGTCGCCGAGGATGCGCTCCTCGTCGAGGTCAACCCGCTGGTGCGCACACCGGACGATCAGATCCTGGCTCTCGACGGCAAGGTGTCGCTCGATGCGAACGCCGACTTCCGTCAGCCGGGCCACGAGGAGTTCGAGGACCGCGACGCCACCGATCCGCTCGAGCTCAAGGCCAAGGAGCACGACCTCAACTACGTCAAGCTCGACGGTCAGGTCGGCATCATCGGCAATGGCGCCGGCCTGGTCATGTCGACCCTCGACGTCGTCGCCTACGCGGGCGAGAGCCATGACGGGGTCAAGCCGGCCAACTTCCTCGACATCGGCGGCGGCGCCTCGGCCGAGGTGATGGCCGCGGGTCTCGACGTCATCCTCAACGACGAGCAGGTCAAGTCGGTGTTCGTCAACGTGTTCGGCGGCATCACCTCCTGCGACGCGGTGGCCAACGGCATCGTCGGAGCGCTGGAGAAGCTGGGCGACGAGGCCAACAAGCCGCTGGTCGTCCGTCTCGACGGCAACAAGGTCGACGTGGGCCGCAAGATTCTGGCCGATGCGAATCACCCGCTGGTGACGCTCGCCGAGACCATGGACTCCGGCGCCGACAAGGCTGCCGAATTGGCGAGCAAGTAAGGGAGCCAGAGCAATGTCGATCTTTCTGAACAAGGACAACAAGGTCATCGTCCAGGGCATCACCGGCGGTGAGGGCACCAAGCACACCGCACTGATGCTCAAGGCCGGTACCAACATCGTCGGTGGCGTCAACGCCCGCAAGGCCGGCACCACGGTCACCCACGAGGGTGGCGTCGAACTGCCGGTGTTCGGCACGGTGGCCGAGGCCATCAAGGAGACCGGCGCCGACGTGTCGATCGCATTTGTCCCGCCGAAGTTCGCCAAGGACGCGATCATCGAGGCCATCGACGCCGAGATCGGTTTGCTGGTGGTCATCACCGAGGGAATCCCGGTGCAGGACACCGCCTATGCGTGGGCCTACAACCAGTCCAAGGGCGAGAAGACCCGCATCATCGGACCGAACTGCCCCGGCATCATCACGCCGGGCGAGGCGCTGGCCGGCATCACCCCCGCCAACATCTCCGGCAGCGGCCCGATCGGTCTGGTGTCGAAGTCGGGCACCCTGACCTACCAGATGATGTACGAACTGCGCGATCTCGGCTTCTCGACCGCGATCGGCATCGGTGGCGACCCGGTCATCGGCACCACCCACATCGACGCCATCGAGGCGTTCGAGAAGGACCCCGACACCAAGCTGATCGTGATGATCGGTGAGATCGGTGGTGACGCCGAGGAGCGTGCGGCCGACTACATCAAGGCCAACGTCTCCAAGCCGGTCGTCGGCTACGTCGCGGGATTCACTGCGCCGGAAGGCAAGACGATGGGTCACGCAGGCGCGATCGTGTCCGGCAGCTCGGGCACCGCGCAGGCCAAGAAGGAAGCGCTCGAAGCCGCCGGCGTGAAGGTCGGCAAGACGCCGAGCGAGACCGCCAAACTGGCCCGGGAGCTGTACAACAGCCTCTGATCGGGTTTCGATCCCTTCAGGCATGGCAGCCCGTCGCGACCTCGTGTCGCGGCGGGCTGCTGCGCTCTTTGGTAGCGACCATCACGGTGTCGGCGGATACGTGTGCCCGGAACCGACGCGAGACCTCAACGGAGAACTAGTATTCAACCGTGGACGATGACAGTGGCGTCGCTGCGCCGCGGAGTGGGGAAACGACCCCGGGTCCGCGGAGCGCAGAGATGATCCCGGAGCAGCGGAGTGGGGAGATGGTTCCTTCGCCTGGTGACGGTGACGCGCCGCTGCTCAGCGGTGACGTGTTCGGCGGTCCGGTGCCGCGCGAGGTGGCGCTGGCCGTCGGGGCCGCCGCGCTGGTGGGCAAAGCAGCCGTCGTAGGCGGTCAGCTGGCACGGGCGGGGGCGAGGCGCGTGATGCGACTGCCCATCGTCGGCCCGCTCGCCCGGGCTGGTGCCGATCGGCTCTCCGCGGAAGGGGAGCGGCTGTTGACCGACGTCGGGCCGGTGGCTGTCGAGAGCGCCTTTGACCTGATCTCCCGCGTCGTCACCGAGATCGTGGGCCACCTCGACATCACCTCCGTGGTGCGTGACGACGTGGACCTCGATGCCATAGCCGCCGATCTCGACATCGACGCCATCCTGGCCCGCGTCGATCTGAACGCGATCATCCGTGAGCGGGTGGACATCAACGCGGTGATCCGCGACAGCGTGAACCTCGACGAGATCGCCAAAGGGATCGACATCGGTGCCATCGTCGAGCGGGTCGACGTCGACGCGATCCTCGCCCGGGTGGATCTGATCGCGATCGCCAACGACGTGATCGACGGGGTGGACCTCACCGAGATCATCCGCGAGGCGAGCACATCGGTGACCGCGGACGTGATGACCGACGTCCGCTCGAGCGGCGAACGCGCCGACGACGCCGTCGCCCACCTCGTCAGTCGTGTCCTGCACCGTCGCTCCGAGGAGAAGCCCGGTGACACGCATGACTGACGGTCGCCCGGACGCCGATCACCACCTCATCCACGACAGCGAGAAGACCGCCGGCATCGTCAGCCGAGGGATCGGGGCTGTGGTCGACCTGGTCACGGTCTGGCTGATGCTCGGTGCCGGCTACGTCGGCCTGGCGTTGGCACAGATGGTCATCAGGGGAGCCGACCTGAACATCCCGAAACCCGGCCTCGTGTTCACCACGGCCGCCTTCGTCCTCGTGTCCATCGCATACAACACGGCGTGCTGGGCGATCTCCGGGCGCACCGCGGGGTGTGTCGTGATGGGGTTACGAGTCAAGGGCCGAAAGCGTGAGCGGATGCGACCGGCGGTGGCCCTGATCCGGGCGGTGCTCTACACCTTCTTCGCCATCGGGTTGTTCTGGGTCGCCCTCGACCTGCGTCGGCGATCCATCCAGGACATCCTGCTCGGGACCCGCGTGGTGTACTCGCGCTGACTCGCTGCCGTGGTGCCGGGGGCCGGTCAGGGTTTCTCGCACACCGCTTTCAGCGTGGTCAGGCCCTTCTCGAAGTCCTTGCCGATGAACCTGTCCATCAGACCGAGCGGCCCTGCGATGCGGCTCAACAGCGAATGCGGACCGGTCATCGTCCAGGTCACGGTGGTGGCGTCGCCCCGGGGTTCGAGCGTGAGGACGCTGGTGCTCGAGGACTTCATCGGCTTCTCGAACGTCACGTTCACCGCGACCCTTTCGGGCTCGGAGACCTCGGCGACCTCCATCGTGCCCTTACCGGCCTTGCGGTTTCCCGACCACGCATATTTCGCGCCGACACCGCGCTCGGCGCCCGTGTACTCCCGCTGGAGATCGGGATCGAGGTCCTCCCAGGGAGACCACTGCCGCCACTCATGGAGATCGACGAGGAGCGGGAAGATCCGTTCCGGTGCCGCCCCGATGGTCTGGGTCCGTTGCACGGTGTAACCGGCCATGTCGACCTACTTTCTCCCGGTGTTGGTATGAAGTATGACCGCTGCACGGTGATTCGCGGTATCGACCAGCGGGTGCCACGCACGGTTTACGGTGGAGTGCGTGGCTGATCCTGAGTACCGCACGGCGCGTCAGTGGATCGACGACCTGGTCGACGAGGGCAGTTGGGAGTCCTGGGACACCGATCCCGACCGGGCCGGACTCGACCCCGACTACGCCGCCGAATTGGCACGGGCAACCGAACGGACCGGTGCCGACGAATCGGTGATCACCGGTGCCGGCATGGTCGGCGGCATCCGGGTTGCGCTGGTGGTCAGCGACTTCCGGTTCCTGGCCGGATCGATCGGGCGTGATGCCGGTGTCCGTGTCGTCGGCGCATTGCAGCGGGCGACCTCGGAGCGGCTGGCGGTGGTGGCGCTGCCGTCGTCGGGCGGGACCCGCATGCAGGAGGGCACACCCGCGTTCCTGCAGATGACCGCGATCGCCGCGGCGGTCAATCGGCACAAGGCGTCCGGACTTCCGTATCTGGTCTACCTCCGTCATCCCACCACCGGAGGGGTGTTCGCGTCGTGGGGGTCGCAGGGGCATATCACCTGGGCGCAACCCGGTGCGCTGGTGGGTTTCCTCGGCCCGCGGGTCGTCGAGGCGCTCACCGGTGATGCGATGCCCGACGGAGTGCAGACGTCGGAGAATCTACATCGTCAAGGGCTGGTCGACGCCGTGGTCGCGTCGGCGGAACTCGCCGCGATCATCGCAAAGACGCTGTCGCTCTTGCATGTCCGGCCCGATACCGGATCGACCCTGTGGACGCCGGGTGGTCGGGCCGCGGAAAGCGCACCGACGGCTTGGGACGCGGTGACGGCCACCCGGGCGCCGGGCCGGGTCGGTCTGCGTGAACTACTGGACCGGGTCGAGACGGTGACGATCTCCGACGACGGGCCGGTCTGGTTGGGATTCGCCCGATTCGGTCGGCACCCTGTGGTGGTGGTCGGCCACGACCGGGTCGTACAGGAGTCGGGCCGGCTGATCGGGCCGGCCGATCTGCGTCGGTGTCGTCGAGGGATCGCGCTGGCGGCCGGGCTGCGGCTACCGCTGGTCACCGTCATCGACACCCCGGGCGCCGAGCTGTCGGCGGCCGCCGAATCCGGCGGTATCGCCGGTGAGATCTCCTGCTGCACAGCCGAACTCCTCGAATCCGCGACAAGGACGGTGTCGGTGCTGCTCGGGCAGGGCGGCGGCGGTGCCGCGCTCGCGTTGTTCCCGGCCGACCGCGTCGTCGCCGCATCGGATGCCTGGCTGTCACCGCTGCCGCCCGAAGGTGCCAGCGTGATCGTGTATCGCGACACCGACCACGCGGCTCAGATGGCCGGTCGGCAGGGGATTCTCGCCCGCGAGCTCGCCGACCGGGGCGCGGTGGACGTCGTGGTCGATCTCGCGCGGGACGGTCTCGACGGGCTCGCCGCCTGCATCGTCGAACAGCTCGACGCCGAGGTGTCGGGCGATCACCGCGCGCGGGTGCTGGGACCGCGATGACCCGCCGCATCCGGGCGGTGGGGGCGATTATCCGTGACAAACAGGGGCGGTTCTTGCTGGTGCAGCGGCGCAACGAACCGCAGGCCGGGCGCTGGACGGTGCCCGGCGGCAAGGTCGAGCCCGGAGAAACCCTGGCCGAGGCCGTGATTCGCGAGGTCTGGGAGGAGACCGGGCTCGTCGTCGAGGTCGGGGAGCGAGCCTGGGTCGTCGACATCCCGACCGGGCACGGCGACGTGTTCGAGGTCCACGACTACTACGCCTCGGTGCGCTCGGGTCGGCTCGCGGCGGGCACCGATGCCGCCGATGCCCGCTGGTACGCCGCGGCCGACTTGTCCGACGTCGACACCACGACCGGTCTCGTCGGACACCTGCGGCGGGCCGGTCTGCTGCCGTAGCCGGAAGTGGTTGAATCCTGCCCGTGGTCGCGAGAGGGTGAAGAGATGGTCGCCGAATTGCTCCCGCTCAATCCCGATGAACTCCTCACCACCACCCGCTCGGTGCGCAAGCGTCTCGACCTCGATCGTCCGGTGCCGCTCGACGTCATCCACGAATGCCTCGACATCGCGCTGCAGGCACCGTCGGGGAGCAACACCCAGAGCTGGCACTGGATCGTGCTGACCGATGCCGACCTCAAACAGAAGGTCGCCGACCACTACGCGCGCTCGTACAATGACTACGCGGCGTCGCGTCCGAAGACCGACGACGCGACGATGGGGCGCATCCGGTCGAGTTCGCAATACCTCGCCGACGTCATGGGCCAGGTTCCGGTTCTCGTGCTCGGTGCGATCGATACCGGCAGTGACCTGCCGCCCGGCAATCAGGCGAGCATGTGGGGGTCGCTGCTGCCCGCGGCGTGGAGCTTCTCGCTGGCGCTGCGGGCACGTGGGCTGGGGTCGGCGTGGACGACGCTGCACCTCGTCTACGAGCGTGAGGTCGCGCAGATCCTCGGCATCCCGTCGACCGTCCATCAGGGGGTCCTGCTGCCGGTCGCCTACACCAAGGGCACCGATTTCCGCCCGGCACCGCGCCGGCCGCTCGACGACGTGCTGCACCTCAACGGGTGGTGATCGGCTCGGCGCTCCGCGTGGCGCCGGTGCGGCTGTAGAGTGCGAACTCATCATGTCCACGCAGTCCACTCCGTCCTCCGAGCCGGTCGCCCGCACGCGACGCGGGCAGGCGAAGGCGGCCCGGCGCGCCGAACTGTTGGAGGCCGCTGCGCGGCTGATGGCCGATCGTGGCTTCGCGGGTGTGACGCTCGAGGACATCGGCGGGGCGGTCGGGGTGAGCGGCCCGGCCATGTACCGGCACTTCTCGTCGAAGATCGACCTGCTCGATCAGATGCTCGTCGACATCAGCCAGCGGTTGCACGACGGTGGTGCCGAGGTGGTCGGTCGCGCGGAGTCGCCCGAGCAGACGCTGCGCGACCTCATCGGCTTCCACATCGACGTCCTGGTCACCAAACCCGATCTGATCGCGGTGCAGGATCGCGACCTGTCGTCGATGACCCCGGACGCCAACCATCAGGTGCGGTCGCTGCAGCGGCGCTACGTCGAGCAGTGGGTGGACGTGTTGTTGGCGGTGCATTCCGAGTCGGGCACCGCGGAGATGACGCGGGAGGAGGCCAGGGTTCGCGTCCACGCGACCTTTGGTCTGCTCAACTCGTCGCATCGGTTGCCGCCGTATCCGCGGGCCGCGCTTCGAGAGCTGTTGACCTCGATGGCCTGGTCGGCCTTGCTGGCGCGGCGATCCTGAACACTCGGATTCTCGGTGCGGTGGTGGTCTCGATACGCGTCGGGCTCGCTTCGCTCGCTCGTCGCACTCGACCAGCGGTGGGGGTGTCCCTTCCGCTGGTCGAGTAGTCGCGAACGGAGTGAGTGGCGTATCCGCCGGATCGAGCTTGTCGAGACCGAGGTCCCTTGCGCTCAGATACCGAGTGTGGCGCGCCGGCGGGCGACCTCCTCCCGGTATCGGGCGACGTTACGCATCTTGATGCTCTCGTAGCCACGAACCATGTCGGGCAGATCGGCGAGATCGACGGCGGCGGGAAGTTGGTCCGCCCCGATCCGTCCGCTCGCCAGCCCACCCAGGATGGCGTCGACGATCTCCCGGTACTCGACGATCAGAGCGCGCTCGGTCCGCCGGACCTCGCTGCGGCCGAACGGGTCCAGCTTCGTTCCGCGCAGTCGCTTCATCTTGGCCAGGCCGGCCAGCGGGCGGTCGGCCCACGCGCCGAGCGACATCTTCTCCTTCATGCCCATCTCGCGCAGTGTCGGCGGGTGCAGCCGCACCGCGACCTGCGCGTCGTCGCCGAATTGTTCGGCGATCGTGGCGGCGAAGTCGGGGTCCGCGGTGAGTCGCGCGACCTCGTACTCGTCCTTGTAGGCCATCAACTTGTACAGGTTGCGTGCCACCGCGTCGGTCAGCGCGTTCCCGTTCTCGCTGCCGTGCACCTGGGCGACCAGGTCGAGATAATCACGCGCATAACGCTCGTCGGCGTAGGCGATCAATTCGTCGTAGCGGATCGCGACCGTGCGCGACAGCTCGTCGCCGAATCCCAGCCGTGCCACCTCCGCCAGCGCGTGCTCACTCGGGGTGAGTTCAGACGATGATGCACCGTGCATCGACGCCAGGGCCTCCGACACCGCATCCGGATCGACGACAACCTGCCGCCCCCGACGGAACGCCTGGATGTTGGCCTCGACCGCGACGCCGTTGAGCTCGATGGCCCGTTCGATGGCATCCGCCGAGATGGCGAGCGCGCCGGCCTGATACGCGGCCCCGACCATGACCATGTTGGCGTACTGCTCGTCGCCGAACAGGCCCGTCGACAGCGCACCGGGATCGAGATACACTGCCCGGTTCACCTTCGCGTCGATCGCGGAGTGGACCTGGGCGTCGGCGGGGAAACCGACTGTGGTGTCGATGACCATTGCGCCCGTGGGGATCTGCGTCGTCGAGACGACGGCCACGGTCTTCTCCGGCGCGGCGACCTTGAGGTTGACCGGATCGGTGCCGACCAACGGATCGCACGCCAGATAGAGATCGCATTCGTCGGGAGCGACCTTGGCGGCCTGTTCGACGACTGTCGGGGAGACCTTCACATCGCTCACGACGGCGCCGCCCTTCTGGGCGAGCCCGGTCATGTCGACTGTGCGGGCCGCGTGGCCGTCGAGCACCGCGGCAGTGGCGAGCACCTGCGACACCGTGACCACGCCGGTACCGCCGATACCGGTGACGCGCATCGAGAACGTGTCCCGCAGCGTCGGCATCATCGGAGCGGGAAGCACGGTGGCGTCGATGTCTTCGGCGCGGGCACGGTCACGTCGTGTCCCGGGGGTGACTTTGACGAACGACGGGCAGTCTCCCTTGAGGCAGGAGAAGTCCAGGTTGCAGGAACTCTGGTCGATACGCGTCTTGCGTCCGAACTCGGTCTCGACCGGGTGCACCGACAGGCAGTTGGACTTCTCGCCGCAATCGCCGCAGCCCTCACAGATGCGCTCGTTGATCATCACCCGCTGGTTCGGCGTGTCCAGGGTGCCCCGCTTGCGCTTGCGGCGCTTCTCCGCGGCGCAGTACTGGTCGTGTACGAGCACGGTGACCCCGGGTACCGCGGCGAGTTCGGTTTGCACGTCGAGCGTCTCGTCGCGATGGCGGACCTCGACCTCCTTCCGGAGCCCGAGCGCACTGGTGCGCTTGGGATCGTCGGAGGTGACCACGACCCGCGCCACCCGTTCGTCGAGAAGCAGTGACGTCAGACGCGGCAGATCCATGGCGCCCACCGGATCCTGTCCGCCGGTCATCGCGACGGTGCCGTTGTAGAGCAGCTTGTAGGTGATGTTCTCGCCCGATGCCACCGCGGCGCGCAGTGCCAGCGAAGCCGAGTGCATGAACGTGCCGTCGCCGACGTTCTGCACGAAGTGGTTCTGGGTCACGAACGGGGCCATGCCGAGCCACTGTGCCCCCTCGCCACCCATCTGGGTGACCCCGGTGACGTCGCCGACCTGCTTCGGGTCCATCAGCAGCACCATGACGTGACAACCGATGCCGGCTCCGACCAACGTGTCATCGGAGACCTTGGTCGAGCTGTTGTGCGGGCAGCCCGAGCAGAAATAGGGGCTGCGCACGGCGAGCGGCAGGTCGATGCGGGTCGGCCGGGCGGCCTTGCGGTCGAGCCAGTCCCGGGCCGCGTCGATGTCATGGTGTCGGGCGAGACGGTTGGCGAGGCCGCGGGTCACCGCGTCGACGTCGAGTTCGCCGAACCGGGAGAACAGCGTCGAACCGTCCTCGTTGACCTTGCCGACAATGCGCGGGGCCCGCGGATGCCGGAAGAGGATGTCGCGCATCATCGTCTCGATGAAGTCGCGCTTCTCCTCGACGATGATCACCTCGTCGAGGTCGCCGGTGGCCGTGTCGAACATGAAGCGGTTCAGGATGTCCCGCTCGATCGGATAGACCATCCCGAGCTTGAGGATGCGGATGCCGAGACGGTTCAGATCTGCATCGGTGATACCGATGAGCCGCAACGACTCTCGAAGATCGAGATAGGTCTTTCCGGCGGCCACGATACCGATGCGGTCGTCGGAGCTCGACACGACGATCCGGTTGAGGCCGTTCAGGCGGGCGTACTCCAGTGCGCGGGGTATCCGGGTGGTCTGCTGATTCTGTTCGAGCTCCTTCAGATTCGCGCCCAGGAGGTTGCCGCTCGGAACGTGCGGGCTGCGGCCCAGATCGCCGTAGACCGGCATGATCCGTGTCGGATCGACCTCGGCGGTCGATGCACCGTCGGCGACGTGCGCGGAGATCTTCAGCGACGTCCACAGGCCACTCACCCGGCTCATGACCGCAGCGTGCACACCGAGGTCCAGGATGTCCTGCGAATCAGCGGGATACAGGATCGGCATGTAGAAGTCGGCGAGCGCCATCTCCGATGCGCAGGGCAGCGTCGAGCTTTTCGCGCCCGGGTCGTCACCGACGATGGCGACGGCTCCGCCCGACGGGTGGGTGCCGATCATGTTCGCGTGCCGCAGCGCATCGGCGGCCCGGTCCAGACCGGGAGCCTTGCCGTACCAATATCCGACGACGCCGTCGCGTGCGTTGCCGTCGGGGTCGGGTGCGAGGTCGGTCAGCTGTCCGGCGATCTGCGAGCCCATCACCGAGGTGGCGGCGAGCTCCTCGTTGAGGCCCGGGCGATGCACGATGTCGAGAGGTTCGAGGTAGTTCTTGCGGCGTGCGATCTCGAGGTCGTAGCCGGCCAGCGGGGAGCCCTCGTAGCCGGAGATGAAGGAGGCGGTGCGCAGATTCTGGCGCCGGTCGATGCGAGCGCGGTCCCGGACCATCCGGACGAGGGCCTGGATGCCGGTGAGATAAATGGTGCCCGACTCGCGTGTGTAGCGGTCGTCGAGGGAGAACGAGGCCCCGGTGAACGGGGTGGTCTCCGGCTCGGAATAGGTGCCGAGTCTGTGGGCGCGGTCGTCTGCGAGGGTCATGGGGTTACCTGGCCTTCTGTTCATATTTCGGTCCCCGACAGCCATGGGTGGTGGTGTCGCGGGCATCTGTTGTGACGGGCCCAGGGGTGGCGGGCCTCTCTCCACAGTACGGAATTCCGTGATCCACGTCACCTTGGCTGACAGAATGTGAAGGCAGGTGACAAGTGCCCCCGTTCTGTCGTACGATGCATTCAGTTAATAACCACTAACTGAAAGGTTGATGGTGACCAGCACCTTCAGTGCAGAAGCATCCGCCGGGCCCTCGGACACCGGCTCCCGCGAGGCTCACCTGTCCGGCGTCGCATTGCTGCGGGACCGGCTGCGGGAGGCCCGCCAGGGAGGCGGGGAGAAGGCCCGTGAACGACACATCTCGCGGGGCAAACTGCTCCCGCGCGACCGGGTCGACCGACTCCTCGACGTGGGTTCGCCGTTCCTCGAGGTCGCGCCGCTCGCCGCGCACGGAATGTACGACGGGCGGGTGCCCTCGGCGGGCGTCGTCGCCGGCGTGGGTCGGGTCGCCGGTCGCGAATGCATGATCGTCGCCAACGATGCGACCGTGTCCGGTGGCACCTACTACCCGGTGACGGTCAAGAAGCATCTCCGCGCCCAGGAGATCGCCGCGGCCAACCGGCTGCCGTGCATCTACCTCGTCGATTCCGGCGGCGCGATGCTGTTGCAGCAGGACGAGGTGTTCCCCGACCGCGAGCACTTCGGCCGGATCTTCTTCAACCAGGCGACGATGAGCGCGGCCGGTATCCCGCAGATCGCGGCGGTGCTGGGGTCGTCGACTGCAGGCGGTGCCTACGTGCCCGCGATGAGCGACGAGACGGTCATCGTGCGTAATCAGGGCACCATCTTCCTGGCCGGCCCGCCGCTGGTGAAGGCGGCCACCGGCGAGGACGTGACGGCCGAGGAACTCGGCGGCGGAGCGATGCACTCGTCGGTCTCCGGGGTCACCGACCACCTCGTCGACAACGACGAGCAGGCGCTGGCCAAGGTCCGTGAGATCGTGGCGACGCTCGGCCCCCGTGAACGGCCACAGTGGGAGACCGTTGGCGCGCGCGACCCGCTGCGCGCGCAGACCGACATCTACGACGTCGTGCCGACGGACTCGCGCATTCCCTACGATGCACGCGAGATCATCGAGATCATCAGCGACGCCGGTGAATACACCGAGTTCAAGGCGAACTACGGTACCACCCTGGTGACTGCGTTCGCGCGCATCCACGGCCATCCCGTGGGAATCATCGCCAACAACGGCGTGCTGTTCAGCGAATCCGCTCTCAAGGGAGCGCATTTCATCGAACTCTGCGACCAGCGCCGCATTCCGCTGATCTTCTTGCAGAACATCACCGGCTTCATGGTCGGCCGCGCCTACGAAGAGGGCGGCATCGCCAAGAACGGCGCGAAGATGGTCAACGCGGTCGCGACCGCGCGGGTACCCAAGTTCACGGTCATGGTCGGCGGCTCCTTCGGCGCCGGCAACTACTCCATGTGCGGGCGGGCCTACTCGCCGCGGTTCTTGTGGATGTGGCCCAACGCTCGGATCTCGGTGATGGGCGGTCCGCAGGCCGCCGACACGCTGGCCACGGTGCGCCGCAACCAGATCGAGCGATCCGGCAAGGACTGGACGGCCGAGGCCGAAGAAGAGTTCAAGGCCCCGATCCGCCAACAATTCGAGACGCAGTCCGACGCCTACTATTCGACGGCACGACTCTGGGACGACGGGATCATCGATCCGGCCCAGACCCGGACCGTGCTCGGATTGGCCTTGGAGACATGTCGATACGCGCCGCTCGCCGATCCCGGCTACGGCGTCTTCAGGATGTGACCCGATGATGACACAGACAACCCGCCCCAACACCACTGCCACGCGGCCGATCCGCAGCGTGCTCATCGCCAACCGCGGTGAGATCGCCTGCCGGGTCATCGATACGTTGCGCCGCATGGGAATCCGCAGCATCGCGGTCTACTCCGATGCCGACGCCGACGCGCGCCACGTCCGGGAGGCCGACGTCGCCGTGCGGATCGGTCCTGCCGCGGCCACCCAGAGCTATCTCGACATCGACGCGGTGGTGCGTGCGGCCACCGAGACCGGCGCCGACGCGGTCCATCCCGGCTACGGATTCCTCTCGGAGAACCAGAAGTTCGCGGCCGCACTCGCCGACGCCGGGATCGTCTTCGTCGGACCACCGGCCGAGGCAATCGCGACGATGGGCGACAAGATCACCGCCCGCGCCGCGGTCACCGAACGCGACGTGCCGGTGGTGCCGGGTCTGTCCCGCCCCGGTCTCGCCGACGAGGACCTCATCTCCGCGGCGCCCGACATCGGGTTCCCGGTGCTGATCAAGCCGAGCGCCGGCGGTGGAGGCAAGGGCATGCATCGGGTGGAGGATGCCGCAGACCTGCCCGCCGCCCTGCAACGCGCCCGCCGCGAGGCCGGGTCCGCGTTCGGCGACGACGCGCTGTTCCTCGAGCACTTCGTGGACACCCCGCGCCACATCGAGGTGCAGATCCTCGCCGACGAACACGGCAACGTCATCCACCTCGGCGAACGTGAATGCTCGCTGCAGCGCCGGCATCAGAAGGTCATCGAGGAGGCGCCGTCGGCGCTGCTCGACGAGGCCACCCGCGCCCGGATCGGACAGGCCGCCTGCGACGCCGCCCGCAGCGTCGGCTACACCGGCGCCGGCACGGTCGAGTTCATCGTGTCCGCGCACCGCCCCGACGAGTTCTTCTTCATGGAGATGAACACCCGCCTGCAGGTCGAACATCCGGTGACCGAGCTCGTCACGGGAATCGATCTGGTGGAGCAGCAGATCCGGGTCGCCCGCGGCGAGGTGCTCGGCCTGGCCCAGGACGATATCGTGCTGACCGGCCACGCCATCGAGGCCCGTGTCTACGCCGAGGATCCGGCAAACGGGTTCCTGCCGACCGGCGGCACGATCACCCATCTCGTACACCCCGACAGCTCTGCGGCGGGCGCTGGGAGCGAAGCGAGCGGGCCCAATGCGTTCCGCGGAGTGCGCGTCGACTCGGCGATGGCCGAGGGGCTCGTGGTGGGCAGCGACTACGACCCGATGCTGGCGAAGGTCATCGCCCACGGACACGACCGGGACGAGGCCCTCGAACGCCTCGATCAGGCGCTCGCGCACACCCGGGTCCTCGGCGTGACGACCAACGTCGATTTCTGCCGCTTCGTGCTGGCGCAGCAGGCGGTGCGTGACGCCGACCTCGACACCGCCCTTCTCGATCGGCTCGTCGTCGACTATGCGGTGGCGGAACCGGTGCCCGAGGCTCTCGCGCTCGTGGGGGTGGCGCGTATCGGCCCCCGCGTCCGCGGCGACGTGTGGCAGGCCGCGGTGGGCTGGCGGATCGGCGAGGTCGAACCCGTGGTGACCCGGTTGACCTGGGGTCCACACCATTTCACCGTGTCCACCCTGGTGGAGTCCGCGACCGAGGAGATGTTGACCGGGCACGCCACCGTGATCTACGAGGACGCCGACCGTGAGCCGTGGGAGGCGTCGGTCACCTACCGGCGCACACAACGGGCCGGGGACCAGACGCGGCGGCTCATCGTCAACGGGGTCAGTCAGTCGTGGTCGAAAGCCGAGGTCGACGGGTCGTGGTGGGTCGCCGGCCCACACGGCACATGGGTGCTCGACGTCGCCCGGCCGCTGCTGGAAGAGGCCGCCGACGAGCACGCCGGTGACATCCTGTCCCCGATGCCCGGCACCGTCGTCGCTGTCCTCGCCTCGGCCGGGAACACCGTGACCGCGGGCAGCCCGATCGTCGTCGTTGAGGCGATGAAGATGGAACACACACTGACCGCACCCATCGACGGTGTCGTGGCGATCGCGACCCGCGTCGGTGAGAAGGTCGCGGCCGGGCAGGCGCTCGCCCAGGTCGCTGCCGAACAGCAGACCGAATCCGAGAAGGAGGACTGATGGAACTCAGTCAGGAGTACACCGACCTCATCGCGTCCGTGCGTGACTTCGCCCAGCAGGTGGTCGCGCCGGTCGCGGCGAAACACGATGCCGAACACAGCTTCCCGTACGAGGTCGTCGCTCAGATGGGCAAGATGGGCCTGTTCGGGCTGCCCTTCTCCGAAGAGTACGGCGGCATGGGTGGCGACTACTTCGCGCTCGCGCTCGCGCTCGAGGAACTCGGCAAGGTGGACCAGTCGGTGGCCATCACGCTCGAGGCAGGTGTCGGTCTCGGCGCCATGCCCATCTACAAGTACGGCACCGAGGAACAGAAGCAGCGGTGGCTGCCCGACCTGACGGCGGGCCGCGCACTGGCCGGATTCGGTCTCACCGAGCCGGGCGCGGGTTCGGATGCAGGCGCGACGGCGACCACTGCGAAGGACGACGGCGATTCGTGGATCGTCAACGGCGCCAAGCAGTTCATCACCAACTCCGGCACCGACATCACCTCGCTGGTGACCGTCACGGCCGTCACCGGTACGAAGGAGAACGGCCGCAAGGAGATCTCCACGATCATCGTGCCGTCCGACACTCCCGGTTTCACCGCCGAACCCGCCTACAACAAGGTCGGCTGGAATGCCTCGGACACCCATCCGTTGACCTTCACCGACGCCCGGGTGCCGGCCGAGAACCTTCTCGGTGAGCGGGGACGCGGCTACGCGAACTTCTTGTCGATCCTCGACGAGGGGCGCATCGCGATCGCCGCGCTGGCCACCGGCGCCGCGCAGGGCTGTGTCGACGAGAGCGTCAAGTACGCCAAGGAGCGTCAGTCGTTCGGCAAACCGATCGGCGAATACCAGTCAGTGTCGTTCGCGATCGCCCGTATGGAGGCCCGCGCCCACGTCGCGCGCACCGCCTACTACGACGCGGCGGCCAAGATGCTGGCCGGCAAACCATTCAAGAAGGAGGCGTCGATCGCCAAGATGATCGCCAGCGAGGCGGCGATGGACAACGCGCGGATGGCGACGCAGATCCACGGCGGCTACGGCTTCATGAACGAGTATCCGGTCGCCCGCCACTACCGCGACTCCAAGATCCTCGAGATCGGCGAGGGCACCACCGAGGTCCAGCTGATGCTGATCGCGCGGGAACTGGGGTTCGCATGAGCGAGGCGATCCGGGTCGTGCAGCGCGGCCTGTGGTTCGAGGAGTTCGACGAGGGCACCGTCTACGAGCACCGCCCGGGCCGCACCGTCACCGAGGCCGACAACGTTCTGTTCACCACGCTCACCATGAACACCCAGGCGCTGCACCTCGACGCCGCCTGGTCGGCCCAACAACCCGGCTTCGGCGGACAACGTCTCATCAACTCGATGTTCACGCTGTCGACGATCGTCGGGCTGTCGGTCTCCCAGCTCACCCAGGGCACCCTGGTCGCCAACCTCGGGTTCAGTGAGGTCGCGTTCCCCGCACCGCTGTTCGCGGGCGACACGCTCTACGCCGAGACCGAGTGCACCGGCAAGCGTGAATCGAAGTCGCGACCGGGTGAAGGTGTGGTGAACTTGACCCACATCGGACGAAACCAGCACGGCGAGGTCGTCGCGCGGGCCGCGCGGGCCACGCTGGTGCGTAAAGACCCAGTGGGATAGTGATGCCTTCCAACCCCCAGAAACTCGCCAACGCGTGGACACCGCCCGGACCTGCACTGTTGTTCTGTCCGGCCGACCGGCCCGAGCGATATCAGAAGGCGCTCGACCGCGCCGACGTGGTGATCCTCGACCTCGAGGACGCGGTTTCCCCCGAGAACCGCGTAGCGGCCCGAGAGGCCCTCATCGCCCACCCGATTGATCCCGACCGCGCCATCGTGCGGATCAATCCGTCCGGCACCGGCGACTACCGGCGCGACCTGGCCGCCATCGCCGACACCAACTATCGCGTGGTGATGCAGGCCAAGGCCGAGGACCCCGACTCCATCATCGCGACCGCGTTGCAGACCATCGCGCTCATCGAGACACCGCTCGGCGCGACCCGAGCCCACGAGATCGCCTCCGCGGTCAACTGCATCGGACTGATGTGGGGCGCCGAGGACCTCGTCGCCGGCCTGGGCGGCAAGTCCAGCCGATTCGGCCCCGACGAGATCCGGCCCGGCGAGTACCGTGAGGTCGCCCGCTATGTGCGATCACTGACCCGGATCGCGGCCGCCGCGCACGACAAATTCGCAGTCGACTCGGTACACATCGACATCAACGACACCGCGGGGCTGATCGCCGAGGTGCGTGACGCGGTCGCAGTTGGCTACACCGCGACCGCGTGTATCCACCCGTCCCAGGTGCCCTACATCCGGGACGGATACCGACCATCGGAGGACGAAATCGACTGGGCGCGTAAGGTCGTCGAGGGATCCGAGGCTCACCATGGCAGCGTGTTCAGTCTCGAAGGCCAGATGATCGACGGCCCGGTGCTGCGTCAGGCGGAGGTGGTGCTCGCGAGAGCCGTTGCCGCCCTGGACGTTCCGGTGGGCGACAACGCGACGCCCGACCAGACCTGACCTGACCATTCGGCAACAACGACATGGAGAAACCGGAGTAAGACATGACCGAACTTGCCTATGCCGTCGGCGAGGACACCCCGGCACTGCTGAGTGAGACCATCGGCGCAACGCTGGCGCGGACCGTCGAGAACTACGGCGACAATGTGGCTCTCATCGACGCGGCCGCCGGACGACAGTGGACCTACACCGAGTTCCACCGGGATGTTCGTGCCCTGGCGGCCGGCCTGCTGCGGCTTGGAGTCACGACCGGTGACCGGGTCGGGCTGTGGGCACCCAACCGTTTCGAATGGGTGCTCACCCAGTATGCGACCGCCGAGATCGGTGCCATTCTGGTCAATCTCAACCCCGCATACCGGCAGAACGAGATCGAGTACGCACTCGGCCAGTCGGAGATCGGTTTCGTCTTCGCGGCCGAGCGCTTCAAGGACTCCGCCTACGCGTCGATGTTGGCCGAGGCCCGGCCGAACTGCCCCGACCTGCGTGAGGTCGTCCTGTTCGAGGCCCCCGAGTGGACCGCGCTGCTCGCCGACCCGACCGCCGACGAACTGGCCCGGGTGGCCGAGATCGGCGCGTCGTTGACCCCCGACGACCCGATCAACATTCAGTACACCTCCGGCACCACAGGATTCCCCAAGGGTGCCACCCTGACCCACCGCAACATCGCCAACAACGGCTACCTCGTCGGCGAGCTGATCAACTACACCGACGCCGACCGGATCTGTCTGCCGGTGCCGTTCTACCACTGCTTCGGCATGGTGATGGGCAATCTGGCGGCGACCAGTCACGGTGCGGCCATGGTCATCCCGGCCCCCGCATTCGATCCCGCGGCCACGCTGCGCGCGGTGTCGGAATACCGCTGCACCAGTCTCTACGGGGTACCGACGATGTTCATCGCCGAACTCGCCCTCCTCGACAGCCACGGAGACGCAAGCGATTACGATCTGTCGAGCCTGCGCACAGGGATCATGGCCGGATCGCCCTGTCCCGAACACACGATGCGGCAGGTCGTCGACCGGATGCACATGCGCGAGGTCTCCATCTGCTACGGCATGACCGAGACGTCGCCGGTGTCCACACAGACGCGTATCGACGATCCGTTGGAGCTGCGGGTCGGGACCGTCGGACGCGTGGGACCGCACCTCGAGATCAAGGTCGTCGATCCGGCGACCGGGGAGACGTTGCGTCGCGGTGAAACCGGCGAGTTCTGCACCCGCGGCTACTCGGTGATGAAGGGCTACTGGAACCAGCCGGAGAAGACCGCCGAGGCCATCGACACCGACGGGTGGATGCACACCGGTGACCTCGCCGTGATGGACGACAACGGGTATGTCCGCATCACCGGCCGGATCAAGGACATGGTGATCCGCGGCGGCGAGAACATCTACCCTCGCGAGATCGAGGAGTTCCTCTACACCCACCCCGACATCCTCGACGCCCAGGTGATCGGGGTGCCGGACGCGAAGTACGGGGAGGAGTTGATGGCGTGGGTGCGGCTGCGTGACGGGGTCAGCGATTTCACCGAGGACGACCTGCGGGAGTTCGCCACCGGCAAGATCGCCCGTCACAAGATCCCGCGTTATGTGCATGTCGTCAAGGACTTCCCGATGACCGTGACGGGTAAGGTCCGCAAGGTGCAGATGCGTGCCGAGTCCGTCGAGATCCTGGGCCTGTGAGCGGTTTTCACCAGTGACAACTGAAGAGGACCCAGCCGACACCCAGATGGCGTCGTTCACCGAGCTCGCCCGGAGCCGGTCGGGGCGCCCGCTCGCAGACTACGACGCGTTGTGGCGCTGGTCGGTCGACGAGCCCGCCGGATTTTGGCATGCGGTATGGGATTTCTACCGGCTCGACGACATCGCCGAGACCACCGACGGCCGCCCGATCGCCGGAGACGCCGACATCCTCGCCGACTCCACCATGCCGGGCGCGAAGTGGTTTCCGCGGGTACGCCTCAACTATGTGTCGGCGATCCTGCGTCACGCGCAGCGCCCCGGCGCGGCGATCGTGGGGATCGACGAGACCGGTGACCGCACCGAGATCGCCTGGTCGGACCTGCCCGCACTGGTGGCGGGATTCGCCAGGACCCTGACCGGGCTCGGTGTCGGCCAGGGTGACGTCGTCGCCGCATATCTGCCCGACATCCCGGAGGCGGTGATCGCCTTCCTCGGCACCGCCCATGTGGGCGCGATCTGGTCGGGCTGCGGACAGGACTACGCCCCCGAGGGTGCCGCCGGGCGGCTCGCTCAACTGTCGCCGAAGGTGCTGGTGAGCGCGCAGGGCTACCACTACAACGGCAAATCGGTCGACAAGTCCGCCGACAGCGGCGAACTGGCCCTCCTGCTGCCAGAGCTGGTGGCGCACGTCGTGGTCGGCGAGAAGACCGACACGGCTGCCGACGGAACGTCGGGGGTGCGGCGGATTGCCTACCCCGATGCGGTCGCAGCGGCAGGCCCACCGATCGAGCCGGCGTCGGTGGCCTTCGACCACCCGCTGTGGGTGTTGTTCAGCTCGGGCACCACCGGTAGGCCCAAGGGGATCGTGCACGGTCACGGCGGGGTCGTCGTCGAACATCTCAAGGCGGCCGGGCTCCACGGCGATCTGGGTCCCGACGACGTGTTCTTCTGGCAGACCGCGCTGAGCTGGATGATGTGGAACTTCCAGGTCGCCGGATTGCTCTGCGGCGCACGGATCGTCTGTTACAGCGGCTCACCTCTGTACCCCGACGCCGACCGGCTGTGGCAGATCGTCGAATCCGAGGGCGTCACCTACTTCGGCACCAGCCCGGGTCAGCTGCAGGCCTCCCGCAAGGCGAATCTCGCGCCCGGTACCGACCACGACCTTTCGGCGCTGCGCACCCTGGGCAGTACCGGCTCCACCCTGGCCGCGGACCTGTTCACCTGGGTCGACGACAACGTGAAATCGGGGCTGCCGATTTCGTCGATCAGCGGCGGCACCGACGTCGTCACCGCCTTCGCCGGCGGTTCGACCGGGGTGCCGGTGGTGGCCGGCGAACTGTCGGTGCGCTATCTCGGGGTCGCCCTGGAGAGCTGGGCGCCCGACCGCACCCCGCTGGTCGGCGAGGTGGGGGAAATGGTCATCACGGAACCGATGCCGTCGATGCCGGTTTCGTTCTGGAACGACGCCGACGGCGCCCGGTATCGGGCCGCCTACTTCGATCATGAATGGCAGAACCCGCCGCCGCGGCCGGTGTGGCGGCACGGGGATTGGGTCACGGTCACCGACCGCGGCTCGTTGATCATTCACGGACGCAGCGATGCCACCCTCAACCGGCACGGTATCCGGATGGGATCGGCCGACATCTATGAGGTCGTCGAAGGTATCGACGAGATCGCCGAGGCCTTCGTGCTCGGTGTCGACGGGCCCGGCGGCGCCTACTGGATGCCTCTGTTCGTCACGCTGGTCCCGGGGGCGAGGCTCGATGACGAGCTGCGCACCCGTGTCGCCGCTGAAGTGCGTTGGAGGCTGTCGCCACGGCACGTGCCCGACGAGATCATCGAGGCGCCCGGCATCCCGCACACGCGTACCGGCAAGAAGCTGGAGGTTCCCGTCACCGGCATCCTCGCAGGGCGGGCCGAGGTCAACGTCGACCCCAAGTCCGTCGACGACTATGACCTGATCGCGTGGTACGCGCAGCAGGGGACGGCTCATCGCTGGTAACTGTGGAGGTTGGACCCCACGAGCCCGCACCGAGAATTCCGGCAGGGAACCTGTAGCGTTGGGCGCGGCTACATGCGCTCATGTGGGGGCGAGACGACTGAGCAGGAGATCCGATGACTTACCAACCGGGATCCGGGCAGCAGGGCTACGGCCAGTACGGCGGTTACCCGCAGTCCGGCCAGCAGGAGTCCGGCGGCTACGGCCAGCAGGGCTATGGCCAACAGGGATATGGCCAGCAGGGCCAACAGGGCTACGGTCAGCCGGGCCAACAGGGCTACGGTCAGCCGGGCCAACAGAGCTACGGTCAGCCGGGATACGGCCAGCAGAGCTATGGACAGCCGAGTGGTCAGCAAGGCTATGGACAGCCGAGTGGCCAGCAGGGCTACGGCCAGCCGAGTGGCCAGCAGGGTTATGGCCAGGCGAGCGGTCAACAGGGTTATGGCCAGCTGTACCCGCAGGGCTACGGTCAGCAATATCCGCAGGGCTACGGACAGTACGGCTACACGGCCCCCAAGCCGGCGAGCCAGGGGTTGCCGGCCAACATCGGTGACATGCTGGCGATCGGCGTCACCCTGGTCGCGGCCACCGACGTGATCGTGAGCTTCTGGAACCTCGGGAGCTTCCTGCTGTCGATGGCGTTCGTGGCGGTGCTGGCGCTGCTGACACTGGCCCGGTTCGTCGAGTCGAAGGTGTCGGTGCCGGTGATCGCGGCCGCCGCGGTCTCGACCGCGATTCTCGACCTGTACGCGGTCATCCACACCGCCGCCCAGAGTTCGCGTTTCATCTCCAACGCGGGCATCGACTACGCCCAGCTGACCCTGGCGCTGATCGTCGCGGCTCTCTCGGTGTTCTGGCTGTTCGTCGCCGCGGAGAAGGTCAAGGTGGCGCCGGGCGCCGAAGCCGCGACGGCAAGCGCCGCGACCGCGACCGCCGCCGCACCGACCCAGGTGCAGCCGCAGGCTCCGGCCGCGGCGCCCGACACCCAGGTGACGTCGTCGGCCTACGGTGATGCCCAGGCCGCGAGCGGGGCGCAGACGCAGTCGCCGTCCACCTCCTACCTGGACAAGTACGGCAGCACCTACGGCAGCGCGAGTTCGACCGGCAGTGCGAGTTCGACCGCGTCGTCGCCGTACAGCGCCTACGGATCGTCGTCCTCGTCGCCGTCGGCGGCCGGCTACACGCCGACGGCGGGGACGACCGACAGCTCCTCCTCGGCCGGCTACACCGCCGAGAACACCGGATCGTCGGCCGAGAAGAGTCACGACGCCACCACGGCGTTCAAGAAGTCGGAGCCGCCGACCGGGCAGTGACGCCCGCGACCGCAGGTCACCGCGAACGCCCCGCCGAGTCGTCGGCGGGGCGTTCGCGTCGGAGGGGACCGGCGCAGCATGCGGCGTCCCTGCGACGCATGTCGCTTTCTGAGGTTGGCGCGGCGCGTCTGCCGGGTGTGACGGTTGTGGCGTGTCAGGCTCGTAGCGATGTCCTCGCCAACTGCCGACAACCTCGCGTCGCGCCTGCGTCAGGTGCGGCGACTCAGCCGTGCCCAACGCTCGATGGTCGACGGCTCCGCGCGGGCGCTGGTCGTCGTCGCGTTCGCGGTTCCGATGATCACGCTCGTGGTGTCGGTGCTCGTCGTGTTGTCCGTGCTGCTCCTCGCGGGCAGCGGGATCGCAGGGGTCGGGCCCGCAACCGGCGCCGTGTGGCTGGCCATCCATCAGGTCCCGGTCACCATCAGCGGTGTCACGATCGGGGTGCTCCCGCTCCTGCCGACCCTGATCATCGGCGCCGCCTCCGCCCGCATGGCCGCGTCCGCGGCCGCATCGAAACGCTCGGGCGCCGAGTTGATCGCGGTCTTCTGCTCCGCGATCGGCGGGCCGATGCTCATCACCGCGCTCTCGTTGGCGGTGATCATGGACGGATCGTCGGTGCTGCCGATCCAGAGCCCACTGCCGCTGACCGCATTCGCCTACACCCTCGGCATCCACGGCGGCGCCGCGGCGCTCGGAATCCTGTGGAGTCGACGCCGTGACTGCTATGAACGTTTCGGCGTCCCACGATCGGTGCGTCGCGGGGTCCGCGGCGGCGCCATCGCCGTGGTCGCGCTGCTCACCTGCGGTGCCGTGGTCGTCGTGGTCCGGATCGTGCAACGCTGGGACGTCATCGGTGAGCTGATCGCAGGCGGTCACGACTTCGACGGTTACCTCGGGCTGACCGGACTGTCGGTGTTGTATCTGCCGAATCTCGTGGTCGGTGCCGCCGGCATCCTCATCGGTACCGACGTCCACATCGGTACGGCCTCCGTGGACCTCCTCGACGTCCAGGCCGGTCCGCTCCCACCGCTGCCGATCCTCGGCCTGTTGCCGGAGTCGGGCCTGGGTACGTGGGGCGTCATCGGCTTCGGTATCCCGTTGGCGATCGCGGTGGTGGTGGCCGTGCGTTGCCGCGACCTCGATCCGCTGGCGAACGTCCGATCGGTCGCCGTCGCGGGTGCGGTCGCCGCCTCGACGATGGTGCTGCTCGCCACCATGGCCGGCGGCGCACTCGGTGAATTCGGCGACGCCCGCATCACCGTCCCGACCCTCGGGGTCTTCACGCTCGGCTGGATCGTCGTCGTGGGACTGGTCGTGGCACTCGTCTACGGCGTCCTGCCGTCGACGCGGGCGGCCCGTCGGTTCGGCGTCGACGAGTTCGACGACGACCTCGACGAGTACGGCTATGCAGACGACTACCTCACCGACGAGTACGACGACCGCGACGACGAGTACGACTACGGCGACGCCGACTGGGAAACCGACGAGATCGAGGAACCGGCCGGCGACGAGCCGGACGGCGTCGGAGTCTCCGATCCGATCGAGGCGGGCGGTCCGGCCGATCTCGACCTCGATGAGGTCGAATACTCCTCGGATCACCACTGAGCACCGGGCTCTTCGCGGGGCGACCCGACGACCCGGACACCGAAGCCGCCCACTAGGCTCGTCGTTGTGAACGCAGCCCCACCACGCCCTCCCGCGTCGGGGCAGCGCGTACCCATCGTCGTGATGGCGTCGGGCACCGGCTCTTTGATGGAAGCCCTGCTCGAACGCGCCGATCGGGACGCCCCGTTCCGGGTCGTGGCCGTCGTCACCGACCGCGACTGCCGCGCTGCCGACATCGCGCGCGAATGGTCGATTCCCGTACTGCGGTGCCGGGTGTCCGATCACACCGATCGTGCGGCCTGGGACGCCGACCTCACCGACGGGGTCGCCGCCTTCGAACCGCAATGGGTCGTGACGGCCGGTTTCATGAAGATCCTCGGGCCGCTGTTCCTCAGTCGCTTCGGCGGGCGGATCGTCAACTCGCATCCGGCCCTGCTGCCGTCGTTCCCCGGTGCGCACGGGGTGGCCGACGCGCTCGCGCACGGCGTCAAGGTCACCGGCACCACGGTGCACCTCGTCGACGACGGAGTCGACACCGGCCCCATCCTGGCGCAGCGCGCCGTCGAGGTCCGGGCCGACGACACCGAAGCGTCGCTCCATGAACGAATCAAGTCGGTCGAGCGGGTACTGCTCGCCGACGTGGTGACGGATGTCGTCACCAAAGGTGTAGTGATCGACGGACGAAAGGCCTCCATCCCGTGAACGCACAGAGTCCCTCCGGCAACTCCCGCAGACCGATCCGCCGTGCGTTGGTCAGCGTGTACGACAAGGCCGGGCTCGCGGAACTGGCGACGGCGCTGAACGCCGCCGGGGTGGAGATCGTCTCCACCGGCTCCACCGCGAAAACCATTGCGGACACCGGTGTGCCGGTGGTCGAGGTGTCCACGCTGACCGGCTTCCCCGAATGTCTCGACGGACGTGTCAAGACGCTGCACCCGAAGGTGCACGCGGGCATCCTCGCCGACAGCCGCAAGCAGAGCCACGTCGATCAGCTCGCCGAACTCGGTGTCGCGGCTTTCGATCTCGTCATCGTCAACCTGTATCCGTTCACCGCGACCGTCGCGTCGGGTGCGTCGCCGGACGAGTGCATCGAGCAGATCGACATCGGCGGCCCATCGATGGTGCGCGGCGCCGCCAAGAACCATCCCAGTGTCGCCGTGGTGGTCGATCCGTCCGACTACGAGGCCGTCGCCACCGCCGCGGCCTCGGGCGGTTTCACCCTCGCGCAGCGGCAGCAGTTCGCCGCCAAGGCCTTCCGGCACACCGCCGACTACGACGTAGCCGTCGCCTCGTGGATGTCGAGCGTCGTCGCACCCGCCGCGGCCGCGGAGGACGAGCAGGCCGAGCCGTCGGTGTTCCCGGAGTGGGTCGGCGGCACCTGGACGCGGTCGTCGGTCCTGCGCTATGGCGAGAACCCGCATCAGGCCGCGGCTCTCTACCTCTCCAACGACAATCCGGTCGGGCTGGCCTCTGCCGAACAGCTGCACGGCAAGGAGATGAGCTACAACAACTACACCGATTCCGACGCCGCCTGGCGCAGCGCGCACGACTTCGATGTGCCCGCGGTGGCGATCATCAAGCACGCCAACCCGTGCGGTATCGCGGTCGGCGCCGACATCGGTGAAGCCCACCGCAAGGCGCACGCCTGCGACCCGGTCAGCGCCTACGGTGGTGTCATCGCGGCCAACCGTGAGATCACCGTCGAGATGGCCGAGCAGGTCGCCGAGATCTTCACCGAGGTCATCATCGCGCCGGGATTTGCCGACGGCGCGCTGTCGGTCCTGATGCGCAAGAAGAACATCCGCATTCTGCGTGCGGTTCCGCCGCACCCTGGCGGGATCGAGATGCGTCCTGTCTCGGGCGGCATCCTGCTGCAGCAGCGCGACATCCTCGACGCCGACGGCGACGATCCGGCGAACTGGACGCTGGCGGCCGGGGCCCCGGCCGATCCCGACATGCTCGCCGACCTCGAATTCGCATGGCGCGCTTGCCGGTCGGTCAAGTCCAATGCCATCCTGCTGGCCAGTGGCGGTGCGTCGGTCGGCGTCGGCATGGGGCAGGTCAACCGCGTCGACTCGGCGCACCTGGCGGTCAACCGCGCCGGTGACCGCGCGGCCGGCAGTGTCGCCGCCTCCGACGCGTTCTTCCCTTTCCCGGACGGGCTGCAGGTGCTCATCGACGGTGGCGTCCGCGCGGTGGTGCAGCCGGGCGGGTCGATCCGCGACAACGAGGTGATCGAAGCGGCCTCGGAAGCCGGTGTGACCCTGTACCTCACGGGTGCCCGACATTTCGCGCACTGAGTCGCCGCGCCGGTGAGCGCGGCGGAACTCGCCTTCCTGGTCGCCGCGGGGTTCGGTGCCGGACTGATCGGTTACATCACCGGGCTGGCGTCGGTGGTGAGCTACCCGGCGCTGCTCGCGGTGGGCCTCAACCCGATTGCCGCGAACGTCACCAACACGGTGTCGTTGGTGGCGGTCGGCATCGGCAGCACCGCACAGTCCGGCCGGGTGCTGCTCGACGGTGATCGGCGCCG
The DNA here is from genome assembly GCF_000298195.1 of Gordonia rhizosphera NBRC 16068. Lineage (GTDB taxonomy): Bacteria > Actinomycetota > Actinomycetes > Mycobacteriales > Mycobacteriaceae > Gordonia > Gordonia rhizosphera. The sequence goes on along the minus strand of NZ_BAHC01000062.1, from coordinate 7,211 downwards.
GCTGATCAGTGGCGCGGTCGCCTCCCTCGTCGGCGGGACGATCGGCGCGGTGACGCTGCTCATCACCCCGCCGGGGGCCTTCGAGGCCATCGTGCCGTTCCTGGTTGCTCTGGCGGCGGTGTCGTTGCTGTGTCAGCCGGTGCTGCGTCGGTGGGCCACGAGCCACTCCGACCGCCCGTGGGCGTGGCTGGTCGGGCTCACCCTGATCTCGGTATACGGCGGCTACTTCGGCGCGGGCGCCGGCATCATGGTGCTCGCGCTGATGCTGGTACTCACCAGTGAACCGCTGTGGCGCGCGGCGCTGTCGAAGTCGGTGTTCCTGGGGATCGCCAACACCGTCGCCGCCGTCGGCTTCATGATCTTCGGTCCGGTGCACTGGACGGCCGCTCTCGCGATGGCCATCGGCTGCCTCGCCGGTGGGTGGTGCGGTCCGCCCGTCGTGAAACGCCTTCCGGCAGAGCCGTTGCGCATCGTCGTCGGGATCGGCGGACTCGCCCTCGCCGTCTGGCTCGCCGTCGGCTGACCCCGCCCTCGCCGACGGCACCCGGTTTCTCGCCGACGGCACCCGAAATCTCGTCGACGGCACCCGAAATGCCGCCGACGGCACCCGGAATGCCGCCGAGAGCACCCGGAATGCCGCCGAGAGCACCCGAAATCTCGCCGAGAGCATGAGGGGCGCGGAAGCACGAGCGGCTCGCCATTGGTCAAGTCAAATATGGGCTTCGGGTTTTCCTGCTGTGCTTGTCATTCGACCATTCAATTCATCCTCCACGACCGGGTGAAAGCGATACCCTGAACCTCGAGACCTCCGAAGCTCACTGACTACGACGATCCCATCGTCCGCGCCTGTCCTCGTTCGACCACCCACGAAATGGCCAGTATCGCTGATGGATCAGTCGACCGAACGCATAACATATCCGCACGAGAGCGGCGCCGACGTGGCAACGCTGCCCGAGGCCTTTCAGGAAACGATCCGTATTCGGCCATCCGCAGTGGCGTTGCGGACCGTCGGCGGCATTCAGGAGATCACCTGGGCGGAGTACGGCCGACGGGTTCATAGCATCGCACAAGGGTTGGCCGCGTTGGGGATCGGTCACGGCGACACGGTCGGCATCATGCTGACCAACCGTCCCGAGTTCCATCTGGTCGACACCGCCGTGCTACATCTCGGCGCGACCCCGTTCTCCATCTACAACACCAGTTCGCCCGAGCAGATCGAATACCTCTTCAAGGATGCCGCGAACACGGTAGTGATCACCGAGCAGGTGTTCCTGCCGGCCATCCGCGCCGCCGACACCGCAGTGAGCACCACGATCGTCGTGGACGGTGCGGCCGGCGACGCCATGACGCTGGCCGATCTCGAGCAGGCACCGGCGCCCGAGGGCTTCGACTTCGAGGCGTCGTGGCGCGCCGTGCAACCCGACGATCTCGCAATCCTGATCTACACCTCGGGCACCACCGGCCCGCCCAAGGGAGTCGAGATCAGCCACCGCAACGTGGTCGCGTGCGGCCTCGCGTCGCGACCGATCATAAAGCCCACCTTCGACGACCGGGTCATCTCCTATCTGCCTGCGGCACATATTGCCGAGCGTGTCTTCTCCCACCTGATCAACATGGTGTTCGGCACTCAGGTGACAACGGTGCCGGACCCGAGGGAGGTTGCAGCGGCCCTGCCGGAGGTACGGCCGACCATCTTCTTCGGGGTCCCGCGGGTGTGGCAGAAGATTCGAGCGGGCATCGAGGCGAGACTCGCCGAGGAGACCAGTCCGGTGAAGCAGAAACTGGCCACGTGGGCGCTGGGCGCGGGCGCGGCTTCGGCCGCCGCGTACGTTGACGGACGTCAGCAGGGTCCGATTGGCAGGATTCAGCACGCCCTGGCGGACAGGCTGATCCTGCAGAAGGTCCGCGCGGCACTGGGCATGGACGATCTTCGTTCCGCGATCTCAGGCGCGTCTGCTATTCCGCCTACCGTGTTGCAGTTCTTCCTCGGTCTCGGCATCCCGGTGCTGGAGGGATGGGGGATGTCGGAGACGACTTGCGTCGGAACCATGAACACCGCCGAGGATTTCAGGCTCGGCTCAGTGGGTAAGCCACTCACCGGTGTGGAAGTGAAGGTGGCTGACGACGGCGAGTTGTTGATCCGAGGTGCGGTGGTGATGCGTGGTTATCGCAATATGCCCGAGAAGACCGCGGAGACGATCGATGCCGACGGGTGGCTGGCCACCGGCGACATCGCGACGATCGACGCCGATGGATTCGTGACGATCGTGGACCGTAAGAAGGAACTGATCATCAGCGAGGCGGGTAAGAACATGTCGCCCACCAACATCGAGAACACGATGAAGGCGGCGTCCTCGCTGATCGGCCAGGTCGCCGCCATCGGCGACGACAAGCCATACATCTCGGCGCTGGTGGTGCTCGACCCGGACGCGGCGGCGGCGCGGGCGAAGATGCTCGACATGCCCGATGCCGATGTCGCCACACTGTCCACGCATCCGTCCGTCGTGGAAGAGGTGACCGCGGCCATCCGGAACGGAAACGGCAGACTGTCGAGGGTTGAACAGATCAAACGGTTCACCATCCTGCCCGTGGCCTGGGACCTGGGTGGCGAAGAGCTGACGCCGACGATGAAGCTGCGCCGCAAGCCCATTTCCGCGAAGTACGCCGACGAGATCGCCGCGCTGTACGACGACACTCCCGGCGACAGGGTCGTTGACCTCCGGTAATCGGGCGCCGGGCCGTCGGGCAGGAGACCGCTGACGGAACCCGAGAGTTCGTCGACGGCATCGGTCGTCGGAAGTCGTCGCGTGACGGCATGGTTCTGGCGGCGAGAATTCGGGTGCTGTCGGCAACATTCTGGGTGCCGTCGGCGACATTCTGGGTGCCGTCGGCGAGATCCCGGGTGCCGTCGGCGAGATTCGGGGTGCTGTCGGCGAATTGTTGGGTTCTGTCGGCAGATTTGGTGCGTCGGTCGGATCCTTATTCAACCAAGGGGTTGACAACGTGACGATGCGGGCGCAGGCTTGTATTCAACCAAATGGTTGAGGAGGTTCGGTGGCAGACGAGTTGTCGAAGGTGTTCGCCGCCTTGGCGGACCCCACCCGGCGTGACATGGTTGCGCGTCTGGCGGCGTCCGACGCGACGGTCAGTCAGCTCGCCGAGCCCTACGACGTGAGCATCCAGGCGGTGTCCAAGCACCTCAAGGTGCTCGAGGACGCCGGCCTGGTGACCCGAAGCCGGGAGGCGCAAACCCGCCCGGTCCACCTGGAAGCGGAGGTGTTCGACCTCATGACCAAGTGGATCGAGCGGTACCGCCGGCAGGCGGAGGAGCGGTACCAGCGCCTCGACGCCCTGCTGGCAGAAATGAACGAAGGTCCCGCGGCGCAGCGCCACACGGACGAGAAACCACCGAGGAAAGGAAAGGCGTCATGAGCGCAGTACAGACCCGCTACCCCGAGGCCGTGATCGAGGCCGATCGGGAAGTTCCCATCATCCGCATCACCCGCGACTTCCGGGCCACACCCGCCCAGTTGATGAAGGCGCACACCGACCCCGAACTGTTCGTCCGGTGGGTGGGACCCGACTCGATCAGCAGTCGCATCGTCGACTGGGATGCCCGCGACGGCGGCAGCTGGCGCTACGTCTCGTCGCGGGGTGACGAGGAGTTCGGGTTCCGCGGGTGCTTCCACACCGTCTCCGACGAGAAGATCGTGCAGACCTTCACCTTCGAGGGCATGCCCGACCACGTCGCGCTGGAAACCCTGTGGTTCACCGACCTCGGCGACGGCATGACCCGGTTGCATGCCCAGTCGCTGTGTGACAGCTTCGCCGACCGCGATGGCTGGCTCGCCTCCGGGATGGAAACGGGCGTCAACGAGGGCTACGCCAAGCTCGACGGCCTGCTCTCGTCGGGAGAGGTGTGAGGCGTGGCCGCATCAATCATCGGTCTGTCGCCGGCGGACCGGCATCGCGCGGTCGCGGCCGGCTTCACCGAACAGGTTGGCGCGGTGACCAATTGGGACGCCCCGTCGCCGGTCGACGGGTGGGTGGCGCGCGACGTCGTCGCCCACCTCGTCGAGTGGTTCCCGGGCTTCCTGGCCGGCGGGGGAGTGCAACTGCCACAGGGGCCTTCGGTGGCCGATGATCCGTCGGCCGCGTGGGCGAGCCAGGTGGCGGCTGTGCAGGCGTTGCTCGACGGCCCGTCCGCCGACGACCTGTTCGCGCACCCGATGGCCGGTGAACATCGCCTCGCCGACGCCGTCGACCGCTTCTACACCGCAGACGTCTTCATGCACACCTGGGACCTCGCGACCGCCGCAGGCCGCCCGGCCGACCTCGACGAGGAGTTCGCTCAACAACTCCTCGACGGCATGATCGGGATCGAGGACCTGCTGCGGTCGTCAGGGCAGTACGGTCCGCCGGTGGCGGTCCCCGCCGACGCGGACCCGGTCACCCGGCTCATCGGGTTCATCGGGCGCGACCCGTACTCGCACGTCGCGTCCTGAGCGCTGCCCCGATCCGCGCGGGCCGTTCTCGCCGAGGAATTTCCCGACGTGCGGCCCACGGGAGGCGGAGTACCGTGGAGAAGGTGCCAGAGGAGAACTTCACCAGCCCTACCTCCCAGACCACCGAAACCCGCCACCCGTCCGCCCGTACCCTGGGTGAACTGCGTGCCAGCGGCCATGTCCAGCGCAGCGTGCGCGACGAGATCCGCAACAACCTGTTGACCGCCCTGCGGGAGGGCCGGGACCCGTGGCCGGGCATCGTCGGTTTCGAGGCCACCGTCATCCCACAGCTCGAACGGGCGCTGATCGCCGGCCACGACGTGGTGATGCTCGGCGAACGCGGACAGGGCAAGACGCGCATCCTGCGGACCCTGGTCGGCCTGCTCGACGAGTGGACACCGATCATTGCCGGGGCGGAACTCGGCGAACATCCGTACGAGCCCATCACGCCCGCGTCGATCCGCAAGGCGGCCAACCTGCTCGACGACCTGCCGATCGAGTGGCGCCACCGCAGCGCGCGCTACAGCGAGAAGCTCGCCACCCCCGACACCTCGGTGGCCGACCTCGTCGGTGACATCGACCCGATGAAGGTGGCCGAGGGTCGCAGCCTCGGCGACCCGGAAACCATCCACTTCGGCCTCATCCCGCGGGCCCATCGCGGCATCGTCGCCATCAACGAGCTGCCCGACCTCGCCGAACGCATCCAGGTGTCGATGCTCAACGTGATGGAGGAGCGCGACATCCAGGTCCGTGGCTACACGTTGCGGCTACCGCTCGATGTGCTCGTGATGGCAAGTGCCAATCCCGAGGACTACACCAACCGCGGCCGGATCATCACCCCGCTCAAGGACCGCTTCGGAGCCGAGATCCGCACGCACTACCCGTTGGAACTCGACGACGAGATCGCCGTGATCGAGCAGGAGGCCGATCTCACCGCGACGGTGCCGACGTTCATCACCGAGATCCTGGCGCGGTTCACCCGCTACGCCCGTGACCATCCGTCCATCGACCAGCGGTCGGGTGTGTCGGCGCGGTTCTCCATCGCCGGGGCGGAGACGGTCGCGGCGGCCGCACTGCACCGGGCGACGGTGGCCGGCGAGGAGGTGCCGGTGGCGCGGGTCGTCGACCTCGAATCGGTCGTTGAGGTGCTGCGCGGCAAGATCGAGTTCGAGTCGGGTGAAGAGGGCCGCGAACTCGAGATCCTCGAGCACCTGATGCGGAAGTCGGTGGCCGACACCGTCCGTGCCCACCTCGGCGGTATCGACATGGCGCCGCTCGTGACAGCCCTGGAGAACGGTGAGCCGGTGGTCACCGGCGACCGGGTGCCCGCCGCGGACCTGCTCGACTCGATCCCCTCGCCCGACATCACCGCCGAGGTCCTCGACGAGATCGCCGAACGCCTCGACGCCGAGATCGACGGCGAACGAGCCAGCGCCGTCGAACTCGCGCTCGAGGGCCTGTTCCTGGCACGGCGGATCGGCAAGGAGGCCGATGAAACCGGGCAGACGATCTATGGCTGAGCTCAACCAACCGACCTAAGGGGCACAAGCTATGGCCCGCAGAACATTTCACCGTGCTCAATACCAGCGCTACACCGGTGGGCCGGATCCGCTTGCGCCCCCGGTGGACCTGCGGGAGGCGTTGCGCGAAATCGGCGACGACGTGATGGCCGGCACGTCGCCGCAGCGTGCGTTGCGGGAGTTCCTGCGTCGGGGCTCGCAGGACACGCGCGGGCTCGACCGGCTGCGCGAGCAGGTCAACCGGCGTCGTCAGGAGCTGCTCAAGAAGCGCAACCTCGACGGTACGTTCGCCGAGATCCGCGAACTGCTCGACCATGCGCTCCTCGAGGAGCGCAAGCAACTCGCCCGGGACCTCGACGACGATGCGCGCTTCGCCGAGATGCAGATCGGTAGTCTGCCACCGTCGACAGCGCAGGCCGTTGAGGAACTCGCCGACTATGATTGGCGCAGCCCGCAGGCCCGGGAGGACTACGACAAGATCAAGGACCTGCTCGGGCGCGAACTGCTCGATCAGCGTTTCGCCGGGATGAAAGAGGCCCTCGAAGGGGCGAACGACCAAGATCGACAACGCGTCTCGGAGATGCTGTCGGATCTCAACGAGTTGCTCGACGCGCATAACCGGGGCGAGGACACCACCGAACAGTTCAACGACTTCATGGAGAAACACGGTGACTTCTTCCCGGAGAACCCCCGCAACACCGAAGAACTCATCGACTCGCTGGCCCAGCGGGCCGCGGCCGCGCAGCAGTTCTACAACTCGCTGACGCCCGAACAACGAGCCGAACTCGATCAGCTCGCGCAGCAGGCCTTCGGTTCTCCTGAGCTGATGAGTCAACTCGCACAGATGGATTCGGCGTTACGGCAGGCGCGTCCGGGTCTGGACTGGGACAATGCCCAGTCGTTTCAGGGGGATCAGCCGATGGGACTCGGCGAAGGTGCCGCGGCGTTGCGCGACATCTCCGAACTCGAGGCCCTCAGTGAGCAACTCTCCCAACAGTATGCGGGTGCGCAGCTCGACGACATCGACATCGACGCGCTGGCACGGCAACTGGGTGACGAGGCGGCCGTCGACGCACGACGACTCGCCGAGTTGGAGAAGGCGTTGTCGGAGCAAGGCTTCTTCGACCGCACTTCCGACGGGCAGCTGCGGCTGAGCCCGAAAGCGATGCGGCAGCTGGGGCAGACC
>NZ_BAHC01000063.1 GCF_000298195.1 Gordonia rhizosphera NBRC 16068 | reverse complement strand
CGACAACGATGTCGCCGCGATTGGTGTGGATCGTCGCGGTCTGCTTCTGAGTAGTCACACCACCATCCAACCACTTGCCGCCGAGACCGCATCGCGCTCCGCCGAGAACGGTGCGGATATGCCCCGGCGTGGCAGGTCGGCGGGTCTGCTGGCACGCTGGGGGTATGACCAAGAAATCCCTCTTTGCCGTGTTGGCGGCGCTGGTCGCCGTGCTGGCCGCCGGTGCGGTGGCGACGGCGATCCGCCGGTCGCGCAGCGATATCCCCCCGGTGTCGGCGACCGTGCCGCGCGTCGAGGATCTCGCCGCGTACCGGGACGGCACGACGTCAGCGGCGTCCTGATCGTGCTCCTCGATGCGCGCCGTCCGGGCCCGCTCCGACCGGTAGCCCCCCGTTTGCCCCACGTACGGCGGTAATTTGTAGTGGTGACGTCCGACGACAGCTCGAGTTCCACCGCCGGTTCGGCTGCGGCCGGCCCGGCGACGGATGATGAAGCCGCGCCGCCGAGTCCTCGGGTGGCCGCCCCGTGGGAGCGACCACCGTCGGGACCGGTGACCGCGCCGGGTCCGTTGCCATCGGGTCCGTTGCCATCGGGTCCGGGTGGCCGCGGCTCCGGTGCGACGCCCGGTCCGAACCGGTCGGGACCCACCCCGCCGGCTCCCGATCCTGCACCGCGACGGTCGGACACCCAGTCACCGCCGCCCCCGGCCCGGTCGGCATCGCCGTCATCGACCCCCCGTCCACCGCAGACCGTTCCACCGTCGACCCGCTCACGGCAAACCGGTCCCCCGCCTCGCCAGTCCGACCCGCCCCGATCGGGCGTTCCCGGGGCCGCACCGCCGTCCGGCCCGCCCCGGCACTCCGGTCGTGGCGAGGCCACGACGCCGACCTGGAACGCCGCTCCGGCCACCGGGCGACCGCCGGCTCCCGGTGGTAGTGGCCCCGGTGCCCCTCCTCCGCCGGGTTACCGGCCGCCCCAGGGGCGTCGGGGTTCCCCACCTCCGGGCCGCGCCGGGCCGCCGCCGGCGGGCACCCAGGGTGCGCAGGGTCCTCCCGCCGGGCAGGGTGTCGCCGGGCGGCCCGGACCGCCGCCGGCCGGTTCACGACCCACGGGCGGACCGACTGCGAACACCCCGACACCGACTGCGGCGCCCACGCGTGCCGCCGGCACGGCTCCCGATTCCCGGTCCGAGGGCCCGACGACGCGGATGGCGTCCGCGGCCGAGTCCCCGACGCGCGCCGCCCGGCCCGAGCCGTTCCTCACCGACGGGGACGACTTCAAACCCCTCGGCACCGCGACTCCCGGCGATCGACCATCGGCCGCCGCCACGACAGATGCTCCGGAGGAGACCGTGTCCACGCGGACCCAGCGCGATCCGGCCCGCCCGAACACGTCGAAACGGGCCACCCGGACCAACCGCACCGCGATCTGGGCGCTGGTCCTGTCGCTCCTCGGGATAACCGCGCCGATCGGCCTCATCCTCGGCTACCGCGCCCGCTCGACCATCGCCCGAACCGGGGAGCTCGGCGGACCCTTTGCGCGCGTGGCGATCTGGATCGGATGGCTCTACATCATCGTGCTGGTGGCGGCGCTGGGTACCTACTTCTGGATCTCCGGGCAGGGATCGTAGCCGCGCCCGCGGGGCGGGTTCACGCTACTGCTGAGCGGCAGGCGATTGCGGCCGCGCCGCGGTCGTGTGGGTGACCAGGGCCTGCAGCACCTCCCACGTGTGGGGGGCGAACCGCTCCTGGGCCTCCCGGTCGAGTGCGGTGCCCTCACCGAGCACGGGTTCGTAGTCCATGCCGACGACACCGGCGACCTGACCCGACACCACGTCGGTCAACAGGCCGGTCAGACCCTGGTGGTCGAGTCCCGGAATCTGGTTGCAGATCACCACGATCGCGCGACGCAGCACGCCGGTTCGTTCCCATTCGGTGAAGATCTCCCGGGCCCGGTTGAGCAGATCGGGTCTCGGGCCGACGACGAGGATCGGTGTGACAACAGACATCTCGGGTTCACACAGATCGTCGAGGATGGTCAGTGGCCGGGCCCCGGCGTCGACGACGGGTACCGCGCCGAACCGCCACGCGTTGAGGATCGCGTCGGTCACCGTCGCCTCCTCGGGCAACGGCCACAGTCCGGCGCCGAGGGTCGAGCGCAGCAACACCGGATCACCCGTGGCCCGCAACCGCTGGTGCAGGTCGCCGTCGTTGCCGGCCGCGTCGATCCACCACGACGCGCCGCCCAGGGTCGTCGCGGCCCGATACTCGGCGAGCAGCGCGGAGATCACCGACGTCCCCACCCCGCCCGCGGTTCCGCACACGACGACGGTCTGTTCGGCGGTCGGCGGCGGACTTATCGGGACGGTCTGTTCCTGTTCTTCCTCGTACATCGCGTTGGGTTCCCGTTCTCCTCGCGCCTGCTCACGTGCGGTGTACCCGACACGGCTGTCCCGGGCGCGTCTCGTCCGTCAGTGTAGGCACGGGTGACGTCATCGACGCGAACCGGTCGTGGGTGGATCAGACGGTGGGCGGATCAGAGGTGGGCGCGACTTCCTGCGGCCAGGTGATCTGCATGCCGGGGATCACCTGCTCGACCATCGGGGCGTTCTGCTTGGTCGCCGCGCGCGCGTTCTGCTCCTGCTGCGCCCCGACGATCCCGAGGGCCCGGTACGGCGCGAGGGCCTGCTCCGCGGACCAGCCGGTTTCGAGCGAGCCGATCTGCAGGCTGACGTCGCCGCGCATGTTCACGGTGAAGTCGACCGACGGCAGGCCCGCCTGCTGCGCCTTGTCGGCGGGCAACGTGAGTTCGAACTGATTGGCCTGCGGGTTCGGCAGAGACTCGGCATCGCCCTGCTTCCACGGCTCGTCGGGGTTGGCTCCCGGGTCGCCGGCGCCGAGTGCGTAGGCCAGTGCACCGCCGGCGGTACCGCCTGCGACGGCTCCCGCGACCGCGCCGGCCGCACCCAATGCGGCGGCACCGACGGCTGCACCGACCGGGATGCCGATGAGCGCTCCGGCGCCGGCGCCGAGGCCGACCATGCCGAGCCACGGCTCCCACCCGACTCCCGGGATGGCCAGCAGTCCGGAAAAGGTGACACCGTTGTAGATCGCGCCGACGACCGCGCCCACCGGGATGCCGACCACCGCGCCCACCGCAGCCCCCGTGGCCGCTGCCGGGATGCCGACCGCCGCCGCTCCCGCCGCGCCACCACTGGCGACCCCGATGATGGTCGCCGCCGCCTGACGGGACGCCTCATCCTCCGGGACGCCCATCGAGATCAACCCCTGAGCGATCTTGGCCTCACCGTAGGCGGCCCACGCGTTGATCGAGTTCACATCCTCGTCGGGGATGTCGGTGATGTAGTTGCCGATTCGGATCTTGTTGGGCGGCGGTGCGATCGGGCGCACGGGTGCGGCGGGCCCGGGGGCGCGCAGCGCCTGGATCGGTGCCGCCTCGTACTCGTCGTCGTAGGTCGGCGCGGTGTAGGTGCTCGGCGCGACGTACGGCTGGTAGGGAGCTTCCTGGGGCGGGGCCGGCAGCGATCCGGGACCGGGCGCGTAGACCGGTGCGGTCTCGGGAATGGGGGTGGTGCCACCCTGCTCCGGTGTTCCGGGACTCGGCGCCGGCGTGGTGCCGCCCTGCTGAGGTGCGGTGTCGCTCGGGCTCGTCCCGCCTTGTTCCGGGACCGCGTGTGCGAGACCCGCGCCGACACCGGTCGCGATCGACGCGGCCAGGGCTGCGGAGGTGACCGACACCCGGACCGAGCTGTGGCGGGAATCGGCCGCGCGGTGCCGGGGGCGCCGCTTGGGTGGGTGAGCCATGCTGTCGAGCGTCCTTTCGTTGGCGTCTTCGAGTGAAGTCGCAGGAGAAGAAGGCCGCTGCGCACGGTGCGCAGCAAGGTGTCAGGTCACGAGGACCAGGCCTCTGGGCCTAGTCGACCGCCTTGATCGAGGCGATGTAGGTCTTGCCGTCGGACTCGACGGTCCGGATGATCTGGTGATAGACGATCGTCGCGGCGCCCGGCGGGTACTCGGTCAGAACGACGTCATAGGTGTTGTTGCCCTCATCGGTGATCGAGAGGCAATGGGTCGTCCCGACCGGACGCTGGTCGATGTACTGCTGCATGACGTCTTCGGACGCAACGGCATTCGGTGCTGAGACCGCGCGCGCCCGGGCTGCGGACCGGGAGACGTAGTAGGCGTGGTTGAACGCCAGGATGGCACCCGCGCCGGAGTTCTGGTCGCCGGGCCCATCGCCGGTGGTGACCCCTCCATCGACGAGCGCGGGGCAGGTGTCGACGGGTGCTGACGAGGTGATCGCCGTGGTCGACTCCGCCGCCTGGTTGGTCATCTGCTCGGTGCCGCCACCGGCCTGGGACAGGGCGACCCCGGCGGCCGCACCCAACACGACCAGGACGGCGGCCGCACCCAACAATGTCCCGCGATGGCCTGTCCAGAAGCGTGTCGGGCCGCTCTTCTTCTCCGGGGTCACCGGATTGAGCCGCATCTGCTCGAACGGGTCGTCGAGGCTCGGTCCATCGGACGCCGACGCGTCGGGAACCGTCCAGTCGACCGCCGATTCGGCCGTGGGCAGGAAGGACTCCTGGCCCTGCATCGCAGTGGTGGGCGTGCCGGGTTCGAGTGTGGCCACCCGTGCCGCGGTCAGTGCGCTCGCCAGCTCACGCGCCGGCATCCGTCCGGTCGCCGGCCACGCCGGAATATCGCCGAACCAGTCCGGCTCGTGTCCCCCCGACACCATGATTCTCAAACCCCCGATTGGCAGAAATCTGCCCGTCCCCCGACATCGTTCGCTCGCACCCTACCGAAGTCTGCGGATCATCTCCCGTCGGACTTTGGGGATGTCCGTCATCCGAATGCTCTGCCCGGGCCGCTTCATGCTCCGGGGTTGGTGAGCCAGGACGGCCGCGTCAATGGCGGTGCCGGATATCCAGGCCGTGGATGGTCGTCAGAATTCATAACTTAGTCGTCAGAATTCATAACTTATGAGTCTGGCGGCCGCAGTTCTTTCCAGAGCCATAACTATGCATAACTATGGGCGTACGAGGCGCGAGGATCTTGCCGACATTGTGGTCGGCGGCGAACAGTTCACAGTGGAGTTCACGAGGTGGTGGGGCATGTTTGGAATTGGGTCTGACCAGGACGCCGAGTCCGCAGATCGATAGGCTGGCACACACATCCCATGGCTCTGGCACACATCATCCTGATTCCAACTCAACTGCAGCGCCGCGACCGGCTGACAGGCTTCCGCGCTCGAACTAGGGTCGGAATGGTCCGTTAGTAAGGAGCCGTATGCAAGCCGGAGATGTCAAGCTCGGAGCGATCTTCTTCGACAATCATCGCTATGAGATCCCGATGTTCCAGCGTCCTTACGTGTGGGGCCAGGAGCGCAACTGGCTGCCACTCTGGAACGACATTGCTGCTGCGGCTGACGGAGTCGTAGGCAATATGCTTACTGGCGACTGGCCCGAGGAGCCACCAACGTATTTTCTCGGCGCCATCGTGGTGAAGGCCACTCCGAGCCATCCGCAGCGCCTCGGAGGATCGATTCTGGTCGACGGACAGCAGCGACTGACCACCTTGCAGGTGATGTTGGCTGCCGCACGCTCAGTAGCGACAGAGCTGGGAGCAAACAGCGCCGCAGGCCGCTTTGATGCGTGGGTAGAGAACGACCAGAAAGCGGTTCACGAGAAATGGCCGGACGACAAATACAAGCTTTGGCCACTTCCGCAGGATCGCCCTCAATACCTGTGGGCGGTACGAAGGCCCGACGATCAGGAACCGTGCCCAGATGGTGCACACCGCATCTCGGAAGCTCGGCTGTGGTTCGAGGATGCCATCCGAGATTGGGCGACCTGCGATGGTGACCCCAGCGACAGGCTAGACGCCCTGCACAGCGCGCTCGAGACTCGGATTGCGCTGGTGCGCATCACTCTGGAGAAGACCGATAACGCCCAAGTGATCTTTGAAGCACTTAACCACCGAGGTGTTGAGCTATCTCAGTCTGATCTGGTCAAGAACTTGCTCTTCCGGCTCGTCGAAGACCAAGGCGAACGGCACCTAGCCGAGTCCCTACTTGTCGACCACTGGTTACCACTCGATAGCCGTCAGTGGCGGGCCGAGACCGTGACTGGTCGCATCAAGCGGAGCCGGCTGGACCAGGTGATTGCCTACTGGCTGACTGCGCGGACAGGCGAGGTCGTATCCGTGGAACGTCTGTTTGATGATTTCAAGGCTTGGCTCCTCGCCAGAGGGCTCAAGGCGACCGAAGTCATCAAGGAAATCCGCAGGTACGCAGACCTTTACGACCAGTTGGTCACAGATCCTCCAGATGAGGCGACTGCGGCCTTGGTGGATCTCGTAATTGCGACT
>NZ_BAHC01000064.1 GCF_000298195.1 Gordonia rhizosphera NBRC 16068 | reverse complement strand
AGATTGTTGGTCCCGGCGACGATGAAATCGGCGGTCAGGCCCTTGTCCACCATCTCGTTGACGGTGCCCTTGAACGAGGTCCCCAGCGTGCCGATCACCGCCACCAGCAGCAGACCCAGCGTCAGGGCGAACGCCGTGGCCGAGGTGCGCCGCGGATTGCGGACCGCGTTGGTACGGGCCAACCGGCCGATCTTGCCGAACGGGGCGCCGATCACCGATCCCAGCGCACCGACCACGGGCCGTGACATCGCGGGACCGGCCAGCACCACGGCCGCGATGGCCATGGCGGCACCGGCACCGACGGCGATCGCCGGTCCGACTCCGACTCCCGTGGCGCCGATGATGATCACCACCAGCGCGGCCACGCCGAGGAGGACGCCGACGACGGTACGCATCCGGAGCGATGCGGCGGTCCCCTCGGCCATGCCGGCCCGCATGGCCTCCACCGGCGGCACCTTCGAGGCGCGCACGGCCGGTACCCAGGCGCTGATCATGGTGACCACGACGCCGACGAACAGGGCCGCGGTGATCGCCGGGACGCCGATCTGCAGCGGAGCGTCGGGCAGTCCCGACATCGCTGTCGTCAAGGCCTGCAGGCCGGCCGCGAGCCCGATGCCGATACCGAGGCCGACGATGCCGCCGATCAATCCGACCACGAAGGCCTCGAACAGAACCGAGCGCGACACCTGCTTGCGGCTGGCGCCGACGGCCCGCAGCAGTGCGAGTTCCCGGTTCCGCTGCGCGACGATCATCGAGAAGGTGTTGTAGATGATGAAAGTACCGACGATGAGTCCGACCGCCGCGAACGCCAACAGGATGGCGGTGAAGATCGTCAGGAACTCGTTGACGCTGTCCTTCTGATCCTGACGCACCTGATCCCCGGTCCGCACCTCGTAGGTGTTGGCGGGCAGGGCGTTCTCGACGCGCTGTTTGAGTTCGTCGGGTGTCACGCCGTCGACCGCGGACATGTCGACCTGCGCGGCGTGGTCACCGTCGGAGAACAACTGGCTCGCCGTCGTCTTGTCGAACTGGACGTTGACGTAACCGCCGGTGGACCCGGGCAGTTCGATCAGGCCGACAACGGTGACCTCGCGCGGCTGCGCCGATCCCTGGCCGAGGACGACCTTCGTCGTCGACCCGACCTCGAGACCGGCCTCCTTGGCCGCCGACGAGTTCAGCACGATCTCGTCGGGGGCGGTGGGCGCCCGTCCACCCGGCAGCAGCGGCTCGGCGCCCGGGTCGAGCGACTGGTCGGGGGGGATGTAGGCGGTGCCGACACTGGGTGCCCCGCCGGTCTGCAACGCCTTCCCGTCGCTGTTGGCGATGGTCACCAGCCCGGTGTAGTTCTGCACGATCCGGTCGATGCCGAGTTCCTGCTTCTGGGCGGTGAGCTCGTCGACCACCGACTGCGGCACGCCCGGGGACTGCGAGTTCTTCGGCGTGATCTCCACCGCGACACCGGGGGCGGCGTTGTCGAAGATGTCGTTGAAGGCCTTGGAGACGGTCGATGTGAACACGATCGACCCGGCCACGAAGCAGGTCCCGAGCACGATCGAGAAGACGGTCAGGAACAGGCGGAGCTTGTGCGCCCGCAGGTTTCGCAACGAAACCCGGCGCATCACCGAGGAGGCCATGTGTCAGCCGACCTGCTCGGATTCGCCGTCGGCGGCGGGGGTGGCCGGCTCCGGGGAGCCCGCCTCGGCGGTCGCCGGCCCGTTGTCGAGGTTCTTCATCACTTCGAAGACGTCGTCGGCCGACGGGCTGGTCAGTTCGCGCACGATCTTCCCGTCGGCGAGGAACACCACCCGGTCCGCGTATGAGGCCGCCCGGGGATCGTGCGTCACGATCACCACCGTCTGGCCGAACTCGTCGGTGGCCGCACGCAGGATGTCGAGCACCTCACCCGACGACCGCGAGTCGAGGTTGCCGGTCGGCTCGTCGCCGAAGATGATCTCCGGCTTGTCGACGAGAGCACGGGCACACGCCACACGCTGTTGCTGACCGCCGGACAGTTCGCTGGGCAGGTGGTCGAGACGATCGGCAATGCCCAGTCGCCCCACCACCGCGTCGAACCACTCCTTGTCGATGTCGCGGCCGGCGATGTCGACGGGCAGGGTGATGTTCTCGGCCGCGCTGAGCGTGGGCACGAGGTTGAACGACTGGAACACGAATCCGATGCGGTCGCGCCGCAGCATGGTCATCGCCTTGTCGGACAGACCGGTCAGCTCCACGTCGCCGATCCTCACCCGCCCGCTGGTCGCGACATCCAGTCCGGCCAGGCAGTGCATCAGGGTCGACTTGCCCGACCCCGAGGGACCCATGATGGCGGTGAACTGCCCGGCCGGGAAGTCGATGGTGATACCGCGCAGGGCCTCGACGGTGGTATCGCCGGAGCCGTAGACCTTCGTCAGGTCCTCGGCACCGGCCGCGATCTTGCGTGTTTGCAGAGCGGGGCTATCGGTGTGCGCCGTTGTCATGGCTCCACGATGCCAAATCCTCGCCAGCTTGGACATCGGGTATCACCCTGAGATGACCCCGAGGCGGGTCAGCCCTTCGGGAACTGCACCTCGAGCGAGTGGATCCGGGTCGGTCCGGCGAACACGTCGTTGGTGACGACGAACAGGGTCCGGGCCCGATACTTCTGACCCCGAGGACCCGGGATCCAGTTGCCCCAGGCCAATCCGGACATGTTGCCGGCCGTCAGTTCCTGGAGCGGCGCGGTGGAGAAGATGGGCTTCTTGGGCATCACCTTCTCGGTACCGGCGAGCTTCTTCTTACCCGACACCGCCTGCGCACCCCGGGTGGTCGTCCAGTAGATCCGCGTCACACGACCCTTGCCCCGCTCGAGCACCAGGAAATCGGTGTTGTTGACCGACAACACATCCGCGGCGACCTTGTCGCGGTCGGTGCGGTACACGTACTCCGACGTCCCGCGGCCCGCCCAGGTGATCAGGCGAGCCGACGTGCGCGGGTCCTGTTTGAGCCCGCCGGCCGTGATCGCGCTGATCCGATTGCCCGGGCCGACCGCGACACCGGTCAGCCCGAGCTGTCCGTTGAGCCCGGTCTTCGACGTCACCCGATACGCGCTCGGCAGGGGGAGGTCCCGAAGATAACTGCCGTTGCGGCCGAGGACGCGGACGAACTGATGCGCACCGCCACTGGCCACCACGTAGTCGTCGCCGACGGCACGGATCCCCTCGAACTGCGCAGCACCGGGCAGCATCGGCAGGTTCCCCGGGCCCAGGATCGTGCCGCCGCCGGCGACCGCCGGTCCTGCGAGCATCGACGAACCGGTTTCGATGTTCGACGACCCGAACCCGACGAAGGGCGAGCCGCTGTCGGCGGCCGGACCGCCGGCGAAACCCGTCCCCGAGTTGTACGGAATGGTCGCGGTGTAGAAGCGCGCCGGACCGAGCCTGCCGACATCGGTGGACACCAGGACGTACTGACCGTTGCCCGTCCGGTCGATGCCCGAGATGGCACCGAAGGTGGGGATCAGACGGCCGATCGTCGTGGAGTCGGTGTAGAACGAGACCACGGTCTTCGGTGCCGGGGCCGCATCGGCAGCCCCCACCGTCGTTCCGGAAAGACCCACGGCACCGGCGGTTACGAGCACCGCCCCCCACAAGCGAAGTCTCATGGGTGGTCACCCTACCCGATCTCTCCCGCCCCGTTCGCGTCGAAAGCCCAGCTCCCCCTCGCCGAGGGAACCCAGGATGCCCCCGACGGCGCCCCGAATTTCGCCGAGGGAACCCCCTTTCGCGCCGAGAGAACCCGAAATTCGCCGAGGGAACCCAGGGATAGCGCGAGAGAACCCAACCCGATCAACGGGCTGGGTTCTCTCGGCGAATTTTCGGGTTCTCTCGGCCTCCGTGGTGCCGGTTGGGCGGTCGGGTTCCGGTGGGCCCTAGCTGAGTCGCTGCTTGAGGTGGTCGAGTTCGTCGCGCAGCGGGCTGGGCAGCCTGTCGCCGACGAAGTCGAACAGCTCCTCGATCAGCGGGAGCTCCTGACGCCATTCGTCGGGGTTCATCGCCAGCGCGGCGGCGACGTCTTCGGCCGGAACGTCGTCCAGACCCTCGAGATTGATCTCCTCGGGCTTCGCGACGATTCCGATCGGGGTGGACAGTCCCTCGTTGCGTCCCTCGATCCGGCCGACGATCCACTCGAGCACGCGGCTGTTCTCGCCGAAGCCCGGCCACAGGAAACGGCCGTCGTCGCCGCGGCGGAACCAGTTGACGTAGAACACCTTCGGCAGCTTCTGCGCGTCGGCATTCTTGCCCAGGTCGATCCAGTGCGCGAAGTAGTCGCCGACGTGGTAGCCGAGGAACGGCAGCATTGCCATCGGATCGCGGCGGACGGTGCCCACCTTGCCCTCGGCGGCCGCGGTCTGCTCGGAACCCACGGTGGCACCCATGAACACACCGTGCTGCCAGTCACGAGCCTCGGTGACCAGCGGGACGGTCGTCTTGCGGCGTCCGCCGAACAGGATCGCCGAGATCGGCACACCCTGCGGGTCGTCCCACTCCGGGGCCAGCGACGGGCACTGCGAGATCGGGGTGCAATAGCGCGAGTTCGGGTGCGCGGCCTTCTGGTCGGAGTCCGGGGTCCAGTCGTTGCCCGTCCAATCGGTGAGATGCGCCGGCTTCTCCCCGCCGATGCCCTCCCACCAGATGTCGCCGTCGTCGGTGAGCGCAACATTGGTGTACAGCGTGTTGCCGGCCTCGATGGTCCGCATCGCGTTCGGGTTCGAGTCATCGCTGGTGCCGGGCGCGACGCCGAAGAAGCCGAACTCGGGGTTGATGGCATAGAGGCGGCCGTCGTCACCGAATCGCATCCAGGCGATGTCGTCGCCCACGGTCTCGGCGGTCCACCCCGGGATGGTTGGCTGGATCATCGCGAGGTTGGTCTTGCCGCAGGCACTCGGGAACGCCGCCGCGACGTAGTGGACCTTCTTCTCCGGGCTGGTGAGCTTGAGGATCAGCATGTGCTCGGCGAGCCAGCCCTCGTCGCGGGCCAGCACCGAGGCGATACGTAGCGCGTAGCACTTCTTGCCGAGCAGGGCGTTACCGCCGTAGCCGGAACCGAAGGACCAGATCTCGCGGTCCTCGGGGAAGTGGGTGATGTACTTCTCCGTATTGCACGGCCACGGCACGTCGGCCTGCCCGGCCTCGAGCGGTGCGCCCACCGAGTGCAGTGCTTTGACGAAGAAGCCGTCGTCGCCGAGCAGGTCGAGGACCTCCGGGCCGACGCGGGTCATGATCTTCATGGACAGGACGACGTACTCGGAGTCGGTGATCTCCACACCGAGTTTCGGATCGTCGGAACCGAGCGGGCCCATGCAGAACGGGATGACGAACATCGTGCGACCGCGCATACATCCGCGGTACAGCTCGGTCATGGTGGCGCGCATCTCGGCCGGATCGACCCAGTTGTTCGTCGGGCCCGCGTCTTCTTCGGTCTTCGAGCAGATGAAGGTGCGTGACTCGACGCGGGCGACGTCGGCGGGGTCGGAGTTGGCGAGGAAGGAGTTGGGCTTCTTGTCCTCGTTGAGCTTGACCAGGGTGCCTGCCTCCACCAGCTGCGTGGTGAGGCGATCCCACTCCTCGTCACTGCCGTCGGACCACACGACACGTTCCGGCTGGGTCAACTCTGCGATCTCGGCCACCCAGGCCAGCAGCCCGGCGTGTTTCGTGGGGGCGGTGTTGGGGTCCAGTCCAGGAATCGTGGCTGAAGTCATGTGGGATTCTCCTCCGAGGTGACGGCACGGTGCAGAACGCCGTCGGCGATGTCGTCGTGATCTAAGGATACGTTCAGCGAGCGGCCGCTCGGTACCGGGTTTGCCCAGATGCGGCCTATCCCACATTTCCCGGCTTGGCAACCGACGTTCCTGGTGTTTTCGCCCCAGCCCACCACCGTTAAGTGAGGCAAACCACACTGTGGTGTGTCACTAGCCCAGCCGGCCCGAATCGGTCGGCACCCAGATTCCGCTGTCCGGATCGAGTGCCCGGGAGGAGAACACTCCCTGTGTGTCGACGTTGGTGATCTTGTCGACCTGACCGTCGCGGTCGGAATCGGTGTAGACGGTGATCCCGTCGGGCCCGTTGCGGGTCAGTGAGTCGCTCACGCCGTCGTCGTCGGTGTCGAGTTCGGCCGGTCCCAGATCCCACACCCGCCCGTCGGCGTGCATCCACAGGTGGTTCCCGGGGTCGTCGAGATCGTCGCCGGGCATCACTTGGGCGACATCGTGGACCGCGCCGTCCGGATCGTCGGCGAACGACTCGTCACCGAGGAATGACATGTCCACTGTGTTCTCCCCTCATCGTTCTCCCCTCATCACGCACACCACACTAGGACGCACCGGCCTCTCGATCGGTTCCCGCCAAGTCCGCCGACAGTCCGGCCAGGTCGCGGTGCAACGTCCGGATCCGACGCAGACGGGTCTGCTGGTCCTGCGTGGGGCCGGCACGAGTCGCCCGCAGCGCTTCGTCGATCTCGGCGACCTCGGCCCCGAGCTGGCGGGCACGGCGATCGTAGTGGCGATTGACCTGGCTGATCAGACGCGGCTCGGCGCCGGACAGACGCATCCCGGCCCGGTGTTCGAGACGATTCCGGTGCCCGCTGATCGCGTCGGTGCTCCAGGCGCGTATCTCCGACCGGAGTGCGGCGGTACGGCGCACCCGGATCACCCAGGCCGCGACCGCGACACCGAGGATCAGCGTCAGCGGCATGCTCACCCACTGCAGGGTCTGGACTCCGGCCATGGGCGCGACGATCAGCCGGCCCACGCCGAGTCCGGTCGAGGCGCCGATGAGAACGAGGATGGCGTCCTCGCCACCGCGTCTTCCGGACGGGACCGGCCGGGTGGGGGTCGGGTCGGGCGCGTGAGGGTCCGGGTCGTCAGGGTCGGCCGCGCCCGCGTCGATCCCGAGCATGGTGGCGGCCCGCACCTCGACGATGCGTTCGTCCGTGGCACGGTCCACCTGGTCGCCGAACACACCCATCTCGCCGCTCAGCCAGTTCGCGTAGTCATCGGCGGTGCCGGCGGTGACCGTCCGGCAGCGGGTGGTGGCCGCCGCCGCCAGGGCGCGGGTCCCGGCGGCGACCTCGGCGAGGGTTTCACCGCGGGCGCGGGTCAGACCGGCGCGGGCCGACGCCAGACGGTCGGCACGACCGCGGTCCCGGGACTCCACCAGCCTGCGGCGGCGCGCGGTGAGCTGCTGCACCCTCGATTCCGTCGCGGCGGGGCCGGTCTGTGCGGTCAGCTCGGCCTCGGCGTGTTCGACGGCACCGAGCGCGGCGGCGACCTGCGCGCGGGCGCTGCGCAGTTCGTCGGGTGCTCCGAGGTGCTCGGTGATCCACGCGAGCAGTGCCGGGATGCCGGAGTCGTCGACGGCACCGGCGAGCGCTGCCGTCGAGGACACCGCGAACACCGGTAGCCGGTGGTGGGGGTCGAGCAGGGCGCGGTGGTCCCGCAGGATGCGCGGCCACTCCCAGAACGCGTCGATCTTGGTGCAGACCAGCGCGACGATCCCGAAGCGCACCCGCAATTGTTCGACGGCCCGTTTCTCCTCCTCCGCCACCGACGAGGTCGGGTCCACCACCAACAGGGCGATACCCACGGTCGGGTCGTCGGTTTGCGGGCCCCAACACCCCTTGCGCACGACGACCGTGGCGTCGATGGCGCGGCAGGCCTCGATGAGCGTCGTCACGCCGGTTCCGCCGATCCCGTGGACGGAGACCGTTGCGCCGCGGCCGTCGAGTGCGGCGGCGTCGAACCCGGTGAGCCCACGGACCTGCGAGACCAGCTCGCGACATGCGATGTCCGTCGGCGTCGACGCGCGCGTCATCACACGCCCCCTGCGCGCAGCAGATGCTCGATCGTCTCCCGGTCGTGGCCGCGCGCGGCGGTCAGTTCCAGCGCAGCACGCAATTCGGCCAGCCGCCAGAACCGGACGCGTTCGACGCGCCCGCGGATCGGCGGGACGAGGCGGTCGAGCCGGCTGAGTTCGTGGAGCGCACGATTGAGCGCCCCGGCGCTCCCGCCCGCCGGGCCGCCCGCGGCGATCAGCCGCAGCGCGGTGGCGATCCCGAACCGGTCGATCCGCCGCAGGAGTCCGGTCCGCAGCGCGCGCTCGTCCCCTCCGGACGGCTCCGATCCGGGCCGGTCGGGGCCCTCGGCGAGGGTTCCGGTGAGGAATCGGCCGGTCATCGGGGGCATCTTTGCACCCGCCGCAGCGAGACGGCGCAGGTAGACGAACTCTTCGTCGGCGAGATCACTGCAGGCCAGCAGTGGGGATACCGCCGGCACCTCGACGCCGAGGCTGCGCGCGCAGTCGGCGGCCACGGCCGCGGCCACCGAGGGTTCGCCGTGCGTGTCGGCCTTCCCGAGCACCACGATCGTGCGGTCGGCCGGCAACGACGACAGCAGGTCGTGATCGGCTCGGCGCGGCGGGCCGCCCAGCAGGTGGATCCACAGGTCGGCGTCCGCGGCCGGTCCGGTGGACTCGCCGGGTCCGATGGCGCTCACCGCCAGGCGCTCACGCATCGCGCGAGCCAGGGTGTCGCGGCCAGTTCCGGGCCGTCCGCAGATCTCGACGTGCAGCGGTCGGGCGTAGCGGCGGCCGGCGGCCTCGAGGTCGGCGCGCGCCGCCGACGTGGGGGCGACGAGGTCGCCGAGGCGCCCCGCCTCCGCCATCCGGGCCAACACGCCGGTGGACTCGATCGTCGCGGCGTCCCCCATGCCAGGCAATCTAGCGTCCCGCCCGCCGCCACGCCCGCCTGACCGGCGGAAAACGGGTGTCGACTGTCCCCGACGACGCCCGATGCGCAACGATGGTCGGGTGAGCGAGAGCCTCGATCAGACGCGCGCGTACCCGCGTGTGACCAGTTTCCGGTTCCGTCGGGGCACCCTGACGCCCGGTCAGCAGCGCAACTGGGACACACTGTGGCCACGGCTCGGCCTCGACCTGTTGACCGGTTCCGAACCCACGTCCCACCCGACGCTCGACCTTCCGGACCTGTTCGGTCGGGTAGCACCGGTGATCCTCGAGATCGGCAGCGGGACCGGCATCTCCACGGTCGCGATGGCGGCGGCCGAACCCGAGGTGGACGTCCTCGCCGTGGAGGTCTACCGGCCAGGTCTCGCCCAGCTCGTCGGGCTCGTCGACCGCAACGGGCTCACCAACGTCCGGATGGTCCGTGGCGACGCCATGGTGGTACTGACCGAGCTGCTGCGGCCGGAGAGCCTGACCGGGATTCGGGTCTTCTTTCCCGATCCGTGGCCGAAATCACGCCACCACAAACGACGGTTGCTGCAGAGTGGCACCATCGAGCTGATGGCCGACCGGCTGCGCCCGGGCGGCGTGCTGCACATCGCGACCGACCATGCCGACTACGCGGAGTGGATCGCCGAGCGTCTTGCCACCCAGCGCGCCGATCGTCCACACGTGATCCCGTTGACGCGGGAGGCGCCGTTCCTTCTGGAACGGCCGACCACGAAGTTTGAGGGCCGCGCCGAACGCGAGGGCCGCGACGTCAACGAGTTCGTCTACGTGCGACCCGTCCCGCCGGCACCACCGCAGACCGAAGGGGTCACCTCATGACCGACGACACCGCCACCCAAACCCCTTCCACCGCAGATGATCCCGGTCGCAGGTTCGCCGAGACCATCTCCGGTGCGAGCGGGGCGCGGCGGGTGCTGCTGGTCTGGGACGCCCCGAACATGGACATGGGGCTCGGCGCCATCCTCGGCGGCCGCCCGACCGCGGCGTACCGGCCGCGGTTCGACGCGCTCGGCCGCTGGCTGCTGCAGCGCACCGCGGACGTCTCGCGGGCCGCGGGCCCCGACGCGCGGGTCGAACCCGAGGCGACCGTGTTCACCAACATCGCCCCCGGCAGCGCCGACGTGGTGCGGCCGTGGGTGGATGCCCTCCGCAACGTCGGCTACGCGGTGTTCGCCAAGCCGAAACTGTCCGAGGACAGCGATGTCGACGCCGACATGCTCGACCACATCGAACTTCGCAGGCACACTGTGGGACTAGCTGGGCTCATCGTCGCCTCGGCCGACGGGCAGGCGTTCCGGGAGCCGCTGCTCGAGGTGGTCGGCGACGGGACGCCGGTCACGGTGATCGGGTTCCGTGAGCACGTCAGCTGGGCCCTGACCACCGAGGAATTGGAGTTCGTCGACCTGGAGGACATACCGGGCGTGTTTCGGGAGCCGCTGCCGCGCATCGGTCTCGACTCCCTGCCCGACGAGGGGGCCTGGCTCACACCGTTCCGGCCTCTGCAGGCCCTGCTGCACTGAACTCCGGTACCGTCCCCGAGCGGTCCCACCGCCTCAGCCATCACTCAGGACCGGCTGAGAGAATCAACCGTCGTCGACCCCCAGGAAGGAAACAGGCGTGTTCGGAGCCATCGGCACATTCGTCTAT
The DNA here is from genome assembly GCF_000298195.1 of Gordonia rhizosphera NBRC 16068. Lineage (GTDB taxonomy): Bacteria > Actinomycetota > Actinomycetes > Mycobacteriales > Mycobacteriaceae > Gordonia > Gordonia rhizosphera. The sequence continues at coordinate 15,804 of NZ_BAHC01000064.1, read as the reverse complement.
CGAATGCGCTTCGCGGTCATCGCGGTGCTCATCGCGTTGATGGCCGGTCTGGGCCTCTACGGGTTGGACCTCGGGAAGCATCTCAGCCAGAGCGGGTGGTTCGACCCGACGTCGGAGTCGGTGAAGGGGTCGAAGGTCGCCGACATCGCGCTCGGCCGCGACCACCGCTCGGACGTGATCCTGCTGATCACCCCGCCCGAGGGCACCACCGTCGACGACGCGGAGTTCGGCGCGAAGGTGGAGAACTTCGTCGACGAGCTGATCGCCGAGCATCCCGACATCGTCAACCGCGAGGATCCGGGCGTCATCGACCCGTTCTACCTGCGGGATCAGACGCAGACAGCCAAGGCGGCCCAGGAGACGATCCGGGCGCGGACGTTCACTTCCGACGGTCGCCACGCGTTCATCAGCATCGGCGTCACCGGTGACGACGACACGACGGTGCTGGCCAACTACAAGACGATCGAGCCGTTCTTCGACGACATCGCGCAGCGCTTCAACCTCGAGGGCACGAACTTCGAGCTCGCCGGACTGCAACCGGTGGCCGGCAGTATGGCCGACGGGATGGACGAGGACATCCGCCGGGCCGAGCTCATCGCGCTGCCCGTCGTCGCGGTGATGCTGTTCTTCGTCTTCGGCGGCGTGGTTGCCGCGTTCCTGCCGGTCTTGATCGGTGGTCTGACGATCGCCGGGTCGCTGGGCATCATGAAGTTCCTCGCCCAGGTCACCGAGCTGAACATCTTCGCCCAGTCGGTCGTCACGTTGATCGGCCTGGGCATCGCCATCGACTACGGCCTGTTCATCGTGAGCCGATTCCGCGAGGAACTGGCCGAGGGTTATTCGACGAAGGCCGCGGTCCGAAGAACCGTGATGACGGCCGGGCAGACCGTCGTGTTCTCCGCGACCATCATCGTCGCCGCCCTGGCGTGTCTGCTGATCATGCCGCAGGGTTTCCTGAAATCGGTCGCCTACGGCGCGATCGCGTCGGTGTCGCTCGCCGCCGTCCTGTCGATCACCGTGCTGCCGGCCATCCTGTCGATCCTCGGGCGACGGATCGACGCCCTGAGCCTGCCGTTCCTGCGCCGCACCAAGACCCGCGAGGAGATCGAGAGCGGGTTCTGGGGTCGGCTGGCCGGCTGGGTGATGCGCCATCCGGTCGCCACCGCGGTACCCACCGTGCTGCTGCTGCTCGTCCTGACCATCCCGTTCGGCGGGATCAAGTTCGGCGGTATCAGCGAGGCCTATCTGCCGCCGGACAACCCCAACCGGGTCGCCCAGGAGCACTTCGACGAGTACTTCCCGACCGAACGCACCGAAGAGATCAAACTCGTCATCGCCTATGACCCCAACGACAACGACAGCGGCGAGAAGATCACCCAGATCGCCGACGCGGCCAACGCGATCCCCGGCTTCACCAAGCAGTTCAGCCCGTCGTCCGACGGCGGCGCGCTGACCGGGCAGTACGGCGACAACGGACCGCAGATCCTGCAGATGTCGGCGGGCCTGATCGACCGCACCACCGCCGGTGAGGCGATCAAGGAACTGCGCGCCATCGACACCCAGGGTCTGACGATGTGGGTGGCCGGCACACCGGCGCTGACCCAGGACTCGATCGATGCCCTACTGTCACGGCTACCGCTGATGGCGGTGCTGCTCGTGCTGGTGACCGGTTTCCTGATGTTCCTGGCATTCGGTTCGCTCGTGCTGCCCATCAAGGCGGCGCTGATGTCGGCGTTGGGGCTCGGCGCCACGCTGGGCATCCTGACCTGGATCTTCGTCGACGGCCACGGCGCGTCGATCGCCAATTTCACCCCCGGCCCGCTGTTCGCGGCGGTGCTGGTGCTGATCATCGCGATCGTGTTCGGCCTGTCCACCGACTACGAGATCTTCCTGCTGTCGCGGATGGTGGAGGCGCGGCAGAAGGGTGCGAGCACCACCGAGGCGGTGCGGGTCGGGACCGCGCACACCGGTCGGATCATCACCGCGGCAGCAGCGATCCTGGTGGTGGTCACCGGCGCCTTCGGGCTGTCGGAGATCGTGATGATGAAGTACATCGCCTACGGCATGATCGCCGCGCTCATCCTGGACGCCACCATCATCCGGATGCTGCTCGTGCCGTCGGTCATGAAGCTGCTCGGCGACGACTGCTGGTGGGCTCCCCGCTGGATGCGGGTCATGCAGCAGAAGATCGGGCTCGGTGAGACGGTCCTCGACGACGAGCCCGACGAGCTGCGCGACGGTGCCGCCGCGCGGAGCCGGTCGGCGGGCACCGTCGTCGCGGAGGCACCGACGTCGCGGATGGCCGCAGCACCCCGGACCGCAGCCGGTCCGGCCACCCTCAGTGGCCGTGCCGTACCGCGCGCGCAACGGTCCCGCGGCCCGGCCGCGGTTGCTGAGCGCCCTGCACCTGGACCGACACCGACACCTGGACCGGCACCGGCACCAGCACCGGCGCGCAACGCCACACCGCCCGGGCCGCCGCCCGCGCGGGTCGCGCCACCCGCACCCGGTCCACGGTCTCGCCGTGCCAAGTCCGACAGTCCCGACACCGGAGGATGGCGTCTGGGCGCGGGCGGCATCCACCTGGCGGGCACCGAGGCGTCCGGGCCGGCTCCCGACAATTCGAATCTGGGACGACGGCCCGCCCTCGACACCACCGGCAAGCGCCCACTGGCGGCGTCGATCGCACCGGAGGCACAGCGTGCGGCCCCGGCTCCGGCCCCGACGTCGCGTCCGACCGGATCGAACGGCGAGAACCGACCGGCACCCGACGACCGGCCCGACGGCCCGCGCCGTTCGGACCGGCACGCCCGCTCCGACGAGGACGGCGGCGGCTCGCAGATCAGCGTCCAGGACCTGCTGCGCCGCAGCCGCTCGGAGAGCTGACACACGCCGTTTATCAATAGCGCGGCCCCGGCTATCAAAGGTGCCCTTGGTCAGGACTGGCCAATGCCCTGATGTGATCGGATACACAGCCACGCAGGATTGTCTCCCAGAACACCCACTACGGAGGCAGCCCATGACCGCACCCACAACCTGGACCAGCGCGCAGCACAAACGCAGCGTGCTCTGGATCGTGACCCTTGCCGCCATCGCCATCGTGTTCGATGGCTACGACCTGGTCGTGTACGGAACGGTCCTACCGACCCTGCTCGACGACCCGACCCAACTCGGACAGCTGAGCCCCGGCACCGCCGGCGCCCTCGGCTCCTACGCGCTCATCGGCATGATGATCGGCGCATTCATCGCCGGCACCTTCGGTGACCGGGTCGGGCGTCGCCGGATGATGCTGATGAACATCGTCTGGTTCTCGGTCGGAATGGGCGCCACCGCACTCGCCCACAACGTCGTCACCTTCGGTGCCCTGCGCTGCCTGACCGGCGTCGGCATCGGCGGGCTCGTCGCGACCGTCGGCGCGTTGGTGGCCGAGTTCGCGCCGACCTCGAAGCGCAACCTGTTCAACGCCATCGTCTACAGCGGCGTCCCGTTCGGTGGTGTCATCGCCGCGGTCCTCGCGCTGCTGTTCGCCGACCACCTCGGCTGGCGCGGACTGTTCTGGATCGGCGCGCTCCCGCTGGTCACCCTGTTGCCGCTGGCCCTGCTCAAGATGCCCGAGTCCCCGCAGTGGCTGGTCTCCCGCGGCCGCATCGACGAGGCCCGCGCCATCGGCATCAACACCGGCATCCCTGTCGATCTCGACCCGCGTCCCGCCGGCACCGTCGAGCCGGTGACCGAGCGGGTGGGCTTCGCCGCCCTCGCCTCGCGACGATTCGCCCTCCCGACCCTGCTCCTGGGCCTGATGAGCTTCGCCGGACTGCTGCTCACCTACGGCCTGAACACCTGGCTGCCGCAGATCATGAAGTCGGCAGGGTTCAACGCCAAGGGTTCGCTGTCGTTCCTGCTGGTCCTCAACGGTGGCGCAATCGTGGGCGGGCTCATCGCGGCACGGCTCGCGGATCGCCGCGGCCCGCAGCGCATCGTCGCAACGTCGTTCTGCCTGGCCACCTTCGCGCTGGTCGGTCTGACTCTCGGGTTCTCGCTGCCGGTGCTACTCGCCGCGGTCGCGGTCGCCGGGACCGGGACGATCGGTACACAGGTGCTGATCTACGGCTACGTGTCGAACTACTACCCGACCTCGGCACGTGCGGCGGGTGTGGCATGGTGCGCCGGATTCGGCCGGTTGGGCGGCATCGTCGGACCGATGATCGGCGGTCTGCTCATCGGCGCGGGCGTCTCGTCGAACACCGCGTTCTACATCTTCGCCGGCATCGCGCTCGCCGGTGCGGGGGCCACGATGTTCGTGCCGCAACAGCACCGGGCATCGGTCCACGCGGCCGATCGGGTTCCGGCCGGGAAGCTGGCCACGGCCGAATAGCACGCCAGACCGGCGAGAAGCACCCCGCGCACAAGCGTGGGGTGCTTTTCGCTGGTCTTACTCGTCGAGACCGTGCTCGATCGCGTAGCGGGTCAATTCGACCCGGTTGCCGAGCTGAAGCTTGCGTAACGTCGCCTGTACATGGTTCTCCACGGTGCGATGACTCAACGACAGGCGACTGGCGATCTGCTTGGCGCTCAAGCCTTTTGCGACGTACCGGAGTACCTCTGTCTCCCGCGCGGTCAACGACGGCCCGCCGCGGTCCGGGTCCGGTGTCGACGACATCCGCCGGAACTCGCCCAACACCAGCCCGGCCAGCCCGGGTGTGAAGACCGCCTGCCCGGCGGCGGTCGCCCGGACCGCCGCGATCAGCTCCGTCTTCGACGCGCTCTTCACCAGATAGCCGCTCGCTCCGGCCTTCACCGCGCCCAGCACGTCGTCACGCTCGTCGGATGCCGAGAGCACCAGCACCCGGCTCGACGGCGAGGAGGCCAGCACCGCCGCGGTCGCCTCGGCGCCGTTGCCGTCGGGCAGCTGCATGTCCATGAGCACCACGTCGGGGATCACCGCGGCGGCCCGGCGGCCCGCACTGCCGACCCCGTCGGCGGTCGCGACGACGTCGAACCCCTCCTCCTCGAGGTCACGAGCCACCCCGTCGCGCCACATCGGGTGATCGTCGACGACCATCACCCGCAGCCTGCCGTGCTCGGTCACGGTTCCTCCCGCTCCACCGGAATCGTCAACTCCCATTCTGTGCCCAGCCCGTGTCCGGATTCGAGGACTGCGGTTCCGCCGAGCGCCTCTATCCGGCCGATGATCGACTTCGAGATCCCCATCCGCCCCTGCCGCTGCGCCTCCGCCACGCGACCCTCGGCGATCCCCACCCCGTCGTCGCGGATACTGATCACCAGATGATCGGCCAGGTCCTCGAGCAGCACGAAGGCCCGCGCATCCGCCCCGGCATGGCGTTCGGTGTTGTCGATCACGTTGCCGACGACCAACCGGATCTGCTCGGCGACAACCGGATCGACGAGGACCTGAGCCGCGGGAGCGCTGACCGACACCCGCCCCGTGGCGAAACCCCGTAGCAGCCCACCGAGATCCGTGGACGCCGCATCCACGGCGATGTCGGTCGCCGAACCGGAGATCAGTCGCCGCAGCGTCCGCTCCTGCTCGCTCGCCATCTCGGCGAGTTCGGCTGTCGGGCGGCCGATCTCGCGACCGCGACGGGAGATCAGCGCCAGCACCTGCAGCACACCGTCGTGCACCTCGCGGGACAGCCGTTCGCGCTCCTCGGCGGCCGCGGCGATCCCCGCCGCGGTGACGAGTACCTCGTGGGCCCGGCGGGCGATGACCGCGGCCAGCCCGACGGCCATCCCGGTGGCGACCACGATGATGATGGTGGCGTTGCGCCCGAAGTTCAGATCGATGGCGCCCTTGACGAACACACTCGTGCCGCCGACGACCAGGCCGGCGACGATGCCCCAGATCGGGCCGCCCAACAGCGCCACCGAGATGACCGCGTTGACCGCCCACAGCGTCGTCGGCCAGGTCTGATTGTTCATCGCCCACGTCGTCGTGGCCACATAGGATGTCGAGGCCATCATCGCGCAGGCGACGACCACTTCGGCGACCACCCAGTACACGTTGCGGCCGAAGCCGACATAGTAGGCGATCCCGCATGCCGCGGTCGCGGCCGACAGCAGACCGAACAGCACCCAGGCCACCTCACCGTGTGCGAGGTCGTCGTTGACCGCGATCTGGAAGCCCAGCGCGTAGAGATAGGACACCAGGCGGAAGAGTTGCGCGCCACGCCAGAGCGGACCGGCCGGATCGGTGTCGACGGCCCTGGTCAGGGCGGCCGCCCGGCTTGTCCGCGCCGCGGATCGCTGGGTCATCGCCGTTCAGTCATTGTCGCGGGGTTGCCGGCCGGGGGCCGGATCGGGCGGTGCGTCCTCGTCCTCACCCGCCACCGCCTCGTCGACCGCATCGAAACGATCCCACCGCGGCTCGTCGGGCTCGGCCACATACATCGCCTCGTGGGCGCCGAGCGCGGCGCGCCGCGCGGTGCCGTTGAGGTGGCGGATGGCCGTGTTGGCGAACGCGATCATCGGGACCGCCAGCAGACCGCCGACGATGCCGGCCGCGACGATGCCCGCCGCGATGCCGAGCACCACCGCGACAGGATGCAGCCGCACCGACCTTCCGAGCAGGAACGGCTGCAGCACATGGCTCTCCAGCTGCATCACGCCGACGACGATGCCGAGCGCGATGACGGCGGCGATCCAACCCTGGGTGACCAACGCAACCAGCACGGCAAGGGTGCCCGTCGCCAGCGCACCGACGATCGGCACGAACGCACCGAGAAACACCAGCGAGGCCAGCGGCAACGCCAGTGGTACCCGCAGGATGGCGAGGCCGATCCCGATACCGACGGCGTCGACGAAGGCCACCGCGACGGTCGCCCGGACGTAGCCGACCAGGGTGCCGAACCCGGCGTTCCCGGCGGCCCGGACCCGGCCGCGCGTCCCGCGCGGTATGAGCTTGGTGACGAAGGTCCAGATCTGTCCACCGCCGTAAAGAAAGAAGATGAGGACGAAGACGGACAGCAGCGCACCGGCGATGATCTCGGTGGCCGTCGTCGCGGTGGCCACCGCGCCGCTGGTGAGTTTGTCCTGATTGTGCTGCAGGAAGTTGGTGATGTCGGTGCCGATGCTGCCCACCTGGGCGTCGTTGATCTGGAACGGGCCCCGGACCAGCCACTCCCGGCTGCGGTCGACGGTCACGGTGATCTGTTTGGTGAGATCCGGGAAGCCGTCGATGAACTCCTGCACGACGAAGGTGAGCACGGTCGCCAACAACCCCAACGCGACCACGAGCACGATCAGCACAGCCAGTGATCGCGGCAGACCACGGCGATCGAGGAAATCCACCACCGGCACCAGCATCGCGGCGCCCAGCACGGCCAGCGCCACCGGTACCAGCACCTGCTCGAACTGCCGGAACAGCAGGAGCCCGACATAAGCCCCGGCGGCGATCACCAGCAACCGCCAGGCCCATTCGGCGGTCGCACGCACCAGTGGGTGCACCTTCTCGCGGTCCATCGCAGCCCGGTCGACGGGCCCTCGGTCGTCCCCCGATCGGACAGCGGTCTCGGCATCCGTCACGGTGGCCAGCCTATCCGTGTGTATCCGATGTCAAGCCACCTGTGGATATGGTGTGGGCTATGTACTCGGAGGGGTCGCGCGGGGGGCGGGCGACCACCAGACCCCGCTTCTGGTGGCTTCGCTGGGTACTCCTCGCTTTCGTGATGGTCGTCCTCGCCGTCGAGGTGGTCCTGATCGCGCCGAGCCTGGAGGAGGCCTGGCAACGCATCGGCGACCTCGACTGGGTGTGGATCGTCGCCAGCATCATTGCCGTGTTCCTGTCGATGGACAGCTTCGCTCAGGTACAGCGCGCCCTGCTGCGGTCGGCGGGGGTCGGGGTGTCCCAGTGGCAGTCGCTGTCGGTGATTCTCGCGGCGAACTCGGTCAGTCAGACGATGCCGGGCGGTCCGGTGATCGCCCCGGCCTTCGTCTACCGGGAGACCCGCAAGTGGGGGGCGACGCCGGTGGTCGCCTCGTGGCAGGTCGTGATGTCGGGTCTGCTCGCGGGTGTGGGCCTGGCGGTCCTGGGGTTCGGCGGCGCCCTGCTCGCCGGTGCCAAGACCAGTCCGTTCTCGGTCATCTTCTCGATCGTCGGTCTGCTGGCCGTAGCGGTCGTGTTCCAGTACCTCGCCAGCCACCCGGAATCCCTGCAGAGCACCCTCTTCCGGGTGCTGGAGTGGTGGAACCAGTTCCGCAACAAGCCCCGCGGCCAGGGCCGCGACCGGGTGCTGGAGACCCTCGAACAGTTGCGCGCCGTACAGCTGACCCAGCGCGAACTCGCCGTGTCGTTCGGATGGAGCCTTTTCAACTGGGTCGCCGACGTCGCCTGTCTGGCCTTCGCGTGCTGGGCGGTCGGCGCCCACCCGAGCATCGCCGGCCTCATGGTCGCCTACGCCGCCGGGAAGGCTGTCGGGACCGCGATCCCGCTGCTGCCGGGCGGCATCGGCGTGGTGGATGCCGTCCTGGTACCCGCCCTGACCAGCGCGGGTATGCCCGCAGCCGACGCGATCACCGCCGTGCTGGTGTACCGCTTGATCAGCTACGTGCTGATCGCGGCGATCGGTTGGGTGGTCGTTCTACTCAGGTTCCGCAACCGCATCAGGACCGGCGACACCCTCGAGGAGGAGATCGAGCACGACATCGAGTACGGCGAACTCGCCGAACCCGAGCGCGCCAACGACCCGGACGAGGGTGGCGAAGATGCACGCAGGCCCGACGACCCGCTACCGTGATGGCCATGTCGAGGACCCGACCCGTCGCCGCGGACGACGCACCGACCTCGCGTGCGGTGCTACCGGTGCCGGTGACCGCCCTGATCGATGTCGTGGCGGTGACCGTGTTCGTGTTGATCGGTCGTTCCAGTCACGACGAAGGATTCGCGATCATCGGGGTCCTGCAGACCCTGTGGCCGTTCCTCGTGGGAGCCGCGGCCGGCTGGTCGATCGCCTACGTGTACTCCCATGTCCGGTCCAGCGACTGGTTCGGGCACGACTTCCGTCCCGAGGGCATCGCACCGGCCGGTCTGATGATCTGGTTCTGCACCGTCACGGTGGGGATGATCCTGCGTTATCTCCTGCACCAGGGTGTCGCGGTCAGCTTCGTCATCGTCGCGAGCGTGGTCCTCGCGCTGTTCCTGTTGGGGTGGCGTGGGGTGGCCGCGTTCGTCTCCCGGCGGCGGGCCGCCTGATCTCTTCCGGTCACTTGATGCGGAAGTACTTCTGGGCGACCTGCAGCGCCGCGGTCCCCGACCGCTCACCCTCGCAGTAGATGACGATGACCTTGCCGCCCTGCACGCCCACGAACCAGCCGGGTCCCTGCGGGCCGTTGGTGCCGACCAGCGCGCGCAGTCCGGGAGCCCCGGTCAGGTCGCTGGCATCACCGGTCGCCGCGGTGACCGACATCGCCTTGAGGATCGGCTGCACAAGTCCAGCCGGCAGTTGACCGAGATCACCGTCGGACACCGTGGTCGGCACACCCTTGACCACGTAGGGCGCCACCGAGGACAGCTGTCCCTTCGAGCTGCGCGCCAGCGCCACGCCGAGCGCACCCATGTTCATCATCGATGCGTTGACGTCACCGGAGCGGAAGTCGACGGTGGCGACACCGGGCTGACCGTCCGTCGGTGTGCTCGCACCGGCGACGGTGAACTGCACGCCGAGCCCGAGGCGATCGATCAGGTCGCCACGCGCCTGCCCGTCGGTGGCGGCCTTGTCGATGGCCGACAGCACCGGATCGAGTGAGCTGCCGACCCGATACACGCCGTCGACGTTGATGCCACGGTCCACGGCGTAACTGTTGCGGGCCATGCCCAGGATCGCGCCGCTCGACGCGTCGAGCGCCAGGATCGTCGCAGGCTGCCCGACCTCGACCGCAGCGTCACCGAGGGTGAGCTGCAGGTTCTGATCGATCGTCGTGTTGACGTTCGGCCCGGGCGGCCCCTGTTCGCCGGCGAGTTTGCGTGGCTTGAGACCCGGGCCGACGAGCTGCACCTGCCAGCCGGCGGTGGCATCCAGGATCGCCTGCCAGTAGTTGGTGAGCCCGTCCTCGAGCGGTGAGGAGAGGCGACGATCCTTCATCAGCAGCATGCTGGACTTGTGGACGCTGACGCCGGGCACCTTCCCGGGGTCCGACTCCAGCACGGTCATGTCGGGATCACGCAAGATCACCGCGGTGATCGGCTTGCCGGGGTTCGCTGTCAGCTGCTTGGAGATGACGTCTGCGGTGATCAGCGGAGCGATCGGGGCGAGGGTCCGTGCGAGGGCGCGAACCGAGGCAGTGAGGTTCGTCGTCCGCGCCGGGTCGAGAACGATCTCGTTGACCGGCTGCTGGTACATGAAGGTCTTGCCGGATGTGCTCAGCACCTTCGGGGCGGGCGTGGCATCGGTGCGGATCTCCCGCAGCGAGCCCCCGGTCGGCATGTTCGGATAGATGACCGACGGCTCCCAGGTGATCTTCCACCCCGTCGACAGGTGACGCGCGGTGCCCGAACTCGTTGTCTCGAACTCCCGGTCCTCGGCCCAGTGCCAGGTGGTCTTCAGCGAGAAGGAGGCCGTTCCGTCGCTGTACTCGACGGGGTTCACCACCGACATGTCGACCTTCTCGGCATGCATCCCCTCGAGGGTCTGCTGCAGTGCCGCACCGGCCTGGCCGGGTGCGGTGGTGAACTTTGCCGCCGCACCCGCGTCCTGCTGATCGATCGCCGCGGCGAAGCTCTGGATTGCGGAGGCAGCACTGCCACCATCCGCGCCGCTGCCGCAGGCGTTCAGCGCGAGAAGAGCGCTGCATGCGGCCAGCGCGCAGGCCAGCTTCGGCGCACGCTTCACCCAGATCTTCATAGCCTCAATTTTCACTCCTGTAACACCGGATTTCGACGGCGTCAGCTTCCATTCGGGGATCCGAGAGATCACGATAGAGTCTCGGGGCTGTTGGGGTGTGACCGGCGTCATCGATGGCGAACCTCCCCCGGGATCAATCCATAATGAGTTATGGGCTTTCGAGTGATCCCGGCCGGAGACCGCCCGGTCACGACGACCGACTGGCTTACCTCCCGCCACAGTTTCTCCTTCGGCGATCACTACGACCCATCCAACACCCATCACGGGGTCCTATTGGTAAATAACGATGATGTGGTCGCACCGTTACAGGGCTTTGACCCTCATCCGCATCGCGAGTCCGAAATCGTCACCTGGGTCACGTCCGGCTCACTGGTACACCAGGATTCGGCCGGGCATTCCGGGATCGTGTATCCCGGACTGGCGCAACGGATGAGCGCGGGCACCGGGGTGGAACACTCCGAACGCAACGACACCTGGCCGCACCGCCCGCAGGCCGGCGGCCAACCGGTCCGGTTCGTGCAGATGTGGGTCATGCCCGACGAGCTCGGACTCGCCCCGTCCTACAGCCAGCTCGACATCGGTGACGAGCTGATCGACGGCCGGCTGGTGGCGGTGGCCTCGGGTGATCCGGCGCTGGATTCGGCGATCCGGATAGCGAACCGCACCACGACGCTGTACGCGGCGCGGATTGGGGGCGGCTCGTCGATCCGTCTGCCCTCGGCCCGTCACACCCATGTGTTCGTCACCCGCGGCGCGGTGACCCTGGCCGATGCGGCGCTGACGGAGGGGGATGCCGTGCGCGGCGCGGATCTGGGTGGCGAACAGCTGACCGCGACGGTCGACGCCGAGGTGCTGATCTGGGCGATGGACCGTGACCTGCGCGATCTCATGTCGTGATCTGCCGCCGCTCCCCGTCGACCGTGCACGCCACGTCGATCGTGCACACCACCCCGTCGATCGTGCACGGTTTCACGTCCACCGTGCTCAGCACACCTGTTCCAGAAGCCGCAGCCACACCTCGCTGACCGTCGGATACGACGGCACCGCATGCCACAGCCGCTCGAGGGGCACCTCACCGACGATGGCGACCGTCGCCGCATGCACCAGTTCGGCGGTGTCGGCGCCGACGAATGTCGCACCGACGACGACCCCGCGCGCTGCGTCGATCACCAGCTTGGCGTGCCCGGAATAATCCGGACTCACCAGGTACGACCCGGCCACTGAGATCGAGGTCTCGGCCACCACGACATCGAGCCCGTCGTCGCGGGCCGGGCCAACCCGGTCGTCGAGGGCCGCCGTCCGGCCGCGACCAGGACCTCATCGACAGCCACCTCGTCGGCGCGTACGCGGTCGGTGATCGTCACCCGCGCCGGGCCGCCGTGCAGGTGGCCGTATCCGGTGTCAGCGGGCTCGGGCCGGTCGACCGCGGCGATCTGCGCGCCGAACCGGATGACGGCGCCACGGCCGGTCAGACCCGCCGCGACCCGCTCCCCGACGACGACCTCCCGCTCCCCGACGATGCGTCCGTGCCCGCGGATCACCTCGATCCCGGCTCCCGCGGCCCACCGGACCTGTGACGAATCGTCACGGCCGTGGGTGACGGTATCGCGCCACCGCAGCACCGCCGAGGCGTCGGGCGTGGTGCCGTCGAGCCGTTCCGACGCACCGGGGAGCCCGGCCGCGCCCGCGAGCGCGGCGCCCGGACCGAGCAGCGCCTTGCTCGGCATGCACGCCCAATACGAGCACTCACCGCCGAGCAGTTCGTGCTCGACGACCGCCGCGGTGCGGTCACTGCCGCGGACGGCGTAGTCGGCGGCATTCTCGCCGGCCGGGCCGCCGCCGATCACGACGACGTCGTAGGTGTCGGGCTCGTGAGTGGTGGTCATGACTCCAAACCCAGAGCGCATCGCGACCGCTCGCTGACGGATCACCGATGCGATGTCAGGATGGACGGGTGACCGCTTCGCAGACTGACACCACGCAGGTATCCGGCATCGATCTCGGCTGGATGGACGACGACGTCCGTGTCCAGGACGATCTGTACACGCACGTGAACGGCAAGTGGTTGGCCAGTCACGTGATCCCCGAGGACCGTTCGGTCGACGGGTCCTTCCACGTCCTGCGCGACCGCGCCGAGGAGAACGTGCGCGACATCATCACCGCGTGCTCGGAGTCGACGCCGGAGAGCGGCACCGACGCGCAGAAGATCGGTGACCTCTACGCCTCGTTCATGGACACCGACCACATCGACGCGCTCGGTCTCGGACCCATCCGCGGCGAACTCGACAAGATCGCGGCGGTGTCGTCGGTGGGAGAGCTGAGCCATCGCATCGGGCGGTTGCAGCGTCACGGTGTCGGTGGGCTCTTCGGGTTCTACGTCGACACCGACGCCAAACAGTCCGACCGGTATCTCGTCCATCTCGGGCAGTCCGGACTCGGCCTGCCCGATGAGTCGTACTACCGCGACGACAAGCACGCCGAGACCCGCGACGCCTATCGCGCCCACGTGGCTCGCATGTTCGCGCTGGCAGGTTTCGACGACGCCGAGGACCGGGCCGCGACGATCCTGGATCTCGAGACGGCACTCGCCTCGTATCACTGGGACGTGGTCCGCCGCCGCGACGCGGAACTGACCTACAACCTGATGACCTTCGACGACCTCACCGCGGCCGCCGACGGTTTCGACATCGACACCTGGCTGGGCGGGCTGGGTACGACGGGCGACACGACCTTCGCCGAGGTCGTCGTCGGCCAGCCGTCCTTCGTCACCGGCGCCGCCGGGTTGATCGCGTCGCGCCCGCTGGAGGACTGGAAGACCTGGCTGACGTGGCGGCTGCTGCGGTCGGCGGCTCCGTATCTGTCGGCGGAGTTCGTCGACGAGAACTTCGACTTCTACGGCCGCACCCTCACCGGCGCCGAGACCAACCGCGACCGCTGGAAACGCGGTGTCGGCTTCGTCGAGAACGCGATGGGGTTCGCGGTCGGGAAGCTGTATGTGGACAAGCATTTCCCGCCCGAGGCGAAGGCGCGGATGGACGAGCTGATCGAGAATCTCGTCACCGCCTACCGCCGTAACATCTCCGAACTGGAGTGGATGACGCCCGCCACCCGCGAGAAGGCGCTGGCCAAGCTGGCCAAGTTCACCCCGAAGATCGGCTACCCCGCCAAGTGGCGCGACTACGGCACGCTCGTCGTCGACCGCGGCGATCTGATCGGCAACGTCGCACGCGCATCGTCGTTCGAGCATGACCGCGAGTTCGGCAAGATCGGCGGGCCGGTGGACCGTGACGAGTGGTTCATGACACCACAGACTGTGAACGCCTACTACAACCCCGGCATGAACGAGATCGTCTTCCCCGCCGCGATCCTGCAACCACCGTTCTTCGACCCGCAGGCCGACGACGCCGCGAACTACGGCGGTATCGGCGCCGTCATCGGCCACGAGATCGGGCACGGCTTCGACGATCAGGGCGCCAAATACGACGGCGACGGCAATCTGATCGACTGGTGGACCGACGACGACCGAGCGGAGTTCGCGACGCGGACCCGCAAGCTGATCGAGCAGTACGGCGAGTTCACTCCGGAGGGACTGGACCCGAAGTACAAGGTCAACGGCGAGTTCACCATCGGCGAGAACATCGGCGACCTGGGTGGGCTGTCCATCGCACTGGTCGCCTACCGGTTGGCCACCGAGGGCACGACACCACCCACGATCGACGGTCTGACCGGCGCTCAGCGGGTGTTCTTCAGCTGGGCGCAGATCTGGCGGACCAAGACCCGCGACGCGGAGGCCATCCGCCGGCTGTCGATCGACCCGCATTCCCCGCCGGAGTTCCGGTGCAACGGGGTCATCCGCAACATCGACGCCTTCTACGACGCGTTTGATGTCGAGCCGGGAGATGCGCTCTACCTGGACAAAGCCGAACGCGTCCGGATCTGGTAGTCGCGGTGCCGAACCAGGAGGGGGGACTCGGCGAGGCGCAGAGACGCTTCACCAACGGAGATGTCGCCCGACGCGATGTCGTGAAGGCCATCCTGCGGCCCGTCGGGGCCGCTGCGATCCTGCTGACCGGCTACTTCCTGCTGCCGATCAGCAAGGACAGCAGTGTGAACGTGGTCGGCCTGGCCATCGGCGCACTGCTGCTGGCGGCCTTCGTCGCCTGGGAGATCCGTCACTTCATGCGATCGCCTTACCCGGTCGCCACCGCCATCGAGATGCTCGTGGCCGTGGCCGCCATCTACATCATCTCGTTCGCGACGGCGTACTACCTGTTCTCGGAGTACGGGAACAGAGAATTCAATGCGCATCTCACGCGGGTGGACGCACTGTATTTCTGCCTGACCGTTTTCACCACGACGGGTTTCGGGGACATCACCGCAACGTCTCAGGTGGCACGGATCGCGGTGTCGATTCAAATGGTGAGCACCCTCGTACTCCTGGGCCTCGGCCTACGGTTCCTCAACCTGCTGGTGAACGCGCGCGTCCAGCGGTAGGTCGGCCAGTCAGCCCTCGAACCCGACCGCACCTTTCCGCTGGTCGAGTAGCCGACCAACCTTTCCGCTGGTCGAGTAGCCGACGAGCGCAGCGAGGAGGCGTATCGAGACCACTCCCCGCTGCGCTCGCTCAACGCTCGATCAGTAGTCGTCGTCGGTGTAGACGACCATGCCGCGGATGTTGCGGCCTTCCAGCATGTCGTCGTAGGCCTCGTTGATCTGGTCCAGACGATACGTCTGGGTGGTCAGGTCGCCCAGGTTGAGCTTTCCGGCACGGTACTCGTTGAGCAGATTCGGGATCTGCGTCCGCGGGCTCGCGCCGCCGAAGATGGCTCCCTGCACGCGCTTCTGCAGCAGCGTGAGCTCGAAGAGGTTCATCTGCGCGTCCATCGACGCGAAGTTGCCCATGCCGGTCACGATGACCTGCCCGCCCTTGCCGGTGAGACTCAGCGCC
>NZ_BAHC01000065.1 GCF_000298195.1 Gordonia rhizosphera NBRC 16068 | reverse complement strand
CCGGATGGAGATGCATTGCCGAGGGACCGAGTGAGAACTCGACATGGGGAAACACAACCCCCACGACATGGGGAAACACAACCCCCACCCGATGTACCGAGTCCGCGAGAACGGCGTCGGCAACAGCGACTCGAGATCACGCGCGAGCAGGTGCTCGACGCCGCGGAGGAACTGTTCGCCGAACGCGGCTATCACGACACGGGGCTCAAAGACGTCGCGGCACGGTGTGAATTGTCCGTCGGGACCATTTACAGCCTGTTCGAGAGCAAGGAACAGCTCTATGAGACGGTCCTTCTTCGACATGGCGACCGGCAGACCGCGGAGGCGGATGCGCGGGCACCATCGTCCATGCCTGCAGACGAGCGTCTGATCGCCCTGGCGAGAATGCAGATCGAACACATGGCCGAACATCCTCGGTGGCACGCGGTGAACGCCGATGCGGCGCGCGTCGCGACGCGCCCCGGTGCGACGATGCCGCACGGGTACAAGGTGTATCTGCAGGATTCGTTCGACTACCTGACCGAGATCATCGAAGATGGTCAACGCGCCGGAGTGATCTATCCCGGAGATCCACGAGCGATGGCGCGGCTCTACTTCACCCTGTTGGATGCCTTTGTCACCATGAATTACCCGGAAGAAACCGGTGGGGGTAACACGGACAGCGTCCTGTTCGAGAATTTCGTACGCCGGGCCTTCTCTTCACGCTCATCACACTGAGAGAACGGAATTCACCGACGTGAGGTGGAAGTCCTCGCGGATCGACGAGCGCAAACCCCGAAACACTTTCCTGTCGTGCCGCATTCGCGATGCCATCGCTGGTCTTCCTTGGACCCAATGACATTCACGAGAGCTGTGAACGGAGGACGGTCGTTCCGGAGGCAGCATCTCCGCCACCGAGGAGACAGGTCGGCTGGAGCCGGCGCGCGTCCATCACCCGACCCTGGACGCGCGCCGGAGTCTGGGATTCCTGGTCAGACCAGGCTCTTGGTCGTCCTGGCGACCAGATCACGCCGCACGATCTTTCCCGTCGGTGTCGTCGGCAGCTCGTCGAGAAACTCGACGATGTCGGGGGTCTTGGAACTCCGGAGCCGCGCACGCACGAAGTCACGGATCTCGTCTGCGGATGGCGCGCATCCGTCTTTGAGCGTGATGTACGCCGCGATGCGATGTCCCCACTCGTCGTCCGGAACGCCGGCCACGACACACTCGCGAACCGCATCGTGCCGGGACAAGACCTCCTCGATTTCCGCCGGCGCAATGTTCTCGCCACCGCGGATGATCGTGTCGTCGGCCCGGCCACGGACGAACAGATATCCGTCGGCATCGAGGTAACCTTGGTCTCGGGTGGGGAACCAGCCGTCCCCGGCCAGCAGGCTCCCCTTCTCCAGGTACTCACCGGCAACCTGCGGGCCCTTCACCATGATCTCGCCGACTTCGCCCTGGCCGCAGCGTTCTCCATCGGCATTGCGGATCTCGATCTCGACACCGTCGAGTGCCCGTCCGACGGAGCCGAGACGGGCACGAACAGCAGGATCGCTGCTCGACTGCGCTGCGCGGTGGTCCTCGGGCCCGAGTACGGCGATGGACGACGACGTCTCGGTCAGGCCGTACGCGTTGACGAATCCGGTGGTGGGGAACAGCCGCAGCGCGGCTTCGATGACCTTCGCTGAGACTTTCGCGCCACCGTAGGACACGTTCCGCAACGTCGGCGGCCCGACCTCGCCCGACAAGTCGAGCTCGTCCACGATCCTGGACAACATCGTCGGCACGACCATGGCGTTGGTGATCGCCTCGGCCTTCACCACGTCCAGCCATTGCCGGGGCGTGAACTGGTCCAGGTACACGATCCGCCGACCCGCGTAGAGGTTCGACAGCAGATTGGCCACCGCCGCGATGTGGTAGGGCGGCACACTGACGATCGTCGCGTCGTGGGGATCCGCGCCCGAGAACTCCACGCTCCCAATCACGTACGACGTCAGGTGGTGGTGCCGGAGTACCGCGCTCTTCGGCGCGGCGGTGGTTCCGCTCGTCATCAACAGAACCGCGATGTCCTCGACATCCGCCGGGATCGGACCCCCGTGCGGGGCTTGCGCTGTCCGCGCCATGAAATCATCGATGCCGATCGTGGCGCGGTCGGGTGCGAGGGCCGCGACACGATCGAGCGCGTCCGTGACGATGAGGCCGTCGTGCCGCTGCAGGATCTCACCGAGCTGCTCATCGCTGAGGCGATAGTTCAGCGGCAGGAACGGTCGATGGGCCGCGGCAGCCGAGAACAGTGCGACGGCAAACGCGGGCTGATTGCCGGCGAGGTAAATCAGCTTCTCCGCACCGATCTCGGCCAGGTACTCCGCGCCACTGCATGCCCGCGACCGCAGATCGGTGCCGGTCAGACCGTCGTCGAGCCGACCCACGAGAACACGATCGGCACCACCCGCGGCAATCATCTCCAGCAGTGTCACGAGGTCCACGATGTCTCCCTAGTTGATGGTGAACTCATGTCAGCGAGCCCCCTGGCGCACCTGATTGAACGGAACATCGCGGTCGGCCGCGAATTCGCGAGGCATCCCTAGCATGCGTTCGCTGATGATGTTGCGCGCCATCTCGGTGCTGCCGCCACCCAGGCTTCCGATCTGGCGGCCCAGATAGTGCACCGACACACCCAGCAACGTTCCGTCATCGCCGGCGATACCCGTCGCCGCGTAGCCGTCACTCACCTCCAGCGCGACATCGTGGGTGAACCAATCCTGCTCCGCGGTGAACAGCCGCATCAGCGATGCGGCCGGAGGCGGCAACACACCTGACTTCAGGGCTGCGCTGACTCGATCGATGAGACTGAGCGAGACCAGTCTCCTGGCATACCACTCACCGACCAGCTCCCTGACCCCCGGTTCGCCGGTGCGATCGAGCATTCGTGCGATGTCCACCGGAGTCGGTATCGTCGTCTGCACCGTACCCAGGCCTGCACCGCTGGCGAACGGCGATCCACCGCCCACGGCCACCTTCTCGTGATACAGCTGTCTCGATGCGACCGCCCAGCCGTTGTTGACTCCCCCGACGACGGCATCATCCGGCAGGATCACATCGTCAAAGAACTCCTCGCAGAACTCATTCGATCCGGTGACTTGCCGGATGCGACGCATGGTGATCCCGGGAGCCTTCGTGGGTACCAAGAACATGGTCAGCCCGCGGTGTTTCGGCGCATCCCAGTCCGTGCGTGCCAGGCACAAGGCGAAGTCGGCCGCGTACGCACTGGAACTCCACGTCTTCGCCCCATTCAGAATCCATGTGTCGCCGTCACGGACCGCTCTGGTCGTCACACCCGCCAGGTCCGAGCCGCCGCGCGGCTCCGAGAGGAACTGCGCGAGGACCTCGTCACCGCGGATGGCCGCGGTGACGTGTTGGAGTTTCTGCTCTTCGGTTCCCAAGTCCAGAATCGTCGCGGCACAGATGGACAGGCTCGGCACGTTGAGCTTGAGCGGCATCTCATAGCTCACGCTTTCCTCCGTGAAAGCGGCCTGATGCGCTGGGGTGAGGCCCAATCCGCCGTACTCTGCCGGAAACACGATCCCGGCGAAGCCTCCGTCGTACAGCTTGTGCTGAAGCTCGCGTGCTCGCACGAACTCCGCAGTGTCGTCGTCCGAGGCAACAACGGTCTCTCGGTCCTCGATTCGTGGCATGTTCGCCGACAGCCATTCTCTGGCTCGAAGTCGAAACGACGCAACCGATTCCATCTCGGCGTGATTCATCTTCCCCTCCTAGAGCTCGATCAGATCGGCGATGCGACGCCGATGCTCTGCCGGCGTTCCGTAGGTCACCCGATTCGCGACCGCGCGTCGCAGGTAGAGGTGCAGGTCATGTTCCCAGGTCACCCCGATACCACCGTGGAGCTGGACACAGTCCTGGATGATCCGTGGTGCCAGATCCGTGACATAGGATTTCGCTGCGGCTACCATCTGCGCCGCAGCCTGGTCGCCGTCCTGGACCGCGTGCGCCGCGCTCGAGGCGATCGCCGCACTGGCCTCGACCCAGGTGCGGATGTCGGCGAACCGATGCTTGAGCGCCTGATACGACGCGAGCGGTCGCCCGAACGAGTAGCGATCGAACGCCCATTCGGTGGTGAAATCCAAGACGGTACGGAGTATTCCGACCGTCTCCGCGGACTGCAGCACCCCGGCGATCAGCGTCTGATGGGAGGCAATAGGCTCACCCTCATCCAACACTCCGACCAGATCGGTTCGCACCAACTCGACAGAGTCAAAGGTCACCTGAGCGTAGCGACGGGTGAGGTCGAGCGATTGCATGGGAAGCACCGTGACGCCCGGGCGGTCAACCGGTACCACGAACAGCGAAATACCTTCTGCGGTCAGCGCATTGACCAACAGTACGTCAGATTCGGCTGCGTACTCGACCCGATCCTTGACACCGTTCAGCACGAAGCCCTCGTCGACGCTGACTGTCGGCCCGGATGGGTTCCAGCCGAGTCCGGGCTCGGAGACCGCCCACGCGGCGATCCTCCCTCCACCGACCAGATCCTCGATCAGGTCGCCGTGCGCGGGATTCTGATCCTCCGCCAACATGAGCCCGGCCAGAACGATGTTGGTTGCGTGCAGCGGCCCGGGTGCCACCACACGACCGAACTCCTCGGCGAACATCGCGAGATCGAGTACACCCAATCCCGACACACTGCCCCCACCGTGGTTCTCGGAGACCAGTGGTGCAGCCACCCCCAGCTCGGCGGCACGTACCCACCAGTCACGATCGAAACCCGCTGCGGTGTCGGCCCATTCACGCACCGTCGATGTGGGAACCTCCTTCTCCAGGAAACGCTCGATCACTGCACGGAAGTCGGATTGCTCTTCCGTCAAGTTCAGGTCCATGAAACCTCCAGGGTGTACCGACTAGTTTCGGCTGCGCGACCGCCGCGCCAGGGCTGAGAACATCTTCGTCAAATACCCTGAGCCACTTGGGGTCGTTTGTTCTCGCGTTCAGAAGACCACTTTGATGAAGTGTGTCGTCTATCTGGGTATCTCTTGTTGGTGCGCTCGTTGATTCAGTGTTCAGGACACCGGACCCACGAACACATCGACGATCCGAGCAGCACAAGACACCCGAATGTGTCCGGGAAACGGTCAGACCCCGGCTGCGGCCTTCGCCGCATATGCGCGCGCCCACTCCGCCCGGGGACGGATCGACACATCGACATCGGTCGCGAGCGCGCGGAGGGCGCCCACCGTCGACGCCTCCTTCGGAATCGCGGTGAACGGATCCCATCCGAAGAACCGACAGGAGTTCTCCCAGGTGATCTTGTTGATGTCCTCGTCGCTGGCGCCCCCCGCGTTCAGTTCGTCATAGACGCGCTCAGGAGCGTCCGGCCAGAAGCAGTCCGAGTGCGGGTAGTCGCACTCCCAGGCGATGATGTCGACGCCGACGACATCGCGCATCTTGATGGCGGATGGATCGGTCACGTAGCACGCCAGCGAGTGCTCACGGAAGACCTCGCTCGGCATCTTGCCTCCGAAGTCGCGGCGCAGCCAACGCTGGTTGGTGTAGTGCCGATCGCAGCGGTCGAGGAAGAACGGAATCCAGCCGATACCGCCCTCCGAGAAGGCGAACTTCAGGTTCGGGTACGTCCGCATCGCCGGACCCCACAGCAGATCCTGGGCAGCTATCGCCGAGATTTGTGTGGCCAGGACGATCATGTTGTCGATCGGAGCATCCGGTGCCAGTCTCAAGACCTCGAACCCGGAACCGATGTGAAGACACATCACCGTGCCCGTCTCCGACAACGCCTCGAACACCGGGCCCCAGTAACCGAGATCGTGGTAGCTGGGCAGACCTTCGAGATGCGGCAGTTCCGGCATCGTCACCGCCCGGCATCCTTTCGCCGCCACACGGTGGATCTCCTTGACCATCCCGTCGACATTCCAGGTCGGCAGCAGCGCCAGCGGAATGAATCGATCAGGGTAGGCACCCGCCCACTCGTCGATGTGCCAGTCGTTGTAGGCCGACACCATGACGAGGGTGAGCGGATCCTGATAGTGGTTGAGATGCTTCGCGGAGAATCCCGTGAAGGTCGGGAAGCACATCGACGCCAGGATGCCGTTCCGATTCATGTCGCGGACACGTTCGTGCACGTCGTAAACACCCGGGCGCATCTCGGCGAAGGTGGCGGGATCCATACCCCACTCCTCCGGGGGCCAGGAAACCACGGCGTTCAGGCCCATGTTGCCGGTCACGCGTCCCTTGTAGAGCCACTGTTCGATGCCGGCGTCGTTGACGATGACCTTCGGGGCCTCATCTTGGTACTTGGCCGGCACGTGATTCTTGAACATATCGGGCGGTTCGACCACGTGGTCGTCGATGCTGACCAAGATCATGTCGTCGAGATGCATTCGGTCCTCCTGGGCCTCGAAGATGGCTTCTCATCACTTCTATCGCGAATACTCGTGACCGTCACTGCGCTGTCGGACAGGTTTCGTGCATGTTCGGCCAATGCACTTCGACTCCTGAGAACGGGCGAGCACTCGGCGTCGCCGGAAGAGCGACCAGGGAGAACTCATGCCCTGCAGGTGACCCATCTGCCGTCACCGAGCACCGAGAACACCTGGCACCACGCACGCCCACTCATCGTCGTATCGACGGCGCGACTCAACCGTCGACGTGGGCGCAGTGAGGCGGACGCGCCGGATGTCGTCACCCTGCGCCGACACCCACCGGAGCTGGCATGCTCGCACCGCGCCGGAACGCCGACGGCGTCTGACCGGCGAACTGGGTGAAGGCTCGGGTGAACGCGCTCAGATTCTCGAATCCGACCGCGGCCGCAGTCTCTTGGATCGTCTGTCCCGGCGAGGCCAACAACGCCATGGCACGGTGCATACGCGCATTGAACACGTAGGTACGCCATGACATCCCGACCGAGTCCTGGAACATCCGGCGCAGCGTCCGTTCCGACACCGCAATCGCCCGACTCACGTCGGTAACGGTGACCACCGCAAGATTCTCACGGGTATAGGCCATCGCATTCGCCACCAACGGATCATCGGATACCGGCAACGACAGCGGTGTCTCGTGTTCCATCGACTCCCTGATGACGTCGCACATCGCGCGGAAGAACCGCGCTGCCACCTCGTCGTTGTCGGTGCGATCGACCGGCCAACGCAACGAGTGGATGACCATCTCCCGAAGCAGCGGCGAGACCGCAAGGATACGAGCGCGGCGACCGGCGTCCGGCATGAGTTCGGGGTCGAACATGACCGAGATCGTCTTCACCGATGGACTCATCCGGGCCTGATGCCGCAGCCCCGCCGGAATCCACGCGGCCTGATGGGGTGGAAGTAGGTGATGGCCGGCAGCGGTCTCGACCTCGACGGCACCCCCCACGGCGTACTCGATCTGATGGACGTCGTGGCTGTGCCAGCCCGTAACCAGCGCCGAGCCCTCCCAGAGGAAGCTCCCCGCGTGCACGTGAAGGCCCTGTCGCAGCTCCACCCGGTCATTGTTCGGCGAGTAGATGAAACCTCGCTCGACAGCGGCCGCAAGATTCCGGTCGGCCGAATCAGCAAGAATCCTGTCCGGAGTTGCAGGGGCGGTCACAGTCTTCCACTGTACAAAGTGGGGTAGAACGCTCGCAGCCCTCACCGAAGATCACCGCTCACCGTGGCGCGAAGCGCTGTGCGCCATCGAGACGAACGACCTCGCCGTTGATGTAGCAGTTCTCGATGAGATCACGCGCGAGTCGCCCGAATTCCTGCGGTTCACCCAGCCGTTTCGGGAACGGTACCGAAGAAGCGAACTTTTCCAGCGCCTCCTCGCCCACCATCGCCATCGTCGGGGTCATCATCGTTCCCGGGGCGATCGTGTTGAGGCGGATCTTCACCGAGCTGAGATCTCGGGCACCTGCGAGAGTGAGCCCGACGACTCCGGACTTTGCCGCGGCGTACGCGGTCTGGCCGATCTGACCCTCATAGGCGGCGATCGAGGCGGTCATCACGATCGCACCACGCTCCCCGCTACCGTCGACGTCTTCGGTCGCCATGGACGCCGACACCAGACGGAGCACGTTGTAGGTCCCGTTGAGATAGAGCGAGATGGTCTTCGCAAAACCGCCCAGCGACGCCGGGGTCCCGTCACGGTTGACGATCTTCTCGACGACGCCGAAGCCACCGTGGGCGATAACCGCGTAACGCAGGGTACCCATGGCTCCGGCTGCCGCGATGGCACTGCCGACCGACTCGTCGTCGAGCACGTCCATGCGGACGAAGGCTGCGCGTGCACCCAGTTCCGCGACGAGTTTCTCGCCCTTCTCCTCGGCAAGGTCTGCGATCACCACGGCGGCACCCGCCTCGTGCAGCTTCCGCACCGCAGCCTCACCGAGTCCGCCCGCCCCTCCGGTGACGATCGCTGACGTTCCTTCCAATGACATCGGACATCCTCTCCCGGACGCACCCGTCCGATCCATCGGTTCGTCGCCCGGTCACTACTCCAGCCGGCACGACAGTGATTCTAACTGTATGACTTACAGTACAGTCCAACGGTCCTCAGGGACAAGTACTTCGAAGTACTTCTTCGCATCGCAGCGCGGCCGATCATCGGACCAGAGCAGCGCCGATCACGGCTGAGCCGCCAGTTTTCCCTCACCGTCGAGGAAGCGGCATTCCATTCGCCGGATCGCCCATCCGGCGTCGGTCCTCCGGACAAGCCCAAGGTCGTAAACCGCCAGGCGCCGCGGCGCGTCGTCGGCGGGGAAGAACACCAGTTGCATGCTTACGTCGGCGCCGTGCGGCGCGGCAACGATGAGCGCCCGCCCGGAAAGATGGAGGCCCTTCGGTGCGGACGCGAACATCCGCCGAATCCGCTCACGGCCCGCGAACACCCGTCCATAGGTCACGAACTCGGCATCGTCGAGGAACAACGCCGCAGCCGCATCGATGTCGTCCACGTCAAGGTTGAGAACATACGAGGCCAACAGATCCTCGATCGAATGCCGATCGGAGACCGTGAGTTCCGTCGGCTGTCGGGGGTCAGCCACGATTGCGTTCCATCATGCGCGCCAGATTGCCCCGGAACGCAGGTTCATCGAACGATTTCGTCTCCGCGGCGATGATGTCGTCGAGAGCGGCGTCGATCCGCGCGATCAGCGGCTGGTTCAGCACCCTCCGCGTCTCGTACAGGGACTGGGGTGGCAACGCGGACAGACGCTTCGCCAGTATCCGCGCCTCCTCCGCTGACCGACCATTGGCGACCACCCGGTTCGCCAAACCGTAGGAGAGGGCTCGCTCCGAGGACATCCGGCCGCCCAGGAGCAGCCACTCCTTTGCCCGTTGCAGGCCCATGTTCATCGGCCAGGTCAGGGCACCCCCGTCGCCCGCGACCAGACCCAGACCCACATGTGGATCCGCGAAGTACGCGTCCTCTTCCATCACCACGAGGTCCGACAGAGAGGCAAGACTGCAGCCGAGACCCACGGCGGGCCCGTTGACGGCCGCGACCACCGGCACCGGCAACCGAGTCATCTCACGGACGAGGGTTGCGGCCTCACCCATGATGCGTGATCGCAGGTCCAGATCTCGTGTCATCCTGTCCAGCAACGGGAGGTCTCCACCGGCCGAGAACGCCTTCCCGGCTCCGGTGAGCACAACCGCGCGAATCCCGGGTTGCCCGGACAGATCCGACCATACGGTCGAGATCGCCCCGTGCAGTTCTTCGTCGGCCGCATTCAGAGCATCCGGCCGGTTGAGGGTGACCAGAGCTATCCCGTCGTCGCCGACCTCGATCAGCAGGACATCCCGTGCGGACATGCGCACCTCCTCCATGGAGGTATCAGCGTCGCACAAAATATTGGTCGACGTCAATTTCTGAAACCTTCAGCCTGGGCTCCGGCGTGACCTTCGGACGGGCGGGTCAGATTCGTTGAGCCCCAGAGCATTGGCCCACAGCAGGGTGAGCTGTTCCACCGCCCTGTCCAACTCGTAGGACCCGCCACCGATGAACATGGTCTCGGCAAACCTCGCCACCATGCCCCCCAGTGCCGTCGCCGCGTAGCGTTTGTCGATCCTCTTGTCGGCAAGGCCTTCCGCCTGCAGCCGTGCTATCGCCGACTCGAGCCGAACACCGAGATAGTCATCGCGTTTGGTGCGAATGGCGCGGACCTCTTCGTCATAGCGACTGACCTCTTCGATCACCCGCATGATCTTGGCCTCACGCCGGTACGCGAGCAGATAGGAGCGGTTCGCATCGCGGATACGGTCGATCGGTCCGCCGCGTCCGGTGCCGTCCTGTGCGATGTCGTCCATCGAGACGAGACGGACCTCAACCTCTTCCGCGATCTCCCGGAAGAGCGATTCCTTCGACCCGAAGTAGTGATAGAACGAGCCGTGTGAGACGTTCGCCTCGGCCGCGATGTCGGTGATCCTGGCCTGGAGGAACCCGTCCCGTTCGAAGACCGCCTTGCCGGCCTCGAGCAGGCGGGCACGGGTACGGCGACCCTTGGCCGAGCGCGGTTCCGCATCCATGGCTATTGGCTCCTCTCCAGCGCCAAATCCGACGACGCTGCCCATCGCAGAGTATCGATCATGCGGTCGTGGCGCGGTCATCCCGTCCGCATTGACCACCACCATCCTGATAGATAATCTCGACTTCGACGTCAAATTGGGAGAGCGAGCGTATGACGAATCCAGCAACCGGAGTCCTCGTCGAAAGCCTGGATCGACATGTTCTGACGCTCACCCTGAACCGACCTGCGCAGCGCAATGCGCTGTCCGCGGAGATGCTCGACGCGTTGGCCACGTCGTTGGATCGCGCGGCCGCCGACCCCGACGTGGCGGTCGTGGTGCTGACCGGCGCCGGCCCAGGATTCTGCGCGGGTGGCGACGTCAAAGTGCTCGCCCGTGGCGAGAGCATCTTCGGCCCGATGTCCGATCGTGCCGCACGGGCCCAACGCCAGATCGAGCTGCAGCGTGCGACGGCCGTGCGCCTCTGGGAGTTCCCCAAACCGACGATCGCCGCCGTCAACGGACACGCCGTCGGGGCCGGCCTCGCACTCGCGCTGGCATGTGATCTCCGGTACGCCGGCGAGTCCGCTCAGCTTCGTCCGGGTTTCTCCGCGGTCGGACTCGCCGGCGACTTCGGGGTCACGTGGTTGCTGAACAACCTCGTCGGACGTTCCCGGGCCCAGGAGATGCTGTTCTTCGCACAACCGTTGCCTTCGGCCCGCTCCCTCGAGCTCGGCCTGGTCAACGCGGTATTCCCCGATGATGACCTGGCGGCGGAGACAACGGCGCTGGCGCGTGAACTCGCCGGGCGCTCGATCCCGGCGATCCGGGCGATCAAGGAGAACATCGCGATTGCTGACCATGTCGATCTCGCGCACACCGCCGATGCCGAGGTGCAGTGGCACGTAAGGCTATTGGAGACTTCCGAACATCGAGAAGCGGTCGCGAGCACACTCGCCAGGCGAGTCTGACCACGGCGCACAACACATCTGCGCGCGCTTCTTCAGCAGTCGTCGAGGAGTGTGCGGAATCGTCGGAGATCGGCGATCGGGTCGTCGCCGACGGGTTGGACCTGAACGATGGTCACTCCCCGGTCGCGGTAGGCGGCAAGGCGATCCCGCAGGTACCCGACGTCGCCGATCAGCGATGTGCCCTCGAGGAGTTCGTCCGGCAGCGCCGCCGCGGCCTCCGCCCGTCTGCCCGCGAGGTAGAGATCCTGCACCTCACGCGCCTGCTCCTCGAAGCCGTACCGGCGGACGACCGTGTTGTAGAAGTTCCTGTCCCGCGCTCCCATACCACCGACGTAGAGGGCCAGGTGGTCACGGTCGAGCTCTCGCAGATGCGTGACGTCGTCACCGATGGCCATCGGGCCGCCCGCGACGATCTCTAGTGGGGCGAGGTCGGCGGATCGTTTCAGCGTTCCTCTGGCGAGCGGCTCACCCCACACCGCGTCGGCCCTCTCCGGTATGTAGAGAAAGGGCACCCACCCATCGGCCAGTTCGGCGGTGAGTTCGGTGTTCCCCGGTCCCAACGCGGCGACGTAGATCGGGATACCGGCGCGGAGGGGCACGTCGACGAGCTTCAGCGGTTTGCCGAGGCCGGTCCCGCCGCGCATCGGAATCCGGTACCGGACACCGTCGTATTCCAGGCGCTCCCCGCGCCAAACCTTCCGACAGATCTCGATGACATCCCGCGTCCGGCCGAGCGGCGCATCGTAGGCGACGCCGTGCCATCCCTCGACGACCTGCGGTCCGCTGACCCCGAGGCCGAGGAGGAAACGTCCCTGCGCGATCCGGTCCAGACCGACCGCGGTCATCGCCGTCAGTGCGGGAGTCCTCGGGTAGATGGGGAGAACCTGTGACATCAATTCGACCCGATCGGTCACCGACGCGAGGTAGCCCAACCAGCTGACCGCATCGACGCCATACGCCTCGGGAACGCCGATCACATCGACACCCACATCTTCGTACACGCGTGCCAGTTGCGCGGATGCGGTCACGTCGGGGCTCGGGGGGACCATCACTGCGAGGCGTGGAGTCGACATTCATCTCACCTCAGAAAGTATTCGCGGACAGTAATATTCGTAGACACGGCACGAACATGTCTCGCGATCCGCAACATGGGCACCGGACACGGGGTCACTGTGTGGACGGCAACCGCAGGCGACGTTTGGCGATGATGTTCCGCATCACCTCCGAGCTTCCGCCCGAGATCGTCAATGCGCGCGACCACAGCCAGGCGTCCTGCAGTCGGCGCGCGGCCTCGACCGCATCCGGCGGCAGCGGCTGGTGTGCGGTGGCGAGCTCGACGCCGAATCGGGCGATCCGGTTGTAGGTCTCGCTGTAGAGGATCTTGGCGATCGGCGGCTCGGCCTCGCCCAGACGATTCTCGAGTGCGCGCCGCAGATGCGTGTCCAGGAAGCTCTTGGCGGCCGCGAACTGGGAAACGAGATCGGTGATCTGCGCAGCGATGTCGCGGCGATCGAGGAGCCGGGCTCCATCGTCGTCGATATGCCCCGCCAGCGTGAGGAGGTCGGCGAGCAGCAATTCGAGCAGCACGACGTTGGCGCCGACCGTGAACCGTTCGATGTCCAGTCCGGACATCGCCACCGACCACCCCCCGCCCACCTCACCGACGACCTGCCCCGGTCCGAGCACCACACCGTCGAGGAAGACGTCGTTGAACTCGTACGCACCTCCGATGGTCGCCTTCGGCTTCACCACAAGTCCCTCGGAGCCCATCGGGACGATGAACGCCGTGATGCCGTCGTGGCGACTTGCGCCGACAGACGTGCGCAGGAGCGCCAGACCGTATTGCGCCCAGTGCCCGTCGGTGG
The DNA here is from genome assembly GCF_000298195.1 of Gordonia rhizosphera NBRC 16068. Lineage (GTDB taxonomy): Bacteria > Actinomycetota > Actinomycetes > Mycobacteriales > Mycobacteriaceae > Gordonia > Gordonia rhizosphera. Next base: position 31,918 of record NZ_BAHC01000065.1, on the reverse strand, counting down.
TCCAGGTCTTCTGTCCGGCGAGCACCCAACTCCCGTCGTCGCGGCACCTGGCCCGAGCGGTGATGCCGGCCAGATCGCTGCCGGCGCCGGGCTCGCTGAACAGCTGACACCAGATGTCGCGACCCTCCCTGATCGGCGGCAGGTGGCGCCGTTTCTGTTCCTCCGTGCCGAAGTGCAGCAGCACGTGGCTGGCCAGGCCGACCTGGTCGATCGGTCGCGGGGCGCGACCCCGGATGAGTTCCTCGGTGAGGATCAGATCCTGCCGCGGCTCCCAGTCGGCCCGGCCACCCCACTCGGCCGGCCAGGATGCCCCGAGGAATCCGGCGTCGTACAACTTACGATACCAATCACGAAGCGCGCGTTCCTGTTCCGGTGATTCCGGTGCGCGGTGCCCCTCGCGTGCCACGTAGGGGCGGTGCGCGGATATCACCTCGCGAACCCGTCGTCGGTAGCCGTCGAGCTCGTCGGCGGTGTCGACGTCGAGGGTCAAACCACTCAGAAGGGTTCCGGCATCAATGTCGACGGGGTGCAGTGCGGCGTTCACCACCACTCGGCGCATCGCCTGATGCAACGGCCATTCCCAGGTGAAGCCGATGCCTCCGGAGAGCTGGATACAGTCGTCGAGTGCGGTGACGCAACGCCGGGCCAGGTATGCATGCGCGGCCGCGACGTGTTGATCGGCGCCGGGCTTCCCCGCGGCCAGCGATACGGCCGCGGTGTCGACGAGTGCCTGTGCCGCCTCGATGAGGACCGCTAGGTCGGCGAGACGATGGGCCATCACCTGGAAACTCGCCAGCGGCCGGCCGAATGCGTCACGACCGATCAGATAGTCGGTCACCAACTCAACGCTGCCGGCCAACGCACCGACGCTGTCCGCGCAGGTCAGCAAGGTCAGCGCGGAGTGCAACCGGCGTCCTGCTCCGTCGGGCACCCGCCGACCCGGGACATTCGGTGCGGTCACCATCGTGACGTCACGTGTCGTGTCGAGGTTGTCCTCGGACTCCGCCACACCCAACCGATCTCCACCGACCACGACGAGACGTGAGCGATGCGGAACGACAAGGAAATCCGGCTCGCGGGCCCCGAGCGCGAACGCACGTCCGGACACCACATCATCGTCGCCGACGGCGAGTGTGTTGTCCCGGGTGATCGCGATCGTCGCGGTTCCGGCGAGCACGTCGGACAGCCGGACGGACCCCGCGTCGGTCGCCGCCAATGCCGCGGCTCCGAGGGTGGCACCGATCCACGGGACAGGGCTCAGGGCGCGGCCGCACTCGCGCGCCACCACGCAGGCCTCGACGACGCGCCAGCCGTCGCCCCCCGCATCCTCCGGTGTCAGCAACCCGATCAGGCCCAGTTCCCCGAGGTCGCCAAGTACCACGTCAGCGGCGAATGCCTGCCGGGTGGTCGACTCGAGCATGTCGAGTTCCTCGCGATCGAGCACGTCTGCAGTATTGCTCATCGATGTTCCTGTGATCCTTCTGCTCGCTGCCCTGGTTCCCTGACTCTGGACTTCTCTGCTCTGATTTTGAATCGCGCTACCGACTCAGGATGGACACCGCTGCGACGCCCGGGGCCCCGTACAACTGCGCCAGCCCCACCAACGGGGTGCCGTCGACCTGGCGCTCGCCGGCCCGCCCGCGCATCTGGGTCACCAGTTCGTGGATCTGTCTGAGCCCGGAGGCGCCGACCGGCTCGCCATTCGCGATCAGCCCGCCGTCGGTGTTGACCGGCAAGGTCCCGCGCCGGGTGGTCGTGCCGCGTTCGATGAGATCGCCCTGCTCACCGTCGGCGCACAGTCCGGTCTCGGCCATATGGATGATCTCTGCACCGGCATCGGTGTCCTGCAGCTGTGCGATCCCGACATCCTCCGGTCCGATGCCGGCCGACTCGTAGGCCGCCATCGCCGCGTCGACGGTCGGCGCGGGCACGTCGTCGGTCGACGTGGACGGTGTGTGCACCTCGTAGGCGCCGTATCGTCGAGTCCGGGTCACCACACTCTTGAGGTAGATCGGCGTGTCGGTATAGCGGTGGGCGATCGACGCATCACAGACCACCGCGGCCGCGGCACCCTCGTCCGGGCTGCAGAACATGTAGTGGGTCAACGGATGGTTGAGCATCCGGGAGGCGAGAATGTCCTGGACGCTCAGCGGCTTGCGGCGATAAGCGTTCGGGTTCAGTACCCCGTTCTCGTAATTCTTTGCCGCCACCTGCGCGAGCGTCTCCGAGGTGATCCCGTGGTCGTGCATGTAACGGGTGATCTTCATCCCGAAGAACTTGGTGGTCAGGAACATTCCGGTCTCGCCGTACCACGCGGGACACCCATAGTCAGTCGGGTCGGAGGTGAAGGCACCGGATTCGTGCTTGTCGAGTCCGAGGACCAGGCCGAGTTGATGCTCCCCCAGTTTGATGGTCTGCGCGGCCATCGCCAACGCACTTCCCGCCGTGGCACATCCGTTGTAGACATTCGTGAACGGGATACCGGTGACCCCCAGCTGGGCGACGACCGCATCGGGTTGATCCACCTCGAAACTCCCGCCGACCGCGAATTGGATATCGGGCCAGGAGATCCCGGCGTCCGCCAACGCCAACCGTGCGGCCGAGGCGCCCATCTCCAGCGCCGGCTTACCGGGGAACCGGCCGAAGGGATGGATACCCACACCAATGATCGCGACGTCAGACATGTGCGGCCTCCGTGGAATCAGATGTCGTGATGTGCGGAGCGGGCTCGAACGCGAACGTGATCACGGTGTCGCCGGAATCGCTCGTACGGAACGGGATCACCGTGAGTTTCAGCGGCATCCCGATCGCCAGTTCCTGTTCGGCGACGTTGTGCAAGATGCTCTCGATCCGGATTCTGCCGCCGAGTTCGACGAGCCCGACGAACCACGGTTGCGCACCGGTTCCGAGCAGGTCACCGCAGAACGGTTCCTTGGGCCGGAACCCCTGCGATGTCCACGTCCAGAGGTTCCCCTCCCGGGGCAGTTCGTTCCGATGCATCGAGATCGCGCCACATCGCGGACAAGTCTCCCGGGATGGGAACGCGACGGCCTCGCAGTTCCGGCACTGCGCTCCGATCAGGGCCGGATCGCTGGCCGGCCAGGTGAACAACCCCTCGGCAATTGGTATCTGGCTCCCCACGGGCATCCCTTTCTCACCGACGTGAGACACGTTTCTTCGATACAAATCACGTCCCCGCGTTACGCGGGGCGTGGCTCCGATCGTCTTGTGCGATCTGCGCTCAAATTCTACACTGACGTCAAAATCAAGGAAAGTGCCAGTTCGATATGGAGGATCGGTTGGGTACCAAAGACCCCTGCGAGCCGCTGCACGAGACGAACCTGGGGAAATTCATCGAGGAGTTCCGGAACTGGGTCGCAGCCCACGAGGACGAGCTCGCCGCACTCCTGCCCGCGTACGCGGACTACGACACACGAGTGGACGTGGCGCGTCGGCTGCGTCGCGTGCTCTTCGACGCCGGGTGGGGTCGCGTCGGATGGCCGGCGGAGTTCGGCGGTTCAGGCGGAACCATCGTGCACCGTGCGGCAATCCACGACGAACTCTTCCGCGCAGGATGGGGCGGACCCGCTCTCTTCGAGCACCTCGAGATCGTCGCGCCGACGCTGGTCCGCTTCGGAGATCCCGAGTTCGTCCGGAACGTTCTACCTGCCTTTCTGGACGGTAGTCAGACATGGGCACAGGGCTTTTCGGAGACAGAGGCCGGTTCGGACCTCGCCGCATTGCGCACCCGGGCCGAATTCGACGGCACCGACTGGGTGGTCAACGGCGCGAAAATCTGGACAAGCTGGGCAAAGTATGCGCGGTGGTGTCTGGCCCTGGTCCGCACGGGTGCCGCGGAGGAACGACACCGGGGTCTGACGATGATGGCCATCGATCTGTCCGCCCCCGGGGTCGACGCGCGGCCGATCCGCCAGGCGAACGGCACCGACGAACTCGGTGAGGTCACCTTCGATCGTGTCCATGTGCCACCGGGGCAGGTCATCGGGGAGGTGGGTGGCGGCTGGACGGCCGCGATGTACCTGCTCGCCCATGAGCGTGGCACACTGTCCTGGGTCAGGAACTGCGGATATCGCGAAAACCTGACATTGGCGTCGAAAAAAATGACTGAGAACACCGACCGCCAGGTTGGCGCGGCTGCGCTCGCGATCCTCGGTGTCCGGTCGACAGCGATCAACCTCCTCGCCCGGGAGGCGGCCGACGAGGTACTCGGAGCCGACAGCGCATTCAACAAACTCCTGATGACCCGCACCGAGCAGACCATGTACGACACCCTGCGCGATCTGGACAGCGCTCGGGTCGCCCTGCCCGGCGATTCCGAGCCGGATCTGCTACTCCAGCAGGAGTATCTGTTCTCGCGCGTCGTCACGATCTACGGAGGTTCCCAGCAGATGCAATTGACGACGATCGCTCGCCACGTCCTGGGGCTATGACATGCTCCAGCAACTCCGACCACAGGACTACATCACCTACCGTGACGCCGCCCGCTCCATCCTCGCACGCCACGACGGACAGGCGGCGGTCGACGCGTTCGGGATCGGCGAACTGCTCATCCCAGGTGGAGATCTCGGGGATCCGCGTCCGGTCCTCGCGCTGCTCGAAGCCCAAGGCCACCGCGGTGCGATCACCGACACCCTCGGCCGGTTCGTCCTCACTGGTCCCACCTTGGCCACCGGTGTCATACCACGAGATCGAGACGTGCTCGCCGGCTTCATGATCGACTCCGGTTCCCGGCTCGTCGTCCCCGGCCTCTGTGCGGGCACCGATGTCGTGGTGGACGTGCCGGGGACAGGTCTCGTCCTCGCGATCGGCCCGGCACCGGCCGGACCTCCGGCCGACCCGGCCGACTCCTACCTCACCACAATCGATCTCGATCACGTCGCCACCAGCGTCCTCATCCCCGAGGCCGAGATCAATGGTTTCCGTGACGACCTGATCAGCCGTGCTCGACTCGGCATCGCCGCGGAGATCCTCGGCATCTGCGATCGTCTCCTCGACGACGCGATCACGTATGCGGGTGCCCGTCGGCAGTTCGGTCACCCGATCGGCAGCTACCAGGCGGTGCAACACATCCTCGCCTGGGCAGCGACCGACCGCTATCAACTGACATGTCTGTTCGATCAGGTTGCCGAGGCCGCGGCGTCGGGAACCCTCGACGCAGGACTCGCCCGCGCGGTGAAGGCCATGGCGGGACAGGTCGGGCACGCTGTAGTGCAAAAGGTCACGCAAGCCAGCGGAGCGATCAGCTTCACCTGGGAGTACTCAGTGAATCGGCTGCACAGGCGCCTCCTGATGCTGGATGCCATCGCTGGGACGTCGGCAGATCTGGTCGCCGCGATCGGTCGAGAACTGCGCATCCACAACGCACTCCCCGAGTTGTTGGAGTTGCCGGCAATCCTCTGAGGCCTGAGGACACCGCCCGGCCCCGCGCTCAGGAACGAGGTTGTGACCGGCGACGCAGCAGGACCGACTGCTGTATTCCGCCGATCGCACCCCGCTCGTCGAACAGCGTCCCGATGGTGGCGCCGATCCCGTCCGGTCCGTACGCGGCGTCCGCGCGGATACCCGTCCACTCCCCTTCGGGGGCTCGGTGCAGATGGACCGTTATGTCGGTGTTCAGGAATGTCCATCGGCGCGTGTCGAGCTTCGTCCCGACCCCATTGGCGTTGTCGGCCACCGCGAACAGTCTCTCGATCGCGGACATCTCCTCTCCCTGAACGAGATCGACGGTTGGGCGAATCCATGACTCGCCGGCCCGCTCGTTGCGAGCGCCCGGTGCGGTGAGCCAGCGCCAGTTCAGGCTGCTCACGTAACCGGAGGTGAGTGAATCCATCTCGGGCCGCGTCGATCCCTCACCGATCGGCCGCAGCGGCGGCGCGAACGACCGCTCGATCCCAGAGGAATCCGACTGTTCCATGCGCCATGCCCGGGCGCGCGCCACGGGACGTGACCCACCTGATCCGTCGTCGGAAGTCATGACGGCAGAGAGGAGTTCGATCTTGGTTCCCGCGCGATCCACCTGCGCAGACACCTGGACGTCGGCCATCGGGACCGGACCGAGGAGTTCGATCACGACACGGCTGAGTCGGGTTCGGTCCCGAGGAGCGCAGCGATCGAGTGACCGGACGAGTAACGCGCACGGTGGCGCGCCGTGCTGCATGTCTCCCCAGGTCCCGCGGGTGAGGTCGGTGGAGGTGAACACGTCACCGTCGGCGCCCGCCTCGACCAGTTCATAGTATGCATCGGTCATCGAGGCTCCCTCTCCGCGATCATCAGACGCTCGTCGGCGCGCGAGATCACCAGCGCGGCAAAGGTGTCCATAACCCGCCGGACCTCGGAAAAACTACGGCCATAGGCGATCGCACTCATGGTGAGCGAGCTGAGCAACGACCATGTCATGGTCGCGACATCATCGGGGTCCGGCACTCGAGCAGCACACAGGTCAGCCAGCGACATCGCACGCGCCCGGGCGAACACGTCACCGAGGACGGCCTGGACCGATTCGCCTCCGACAGAGTGGAGCAGGACGTTGACACGGAAGAATTCCGGGTCGGCCTCGAACGCGTCGACTGCGGCACCGATTCGGGCCGCGACGCGCGGGCCCGGCGCCACGTCGTCGAGTGGCTCGGTGAATCTGCTCGTGAGGAACCACTGTCTGAGTACCTCGGCATACAGCGCTTCCTTCGAAGGAAAGTACCGGTAGAAGGTACCCAGGGCCACATCCGCTCTGCTCGCGATGTCCGACACACGGATCTGTTCATACCGGCTCTCCCGCAACTCCGACGTGGCCTCCTCGACGATCCGATCGCGGCGGCGCCGTTTGTATGCCGGCAGTTCGGCCGCCACCGGTGTCCGCACCGAATCACCGCCATCCGTCCGTTCGTGTCGAGGTGTGCTGCGGGACTGGGGCCTGTCGGTGAGCAGCCCGATCACTTGGTCGACGAGGCGATAGGCCGCAGCGAACGGGACGCCGTGGTAGACCGACGACATGGCCACCGAGTGGACCACGGCCAGCACGATGGTCGCCGCGTCGGATGGCGCAACTTCCGTGAGCGTCGACAGATCGTCCACGAAATACTGTTGCGTGGTCGCTGCGACGCCCGAGAGCTGGGCTTTCACGGCCGGGTCGGTGCTGGAGAAGAGCGTCACGGAGAGCTTGAAGAACTGCGGTTGCTCCTCGAAGGCCTCGATCATGGACCGCGCACGTATCCGCGCCCGCTCGAGACCGACCGCCGATATCGTCCGTAGCTGGTGATCGTCCACCCATTGTCGGAGCACGATCGAATAGAGGATCTCCTTCGAGGGAAAGTGACGGTAGAGCGTCGCCTTCGCGACGCCGGCAACTCGGGCGACGTCATCGATCCTGATCAGGTCGGGGTCGGTCCCGGCCAGGCAGTCGAAGGCCGCATCGATGATGTCCCGACGCCGACCACGTCGCGAGACGGTGCTCACCGACTCCTGAGCGCGGGCAGAGCCGACACGGGATACCGCCTTGTCTGCCATTGCACGCCTCTCTGTGCGCCGACCGGTCCTTGAGGCTCCCCGGTCGGGCGAATCCCGGGTCATCGTATCCGGACGGCCACAAGGATTGATAGTCCGAGTTCGAATAGACGCTTCAATCTGCAGTCACGAGCGAAGCCATACGCGGCCAGTATTCACTTGAATACAACTACAACAGCGTGTTTTGACGCAGCGGCGGACTTTATTGAAATAAGAATCTGAGTCTTGTTAGGGTGTGTGAGGGGCGTCACGTAGCGTCCAACCATCCATCACCCCGATGGCCCGAACCGATCGCATCGACCCAGTCACCGCGATCTCAAGGAGTGACCCATGCACGATCTCGGCATGCTGATCGCGGGGAAGGACGTCCCCGGCACGGCATCGTTCGCCGTTCTGGATCCGGCCACCGGTCGAGAGTTCGCCGAGGCACCCGACTGCACCAGGACCGAACTCGACAACGCGATGCAGGCAGCCCAGCAGGCACTGTGGTCGTGGCGTCTCGACGACGATGCGCGACGGGAAGCCCTTCATGCCGCGGTGGCGGCCATCAAGGAGGACACCGAACGTATTGCCGGCCTGCTGACCCGGGAGCAGGGCAAGCCCCTGTCCGGCGCCCGACTCGAGGTCCTGGGTGCGATGTCGTGGTTCGCCTACTACGCTGGACTCGACGTCCCGACGCATGTGCTCCACGACGCCGGCGGCGGCCGGGCCGAAGTGGTCCGCCGCCCCATTGGGGTCGTGGCTGCGATCACTCCCTGGAACTTCCCCATCGCCTTGGCGTCCTGGAAGATCGCTCCGGCTCTACGTGCGGGCAACACCCTGGTACTCAAGCCTTCGCCGTACACGCCGCTGTCGACGCTGGCCCTGGGCCACGCCCTCGCACGGGCTCTGCCCCCGGGTGTGATCAACGTGGTCACCGGCCGTGACCCACTCGGCGCATCGATGGTCTCCCACCCGATTCCACGCAAGGTGAGCTTCACCGGATCGACCCCGACCGGCAAGGCGATCGCGGCCGCGGCGGCGACCGACCTGAAGCGTGTCACCTTGGAACTCGGTGGGAATGATCCGGCGATCCTGCTCGACGACGTCGACCCCGAGGCAATTGCGCGGCGACTGTTCTGGGGCGCGTTCGACAACAACGGTCAGATCTGTCTGGCGGTCAAACGCGTCTACGCTCCGGAAAGGATCTACGACGACGTCGTCGAGGCCCTTGCCGAGCATGCACGTACCGTCCTGGTGGACGCCGGCGACGTCCCCGATGTGGAGTTGGGGCCGATCTGCAATCTTCCCCAGTTTCAGAGGGTTTCCGAGCTCGTCGACGATGCGCTCGCGCACGGTGCGCGGGCGGCGGCCGGTGGGCGTCCCATCGATCGACCGGGTTACTTCTACGAGCCGACCATTCTCGCGAATGTCACCGACGGTGTCCGCATCGTCGACGAGGAGCAGTTCGGCCCCGCCCTGCCGATCGTCGCGTATCGCGATGTCGAGTCGGCGATAGCCAGTGCCAACGACTCTCCTTACGGACTGACCGCCTCGGTGTGGTCGGCAGACACCGACCACGCGCTGAAGATTGCCGAGTTCCTCGACTGTGGTCAGGTGTCGATCAATGCGCACGGCAGCGGCGTCCGTCCGGACCTGCCATTCGGGGGCACGAAGGCGAGCGGGATCGGGGTGGAGAACGGTCCATGGGGCCTCGACGAGTTCACCCAGTTCCAGGCCGTCACCGTGCCACCGGCCAGCTCGCCGTCCTGACCCACTCATCACATCCGATCTCGCCAGGCCCAGGAGGTAGCCCCGTGGAGACACAAGAGCTGTACACCACCCATCACCCATTCACCGCCGACGTGGACATCTCGTCGGACACCTTCTGGGCCAGACCGTTCCGTGCGCGCGATGAGGCGTTCGCTCGGCTACGCGCCGAAGCGCCGGTCAGTTGGCATGCGCCCGTCTCGTATCACAGCCCGCACAGCCAAGAGGGCTTTTGGGCCGTGACCACTGCCACTGACATCACCACGGTGAGCACCGACAGCGATCTGTACCAGTCCGGCTACGGTGTGATGCTCGAGCCGATCCCCCCTTCCACCAACAGCTTCGGCAGCTTCTTCCTGACCATGGATCCGCCCGATCACACGCTGTACCGTGGTCTCGTCAGCGCGGCCTTCACCCCGAGAAACGTGAAGGGCATCGAGGATCGGATCGCTGCCCGCGCCAAGACGATCGTGGACGATCTCATCGGTGCCGGGGACATCGATTTCGTTGAGCGCTGCTCCAGTCGTCTGCCGATGCACACGGTGTCGGATATCGTCGGTGTGCCCGAGTCGGAACGGGAGCGGGTGCGGATGGCAGCCGAGAATCTCGTCGGCGGGGGTGAGGTCGCCGCCCTTGAGGGCGAGGCGAAGTATCAGAAGCTGATGGAAGACGCCCTGCTCCTCTTCTCGATTGCCAAGGACCTTGCGGCTTTTCGCCGCAAGAACCCGACCGATGACCTCATGACCGCGCTCGTCGAGGCACGAATCGACGGCGAGGGTCTCTCGGACGACGACATCGGGTCGTTCATGCTCTTGATGAGTGTCGCCGGCAACGATACGACCAAACAGACCACCACCCGGACGATGCTCAACTTCGCCGCGAACCCGGACCAGCGGGACTGGCTGATGGAGGATTTCGACGGCCGTATCATGGGTGCGGTCGAGGAATTCGTGCGTCATGCATCGCCCGTGATGAGCTTCGCGCGGACCGCGGCGCGCGACGTGGAACTGAACGGTGCGCAGATCTCGGCCGGCGACAAGGTGGTCATGTTCTACTGTTCCGGCAACCGCGACGAACAACGGTTCGGGGATCCGTGGCGGTTCGACCTGTCGCGACGGCGCGTGCGGCACGTGGCCTTCGGCGGCGGTGGCGTGCACTACTGCCTCGGGCACAGCCTGGCGAAGACCCAGTTGCGCTCGATCGTCGGAGAGTTGCTGCGCCGGGTGCCCGACATCGAGTTCGGTGAACCGGTCCAGCTGGTCAGCAATTTCATCAACGGCATCGAATCACTTCCCGCACATATCGGTTGAGCCACGGAGTATGGGACACGAAGGATTTCCTGTGACGACATCACTGTCCGCGGTCATCCGCGACCCCGCAGCACCATATTCGATCGAAGTGGTCGAACTCGGCGCACCAGGTCCGGGCGAAGCCCTGGTCAGGGTCGTGGCCACCGGCTTCTGCCACACCGACCTAATCGGTCGCAGCGGCCTGCTCGGCGAGCAGTTCCTGCCGGCGATCCTGGGTCACGAAGGCGCGGGGATCGTCGAGCAGACCGGCCCCGGGGTCACCTCTGTCGAGGTCGGCGATCACGTTGTGCTGAGCTTCGATTCATGTGGCGCATGCCCCTCGTGCGTGTCCGGACACCCGACGGACTGCGCGGCCTTCGAGGCACGCAATCTCATGGGTCTCACGCCCGACGGGCGACGCACCGCACGCGACGCGGACGGCAACCCGGTCACCAACCGATGGTTCGGCCAGTCATCCTTCGGCCAGTACGCGCTGGCCACCGAACGCAATATGGTCAAGGTGTCCAAGGACGTCCCGCTGCAGAAGCTCGGCCCGCTCGGCTGTGGCGTTCAGACAGGTGCCGGGGCGGTACTGAACGAGATGCGCTTGAGCGCAGGTCAGTCCATCGCCGTCTTCGGTGTCGGGGCGGTGGGCCTGTCGGCGATCATGGCGGCAAAGCTGTCGGGCGCGGTGGACATCGTGGCGGTCGACCTCAATGCGGAACGTCGCGCCCTCGCACTGGAACTCGGTGCCACGCGCGTGGTCGACGGCGCCGCCGAGGACCTCGTCGCACAGGTCGTCGCGGACACAGGTGGACTGGATTTCAGTTTCGACACGACCGGGGTCGGGGCGGTCATGGCGAACACGCTACGTGTCCTGCGTCGGCCCGGGCGAAGTGTCCTGGTCGGGTCCGGGATGGATGCGTTTTCGGTGCACCCGTCCGAATTGACCGGCAAGCATGTGACATTCTGCCATGAGGGTGCAGCCGTGCCGCAGATCTTCATCCCGCGACTGATCGATCTGTGGCGCAACGGACTCTTCCCGTTCGACACGATGATCACCGAGTATGATCTCGCCGACATCTCGAAGGCCGAAGCCGACGCGGTGGCCGGCACCGCGGTGAAGCCGGTCATCATCATGCCCTGATCGGGTCGGCCGACGTTGCGGTTCCCGCACGGGCGTGCACCCCCACCCGAGCACCGCCCACCAGCCTCGACAAGCGGGCCAGACACCCACCCATCACACCAGCCGCCAGGGTTCGACACACGCACAGGAGATCGGCATGGACATCGACATCGTCGCCATACATACGGTGCTCGCCGGCTACGGCCGGTTGATCGACACGCGAAACGCCTACGACTGGGCCCGCCTGTTCGCCGCCGACGGCCGCCTCGAGATCGTCGGCCACGAGCCTCACATCGGTCACGAAGCGCTCCGAGCCTTCGCGGAGAACTCGCCGGTCGGTACACATCTGACCGGAATTCCGGAAATCGAGCGCCTCCGCTCCGGTGAAGTGTCCTGCGTGTCCACGTGGCTGTTCCGGAACCGTGTCGACGGGGCGATCAAGACGGGGCTCTATCGCGACGTCCTCGTGCGGGACCCCGCCACCGATGAACTGCTATTCGCGCATCGATTGATCGAGATGGCGGGATGATCTGCCCCCCGCCTCGCCCCTACCGCACCGGCACGCATCCCGGTAGCCTATACCGTAGGTATTACCGTATTACCGTAGGTACTTCCGTAGACTTTTGCACCTCCACGCCTCTACGTGAAAACCCGGGCGACACAGGCACACCGACAGATCGGCAGTCCGCCATGACAACAGGCACCGCGTTCCCATCAACTGCGTCCGTCGAACGCTACCGAGCAGAGGGCTGGTGGTTGCCGGCGACCACGAAGACCGAGGCCTGGACCGCACTGACCGCGGGCGGCGACCGAACCGCACTGATCGACGAGAACGGCGAGTGGACCTATGATCGTCTCGCCACGGCGGTGGTCCGGATCGCCGAAGACCTCGCCGCGTCCGGCTGCACCGCGGGAGACGCCGTCCTGATCGTGGCACCGCTCCGGAACGAGGCCGTGGCCGCGTATCTCGCCGTGATCACCAGTGGGTGTACCGCGGTTCTCGTGGATCGCCGCAGCGGCCAGCGCGACGTCACCCACGCCCATACGGTCGCCCACCCGCGGGTGAGCCTCGCCTTCGACGAGGATGCGCGTCGCATGGATCTCGAGACACATGGTCTCGTGCTGAGTCTCGACCGCATCGGAACGACCACGACACCGTCATCTCCGACCCGTGAGTTTCCCAATGGTGCAGCCCTTCTCGATCCGGATGCGCCGGCGGCCGTCGTCTTCACCTCCGGCACCACCGGAACCCCGAAGGGGGTCATCCACACCATCAACACGCTTCGCTGTGGTGCCATGAACATGGGCATGGCACTGGGCTACCGGTCCGACGATCGCCCTTTCCTGTCCACACCTCTCGCGAGTATCACCGGTGTCATCCAGATCACTCTCGCGTTGTCACATCTCTCGGGGATCGTGCTGGAGAATCGGTTTCAACCGGCAGCGTCGCTCGACCGACTGCGCCGGACGAATGCCACGATCATCGGCGGTGCCCCGATCATCGTGGAATCCCTGTTCGGCGAATGCGCCACGGCCGGCGTCACGAGCCTGCCGCTGCGGTCCCTCGCGCTGGGCGGTACACAAATCCCGGCCTCTCTCATCGACACGGCGCGGAAGTCGTTCGGTATCAGAGCCATCCGGGTCTACGGCTCCTCAGAGGTCCCCTTCTCCACAAGTACCCAGTTCGACACGGCCCATTCCGGTGCCGATGACACCGATGAAGGACTCCCGCTACGCGGTGTGGAGATCTCTCTGCGGCTCGGCGGCTCCGACGAGCTCCTCGTCCGTGGTCCGCATCGTTTCCACGGTTACCTGGACCCCCACCACAACATCGGCAGCTTCGACGGTGATTGGGTGCGGACCGGCGATCAGGGAGGTATCCGCGATGGTCGGTTGGCGATCAAGGGCCGGCTGAAGGAGGTCGTGGCTCGCAAGGGCATGAAGATCTCACTGATGGAGATAGACGCGGTCGCCGAGTCGCTGAGTGATATCGGGGAATGCGCAGCCTACGGCGTCGATGATCCCGAGACGGGCGAACGGCTCGTGCTGGCCGTTCATGTGCGCGACGGTGTTACGGCGCCGGACTACGCCACGGTGGTGTCCGCACTCACCACAGCCGGGCTCGCGACCTGGAAGCTGCCCGAGGAGATCGTGATCTGGACCGACCCGCTTCCGCGCACCGAGAGCGGTAAGATCCGGCGACCCGATCTCGTCCGACTGGGCGCGCACCGACCGCGGGTGACGGCCCGGCGACTCGCGTCGACGTGAGTCGCTCCGCAGGTCTGGCCGGTCCCTGAGGTGCGACGAGCGTAGCGAGGAGCCACGAAGGGGGCCGGGTGACGGGCGCCTTTCGGGGCTCGCTGCGCTTGCACCTGAGGATCAGTGGAAGGGCTATCGCACTCCCTGGCACAACTCCTCGATTCAGCCGACCTGCAGGACCTGACCACCGTCCACGGTCAATTCCGCACCGGTGACGAACGACGCCTCCGCGGATGCCAGGAATGACACCGCCGCAGCGACTTCCGTAGCTTCGCCGAGACGCCCCCAAGCCATCGAGGGAGCCAGGCGGGCCTGCGTGTCGGCCGAGAGCATCGGGGTGCGGATCGGTCCCGGGAACACGGCATTCACCCGTATCCGCCACGGGGTGAATTCCGCCGCGAGGGTTTGCGTGAGTCCGCGCAGCGCCCACTTCGATGATCCGTACGCGGCATGATTGGGGAATGCACGCAGCGCACCGGTGCTGCAGGTGTTCACGATGGACGGATTGTCCGCCTCGCGAAGATGTGGCAGCGCGGCCTGGATTCCGAGGAACGGTCCGAGACAGTTCACTTGCCAGGTCTTGGTGAAGCCCTGCTCGGTCTCCTTCTCGATGGGCGTCCGATGAAGCACACCGGCATTGTTGATCAAGACGTTCAGCGTCCCGAATTCGCCCACAGCATCGCTCACGACGTCGTTCCATTGGGCCCGCGAGGTCACGTCCAGTTCTCGACCCACGATGCGGTCGCCGACCGAGTCCGACGCCATTGCGGCCAACTCCGCCACATCTGTATCACACGCGATCACTGCGAGCCCGTCCTTCGCAAGGCGTTCGGCGATCGCTCGGCCCTGACCGCGCGCAGCTCCGGTGACAAGTGCAACTCTCACTTCAGTTCCCCTACCACTCAAGCAATCCCGGTCCGAACCACGGGCCCCGGCTGGCGACCATCACGACCGGTTGCCCGCGATTTCGGTCTTCATGTGATCGAGATCGACGAGAATCGGATAGCCGGACTCGGAGAGCGCATGCCCGTGTCCCAGCGAATGGATGTCGAACACCGACTGCACCGCAGCGGTGAACCCTTGAATGTCGAGGGTTTGGTTCACCGCCCGCTTCGCCATCCGGAGCGCGAAGGGATGCCTCTTGGCGATCGCCACCGCCAGATCTCGGGATTCGGCGTCCAGCCGTTCGGTGGGCACCACCTGGTTCACCATCCCGACCTTCAGTGCTTCCTCTGCGGTGATCGGGCGTCCGGTGAAGAGAATCTCCTTGGCCAGACGGTGGCCGAGTTCCCATGTGTGTCCGTGATACTCGACACCTCCGATACCCATGGCGACGACGGGATCGGAGAACTTGGCGTTCTCGGCAGCCACGATCAGATCGCAGGGCCAGGCCAGCAGCAGCCCACCGGCGATACACGCCCCCTGGACCGCAGCGATCGACGGTTTCGGGACGTTCCGCCACTTCAGCGAGTAGCCGATGTACTGGCGACTCTCGAGCTCGTATATCTCGTTGACCGTCCACTTGTCGGAGCGATCGGGATCACCAGCGGTGAGGTCATGGCCGGACGAGAAGTGCTTTCCGTTCCCCCGGAGCAGGATCACCCGCACCTCGGGATCATCTGCTGCCGCGGTCCACAACGCATCAAGCCGGCGCAGCAGCTCTGGGTTCTGCGCATTGGCCACCTCGGGGCGGTTGAGACTGAGCGTGGCCACACCTTCGCTCACCTCATAGGTCACAAGTTCGTCAGTCATGTGCTCTCCTTCTGTAGAGAATTGGGTCGGACCTCGTCGAACGCGACCCCACGAACGCGGGCCATCGCGTTTCCTCGACTCTGATGCTCGACGTCCGGAACCGTCTGCGGAAGGGCGTGGTCATGGCGTGGTCGGCTCGCTCAGCACCGCGAAAACGACCGTGGCGATGGCCGCCTTGTCCGCGCGCGGCCCACGGAGCACATCCACCCGAACCGTGATGCTTCTCCGTCCGGAGTGCTCGACGGTGGCGACTGCGCTCACCGTGTCCTCGGTGGCGGGACGCAGATATCGAATCGCCATATCCGAGGTTGTGATTCGCGTTCCCGCGGGCTTTGTGGCGAGTGCTGCCTGACCGGCGACGGTGTCGATCAGTGTCGCTGTCATGCCACCCATCAGTCCGCCAGAGTCATTGGTGACACGCGGTGTGACCGGCAGATCGACGATATGCTGTTCGCCGCGTTGCACAACGGCGCGCATGCCCATGCCCGCCATGATGTCCCGCAGACTCTCTGGCTGCCATCGCGCGCGCATCTCGCCGTAACCGGATTCATTCCGTTCCGCCAAGGGTTCGTCCTCGCTCGACCAGGATTGCGCTGCGGTACTCACAGGCGCCCACCCGCCGACGCTCCGTCGGGCCGCGGGGCCATCGGCCGGATCATCGCTTGCTGGGTGAAAGATGCGAGTAGCGTTCCGGATTCGGTATGCACCTGTCCGCGTATATAGGCCAACCCGGATCCCGCATAGGTGCTCTCGTGCGAGTAGAGCAGCCAACCATCCCAGGTGAGTGGCTCGTGGAACGTGATAGAAGCCGTGATGACACCTGTTGAGATCGTCCGATGCGACTGGCTGGTCCCGACCCCGCGGTGTGGACGCATCGAGGTCGAGATGCCCAGTCCCCCAGTGGGGTAGGTCAACAGCGCTTTGGCGAACTCGCCTCGCGCGGGAATCGAGTCATACCGAAGCCAGGCATACAACTCGGGAGGACCCACCTCCTCCGGGTCGTTGACGTCGACGACGTCGACGAGTCGCAACTCGGCTCCGGTGAACGGGGGCCGACTCGGCACCGAGGCGCTTGGACCGGCGACCCCGGGTCGGGTGGCCTGGTGCCGAATCACGTCCGCCGTGGACTGATCGGCGAGAACCGACACCATCGCACAGCGCCGACCGTTCTGCACGACCGCGATGTCCGCGCAGGCCAGTGAACGGCCGTCGTGAACCACATCGATGGCGAACTCCACCGGGAGCGATGACTGGACCGTGCGGGTGAAGACACCCTGGGCCGATCTGATCGACTTCCCCGAAAAGACCTTGGCCGCAGCAATAATCGATTGCCCCATCAGATGGGTGCCTTCCACGACGGGGCGGGATCCCGGGCACGTGCCCGCAAAGGAACCGTCGCCCGTTGCCGACACGTCGAACGAATCCACGAGTCCGTCGAGCGACAGATCATCGACGGTCTGCGACTGGGGTGATGCCATAATCTGTCCTCATCATCTAGAGCGCCAATGACCTTGGCAGGAAATCGAGTGGTACCGCCGGTTCTTCGGGTTGTCCGAAACTGCACAAACCGAGGAGACCTGTTGGCTTCCGGTAAGGGCAACCGTATCATTTCCAGTGTTACTAACGGTAGGCACGGAGAGTCGTAATCCACCCGCGCCTCGACCAGGAGGTTCATCAATGCCGTCACGCTCACTTCCGTTCTCGGTCTTCGACGCCGACAATCACTTCTACGAGCCCGAGGATGCGCTGACCAAGTTCCTGCCGGACAACCGGAAGGGCGTCATCGACTACGTGACGATCGAGGGTCGCAAGAAGATTCGCGTCCGGGGTGTCGTCAGCGACTACATCCCCAACCCGACGTTCGAGGTGGTCGCCCAACCGGGAGCCCAGGAGGAATACTTCCGCAACGGCAGCGGCGGCAAGTCGTATCGCGAGGTCATGGGCGAGCCGATGAAGGCGATCCCCGCCTTCCGCGAGCCCGCTCCCCGCCTCGAGGTCATGAATGAACTCGGCCTGGACTACAGCCTCATGTTCCCCACGCTGGCCAGCCTGGTCGAGGAACGTATGAAGGACGATCCGGAACTGATCCACGATGTCATCCACGCGCTGAACCGGTGGATGTACGAGACCTGGTCGTTCAACTACGAGGACCGGATCTTCGCCACCCCGGTCATCACGCTCCCGATCGTCGATCGCGCACTCGAGGAACTCGAATGGGTGCTGGAACGTGGAGCACGGACGGTACTGGTCCGGCCGGCACCCGTGCCCGGGTTCAAGGGCACACGTTCGTTCGGCCTCGAGGAGTTCGATCCGTTCTGGCAAGCGTGCGTCAAGGCCGACATCCCCGTGTCGATGCACGCCTCCGACAGCGGCTATGCCGAGTTCCTCAACGTGTGGGAGCCGGCCGACGAGTACCTCCCGTTCAAGCCCACCGCCTTCCGTCTGGCCGCCATGGGCAAGCGCCCGATCGAGGATGCGATGTTCGCCCTCACCTGCCACGGAGCCCTCTCGCGCAACCCCGATATCCGCATCCTGTCCATCGAGAACGGCGCCGACTGGGTGCCGCATGTGTTCCACCAGCTCCACGACGTCTACTCGAAGATGCCCCACGTCTTCTCCGAGGATCCGGTGGAGGCCTTCAAACGGTGCGTCTACATCAGCCCGTTCTGGGAGGAGAACTTCGCGGACCTGGCGAGGCTCGTGGGCACCGACCGCGTGGTTTTCGGCTCGGACTGGCCGCACCCGGAGGGTCTCAAGGATCCGATCACCTTCATCGACGACCTCAAGGGGCTGCCCGAGGAGGACATCGCACGAATCATGGGCGGCAACATGATGCAGCTCATGAAGGTCGGCTCCGCGGTGCCCGCGGCGTAGACCACCACTCGCGCCGAACGCCCAGGTCCGACGACCTGGGCGTTCGCGGTGCCTGGCGCCCTGACGCGACCAAGCCGCGAGCGCGGGGCACGGCCGACTGTAACGGCCACGGTCACCGCAACCGTAATGGCACTCGAACGCCCACCGGCCTGCATCGACCCGCCGGACCATCCCGATCCACGGCCCCGTCGCCCGACCCTCCTCCTAAGAATCCCCTCGTCAATCGAGTGTTAGGCTCGCAGTTCAAGCCAGCACACCGCCTGTAGGGGGTCACGTTGACGCAACCGGCAAAGAAGACGGGGACCACCGCCAAGAAGCGGCGAGTTCGCGGCTCGATCTCCATCGACGAAATCATCAATGGCGCTTTCACACTCGCTTCCGAGGTAACCCTCGAGAATCTCAGCATGCCAATGCTCGCCAAGAAGCTCGACCTGGGTGTGACCAGCATCTACTGGCATTTCCGGAGCAAGGATGCGTTGATCGCGGCGATGACCGATCGTGCACTGCAGGAATTCAACGCGGCGATGCCGACGATCGTGGACGAGAAATGGTACTCGGGGCTTCGCACGTATGCGTACGCGATGCGCGACATCTTCCGCGCCAATCCCGTCATGTGCGATCTGCTGATCATGCGCCCATCGGCCAACGGCATCGACAACGACCGCGTCACGTGCGAACGCCTCGAGAGTGCGCTCTCGGTGCTGGTCGGGGCAGGATTCACTGCGGACGACGCGCTGGACACGTACTACTCGATCGTGGTCTTCGCACGTGCGCTCGCCATGACCGAGCGAACGAGACACCTCACCGAGGCGACGGTCGACCACTCGGCGATCACCGACCCCGGAACCATGCCGATCCTGTCGGGGCTGATCAACGACGGATATCCCATCGACACGACGGCCGATCGCTCCTTCGACATCGGCGTCGAGGCTCTCATCGACCGCGCCAAGCGTGTGTTGCGAGCGACCAAAGGAACCCGGCGCTCGGCCGACGGCAGCGCCGCCGCCCGGTCGGCGCGATAGGACCCCACCGCCCGTCGCCAGTGCACGGATGTCGGTTCACGACACCCGACGCTCGCCGGTCGTACCCGCCACCGCGGAGGCGAGAGTCCTGTCGGCACGATCGATCAATGCGTCGAGCCCCAATTCGAAGATGCGGTCGATGACCTCACCCACGGGGCGATCCTCGGCGAAAAGGCTTGTCAAATATGGCATCGCCTCAACATCCAGATTGTCGATCGAAATACCCACCGACTCTCCGCCGGCGAGATCCTGTCTGCGCTCGACCATGACGACACCACGCGTGTGGACCGAGATCGACAAGAAGACGTCGAGCGCGGCTGCGGGGGTGAAGCCCACATCGACCAGCATGGCTATCACCGCCTCGAGTCGGCCGCATGCAGGGCGATTGACCTGCATTGCCAGGCTCTCCGGTCGAACGACCAGCAGGTCGCACAGAACCGGGCGGTCTCGGAACACGGTCCGCATGCTGCGAGCATACGAACACAATGCTCTCTGCCAGCCCTCGTCGGGACCGATGATCGGCATGGCCGCATCGAACTCATCGATCGCCCGCTCGGTCATCGCGTCGAGCAGGCGGTCTTTGCTGCGGAAATGCCAATAGATGCTGGTCACGCCCAGATCGAGCCGCTTGGCGAGCATCGGCATGCTCAAGTTGTCGACGGTGACGTCACTCGCGAGTTCGAATGCGCCATCGATGATCTCGTTCACCGAGATCGAACCCCGCTCGCGTCGGGGACGTTGCGCACCCTTCCTCGCGTTCGTTGGGCTCACCAGAATTCACCCCTTGCGTCGAGGACCGGTGCATGTTCCAGTAAGTGTAACAGTTGACATGTTCACCCGTGCCCAACTCGACAACTGCATCGACACCACACAGAGACCAATGTCGAATACTGATTGCCGTACAACGTATTTGGCAACATTCACCTCATCTCCCTCTCGCCACCCACGATCGAGGACACTCCATGCGAACTATTCCCGATGAACTGGTCACACGCTACGAAGCACACGGATGGTGGACGCTGGACAGCCTCGGTGACCTCGTGGTGCGTGGCCTCGACGCAAACCCCGACCTCCGGTTCGCGGTCCATTCCGATGTCCGACCATGGACGGGAACAATCCGCGAAGTCCACGGTGTTGCGCGAAAACTCGCCGGCGGGCTTCGTGCACGAGGGGTGCGACAAGGAGATGTGGTGGCATTCCAACTCCCCAACTGGATGGAGGCCGCCGCCGTCTTCTGGGCATCGACCATCCTCGGCGCCGTGGTGGTGCCCATCGTCCACATCTACGGCCGCAAGGAAGTCGGCTTCATCCTCGACACCATGCAGCCCAAGGTCTTCATCACCGCCGAAGAGTTCGGCAGTCTTCGGTACGACCCCGACGTCTACGCCGATGTGCCCATCGTGGGAGTCGTCGGCCGAGACTTCGATGATCTGCTTGAGTCCGAGGAGATCCTCGGCAACGCGGATGTCGATCCCGCGTCTCCTGCGGTCATCGCCTTCACCTCCGGCACCACCAGCAACCCCAAGGGAGTCGTCCACAGCCACCGATCACTCGGCTTCGAGGCACGACAGTTGGCCGCGATGATGCCGGCCGACCAGGCCGCCACCATCATCGCGGCACCGGTCGGACACTTCATCGGCATGCTCAGCGCCCTGCTCGTCCCGCTGCTCAACGCGAAGCAGATCTGCATGGTCGATGTGTGGAACACCGAGAGGGTGCTCTCTCTCATCGCCGAGGAGGAACTCTCGGTCGGCGGTGGCGTGCCGTTCTATTTCGTCAGCCTCATCGACCATCCCGATTTCACCGACCGGCATAGGGACCTCATCCGCTATGCGACGATGGGTGGCTCGGCCGTGCCGGTCGCGGTGGCCGAACGATTGGAGCGCATCGGGATCTCGACCGCACGATCCTACGGAAGCACCGAGCATCCGTCGATCAGCGGTTCGATGCGCGAGGTGCCCGACCACAAGCGCATCCACACCGACGGCAATGCGCTCCCGGGTGTCGAGATCAAGATCGCCGAGGACGGCGAGATCATCAGTCGAGGTCCCGACCTGTGCATCGGTTACATTGATCCCGACCTGAACGCCAAGGCTTTCGACGATGAGGGTTGGTACCACACCGGCGACATCGGACATCTCGACGAAGATGGCTTCCTCACGATCAGTGATCGCAAGTCGGACATCATCATTCGCGGCGGCGAGAACATCAGTGCGCTGGAGGTCGAAGAGGCCCTGCTGACGCTGCCATGCGTGGCCGAGGCGGTGGTGGTGGCCGTACCGGATGAGCGGTTCGGAGAACACGCCGCCGCGATCTTGCGGCTCAAACCCCAGCACGACCTACCCACCATGGCGGAGATGCGAGCCCACTTCGCCGAGGTCGGCCTGGCGAAGCAGAAGTGGCCCGAAGAACTGCACGAGTTGGCCGAGTTCCCACGGACGCCGAGTGGCAAGGTCCAGAAGTTCGTCCTGCGTCGACACCTCGGCGCCGCCGGCTCCTCCAGGTGACCGCTGATCCCGCTCGCACCGTTCATCTGCGGCCGCGACGGGCATCGCCGCAACGGCGACCGAGGACGGAACCATGAACCAGCACGGTTCGAGACCTCCGTGTAGCGAACGATCCGCGCCGACTAGCATGGGTGGTGGCGGTCTCCCCGACAAAGACATGAGCATGAGCAGCACTCACGATCACCTCCGGTTCTTCGCGGCGCTCACGTCCTTGGACGAGCTGCTGGTCGATGACACGATCACTCCCGAAGTCGCGGTCGCTCGTGCGGCCATCGCACTCGGCGCCGCCGTAGGTCTGGACACCGCGGACCGAACCGTCGTGGCTCGTCCGGACGGGACGACCGCTGCCGGCGATGATGACGAGACCGGCTCGCCGGCTGCAGGATACCGAGAGCTCGGAGACGGATGGCGGATCTGGATCTCGCCCGCGCAGGGGTATGACTCCGTGATCCCCGACTCGTGGTCGGCCGATCTTTCTGTGTGGCACATGCCGTCTCCGATCGACACGGCCCTGGCCAGGATCGCCGCGACCGTGACGATCGCCGGTCTGCGCGCCGGCACCCGCACCCTCGCATCGGACATCCGTGCCGTCGTCGACGGGGATCTGTCCGACGAGGATCGCATGGGCCCGATCGGCAGACTCAGGATCGCGGCGCCGCGCTCGGTCGCCGTGATGGCGTTTCTTGGTCCGGCCCCAGATGTCGACCGGATCGTCCACCAGGTGCGGGCCATTTCGGATTCGGTCCACCACACCCGACTCGACCGGGTGCATCTTGTGCTCGCCACCGATTTCGACGCGTTCGGACAGATCACGGTACCGACGGGAGTCCGGGGAGGCTACATGCCATCGCGGCCGGCCCTGGCGGCACCGGACTCGTGGCGACGGGCAAAGAACGCACTCCGCTTCGCCCTGCCCAGCACCGCCGATGCACCCCCGCGTCCCGCCGCATCCGTCTTCGTCGACGCCACCGAACTGGGGTGCTATGAACTGTTGGCCGAGGAACTGACGCCGGAGGGAATGGCGCGTATCGCGGACGTCCAACGCCTCGAGGAACTGCGTACACAGTCGAGCCCGGACATCCTCGAGACCCTCCTGGCCGTCGCGTCGACCGACTCACTGCGACAGGCCGCGCGCATCGTCCACCTGCATCACAACTCCGTCGCCCACCGCGTCGAGCGCGCGGAGCGGGTTCTCGGATTCTCCTGCACCGAACCGTATGGGCGAGCGCGGCTCCTGCTGACTCTCACGGTCCATCGCCTGTTCGCTTCGCGGTCGCTGTTCTGAGGGTGCCCCGCAGGTCTCCTATCCATCTGGCGAGAAGGTTCCGCCAACTGGCCGATGACACAGATCACATGAGCGGGCGATGCTGGCAGGAACGCTTATCACGGAGGGACTGCCATGGCCACCGAAATCACCGACACCGCAGACGCCGTCATCATCGGGGCGGGATTCGCAGGAATGTATGCGCTGCACCGTCTCCGCGACGAATTCGGCTACTCGATCCGGGTCTTCGACCGCGCGGACGATGTGGGCGGGACCTGGTACTGGAATACGTACCCGGGAGCGCGCTGCGATGTCGAGTCCGTGTTCTACTCCTACTCGTTCTCCGAAGAGCTGGAGCAGGAGTGGACCTGGACCGAGCGCTACCCAACACAGCCCGAGATCCTCGCCTACGCGAACCATGTCGCGGACAAGTTCGATCTGCGGCGTTCGATCACCTTCGAGACCTCGGTCGCCGAAGCGACTTTCGACGAGTCGAACAACCGCTGGCTGGTGACCACCGATCGCGGCGAGACGGTGACAGCGACCTATCTGATCACCGCGGTGGGATGTCTGTCGGAAGCGCGCATCCCGGATTTCGAGGGTATCGAATCGTTCGGCGGACGCATCCTCCATACCGGTCACTGGCCGCGGGACGGCGTTGACTTCGACGGTCTCCGCGTCGCAGTCATCGGCACGGGTTCGTCAGGCATCCAGGCGATCCCGGAGATCGCACGAGACGCCAAGACCCTGAACGTATTCCAGCGGACCCCGCATTTCGCACTCCCCGCAGGCAATCGTCCCCTCGCCACCGAGGAGATCGATGAGGTCAAGGCGAACTATCGCCGTTACCGCGCCATCTGCAAGGTCTCTCCGTCGGGTGTGCCGATCGTACCGCCCATCGGCAGTGTCCTGTCCCTACCCGACGACGTCGGGCGCGCCGAGATGAACCGTCGGTGGGAGAACGGCGGGACGATGTTCATGACCGCCTTCACCGACACCTCCCGGAACGAGGACGCCAATGCCGTCCTCGCATCCTTCGTCCGCGAACGCATCCGCGATATCGTCGCCGACCCGGACACGGCCGAGTCACTCACACCGCACGGCTACCCGATCGGGGCAAAGCGCATCTGCCTGGGCACCGACTACTACGCCACGTACAACCGCGACAACGTATCCCTCGTGGACGTCCGCGACAATCCGATCGAACGCATCACCGAACGCGGAATCGTCGCCGGGGGCAACGAGTACGAGCTCGACGTGATCATCTTCGCCACGGGCTACGACGCGATGACCGGGGCTCTGACCGCGATCGACATCCGAGGTGTCAACGGACTCCGGCTCCGCGATGAATGGGCCGCCGGTCCCCGCACATACCTCGGTATCGCGAGCGCACAGTTCCCGAACATGTTCATGATCACCGGTCCGGGCAGCCCATCGGTGCTGGTCAATGTGATCGTGTCCATCGAGCAACACGTCGATTGGATGTGTGATCTGCTCAGTCACGCAGAAAAACAGGGAATTTCGCGGATCGAGGCAGACCTCGATGCACAGAACGCCTGGGTGCTCGAGGTCAACGATGTGGCGTCCCGCACGATGTTCGTCAAGGCGAACTCCTGGTACCTGGGCGCCAACGTGCCCGGCAAGGCACGCGTGTTCATGCCCTATGCCGGTGGCATCGGGCCGTTCCGTGAACGATGCGACAAGGTGGCCGCGGAAGGCTACACCGGCTTCACACTCACCGACACCGCCACCGCGCCGATCGTGCAGGCCTCGGCGTGAGATCGGACACGAACATGGGCAGCAATGCCACGACCTTCCGCTCCCGGCACCTGGTCGATCCGGAGATCGCAGCTCCTCTCGAGGTGTACCCACCGTTCGAGTTCACCGTCGAGTCGCTGCCCACCATCAGAGAACGCCTGCGCCAATCCATGTCGGCACGACCGTCGGCCGCCGAGCTGTTTCCCGACGTGATCGTGACGGAGCGTCGGATCGCGGGTTCGCCGGGTGGACCCGATGTCCGTGTGCTGCAGTACGAACCCCGCGAGGCCGTCGGGCCGGCGGCGGGCATGGTGTGGATGCATGCGGGCGGTTTCATCCTCGGTTCCGCCGACGACGACGACGCGACCTGCGCCCAGATCGCGTCGGTCACCGGAACCGTCGTGGTCTCCGTCGACTATCGTTTGGCGCCGGAGACCGCGTACCCGGGGGCACTCGACGACTGTTACACGGTGTTGACGTGGATGCATCGTGAGGCCGCGTCGCTGGGTATCGATCCGGAGCGGATCGGCGTCGGCGGTTCGAGTGCCGGAGGTGGCCTCGCCGCATCGTTGTCTGTCCTTGCACGAGATCGCGGCGAACACCCGGTGGCGTTCCAGGCGCTGGTCTATCCCATGCTCGATGATCGGACGGCGACCGCGACCGACCCAAATCCCTATGCAGGGGAGTTCATCTGGACTCCGGATGACAACAGGTTCGGGTGGCAGTCCTACCTGGGCGACGCCCTCGGAAGCCCGGATGTGCCCGCTTATGCGGCCGCGGCCCGCGTCGAATCGGCCGAGGGACTTCCCCCCACATATCTCTGCGTGGGTTCCATCGACCTTTTCGTGGACGAGGACATCATCTACGCGTCGCGACTCATCCGCGACGGTGTTCCGGTGGAACTTCACGTGTATCCGGGCGGCTACCACGGATACACCATGGTGCCCGGGGCGCAGATCAGCCGAAGTCACCTGCGCGACCTGCACGCCGCGCTGCAGCGGGGACTCACCTGCCGGCCGGCGTGAATGTGGACCGCCCGTGACACTGGTCCGCGGGGCTCACCGCCGACCCGCGGTCGGGGTCAGGCGAATGCCTCGAACAGGTTCGGACGCTTCGACATCGGCACCGCGAAAGAGCGCCGGAGCATGCGCGCGTGGAGCTGTCGCGTTGCCACCGACACCTCCCAGTCGGGGACTGCCGTATCGAAGCCATGGAAGGTCGACGCAACGAGATGCAGCTCGGTGGGGACGTACGCCCCGAGCAGGCGGGTTGCATATGCGACCGCCTCGTCTCGGCACGGATCGATCTCCGCCGCGCTGATCAAGCAGGGCGTCACACCTTCCAGGTTCTGCCGATACGCCGGCACGCTCGCCTCGCCGGCCGGATGCGCACCGAGATAGGCAGACCAGCTACGGGCGACGTTCTCGCCGGTCACCCCCGGGCTTCGAGCGAACAGCTCTCGTGAGCGCGAGGCGTCGACGTCGAGCATCGGCTGATGTAACACTTGCAGCAGCAGATCCGGCCCTCGGGAATCGAAGTCGCGGTGGGCGATCAGCGCCGCAAGGCAGGCCCCGGCGCCACGACCCATCACCGCCACCCGCTCCGGGTCGATCCCGAAATCAGACGATGCCTCGACCATGCCGTAGAACGCCGACTCGAAGTCCTCAACCGGCGCCGGGAAGGGATGCTCGGGCGCCAGTCGGTAGTCGACCGACACGACCGCACAGTCCGCGGCGCGGGCCAGTTCGGCACATGCGGCGAAGTCCGTGTCGAGGTTCCCGCTGACGAAACCCCCTCCGTGCGCGTACAGCACCGCCGGTGCCGACTCGGCAGTCGTTCCACGATAGACGCGCACCTTGAGCCTGCCTCCGCCCGGACCGATGACGTCCCGATCCTCGATATCCACTCCGGACACATCGGCGGTCTCGGCCCGGGCCGCGTCGAGCTGGGCAACCCGGGTGCGCTCGCCGTCGATGGTGTTGGGAAGGTACTGGTAGACATCAAGATTCCTGGCCGCCTCACGGAGCTCCGGCGCGAGCAACATGACGCCCTGCGGTGATGGCGTTCTCGACTGACGCATGGTTTCGACACTCCTCCGATCGGCCGCGACGAGGTCCCTGACAGGCCTTGATGAACATCCGATCATGTTGTGGTTTATTCATACTGTATTACAGACAGTATAGATTGCGGCAACAACTTCCGCGGTCAGAACTCACGATCCTCACCGCCGCAGAATTCGGTACGCCGACCGGCTTCATCACGACGATGCGAACCGGGCGGCCAGGCTGTTGGTGAGTTCGTCGCGGACCAGGTTGCGTCGCATCTTGCCGGTGGGGGTGCGGGGCAGCTCCGACTCGAAGACGATCGTGCGCGGAACCTTGGGACCGGCCAGTGCGTCCCGGCAGAAGGTGCGCAGCTCGTCCGCCAGTTCCTCACCGGGCGTGTACTCGGGATTCAGCTGCACAGCCGCGACGACACTATGACCCCACTCCTCGTCGGGCACACCGACAACCGCGACGTCTGCCACTGCGGGATGCTCGGCGAGTCGCTGCTCGACCTCCGCCGGGTAGACATTGACCCCGCCGGTGATGATGAGGTCGACCCGCCGGTCCTGGATGTAGAGGTACCCGTCATCGTCGAGGTATCCCAGATCGCCGCAATTGATGAATCCTTCGGCATCAACACTTTTCGCGGTCTTCTCGGCATCGTTGTGATAGGAGAAGACTCCGCCCAACGACCGGAAATGAATGGTCCCGGTCACTCCCGATGCGACCTCATTGCCGTCCTCGTCGAGAATCCTGATCGATTCGGGATCGGGTCGTCCGACGGTTCCCGGCCGCTCTCGCGCTTCCTCCGGGCTCGCCGCGCAGACGAATCCCTCGGTGGCGGCAAAGTACTCCCACACCACCGGCCCGAAGTAGTCCAGTGCGCGCGTCTTCAGAGTCGGCGCGAATTTCGCCCCGGCGACGAGGACATTGCGCAGACTGGACATATCCAGCCCGGCCCGGAGCTCCTCGGACAGCGCCAGCATCCGATGGATCTGCGTAGGAACCGAGTTCATGAGCGAGATGCCGTACTTCGGAATCGATCGCAGCACCTTCTCGGCATCGAACTTCTCCAGGATGACCACCGTGAACCCCTGGCTGAGCGCAATCCACATGTTGGTACCCGGCGCGGCGTGGTAGGCGGGGGAGAACAGCAATGCGATACCGGGATCGCCCTCGATCCCGAACCTGCTGAGGAAGGCGGCCGACCCTGCCGCATACACCTCGGGCGTGATCCGGTACAGGGTGCGGCGGACTCCCTTGGGGCGCCCGGTGGTGCCTGATGTGTAGTACATGAACGCACCCGCCACGCGGTCCGTCGGGGCGTCGGCCGAACCACCGTCGCGTAAATCCGTGAACGGCCGCCACCCGGCCACCTCCGGCCCCGCGGCGAATCGTCGGTCTGCTGGAATCGTCTCCGTCCGGCTCAGACGCTCTGCCAGTTCGCTGGAGGCAACGAGGAGACGAGCACCCGAATCGGCGAGGATGTACTCGACTTCGGCATCCGTCAGATGAGTGCTGATCGGCACCAGTTGGAGCCCGAGTTGCATCGCGCCCGCGAAGAACTCCCACTGCTCGATGCTGTTGCGCTGCCAACTCGCGACGACATCGCCCTCCTCCAACCCGAGCGCCCGGATCTGGTTGGCGATGCTGTTGGCCCGCGCCAGGAGTTGCCCGAAGTTGACCGTCTCACCGGTCGCGTCGTTGATCAGCGCCGTACGTTCCGGACGATTACGACCCCAACTGTAGATACCGTTGGCGCTCAACGCGGGATCGTCGTAGATGGTATCGGCTGTCACGTCGTCTGCCCCTGTCCTGCCATCGCCGCCGGCGCCTTCGGATCGGTCGTCCGCCCGAGCGCCCCGGGCGACGCGACGGCATTCTTGCCGTAAAACGTCTCACCGCGATCAGCCATCTGAGCAGCAGATCCGGCCATTTCCCCGCGCCCGGGGGGCCCGCGCGTGGTCGTAGATGAACACCTCGTCCATTGAAACTCTCCGGTGGTTTCGGGGATCGTCCAGATGTGGCCACAAGACTCATACGGCAGTTCAAACCGCATCTCGATCGATAGAATTAGACTCTAACTTCAGATTAGATCGATGTCTATCATATTGATACAAGAGATTGAACCATAATTCAGATATTCCGGTGTGCGCAGTCGCAACACAGATACACGGTGTACCCCCATCCCGTCCATCGCGGGATGCCATCCAGACGATGGAACGAGGACGCGATGGCCGGCCGCAGCGCTTCAGATCCACGGTCCGACGAAGCCCTTCACCACCAATCCCCGGATCAAGACGCTCGTCGTCGAGTTCCAGCAGAACGGCTTCGATTGGCTCGTCGGTGAACTCGATGTCCTACCGGCCGATCGCGCGCGCGCGATCTCGGCCTGATGCTGTGGGCGATCAACAACACCGTCTTCAGCCGGGTCCGACTGGCCGCGGGCTCGTACGAGGATGCCCGACGCATCAGCGACGAATTCATCGATCTGATCGCGCCGGAACTCGAGGCCGCGGAGCGGTCACGATCGTGACGACCGGACCGCCCCACGCCTCGGTGGCGATCCATCACGCGGACAGATGCCCGATCGAGTCCAGGTCCAGTGCGTGCTGACCGGCACGACGCACCATCGAGACGAATAGCCGGTCGCCGCGGTCGGTCTGCTTGACGGTCAGCGCAGCACCTACGCCCACGACGTACTGGTAGAGCGCGAACGTCGCGTAGTCGCGACGACAGTCGTCCAAGGAGTAGTCGGGGACGCCGTAGGAAAGCAGATCCTGGTGATAGATCTCGATCAGCGACTTCTCCGATGCCCGCCGGTCCTCCGGAGCCAGCGCCGCGCCGAGGAAGAATGCCAGGTCGAGCGCCCCGGGGCCGCGCTGCACCGTCTGCCAATCCACAACCGCGACTGCCTCTTTCCCCCCGGCAACCTCGAAAATGAGGTTGTCGGGCCGGAAATCGCCGTGTTGGATGGTGCCCACACACTCGTGTTGCACGTCGAAGAACCTCCCACTGGAGAACAGCTTGCGGCCTACCTCCAGGATCTCGGCCTCGATGAGACCGTCGAATCGCTCGCAGAACGTGTCGAAGGCGGCCGGGCGGACCGCATTGAGCTCCGGCGTGAGAACCCGTGGTCCCGGGAGCCACTCGTAACTCTCGAGGAGGGGATCACCCCACATCGGTCCGTGCAACTTGGCCAGCTCCCGGACGACCATTTCGGCTTCCTCGAGGCTGCATCCGGCGAGCTGGTCTCCCGGTCGACACGGCGAGAGATCTTCGAGCAACAGTGCGAACTCGATTCCATCGCCGTCGACCTCTGCGTGCAGACATCGCGGGGTCCGGACTCCGAGACGATCGGCGAACACCCGGTAGAAGCCGACCTCACGCTGATAGTTCTTCTCGCTCTGGCCGATCGCCACACTCCGGTCATTGTCCGGGGTGAGTTTGAGAACCAGCGACGGACGCACCTCACCGTCCACCGAGTACTCGATCCGATAGGTGTCTGCCATCTGCCCCGCACCCACCGGTGTCGAGGTGAGTCCGGTCAGGCGATCCGGATCGATCCCGAGCGCAGCGCCGAGCCACACCTTGCTCAACCGGGAGATGCGCATCGCAGATCACTCCTTGCGTACCACTCTCCATGAACGATAGTTCATGCCATTGACCTATAATTAATGTGAATTGGACAACACACTACACTGTTGCTGATGCGTGTCACAGCCTTGAATACGAGGATAACGACTGTGGACTCCCCGCCCCGCACTGGTGGACCGACAGTCCGATCCCGATCACGCCCTCTAAGGAGCCACCATGCTGATCGCCTTTGACGACTACCCGGTCCATCAGACCTCATTACCGCTCGGACAGGCCGGTTCCGGAAACCCCAACCACTATGATCGATTCTGGTTCAACGGTTTCCGCGAAGATCTAATGTTCGGGGTCGCGTTCTGCAGCTACCCCAACAAGCAGTTGATGGAAGGCGCCTTCTCGCTGCTGACGGAAGGCCGCCAGGTGTCGGTCCACGCGAGCGGACGGATGAACCCCGATCCCGTCGACACGGGACTCGGTCCCCTCCGGATCGAGATCGTCGAGCCGATGCGGGTCAACCGGGTCATCGTCGACGCTCCCGAGTATGACATCCACGCCGACCTTCTCTACACCGCCACGACGGAGGCGTTCGAAGAAGCGCATCAGACCTCGTATGCCGGCAATCGGCTGCTCATGGATGTCACCCGAGCGACCCAGTGGGGCACCTGGACCGGGTCGATCGAGGCCAATGGCACCTCGATCGACCTGGGTACCGGCATCCACGCGACCAAGGACCGTTCCTGGGGTTCGCGGCTGTCACCCGGGACCACCGAAGCCGCACCGATGGGGTCGGGTGGGATGCTGTTCCTCTGGTCCCCCATTCACTTCGACGACGAATGTTTCCATTTCTTGGTTTTCGAGCATGCCGACGGCACGCAGTGGCTGCACGACGCCGCGATGGTGCCCAAGCCGTCGGGTCCGCCGGTCCGCGTCGGGCATGTCGACCACGAGATCAGTTGGCTACCAGAGCATCGCCGGGCACGATTCGTGACCTTGTCGCCGCACACCATCGATGCCGACAGCATGGGTGACATCACTCTGGAGCCACTGATGTGCTTCCAGATGAAGGGTATCGGCTACGGACACCCGGTCTGGGGACATGGAAAGTGGCACGGCGAATTGGCCGTCGGGTCCGACGCATTCGAGCCCGCAGACCTTGATCCG
>NZ_BAHC01000066.1 GCF_000298195.1 Gordonia rhizosphera NBRC 16068 | reverse complement strand
AAGCTTCTCTGGTGCCTCGCCTGCTCGCCGACACCGCGCCGCTGCGGAATCCCTACTTCCGGCGGTTGTGGCTGGCGAACATCGTCACGGTCATCGGGGCACAGCTCACCGTCGTCGCGGTGCCGGCGCAGATCTACGAGATCACCGGGAGTTCTGCCTATGTCGGGCTGACCGGCATCTTCGGGCTCGTGCCGCTGGTCATCTTCGGCCTGTGGGGCGGTGCCCTCGCCGACGTCCTCGACCGGCGCGTGCTGCTGATCATCTCCACGGTCGGGCTCATCGGGTGTAGCGCATTGTTCTGGGCCCAGGCCGCCACCGGCGTCGACAACGTGTGGATCATCCTGTCGCTCTTCGCCGTTCAGCAGGCTTTTTTCGCCGTCAACCAGCCCACCCGTACCGCGATCTTGCCCCGGCTGCTGCCCGCGGGGCAGCTGCCGGCGGCGCTATCGCTGAACATGACCGTGATGCAGGCCGGCGCGATCGCCGGTCCTCTCGTCGGGGGTGCACTCATCCCGGTCCTCGGCTACTCGCGGCTCTACCTGGCCGACACCCTCTTCCTGCTCCCGACGCTGCTCGCCGTCATCGCCCTCCCGGCACTACGCCCTGAAGGAGACGCTCCGAAGGTCGCAGGTATGCGATCGGTCATCGACGGCCTGCGCTACCTGGCCGGTCACAAGATCCTCATGGCCTCGTTCCTCGTCGACCTCATCGCGATGGTCTTCGGCATGCCGCGGGCGCTGTTCCCGCAGATGGCGCACGAGAACTTCGGCGGTCCATCCAGCGGCGGCATCGCCTTCGCCCTGCTGTTCATCGCGATCTCGGCCGGCGCGGTCGTCGGTGGTGTCTTTTCCGGTTGGGTCGGCCACGTCCAGCGGCAGGGCCTCGCGGTCATCGTGTGCATCATCATGTGGGGTCTGGCCATCACCGGCGTCGGCATCGCCGTGGGTTTCGCGGGCGGGACGGCGCTGCCCATGCTGCCGGTGGCGCTCGTGTTGTTGATGATCGGAGGTGCGGCCGATATGGCATCGGCGGCCTTCCGGCAGTCGATCCTGCTCGCGGCGGCCACCGACGAGGTCCGGGGCCGGCTGCAGGGGGTGTTCATCGTGGTGGTCGCGGGTGGTCCGCGTATCGCCGACGTGCTGCACGGCACCGCGGCCGCGTCGATCGGGGTGGCGCTCACGACGACGGCCGGCGGCGTCGCGGTGGTCGTCTTCACCGTCGTTGCGGCCCTGGCCATTCCATCGTTCGTGGCCTATCGTGCCGGGCAGCACGCCTGACGAAACCGTCAGCCCCGAGGGCGGCGACACGCCTCCTGATCAGCACGTTCGGCGATTCGGTGCCACTATGGTGCCATGAGTGCGCCGGTCGACAACCCTGCGGGCACGTTCTCGGTGCCTGTCATCGACATCAGTCCGTACATCGCCAACGGCGATGCGGCCGAGCGCGCAGTGGTCGCTGCCCAGATCGATGATGCCGCCAGTGTGGTCGGGTTCATGCAGATCGTCGGCCACCAGATCCCTAGCGTGGTGCTCGAGGAGTTCACGGCGGTCATGGACGACTTCTTCGCGCTACCGATCGAGCAAAAGAAGGCCTACCGCACGGCACCGGAGATCAATCGCGGCTATGCACCGCCCAAATCGGAATCGCTGTCGTTGAGCTTGGGCGTCGAGTCGGCGAACCGCATGAACGACTTCTTCGAGGCATTCAACGTCGGCGTCGAGGCGAGTTCCTACCCCGATCTGGATCTGCCCACCGACCAATACGCCACCAACACCTGGCCCGAGGTTGAGCATTTTCAGGCCGCGGTGTCGGCCTACTTCGGTGAGGCGTCCCGGGTCGCGCATACCCTGACCCGCATCTTCGCCGACGCGCTCGATCTCCCGCCGGACTTCTTCGACGGCTATACCGACCACTCGGTCGACGTGCTCCGGATGAACAATTACGCGCTGCCCCCGGGGGATGTCGACCTCGACGGCGAGCTGACCGGTATGGGCGAGCACACCGACTATGGCATCGTCACCGTCCTGTGGGCCGACCAGGTCAGGGGTCTTCAGGTCCTCGACCACCACGGCATCTGGCACGACGTCACACCCGTCGACGGTGCGTTGCTGATCAACCTCGGCGACCTGATGGCCCGGTGGACGAATGAACGGTGGACCTCCACACTGCACCGGGTGAAGCCGCCGATCGTCGACGGCTCCATCGAACGTCGACGATCCGCCGCCTTCTTCCACGACGGCAACATCGACGCCATGATCTCCACCCTGCCGTCGTGTGTGGGCGCGGGGAGTCGTTACTCGCCGATCACCGTCGGCGAGCACATCGGTGCCAAACTCGCGGGCTCGCGCGCGGGGCAACCGAATCCCTACGCCCGACGGGAGGCTGATCGGGTGCGGCAGGCGATGCGGCGGGGGTTGTGAACTGTTCTGGGGTTTGTGAGTAAACGTGATCGAATGTGTGTTTTGCTGAGTGCGGTGAAGTTGGCCGGGTGGGCGCGGATGCAGGGTGTGCATCCGTAGACTGCGTATCGGTGGTTTCGGGAGGACCGGTTGCCGGTGGCTGCGCGCCGTTTGGAGTCGGGGACGGTCTTGGTTGATGTCGGCGAGGTGTCGCCTGCGGGGCGGGTGGTTGTTTATGCGCGGGTGTCCTCGGGTGATCAGCGTTCGGATCTGGACCGGCAGGTCGCGCGCCTGACCGAGTGGGCCACCGCCAACGGGCATGTGGTGGGCGAGGTGGTGTGTGAGGTCGGGTCCGGTGTGTCCGGGAAACATCCGAGGATTCGTCGGGTGTGCGACACGTAAGTAGGTGACCTCTGTTGTTGCTGGTGGGCCGATAGTCTGGTTGTGTATTAGACAACCAGATTGGAGTGGGTGGTGGCTGATCGGTCGTTGGAGGAGTTGGAAGCAGCGCGAGAACAGTTGTTCGCCGAGTTGGCGGCGACCGGCGATTTCCGGCGCGGCTCGGTCAGCGAGAACTACCGCCGCTGCGGCAAACCGAATTGCGCCTGCGCCCGGCCGGATCATCCCGGTCACGGACCCCGCTATCTGTGGACGCGCACAGTGTCCGGGCGGCGCACCAAG
This sequence comes from Gordonia rhizosphera NBRC 16068, assembly GCF_000298195.1. Lineage (GTDB taxonomy): Bacteria > Actinomycetota > Actinomycetes > Mycobacteriales > Mycobacteriaceae > Gordonia > Gordonia rhizosphera. Next base: position 1,298 of record NZ_BAHC01000066.1, on the reverse strand, counting down.
GGCCGGCAACTGGCGCCGGAGGAGGTGCACAAGGTGCGCGCCGAGATCGCCAACTACCAGCGGTTCGCTGATGTGTCCGAACAGATCGTGGCGGTCAACGAAGCGATCTGCGAGGCCCGCCCGCCCGGTGGCGAGGTCCCTGTCGCGCCGGCCTCGACACAGGCCGAAAAAGGGGGCCCGCCATCGAGATCGCCGACCAGATCACGACGCAGATCGCCGCCGAAATAGACCGCCTCGCCAGGCTGGCCACCACCGGACTGGGCCGCACCGATGCAGACCTGGCTGGGGTCGAGACCGCGATCCGGGCCGCGATGACCCAGATCGGAGCCAGTCTGCTCGAGCAGTTGTTGGGTGCCGACGGCGGCTACCGCGGCCCTCGCGTGGACTGCGGTGACGGGCACAGCGCACGGTTCGTCGGCTACCGGGACAAGACGATCACCACCGTGCTCGGCGCGATCACCGTGCGTCGCGGCTACTACCACTGCGCCGACTGCGGCCACGGCGTGCTCCCGCGTGATGACGAACTCGGCGTCGCCGACGCCTCCCTGTCACCCGGGCTCCGCAAGATCACCGCGGTCGCCGCCGCAGCCGCCCCGTTCGCCGCCGCCTCCACCCTGCTGGCCGAGCTGGCCGGAATCAGGCTGGGCACCAAACGTATCGAACGTTCCGCCGAAACCGACGGGGCCGCTGCCGCCGACCGCCAAACCCGCGAATCGGCCGCCATCTGCCAAGGCGAGGTCACCGTCCTGACACCCGCCGAACAGCCGTTGCCCGACAAGCTCTACATCGCCATCGACGGCACCGGCGTCCCCATGACCGCTGCCGCCGTCGCCGGACGCGCCGGTAAGGGCCCCGACGGCCGCGCCCACACCCGCGAGGTGAAACTGGCCGCCGTGTTCACCCAAACCGCTGTCGATGACGACGGCCGACCGATTCGTGACCCCGACTCCACCAGCTACGTCGCCAGCTTCGCCACCGTCGGCGACTTCGCACCCCTGGCCGCCGCCGAAGCCACCCGCCGCGGCGCCGAGCGGATCCGCCAACTCGTCGTCCTCGGCGACGGCGCCGCCTGGATCTGGAACCTCGCCACCGCCAGGTGGCCGCACGCCACCCCCATCGTCGACCTCTACCACGCCCGCGAACACCTCCACGCCCTGGCCGATCTGCTCACCGACCCCCTCGGCCCCGACCACGACCAGTGGCTCCAGGCCCGCCTGGCCGACCTCGACACCGGCGACATCGAACACCTGGTCACCACTACCGAAACCCTGCTGCCCACACTCGATCCACTCCTCGCC
>NZ_BAHC01000067.1 GCF_000298195.1 Gordonia rhizosphera NBRC 16068 | reverse complement strand
GAGTCGGGAAGGGTCGTGCGGTACCCAGGTGGTCGCGTAGCCACGTGCCCACCGCCCCGTCGTCGGAGATCACCGTGTGGTTCACGATGGCGCACGTCACCACGATGATGGCGAAGAAGAACAGCCAGCTGATCGACACGAAGATCAGGCCGAGCGTTCCGTAGTGCCGGGTCGTCTCGCCGACGATGGTGGGCAGCGCCAGCCGGCTCCCCACGAGCAGGATCGTGACGAAGAAGCCGGTGACCGCCCCGTAGAACGACAGCAGGCGCATCGGTGCCTGCGAGGACACCAGCAGACGTGGAATCACCGTCCACACCATCGACCATATGAGAAAGGTCGCCGCGATCTCCAGCGCGACGCCCAGCACTCCGTATCCCTGGAACGTTATGCCGCTGATGGAGATCCCGTGCAACTTGGCCGAGAACCCCTGGGCGACGACGCCGAGCGGCAGGACGAAGATCACCACGACCCAGCGCCACCACGTCGAGATGGGCAGTTTGGTCACCTGCCACACCGAGGTGTACATCCGCCCGAGGGCTCGCGACATGGAGGTCGCGCCGGCGATGGTCATCAACGCCCCGAGTAGGCCGAACGCGGCGGCCGATCCGGTCGTGCTCGTGGAGTTGAGGTCCACGCGGTTGGGATCGACGCGCAGACTCTCCAGGGCCTCGTTGACCAGGCTTTCGGTGGGCAGTGCGGTGAGCAGGATGACGATCGGCAGGATCGAGGTGAACGCCTGCGCGGCCAGGGTCATCGACCGATCGGTGATGTCGTTGACCGCGAGGTCATGGACGACGCGCAGCGCGAGATTGGCGCCGGGAACGCGGCGCGCCCGGCCGGCGAGCTTCTCGCCGCGGGCGCGGGCCCTGTCCAGCATCGACGGGGAACTCAACCCGCGCGTCTCCCTTCAGGCGGCTCGCAGGGCCTCACCTCGACCCACCGGGCGATCGTATGCCACCCGGTCCGCGTGTGGGGCCCGTGCCGTCAGGACCCGGACGCGGGCGGGCCACCGTCGGCGGGCGGCCCGTCGTCGAAACCGACGGCGAGCACGTCGAGGGCGCGGTGCAGTTCCCCGAGCGCCGACTCGGTGCCCCCGGACCGGAACCAGCGGTCGAGCGCGACCGCGAGCGCGGCGACGATGCAGCGTCCCTGGATGCGGGCGGCCGGGTCGTCGTCGGGCAGGTGCCGGTGGGTGGCGATGGTCTGCCCGACCTGGTCGCCGACCTGGTCGAGGTATCCGGTGAACGCGGCCCGCAGTTCGCGGCTCGAGTCGAGCAGCCGGAGTTTGCGCAGGCCGTCGCCCATCACCTCCGGTGTGAACAACACCGACGCGTCGTCGATGGACTGGCGCACCGCCTCGAGGACCGGGGCCCGGCGCAGGTTCGCGGCGAGACCGGCGATGACCAGTTCGTCGATCTCGTCGTAGAGCAGCACGTCCTGTTTGGTGCCGAAGTACCGGTATACCGACCGTTCACCGACCTCGGCGGCCGCGGCGATGTCGGCGATCGTCACCGCCGCGTAGCCGCGTTCGTCGAACAGGTCGAGTGCCACGCGTTGGATCTGCTGCATCGCTCGTGCCCGTTTGCGGGCCCGGAGGTCGGGGGAGGAGTCGGGGGACGTCATGGGGTTCCCTTCGGATCACCGATAACTGTACACTTACTGCCAAGTGGCGGTGACTGCCAATTCGATGCGGGTGAGAGGTGTGTTGTGGACAACGTCATCGATGTCGTCGGCCTGACCAAGAGATTCGGCCGTACCCGGGCGCTCGACGGTCTGGATCTGCGGGTGCGGGCCGGTCGGGTGCACGGCTTCCTCGGGCCGAACGGCGCCGGCAAATCCACCACGATCCGCGTCCTGCTCGGACTGATCCGGGCCGACGGCGGCACCGCCCGACTCTTCGGTGAGGACCCGTGGCGCCGCGCCGTCGCCCTGCACGAGCGGCTCGCCTATGTGCCTGGGGACGTGGCACTGTGGCCGAACCTCACCGGCGGCCAGTGCATCGACGTCCTCGCCTCGGCCGGCAGCGGACTCGATGAGTCGCGGCGCGCCGACCTGATCGAGCGGTTCGCGCTGGACGTGACGAAGAAGGCCGACGACTACTCCAAGGGCAACCGGCAGAAGGTCGCGCTGATCGCCGCGCTGGCGTCACGCGCGGACCTGCTGGTCCTCGACGAACCGACCTCAGGGCTCGACCCGCTGATGGAGGAGGTCTTCCAGGAGTCGGTCCGCGAACGGGTGAACGAGGGCGTCACGGTGCTGCTGTCGAGTCACATCCTCGCCGAGGTGGAGTCGCTGAGCCACGATGTCACGATCATCCGCGCCGGACGCACACTGCGCTCGGGCGGCCTCGACGAACTGCGGCGCGGCTCGCGGATCAAGGTGCACGCACGTACCCACGGTGAGCCCGACGGTCTCGCCGGGATGGCGGGTGTGGGCAATCTCGAGATCACGCCGGCCGACGGTGCGGCTCCCGGCGAGCGGGATGTGCGCTTCGACGTCGGTGACGCCGACCTCGACCGAGCCATGGCCGCCCTGGTCGCGGTCGGGGTCGGGTCGCTCACGGTGCGTCCGCCGAGTCTGGACGAGCTGTTCCTGAGTTCGTACGAGACCGCCGAGGACACCTCGGACGCGACGGTGGGTGCGTCATGACCGCGACCGCGGTTCCCGCGCGGACGATGCGTGCGGCGCCGACGACACGGCGCAGCGGGGGCGTGGTCGCCATGGTGGCGCTGACCCTGCGAACCGGGTGGAAGCCCTACGTGATCTGGGTGATCGGGATCGTCCTCGGCTATCTCGGCACGGTCGCCGCGATCGACTCGACCTACACCACGCCCGACCAACTCGCCTCCTACGGCGCCGCCGTGGGCAGCAAGGCGATGTCGGCGATCAATGGCACGCCCTACGGCGCGACGAACCTCGGCGGCATCGCGGCCAACGAGTTCGCGTTCCTCGCCGCGGTGGCGTTCCCGCTGATGGCCACCCACCTCATCGCCCGTGCGACGCGCGGACCGGAGGAATCCGGGTTGCTCGAACTCGTGCGCTCGCGCAGCGTCGCCCGGTGGGCGCCCGCCGTCGCCGCGGTCATCCTGGCGGTGGTCGCCTTCGTCCTGGTGGGCGTCGGGATGTGGGGCACGCTGCTCGGCTACGGCGTCGACACCGCCGACTCCGCGCTGTACGCATCGTCGCTGGTCGGGCTCGGTGTGGTGTGGACGGGTATCGCGTTGTGCGCGGCGCAGTGGGTGCGGCGCACCGGTCGGGTTTACACGATCAGCTTGCTGCTGCTCGGTGTCGCCTACGGCACCCGCGCCGTCGGCGACGTGCGCGACAACGGCTGGAAGTGGTTGTCGCCCTTGGCATGGCAGCAGGAGACGCGGCCGTTCGACACCGACCCGCGCGCGTGGCCGCTGGTGCTCGCGTTCGGGGTCGGGATCGTCCTGATCGGTGTGGGTTTGCGCGCCGCGGCCACCCGCGACCTCGGGTCGGGTCTGATGGCCAGCAGGCCCGGGCCGGACCGGGCCGGGCTGGTCGCCGGATCGGTCCTCGGGCGCGCCGTCGTCGAACACCGCTCATCGATCACCGGCTGGACCCTGGGCGGTCTCGCCGTCGCCCTGGTGTTCGGCCCGCTCGTCCGCGACGTGGGCGCGGCGGTCGCCGGCAACCCGCAGCTCGGTGAGGCGCTCGGCGGCACCGGGGCCGGGGCCGAGGCCACCGACGTCTACCTCAGCCTCACGATCACGCTCCTGGTGCTGATGGCCGGAGGTTTCGTCATCGGCGCCGTCGGGCGGCTGCGCGCCGCCGAACAGGGTGGCCGCCTCGAGACCACGCTGTCGCAGCCCATCGGCCGCTCGTCGTGGCTGGGTGCGCACATCGCGGTGATCGCGGCGGGTCTGCTGATCGTCACGGTGCTACCGGTGCTCGTCTTCGGGCTGCTCGTCGCCCACCAGTTGTCGGACTCCACGCAGATCGGGCACACCCTGACGGCCGGGCTCGAGTATCTTCCCTCGATCGGCGTGTTGGGTGGGTTCGCGCTGCTGCTGTTCGGCTGGTACCCGCGGCTGCAATCGCTCGCGTGGCTGCTGCTCGGCTACACCACCGCGATCGCGTTCCTCGGCGGCATCCTCGACCTGCCCGACGCGGTGCTGCGTGTGTCGCCGATGTACTCGGTGGGCAACGTCCCGCTCGAACCGGTGTCGACGACCGGTGTCGCGGTGCTCGCGGTGATCGCGGTCGCGCTCGTCGCGGCGGCGATGGCGGGGTTCCGGCGGCGCGACGTGCCGTCCTGACCGCGGCCCCGCGCCCGCTACGATCGCGCCCATGCCCCCACGCGATACCGGTCGCAGTCAGGTGTACGAGGCCGAACGGCTCGTGCACCGCATGTTCGACCGCGGCGGGGTCGTGCAGATCGCGGGCACCGAGCTGACGCTGCCGACCGAGGCGATGTTCGCGTCCGCGGAGTCGGTGGGCGACTACGTGTCCCGGGTGCTCGCGATGGGATCGGTGCGGGCGGCGTTCACGCGGGCCGCCACGCCGGTGCGGGTCCGGCATCGTCGGGGTTATCGGTCGGCGGAGTATCACCGCGACCCGGATGGTCCGGTGATCGCGGTCCCGACCTCGCAGGAGGGCCGGTGGGCGCTGCGCGAACTCGTCGTCCTGCACGAGGTCGCCCATCACCTCGACGACTCAGCCGGTCCGGCCCACGGCCGCGGATTCGTCGTCACGCTCATCGACCTCGTCGGGCTGGTCCTCGGTCCCGAGGCGGCGTTCGTCTACCGGGTGGTCTTCGCCGACAGCGGCGTGCTGCGCTGACCCGGCCCGGACCGCCGCGTCTCAGATGGTGGCGCCGGTCTGGACGGTCAGGTAGCTGGGATGTTTGGGATCGAGCATCAGCCGCTGCCGCCGACCGCGCGCCTTGATCAGGTCGGGCACCACGGTCAGGTAGCGAGGGAAACTGGCCGCGTAGACGTCGACCCGCAGCCGATGCCCGACCTCGAGCACCGCGTCGGTGGGCACCAGGTCCACGTCGATGCGCACCGGTTCGTCGGCCGGCACCGGTAGCTTGCGGTGCCGTGACAGGTAGTGGTGTGCGCGCAGCAGGCTGCCGTCGTCGTGATACGTCGACGACGACGGGTCCAGCGCCCGGTTCGAGCACGACAACGCGCCGTTGGTCAGCACGCGCGACGTGCCGTCGGGGGCCACGTCGTTCACCGTGACGGCCCAGATCGCCTCGTGCGCGGTGGTGGCCACGTTCAGACGCAGATTCATCGCGCCGCTGATCGTCGTCGTCTCGGCCACCGGCTCGGAGGTGAACGACAGCCCACCGCGCTCCTGGAACCGGGCGTCGGCGAAGAACGCGCGACCGAACACCATCGCGATCCCGGCCGTCACCTGCGCCATGTCACGCGAGACGGCGCCGCGGATGTCGGCCTGCACCGGCAGTGACGCCAGGCGCCCGACCGGACGCCGCGACAGCGAACCGTCGTATTCGGCGTGGTCGGCGGTTCCCGACGATTCGTCGTGCAGGTAGAGCCGCTGCGGCGCGACTCCGGGACGTGGGAAACACGGCCCGGACGTCCACGAGCCGCCCTGCTGCAGCATGGTGACCGGCCCGTAGTACTCGACACCGTTGCGGTGGCCCTTGAGCCAGCGGTCGAACCAGGCACGCTCCAGGACGTCGAGGCGCGGCGGGGCGGACTGCTTGCCGTGACCGGACCCGACATCGATGTGGTAGCCGTCGCCCACGAGCATCTGCTTGCGGCCGGGTTCCATCTCGAGGCGTTCGTAGATGCCGGTGGCACTGCTGCCGAACAGGTCATGCCAGGCGCCGACGGTGAACGTGGGCACCTCGATCTGGTCGACCTGGGGGTCGCGGTCGTCGAAGTACGGGTCGTCGAAGATGCGGTTGTCGCGGGCGGTGAGGAAGCCCCACACCAGCGAACCGATCTCGGTCGCCGGTGACTTGAGACGGTCGGTGAGCCAGCGCCGCGTGTCGCCGCGGACCAGGTCACGCACCGGTGAGGCCGGGTTGGGCACCCACTTGAGCAGGTTGACCACCGACAGCCACGCCGGGATGAACGCCGACGGCATGCCGCCGGTGATGTAGATGTCGCGGACGATGTCGTCGCAGCCCTCGACGGCGAACACCGCCTTCAGCGCGGGCGGGCGCTTGTCGGCGGCCTGCAGTGAGTTGATCGCCGAGTACGACCAACCGGCCAGGCCGATCGCGCCGTCGCACCAGTCCTGCCGCGCCACCCAGTCGATGATCTCCACCGAGTCCTGCTGCTCGCGGGCACCGAGGATCTGCCACTTGCCCTGGCTGGCGCCGGTACCCCGAACGTCGACGATGACCTGCACGTAACCGCTGCGCACCAGGCTGCGGTTGATGCCGAACACGTCGAAGACGCCGCCGGACAGTGTCTTGGTGATGTTCGTGAGGCCCTCGAGTCCGGTGCCGGTGCCGTCGATCGCCGCCGACGCGGTGTGCAGCGCGCGGCCCAGGACCGGGGCGTGCAGTGTCTGGTCGAGGATGTCGACGGCCACCCGGTTGTACGGGTTGATGTTCACCACGGCGGGGTAGGGGGTCAAGACCGTCTGGCCGAACCGGTTGGCGGGCCGCACCACCGTCGCGCGCAGCCGAACCCCGTCACTCATCGTGAGCACGACGTCGCGGTCGATGGACACGCGCGGGTAGAGCTGCTTGCCGTCGACCTGTTCACGCCAGCGGATGCCGTCGGCGCCGCCGGTCGGATCACCGAGGGGGAGCGTGCCGAAATGCGGCGCGCCGATCCGTCCACCCGACGACGTCGCGGTGCCGAGCGGCCGCTTGCGGCGCTTCCGCTCCGCGGGTTGTGGGGACTCCAGCTGGTACGTCACGGTGCATCACCTGCCTGGGCGTCGTTGCCCGGTCACAAAACGCCCACCGTGTCGCGGTGGGCGGTGGGTGACGCACGTCATATGTGTGGCGTTGGTCACCTCGCCGGACGAGGATATCTCAGCGTCGGTAAAGGTTTGCTAACCGGGTAGTCACTTTTTGGTCATTCTCGTCAGGGTGGCGGCGGCCTCGAGTGTCATCCAGGCCGAGATCTGGACCGAAAGGTCGCGCTCGGGCGCCGCCGACGAATGCACCGCACCCCCGATGAGCTGGGCTTTTGTGCCGTCGTCGGTGGGTCGGCGGGCCGGCCGGTGCCAATCGGGCCCGAAGACGGGGCCGTCGGCGGTGTCCGCCCGTTGTGACCAGGCCGCCTGCGCGCTGATGGTCACGATCGCCGCAGCCCGGCGGCGTACGTCGTCGGCGGCGGTGTCAGCGGTGTCGCCGGCGCTGGACGGTAGGTCGGTGGCGATCAGCGCCAGGTAGCGGGCGAGGATGCCGGCGAACAGGCCGCCGTCGCCTCCGCCGGCGCCCGGGATGACGCCGTCGACGCACAGACGGGTCTCCACCGCATCCAAGAGGCGAGCGATCCGCTCGGCGTGCACGGTATCCCCGGTCCGCCGCGCCAGCTCGAGTTCGGTGCCCAGCACCACACCCTGGCAGTACGTGTAGATGGCGGTCACCCGCTCCATCGGCTCGTCGCGGCCGGTCGGTTTGACCCCGTCGATGACGAGGTGACTGTCCGGGTCGATCAGCGTGCTGTCCATCCAGTCGGCCATCTCCCGTGCCCGCTCGAGGTGGCCCGTGCGGGCGAGCAGGATCGCGGCGGGGCCGTTGGCGGGCGCGTTGAAGAACAGGTCGGCTTTGCGCCACGGGATCCCGCCGCCGAGCTGCGGGACCCACGCGCGCAGCATCTGGTCGGACAGCGTGCGCACCGCCGCCGGGTGGCGCAGCCCGAGGTGGCGGTCGGCGCGTTCGATCGCCAGACCCATCCACGCCATGTCGTCGTAGTAGTTGTTCGTCCAGCGGCCGAGGTTGCGCAGGTGGATACCGCGGAGCAGCCGGTCGACGACCTCGGCGCCGTCGTCGTTCACGCCATGGCGGATCGCGGCGTCGACCAGTACATCCACCAGGTGCGCGTGCCACCAGTAATGCCACATGCCGAAATGGCCGATGATGGGATGTGACGGCCACGCGACTGCGGCGAGCCGCGTACCGGGCAAGCCCAGCATGCGCCGCAGGTGACGTCCGGTGATGGCCGCCGCGGCCGCCTCCGCACGCTCGTCGGCGGTCATCGGTGCAGGTCCGTCGTCCGCCGATTTGGATTCGCCGCCCACACTCGCGTACTGTATTCGCTTGGTGTGACACACAGCCGTGTGTCGTATCGGTTCAACCAGAGACCGTCGGTCGTCGGGAGCGATCCCGATCGAAGGTCCGGCTCGGCAAGCATCCACGATGCGCAGGAGTCGGCGGCCCACGCAGGAAGAACGAGGATAGACGGTGCGCCCGCGCGCGCCGATTCACGCCCCGTGCCTTTCTGTGTGCCGGGGCGTTTGTCATGTCACGCGCCTCTCGGCTCGGGTTGGACTCGACCCAACTCCAGAGATGAGAGAGGAGGCGAAGTATGGCCAAGTCCGACAAGGTCGCCGCTGTTGCGGAGATCGCCGAGCAGTTCAAGGGCTCAACGGCGACGGTCGTCACGGAATACCGTGGCCTGTCCGTCACCCAGATCACCGAACTCCGACGTTCCCTCGGTGAGGGCGCAACCTACTCCGTCGCCAAGAACACCCTGGTCAAGCGTGCCGCCGCAGAGGCGGGCGTGGACGGGCTCGACGAGCTGTTCAGCGGTCCGACCGCGATCGCCTTCATCGAAGGTGAGCCGGTGGTGGCTGCGAAGGCGATCAAGACGTTCGCCAAGGACAACAAGGCTCTGGTCATCAAGGGCGGCTACATGGACGGCAAGCCGCTGTCCGTGTCCGAGATCGAGACGATCGCCGACCTCGAGACCCGTGAGGTTCTGTTGGCCAAGCTCGCCGGTGCCATGAAGGGCAACTTGGCAAAGGCTGCCGGTCTGTTCAACCAGCCGGCTTCGCAGGTGGCGCGTCTCGCCGCGGCACTGCAGGAGAAGAAGAACGAAGCCGGCGAGTAACACTCCGCCGCAACCACCAATCCCCCCGCGGGTGCCGCCCGTACCGGGATGAACCAACCCCCGCATGGGGACTGACAGGAAGGACGCCATCATGGCGAAGCTCACCGCTGACGAGCTCATCGATCAGTTCAAGGAACTGACCCTGCTGGAGCTCAGCGAGTTCGTGAAGAAGTTCGAAGAGGTCTTCGAGGTCACCGCTGCTGCTCCGGTCGCCGTGGCCGCCGCCGGTGCCCCGGCTGCTGCCGGTGCCGAGGCCGCTGCCGAGCAGGACGAGTTCGACGTCGTCCTCGAGGGTGCCGGTGACAAGAAGATCCAGGTCATCAAGGTCGTGCGCGAGATCGTCTCCGGCCTGGGCCTCAAGGAAGCCAAGGACCTCGTCGAGGGTGCTCCGAAGGCGATCCTGGAGAAGGTCGACAAGGACGCCGCTGACGCCGCCAAGGCCAAGCTCGAAGAGGCCGGCGCTTCGGTGTCGGTCAAGTGACGTTCGGTCTCCGACCGAGCAAGTGACGTTCGGTCTCCGACCGAGCAAGTGACTCTTGGTCTCTGACTGAGAACACAAGACGGCTGTCACCAGCCAAGCCAGAAGGGCCCCGGGATTCGTCCCGGGGCCCTTCTGCTCTCTCGCCGACAGCACCCTGTTTCTCGCTGACAGCACCCGGTTTCTCGCTGACAGCACCCGGTTTCTCGCTGACAGCACCCGGTTTCTCGCTGACAGTG
>NZ_BAHC01000068.1 GCF_000298195.1 Gordonia rhizosphera NBRC 16068 | reverse complement strand
GTGCACCCATACCCGACGTCGACAGCACCCCCCGTGAGGCAGCAATGAGTCGACAATTGCTCCACGATGCCGAGATCGGCACCGAAGGTCGGTCCGAGGATCTCACCGCCCTCGAAGTCGCCGAAGCCGAAGCAGCCGCTGCCGAAGCCGAGGCCGCCGCTGCTCGTGCGCGCGCCCAGCTCGCCCGGGCCCGGGCCCGCATCGCGCGCCGAGGCGACATCGACAGACAGCCCACCAGTACGACGGCGACAGTCGACGACCCGCCCGCGGAACCGACAGACACCGTCCAGCCCGCCGACGCGACCGAGGTCTCGGACACCGACATCGACACTGGGCAAGCCGACACCGAAGTCCTCGATGCGACCGGCAACGAGGCAGAAGAGAACACCTCCGACATCGATGACCCCGCGACACCGAAGGATTCGCACCGTTCCGGTACGAGTCGCGTCGTCGCGGCGGTTCGACGTCGGACACCGGCACCGCGCCTGCCGAACCGTCGAACAGCGGCCATCTCGATCATGGCCGTGGTCACGATCGCAGCACTGGTGGTGACCGGGCTCATCGGCTGGCATCATCGTCAGGTCGACACCGGCCGTGCCCACGCGGCCGAATTCACAAAGGCTGCCGAGCTCGGGGTCACCGCACTCACCTCATTGGACTTCCGTGACGCGCAGCGCGATGTGCAGCGGATCATCGATCATTCGACCGGCGCGTTCTACGACGACTTCAAGGGCCGCGCAAAGGACTTCACCACCGTCATCGAGCAATCGAAGGTGACCACCAAGGGACACGTGACCGCCGCTGCGCTCGAGTCGATGAACGACAACAGTGCGGTGGTACTCGTGGCAGCCACGTCGGATGTCACCAATGCCGCCGGCGCCAAACAGGAACCGCGGGTGTGGCGGCTGCGAGTCAGCGTCACCGACGTCGACGGAACCATGAAGATCTCCAAGGTGGACTTCGTACCATGACCGCAATCGACACGACCGAAGAAGTCGACACCACGTCTGAGGATGTCACCACCGCAGAGAACGTCGCCGACACCGAGAAATCTCCCTCGGCCCTGCGCCGCCGGCTCAGCGCAACGCGGCGGGCTTTGTCCAGCGATCGCCTCCGGGGTCGCACGCTGCCCGTCGTCGCCGCGGTCCTGATGGTTGCTGCACTGACCGCGGCCGTGACGGCCTATTTCACCGTCTACCGCGACGACCGGGCCATCGGCACCGACGACGGTCGAGAGGTCGTCTCTGCGGCCAACGACGGGACCGTCGCGATCCTCTCGTACAGCCCAGCATCACTGGACTCGGACTTTGCGAAGGCCAAGAGCCATCTGACCGGCCAATTCCTCTCGTACTACGAGGAATTCACGGCCAAGGTGGTCAAGCCTGCCGCCATCGACAACGGCATCACCACCAAGGCCACCGTGGTCCGCTCTGCGGTCTCGAAGCTCGAGCCCGACAACGCCGAAGTCCTGGCCTTCGTCAACCAGACCACGACGAGCAAGACCAAACCGGACCCCGAGCAGACGTCGAGCAGCGTGCGCGTGTCCCTTCAGCGCGTCGACGGCACGTGGCTGATCTCCTCCTTCGATCCGGTCTGACCTCAGGTCGATCACTTGGATCGGTCGAGCCGCCACGAGAACTCCCCTCCTGGTTTGGCTCAGATCTGTTTGACTTCAGGCGAGGTCAGTGGACCATCATCGATTGCCAACCGCCGGTGGTCTTGGGCGCAAGATCACCTTGTGAGTACCTCATCCCGTCACTGCCCACGTAGCTGCCGTCCGCCGGGTCGTACTGCGCTATCGCCACCGAGGGGTGCACAGCGGTGTAGGACGAGGGTGTCACCCCTTGCTGCTGGACATTCGGATCGAACGGGTACGGCCCCAGTAGCGGCTGACGAGTGGCCAGCGGATGAAACTCCTCGTCGCTGTTGCACATCGCCGCCGTCGGAGCCCTCTTCCCCGGTTTGTTCGCGCACGGTATGTTCCTGGCGCCACGTACTCCGATCGGGCTCGATTGCGGCAGCTGGCAATACAGGCCGTCCGGGGTGTCGATGTCGCTGGTGTCCTGCGGCGAACGCCATTGCGACGGCGGCAGAAAGCCGACCGTACAGGCCGGCGGGTCGGAGAGTCCGCTGAGGCGGAAGTCTCCGAGACCCCACTTGGTACCGTTGCGATTCGGCTGTACCGCTTGAATCGTCGAGATGGCCGGCGGGAGCAGTACCAGGATCTGCTCAAGACCCGCGTTATAGGTCACCGCCAGCCGGCCCACGGAGGTGACGTTCGCGAGCAGCACCGGCAATGTCAGCTTCACCGAATCGAGCAATCCGGTAACCCGATCGGCGAATCCCGGGCCTTGCGCGAGCAGGCGCTGTATGTCGGGAGTGTTGGCGACGAGTTGCCCGGTGAATCCGTCCAGGCTTGTGGTCCAGATCCGGATCGCGTCGAGGCTCTGTGTCTGCGTGTCCACCAAGGTCGCCGAATCTCGGAGCAGCGTGGCCGTCTGATCGGCGACGCGGTTCAGACCTGACGAGATCGTCGCGGACGAATCGAGCAGCGTCTGCAGGTCAGAGCCCTGACCGCCCAAGCTGTTGTTGAGTTCGGATACCAGGGTGAACAGCTGTTGCTTGGGAATGCTGGACACCAGCCCGTTGAGCTTCTCCAACATGGGCGCAACCGGTTCGGGAACAATCACGTCTCGTGATTCGATCACCGCACCGTCCTGCAGGTACGGGGGTGTGCTGGTCCGGGGACGCAGATCCACGTACAACTCTCCCACCGCCGACATGCTGCGAATGCTTGCGCTCAGATCCGCGGGAATGTGTTCGTCGCTGTCGATCGACAAGGTCGCCCGGATGCCCTTCTCCGTGAGACCCACCTCGGTCACCCGCCCGACATCCACACCTCGGTAACTCACATTCGCAAAGCGGTAGAGCCCACCGGTAACCGGCGCCTCGAGGGTGACGGTGATCCGGCCGATGCCCAGCTGCGACTGCACCTGCATGTAGGTGAAGAGCATCATCCAGGTGGCCACGACACCGGCCACCACGAAGATCACCAGCTGCACCTTGACGAGCCGCGAGAGAATCATCGTGGACCTCGTTTCGGCTGAGACAGCGGTCCGAAGAGCGGATTGTGCGTGGGCTTGCTCGCGTACCCCGGATCGCCGGGCGCGAAGGGCACCACGGCATTCGGGTCGCCGAGCGCGGTGCCCAGCAGCAACTCCCGGCGCAGGCGCGGGACGGTCAGGTCGATCGTCGCGATCAGGTTCATGTAATCTCCGCGAACCGCCTGGTCGATCCCGAACTGGCTGTAGGGAAACACGGTCGCAAATGCCAGCCCCGAATTGATCTTGTTGCCGACATCGGCCAGCGACCGCAACGTCGGCTCGAGATGACGGAGATCGGTGAGCAGATCACTCTGCACCTGGTTCACGACGCCGGTCGTCGTCACGCTGAAAACTCGCAGCCGGTCCAGGGCCGTGGTGATGTGCGGCAGCTGCCGCTGGAGCACTTCGAGTCCCGGCGGAATGCGGCGCAACGCATCCTCGATCACCTTGTTCTGATCGGCGAACTGACCGCTCACCCGGTGTGCCTGGTTCACCAGCGAGACCAGATCATCGCGTTGCCGGTTCAGGGTGGTGACAAACGTGGCCAGATTGGCCACCAGCGCCCTTGCGTCTGACTCGTGGTTTGCCAGACCGTCGTTGAGTGCCTTGATGATCCCACCGAGCTGGCCGAGCCCACCGCCGTTCACCACCGCCGATACCGATGCCAGCGTCTCCTCGGTAGAGGGGTACGAGGACGACCGGTCGAGCGGTATCGTCGCACCCGGCTCGGTACGTCCGACCGGTGCCGTACCGGGCGACGGGTCGAGGGAGAGATGCATCGACCCCAACAGGCTGGTCTGCCCCACCGTTGCCACCGCATTGCCCGCAACGACGGTGCCCTGCTCGAGACGCACCTCGACCACCGCATGCCAGTCGGTCACCCGCATCGGCCCGACGCTGCCGACCTCGACGTCGTTGATGAGCACCGGCGAGTTCTGCGACAGCGTACCGACATTCGCGATCTCCACGGTGATCTGATAGTCGTCGGTGCCTGTGCCCACGGTGCCCGGCAGAGGCAGCGAATTGACGCCGTTCCATTGACATCCGGCGCCCAGGAGGGCCACGCACACAAGCGCCAGGAACAGGCGAATCCTCGCGGACGTCATCGCTGCCCCCGTTGTCCGGGCAGCAGCAGGTCGCTTCGGTTTCGCGGGGTGTTCCCCTGCGCATTGCCCGGCTTCAGCGACGGTTCTGTGTAGATCAGGTTCTTCTGGGCGGCTGTCGGTCCCAAGATCGGATTGAGTGGCACCGGAAAGTAATTGAAAGTCAACATCGGTGCAATCGGACCCAGATACTGGGCGCATCGGCGCGCCCCCTCGGCGGCGGTCAGGTTCTCGATGCTGGCAACCGACGAACAGATGAACTGCACCGGGTTGGAAAAGTTGTTGACGGTGAAAACCCCAGCGGCGGTCCCCGTGTCCGGGTTGTAGATGTTGTAGAAGTTGGCCAGGCTTGTCGGGAAGACATGCAGCAGTTGCTCGACATCGTCGTGCTGGTTCACCAAGATCTGGGTAACCGTGGCGAGCCTTCTGATCTGTTCGGACACCCCGTCGCGATTGGTCGCAATGAACCGCTGCACGTCCCCCATCGCGACCGACAGCGTCCGCAGCGCGGAATCGAGATCGGCGCGGCTACCGTTGAGCACCGAGGACAATGTGGCGAGGTTGTTTTCGAACTGGACGATCTGCGTTCCGCTGTCTCGCACCGCGGTGACGAACGTCTGGAGATTGGCGATCGTGTCGCTGATGTTCCCGCTGTTCTCGGCGAGCAACTGTCCCACGCCGGACAACTCGCGAAGCGCCGAGCTCAGTTTCTCCCCGTTCCCGCTCAGCGCATCGGCACCGCTTGCGACGAAGTCGCCGACCGCAGTTTTCGACACCCCGCCCTGCGGACCGAGATCGGTTGCCAGTCTTGTCAGTTGGTCCTTGACCTGATCCCATTCGACCGGCACCGCGGTGCGGTCCCGCGGGATCGTGGCCCCGTCCTCGAGAACGGGCCCGCTGCGCACATAGGCCGGCGCGAGTTGAACGAAGCGGTCTGCGACGAGATTCTGCGCGACGATCACCGCCCGTGCGTCGGCCGGTATGCGGATCCCGTGGTCGACGTTCATCGCCATGCGCACCGTCTCGCCCTGCGGCTCGATCGAGGTGACCTTGCCGACCTTGACCCCCGACACGCGCACGTCATCACCGACATAGATCCCTGTTGCAGAGGCGAACACCGCGGAGATGTGCGTCGGCCGGGTGTAGTGCCGATAGGCGGTGACGAGTCCGGCCACCGCGATGCAGACAAGTACCACCCCGACAACAGAATTCCTTGTGCGCGAACCCATCACGACCCTCCCGGGAGTGGGATCTGGGCACCCGGCAGTGGGAACTCCGACTCCGGATGCAGGCCGAACGCCCTGTCGATGAACGGCTGCATCACCTGCGCGGGAATCAGGTTGGCCACGAAGGCCTGGTAGAACGGCCCGGCGGAGACCGCCTCGCCCTGGGTCTGCGACGTCTTCGCCAGGCCGGGAATCGCCTGCGAGATGTTGTCCCTGTTTCGTTCGAGCAGGGCCACCACCGAATTCAGGGCAACCAGGGTCGGTTTGAGTTGTTGTTCGTTGTCTTTCACGAGTTTCGACAGTTGCGTGGCGACCGCGGTGGTGTTGGCCAGGAGTGATGAGATGGCCTGCCGGCGCTGTACGAGGACCTCGAGGAGCAGGTTGCCGTTGATGATCAAGGAGTTGATCCGGTCGGCCCGGGCGGCGATCAGTCCGCTCACCTCGCTCGTCGCCGACAGGAGTTGGCGGAGACTGCTGTTGCGCGCATTGATCCCTTGCGAAAGCGCTGCCAGACCGTCGAATGTGGGACCGAGATCGGGGGCGACGGCGTCGAGCGTGCTCGACAGCGTCTCGAGCGACTTGTTGAGATTCGCGGTGTCGATTCCCGAAGTGTTCGTCGTGAGATCGTCGAGGGCCTCGTTCAGCGAATAGGGCGATGCGGTTCGGGTGACCGGGATGACGTCGGTCGGCCCCAGCGTTCCCGGACCGGACGGCTCTACCGTCAGAATTCTCTGTCCCAGAAGCGATCCCGTACGAATCTGTGCCGAGGTGGTAGTGCCGAGGCGGGTTGCGTGATCGACTCCGAACCGGACGCGGGCATTGCCGTCGATGAGTTCCACATTCGACACCGTGCCGACGCGCACTCCCGACACCATCACGGTGGCCCCGGCCGACAGTCCGGCCGCCTCGGTGAAGTCTGCCTGATAGGTCAGCGAGGTGAACCAGTCGCTGACCTTGGCCATGTTGAGCCCGGCTGCGATCACCAGCACGATGAGAACCAGGCCGACCAAACCGAAGCGGACCAGTCCGTCGCCACGATACTTGAACATCTAGCGCGAACACCTCCCGTCGGTCTGTTCGATCCAGGGCAGCACGACGACCCTGCCCGTCGGGTCGGACACCCGGACGGTTATCGCGCACAGGTAGTACTGGACGAAGTTTCCGTAGGCACCGGTCCGGACCAGCTTGCGGAAGTTGCCCGGCGCGCGCTTGAGTGCGTTGTCGAGTGCGGGTTTGTCACTGTCAAGGGCGGGGGCCAGTCGCGACAGCTGATCGATGCTGCCGGAGAGCGACGGCGTGGCCTGGGTCAGCAGATCTGCCACCGATGCCGTCCCGTTGTCGAGTGCGGTGATCGCCGCGCCGATCGGATCACGCTGTCGCGACAGATCGGTGATCAGGGTGTCGAGGCGTTCGATCATGTCGCCGAACCGGGCACCGTCGGCGTTGAGAGTGACCATCACCTTCTTGAGTTCGTCGATCATCTGCCCGATCACGCCGACGTTCTTGCCCAGTGCCGTGAACAGCGACGAGCTGCCGGCGAACAGCGTCTGCACCGTACTCCGTTGGCCCTGCAGGATGTCGAGGACGGCCGAACTGAGGGTGTTCACCTGGTGAGGTTCGAGCCCGTCGATGACCGGCTTGAGGCCGCCGAGCAGAACATCGAGATCGAGTGCGGGGGTGGTGTCCGTCACCGGGATCTCGGTGCCCGGCCACATGGTACCGACACCCTTGCCCTCGGTCAGTTCCAGATATCGATCACCCACGAGATTCAGATAGCGCACGGCTGCACCGGTTCCGGTGCGCAGGCCGACGGCCTTGTCGACGTCGAAGTCCACCCGGACGCGGTTGTCGTCGCCCAATTCCACATCGTCGACCGAGCCCACACGCACACCCGCGATGCGCACCGAGTCGCCCGAGCGCAATCCGGAGACATCGGTGAACACCGCGCGGTACTGATCGGTGTCACCGGAGCGGCTGTCGCTGAACACCAGTAGAAGGCCGGCTCCCACGAGCACCATCACCACGGCGAAGGTGGTGAACTTCCACGTGTCCGACCACAGCGACCGAGTCATCGCGGCGCTCCATCCGGGATCGGCCCGAACAGTGCCTGCCGCAGACTGTCGACATTGAGCTCAAGTGACTTTCGGGACGCATCGAAAGGATTCGCCCCGGTGTCGGCGACCACGTAGGGCGGCTTCTCCTGGAAGCCCACGGGCAGCATCGAACACTGTGGGCCACCCGTGGCCGCTACTTTCGGCAGGTTGTCGGGGTTGCGATACGGCTCGGTGCCCCACAGGAAGCTCGCGGACAGCCCCAACCCGGGCACATCGGCGGGCGGTGACGCCGCCAGGTCCGCGAATCCGTCGAGCGCGCAGGTCAACGCCTCGTGGTACTCGTCGGTCAGGGCGAGAGTCGGCACCAGCACCGAGAGCGTCTTGGCCAGGGCTCCTCGATTCTGTTGTAGGACGCGGTTACCGGTGTTGGAAAGTCCGATGACACTGGTCAAGAAGGCGTCGAGGTTGTGTTCCTCGGCGACGAGTGTTTCGCTGACGGTGTTCGCGTGTTTCACCGTCGACAGCAGCGGCTGTGCGGTGTCGGCGTAGACCTTGAGGACATCGGGCATGTCATGCATCAGTGACCGCATCGCCGGAAGGCCCGTGTTGACCGTACCCAGATAACCGTTCAGGTCGACGATCATCTGGCCGAACTGTTCGCCGCGCCCACTGAGCCCGGTCGAGATCGCACTGAGTGCGGCGTTGAGCTCGGCCGGACGGATCTGCGAGAGCACCTGTGTCAGCTCACTGAAGACGGTGTTCACCTCGATGGACACATCGTCGGTCGCGATGAATTGTCCGTCTTGGAGGTGCTGCGAGTCGGGCTGGGATGGTTGCACGAACTCGACGCTCTTGGCTCCGAAGACGGTGGGCGCCGCGATCCGCACACCGACGTTCGCGGGTATCAACTTCATCTGGTCCGGATCGATCGCCAATTCCATTGTGGCGGTTCCGGGTTGATCGTAGGTGATGGCAGCGACCCGGCCCACCGTGACGCCGCGCATCTGGACCTTGGCGTCCTTGTCCATCACCAGCCCGGCCCGAGGGGCCTGCACGGTGACGGTGTCGGATCGGGTGGTGACGCCGGCGAACATGGCGATCGCCACCGCCAGCATCGCGGCGACGACCACCAGCATCCCGGCACCGGCCAGGGGCCGGACGATCCCATTCGACATGTCCGCGCCTCAGCCCGACAGATTGAAGTTGCCGTTGGTTCCGTAGATCGCCAGCGCCACCAGCAGTGTCACCGTCACCACCGCCACGAGTGAGGTGCGCACGGCGTCGCCCACTGCCACCCCCACCCCGGCCGGTCCCCCGCTGGCGTAATACCCGAAATAGGTGTGTATCAGCAGGATGAGCAGCGCCATCGCGAATGCCTGCAAGAACGACCACACCAGGTCGAGGGGATTCAGAAATGTGGTGAAGTAGTGCGCATACAGACCTGACGACTGGCCGAGCAGAATGACCGTGGTGAAGCGGCATGCCGCAAAGGAGGCGATGAGCGCGATCGCGTACAGCGGAGCGATCACGATCATCCCCGCGGCGATGCGGGTACCGACCACGTAGGCGATCGGGTTGATTCCCAACGACTCGAGCGCGTCGATCTCCTCGTTGATCCGCATGGCGCCGAGTTGCGCGGTGGCACCGGCACCGAAGGTCGCGGCGAGTCCGATACCCACCACCACCGGTGCCGCGATCCTCACATTGATGAATGCCGACAGAAAGCCGGTCAGCGCCTCGATTCCGATGTCGCCGAGCGAGCTGTAACCCTGAATGGCGAGCATGCCACCGGTTGCCAGCGTGAGAAATCCGACGATGACCACGGTCCCACCGATGAGCGCCAGGTTTCCGGCGCCCATACTCGTCTCTGCCACAAGTCGGATGGTCTCGCGACGATAGTGCATCGCCGCGTATGGAACGCTGCGCAGCGCTCGTGCGTAGAAGATCGCGTGGTCACCGAGTCCGGTCAGCGCGCCCACAGGTCGGCGGATCCCTCGGCGCAGCCTGGGAAAGCGCGTGCTCGGCACCGCCGTCGGACCGTGGGACCTGGAGGACGAGAGGAGAATCATGGTGATTCACCTCGCGGTCAACTGCACGCCGATGGCGGTGATCACCACGTTGACCACGAACAGTGCCATGAATGCGTACACCACCGTCTCGTTGACCGCGTTGCCCACCGACTTGGCGCCACCCGAGACGATGAGTCCCCGGTAGCAGGCGACGACCCCGGCTATCAGCCCGAAGACGAGCGCCTTGACCATGGAGATGACCACTTCCTGCGTGCCGGTCAGCAAGGTGATGCCGGCGGCAAATGCCCCCGGATTGACTCCCTGGACGAATACCGAGAACACATACCCACCGGCGATACCGATCACACAGACGAGGCTGTTCAGCAGCAGTGCGACCAGTCCCGACGCGAGTACGCGCGGAGTCACCAGGCGCTGAACGGGATTGATGCCGAGGACCTCCATCGCCTCGATCTCCTCACGGATGGTGCGTGATCCGAGATCGGCGCACATGGCCGTGGCCCCCGCACCGGCGACGATCAGCACGGTGACCATCGGTCCGATCTGGGTGACGGAACCGAAAGCAGCGCCGGCGCCACTCAGGTCGGCGGCGCCGAGTTCGCGGAGGAGAATGTTGAGGGTGAAGCTGACCAGCACCGTGAACGGAATCGCGACCAGAAGCGTTGGTATCAGCGAAACCCTGGTCACGAACCACGATTGTTCGATGAACTCCTTGCCCTGAAACGGACGGCGGAAGGCGAATCGGCAGGCGTCGGCCCCCATCAGGAACAGTCCACCGACCGCCTGGAGCGGCCCTGCCGAGTAGCGGGCGACAAGTCCCGTCACCGCGGTGTCGTGCGAACCCATATGCCCTCCCCCCTTTGGTATGGCCGTGGCTGATCGAACGAGAACTTGATTCTCATCAAACGCGAACCACGTATAATACTGGTCTGGGATACACCCAGGAGTCAACCGCTTGACGCAATCGTCGTGCAGAAACCCGTCAGAGTCCGGCGGGGAATCTCCCGATTTTGCGTGTCGCCTTCGGGATGACCTCGAACTCACCGTCACCACCGAGACCGCCGTGCGCGCGGTCCTGATCGGCACCAATTGGCGCAGGCGTCGGCAGATGCGGCCCGACTGCCACCTGCAACAAGCGCACACCGCCCCGGCAGGCACAGCCCGGTCCCGGTGCCACCCGTCCTCGTTTGGCCGCCCCCTTGACGACAGGAAGGGCACAATATGCGTTTGATACATAAATGCGTGCGACCGACCGCACTTGGCGTAGGTCGGATTGCGAGAGTTGCGACGTCGACAAGCGAATTCCTTACGGTCGACCGTCAGACTCGTTTCGGATCAGGACAATTCGCATACAGGAGTGATGGTGAACGTCGCCGACGAGTCGACTACGACGAGAGCGATCTCGTGGGTTCGCGGTCGTGAGCAGATGGGTCTCGGAAGACCCCCGCGGCAGCAGTGAATTCAGTCCTGAGATGAACGTCCGCGGCGCCCGAGAGTTCGGGCGCCGCGGTACACTATGTGGCCCTCCGCTGGGCATCTCGTCGCGGGTTATCAGGCCCGGAAGGGCTGCTTCACCCAGCCCTCTTCCCAGTTCGACACCTGGTGAGTCTTGCCGAGGAGTTCCTGGAAGTACCACTGGCCGTCCAACTTCACGAACTGGTCGGTGTAGTTGATGGTCAGGATGACCGCATCCTTCTCCGTCGGATCGTCGGTCTGCTCGATCGTGCACAGGCACAGAAGGTAGAAGTATCCGACCGCGGTCTTCCGGTCCGCGGCGAGTTCGATCCGCGGCGCGATCATGTAGTGCAGTGCCCACGTGATCCGCTCGCTGAGGGCACGGAAATGGGATTTGATCTCCTCATGTCCCACCATCGAGCCGCCCTCGCCGTCGACGACCCAGCGTCCATCGGGTGCGAACAGGGCGGCGATGCCCTCCGGGTCGTAGTTGTTGTCGCAGTAGCCTGCGTAGCGGTACTTCAGGTCTTCGATCGCCTTGATGTCCTCGAGACGGCCGAGCCGTTCGGCAATGTCGGTGATGTCGATCGTGTCTGCGGTGGTCATGGTTTCACTCCTGTTCTTCGATGATGTGTCACTGCGTCTGTGCTCGTCAGGCCAACTGGGCAAGAACCTTGGCGACGTCCTCGAGATTGCGCATGCCCTCGGCCGGGCTCTCCGCGGGGTTCACCCAGAGGACTGCGCGCTCGACACCTTGAGCCCGGTACTTCTCCAGGATGGCCGGGTCCGGTGGTGCGGAGGCAACGGCCACTCCGACCGACGAGGGATCGCGTCCCGCTTCCTCGGCCACCTGGCGGAACCGCGGAATGCTGTCCTCGAGAGTCTGATCGGCCGGGGGCGGCACAACGTACCAGGCATCGGCCCACAGCGCTGCGTGCCGCATCGTCGTGGGCCCCGCCCCACCGAGGTAGGTTCGGATTGACCGCCCCTCGAAGGGCTTGGGCCACGCCCAGGACGGCTCGAGTGAAGACATGTCGCCGGCGTATGACGCTTCGTCTTCGGTCCACAGCGCCTGCATCACCTTGAGCTTGTCACGGACCGTCGAATACCGACGCCTCCAGTTCACCCCGTGCGCCTCGGCTTCTTCGACGTTCCACCCGAAACCGACTCCGCAGATGACGCGGCCCTTCGACAGATGGTCGAGAGTGGCGAACTGCTTTGCCTTTGCGATCGGATCATGTTGCGCCAGCAGGCATACACCCGTTCCGAGTTTCAAGTTCTCGGTGCGCGCCGCGACCATCGACAACGTAGTCATCTGATCGTAGGTGCGCAGATAGAACTCCGGCAGACCCGGACCACCGTAGGCGACGGGATATTCCGTGCGTCGAGACACCGGGAAGTGGGTGTGCTCAGGGACGAACAGCGACTCGAACCCGTAGGACTCTGCTGCCTGAGCGAAGTCGATCGGGTCGGGCCCGCGGTCGGTGAAGAAGTACACCACGCCGATTTCCATTGTTCTCACCTTTCTCGAGTGAAAGTGGCCAGGTCAGCAGATGGTCTGCCGCGTATAGCCTGCACCAGTCGTCCGAAGTCCTGCTGCTGGATCGCCACCGCCACCGCGATCACTGCGGCCTGCACGAGGTATTGGGTCGACGACGGCGCCCCCAGAGAGAACACCAGCTGGGTCAGCTGACTCAGGAACAGTGCGCCGACGGCAGTGCCGAGGATGTTTCCTCGGCCGCCGGTCAGGGCGGTACCTCCGACGACGACGGCTGCGATGGCCGGCAGCAGGTAGCTGTTTCCGGCGTCGGTGTTCGGAGTGCTCACATACCCTGCCAGCAGGACACCGGCACCGGCGTAGCACAGCGCCGCCGCGATGTAGCCGGTGATCTTGATCGCGGATGTCCGAACGCCGGCGACGTGTGCGGCACGCTCGTTCGCACCCACGGAGATGATTCGCCGACCCCAGGTGGTCCGACCGGTGGCGAAGATGGTCACGACCATCAGCAGAAGTGCGAGCCACACCGTATGCGAGACACCGAAGGACTTCTCGAGTGCGAAACTTGCCACCCCATCGGGTGCGCGTGTGGGGGTACCGCCGGAGTATGCCAGTGCGGCCCCGAGTAACACGGCATTCATTGCCAGAGTCGCCACCAATGGCGACACCGAGAATGCCGATACGACAAAGCCGTTGATCGCGCCGACGAGGACCGCCACCAGTGCGACCACCAGCAGTGCGGCGAGAATGCTGCCGTGATCGTTGGCGAATTTGCTGCTCACCAGGGCTGCCAGGGTCATCATCCCGGGTAGCGACAGATCGATTCCCTTGAGCATCACGACGATGGTCTGACCGATCGCGGCGATGGCGAGGATGCTTGCGTAGGGCAGCAGCGAATCGATGGAGCTGCTCGACAGGGTTCCGGGGGCGAGGAACCAGCTCAGCACGAACAGCGCGATGGTCACGCCGATCACCGAGGCTGTCTGGTTCGAGGGCATCCGGTGACGTAGGCGGGCCAGGTGCCCGGTGGATGCCGGGTCCGTGGGCTGGATGGTCGTGGTCATCTGGTCACTTCCGCTCGGTCAGGGTTCGGGTCTTGGAGTAGAAGGCAGCCGCCAGGATGGTCAGGCCGCCGAGCAGCCACTGCTGCCAGTACAGGGGCAGTCCGAGGAACTGGACGACCGTGTTGATCTGCGTGACGAGCACGGCACCGAGAAGGGCACCGACGAACGATCCGCGCCCCCCGAAGATCGATGCGCCGCCGAGCACGGCGGCTCCGATGCTGGCCAGCGTGTAGCTGTCCCCGATACTCGCGTTGCCGGTTCCGGATTGCACCATCAGCAAGATGGCCGCGGGGACGACCAGCACCGAACACCCTGCGTAGGCGCACAGGGCGATCCACTTGGTTCGCACGCCATTGCGGTCCGCCGTCTTCACTGCAGATCCCGTGGCCCGCAGTTTGATGCCGAACGTTGTCCGGAAGAGGCAGAACTCCAAGCCCACTGCGACGACGATGGCGACGACCGCCATGACCGGAATGAATCCCCAGGTCCCGGACACATAGGACAGGAAGAACGGATCGATCTTGCCGGCGGGGAGGGGACGCAGCAGCAACGCGATGCCCTGCAGCGCAGTGAAGGTGACCAGGGTGGCGATCAGCGGATTGATCCTCACCAACGTGATGAGCGACCAGTTGATCGCACCCACCACCGCGGCGACGACCACGAGTACGACCACGCCGAGCACCATGCCTATCGGCGTTCGATATCCGGACAATATGAATGAGGCCACGACCACCAGCAAACCCGCCAGCGGTCCGACGGAGAGGTCGATTCCACCGATCATCATCACCACTTGCTGGGCGATGGCGAAGAAGGCCAGCGTTGCCAGCAGTGGCAGCACCAGACTGAAGTTGCGGCTGGTGAGATAGGTATCGCTCTGGGTGGCTGCGACGATGCCGAGGATGATCGTGGCGATTGCCAAGATCGCACCGGGAGTGAGGTCGCTGCGGGACATCCGGTGCCAGAAGCTCACCCGGCCGGCCCCGGACTCGGCCTTCTCCCGCTGGTCGGTCGCGCTCAGCGCGGCCTGCGCGATGGCGTGTTCGTTCACGTCGTCGCCGACGAGTTCGCGCGCGATATGCCCTCGCGAGAAGACCAGGACGCGGTCACAGAGTTGCTCGAGTTCGGCAGCCGACGAGGACAGGACGACGATCGCCTTGCCTTCGGCGGCAGCACTGCGGAGAATGCCATAGATCTCTTCGCGTGCGCCGATGTCGACGCCTTGGGTGGGCTCGTCGGCGAGGATGACATCCGAATCGGTCAGCAGGACCCGGCTCAAGACCACTTTCTGCTGATTGCCGCCGGACAGGGTGGCTATGTCGACTTCCGAGCTCGGGGCCTTCACGTGCATGGCCTGGAAACTGTCAGACGTGAGTTTGCGCTCGCGCATCCGCGAGACGACACCGGCGGTCGCAATACGGCGCAAGGCCGACAGCGATGCGTTCTCGCGCAGACTCAGTCCACCGAGGACACCCTCGACGTGGCGGTCATGGGTCAGGTAGGAAATACCGCCCTTGAGCGCTGCCGACGGACTCGAAGGGTCGACCCTCCGGTCTCCGACGCGCACCGATCCCCGATGTCCGCCGAGCCCGCCGAGCGCGCGGATCACATCACGCTGCCCCTGCCCCTCGACACCGGCGAATCCGACGATCTCACCCGCGCGGACGGTCAACCCGATGTCCTCGAAGCGCTTGCCGGAGAAGTCGGACACCGCGAACAGGTCCTCTCCGAGTGCGCGGCCATCTCCGCTGGTCCGAGTGAACTGCCGGTCCAGCTCGCGCCCGACGACGAGGTTGACGACATCTTGTTCGGTGACGTCCGCGGCGTCGAAGGTGCCGACCAGAGCACCGTCGCGCAGGACCGAGACGGTGTCGGCGATCTGCTTGACCTCGTTGAGGCGATGCGAGATATACACGACAGCACCACCATTCGCGGTGTGCTCGGAGATCAACTCGAACAGTTCGGCCACCGCCGGCGGGAGCAGGTGTTCGGTCGGCTCGTCGAGAACGATGACTTTCGGCTCCTCGGCCAACGCCCGCGCGATCTCGACGACGAATCGCGCGTCCGGGCGCAACTCACGAACCGGAGTGCGTGGATCGATGCTCACAACGGAGCTCCATTGCGCCAGGATCTTCTCGGCCCAGCCCACCTGATCGGCGATCGATGGACGAGCGTGCGCGGGCATTCCCAGGCGCATGTTCTCGGCCACGGTCAGATCGGGCAGCAACGCCGGCTCCTGATAGACGATGGCGAGCCCCTTCTCACGACACCAGCCAGGAGTCGGGGAATCGGTGACCTCCCCGTCGATCTCGACGGTGCCGGAGTCGGCGCTGACGGACCCCGCCGCGATGCCGACCAGCGTGGATTTGCCCGCGCCGTTCTGACCGACCAACGCGTGGATCTGTCCTTCGCGCACCGCGAGTGACACGCCTTTGATCGCGTGCACACCCGGATAGCGCTTGTCGACGGCATCGAGCCGGAGCACCGTATCGCCACGCTCGGCGCGGGTGGCAACGGCCGATCCCGACCGACTCTGTCGCGATGGTGAGGCCACATCCGCGCCGTGCGGGGCAGTTGCCTGTCCATCACTCAATGTCTCAACCATATTCATGTCCTAACTCCGACAACGCGAAACCTGCGAGGGAAGTCGGCGACAACCCGCGGTCACCGACCGGAACGCTTGACGACACGAGGTCCTCTAGTCGTCCTACAGACGAACGTTTGCTCGTTTCTTCTATTGTGACTCTGCGCACTCTCCGAGTCAACATGTGACGTGGATCGGATTTGCCACCGTCGTCGACCCACCTCGTCTGGCAGGAAGCGCCAGACCAAACCCGAACACGCCGGACCTGGATGCCAGGTCCGGCGTGTTTCGTCACCCACGATGCGGGCCGGCTCGCCCGCTCCGCCGTGCTATCTGAAAACGGCGGCGAGCTGGTCCGCAGACAGCTCCGATGACAGGTCGGCATCCGGCGGCAGGTCCGACTTACAAGTGGGCAGCTTGCCATTGACGGTATCGACGAAGGTCTTCAGCTCGAATTGCTCCGGCTCGTTGTCCGGGAGGCCATTGACCGCGGCGAGAGCCTTACGTGCCGCGATTCGGACGACGGTTGTCGTGCCATCGAGGGTAAGGAGCTGGAACTGCGGATTGGCCTCGTGGTACTGCAGCCACATGCAGCCGAGTTCGTTGTCGGTCGCCGAGGTGGCCAGGGGCGGGATTGGCCTGCCCGCGTTGATGAATGCACGAAGGCCGCCCTTGGACGCCACCCCGTAGTCCGACACGAGGCCATTGATCTGCGGATACTTGGCCAACGCACCCGCCATGGCCCGCTGCTCGTAGGCCGGATCCCAATTGGAGGGTTGGGGATTCTGCGTCAGCGACTTGAAGGGGTTGCCGAGGCTGTCGTCCGTACCCCAGAAACCGTCCCACAGCGCCACCGTCGAAGGGCTGCCGCCCGGCAGCCCGCCGGAGAAGAGCACCTGTCCGCCCTGCTGCACCTGTGGCTGGAGCCAGCGCGCCATGGTGTCGCCCTCGGCGTCGAAGTCGTACTGCACGTATCCGTCGTAGTCGACCCCGACCTTGCCACCCGGATCTGCGATGTACGGCACAACCACGACGCCGGACCGCTTCGCGTTCTGGAGCGCGCTGAGCGCCTGGCTACCGAAGTCGTCGTAGGTCACGATCGCGTCATAACCTTGGGCCACATACGAGTTGATCGCGGTGATGTACTTCTGCAGATCGCCGTCGGCCTGCGTGTAGTCCAGCGACACATTCGGGCATGCGGACAGTTCGTCGGTCAGCTCGGCCTGCGTGATCTTGCGCCAGGAATTGGCGCCGTATCCCGCGACGTGGGCGATCTTGACCGGCTTGTCGCCACAGAGTTCATCGATGGACAGCGGCGCACCGCCGTCCCCTGTCGCTGCCGCGTTTCGTCCGACAGCCTCGGGCGGTGGTGTGGTCGTACAACCCACAATTCCGAACCCGGCGATCACGGCCAGCGCCGCCAGCGCCACACGATGACGAGTGAATATCTTCATCAGCTTTCCTCGATCTCGATTACAGACGAACGTTTGCTCGTTTTATGTATTGTGACCCATTCCACTCTTCGAGTCAATAGTGTTCCGGGACTATGGTTTTGATGCAGCAGGAGGCAGGATTCGTTCTGGCACTGAGCCACTCAGTTGTTCACCGCTGGGCGTGAGAGGCCGCAACGGTCCACGAACGCACGACGCCGACCCGGAATGACCCGGGTCGGCGCTGGGAACGCAAATGCTACGAGCTCACACTGCCGCGACCGATTCGGCATGCCGGCGACTAAGCATCATCCCGGCACGGCGAACGGTACACACCACCTCACCACGCTGATTGAGACCACGGTGCTCGAACCGGACCACACCACGATCCGGCTTGGACTGCGACTCGCGACGCGAGAGGATCTCGGTCTCGACCCGCAACGTGTCCCCGATGAACACCGGGTTGGGGAAGGTGATCTCCTCGAAGCCGAGGTTGCCGAGCGTCGTGCCGAGTGTGGTGTCCCCGACCGGGATCCCGACGACAACGCCGAGGGTGAAGACGCTGTTGACCAGGATCCGGCCGTGCTGGGTGGCCTTGGCGAACTCGGCATCGAGATGCAACGGCTGGACGTTCATCGTCAGTGTCGTGAAGAGGAGGTTGTCGGTCTCGGTGACGGTACGCGTGACGTCGTGTTTCAGGGTCAGCCCGGGATCGAGCTCTTCCAGATAGAGTCCTGCCATGATCGTCTCCTTCGGTGTTGTTCCAGGTGGGGCTAGTGACTCGCGATGGAGTCGGCGAGTTCGACCACGCCACGCGCGGTCTTGATGTGGGCGATGTCGACGTGCTCGCCTTCGAACATCACCGCGGCCAGGCCGTTGCTCTGCGCCTCGTCGAAGGCGTCGATCATCCTCCGGAAACGTTCGACCACTGTGGGGGCGGGCGCGTACACGTCGTTCACCGTCGCGACATGGGACGGGTGGATGAGGACCTGGCCGGCAAAGCCGAGTCGTCGATTCTGTTCGGCAAAACCCCGTAGCCCGTCGAGATCCTTGACCTCCTGCCAGAGCCCGACAATCGGGTGCGCCAGGCCGGCCGCACGGCAGGCCAATACTGCCTTGCTCCGGTAATGCAGCGTCTCAAGACCTTCCGGCGTCCACTCGAATCCGACCTCACGGGAAACGTCGGCATCCCTTGCGGCCGCGACCATCAGAGAGGCCACCCGCGGGTGGCAGGCCGCGATGCGCTCGCAGTTCACGAGTGAACGTGCGGTCTCGAGTGTCGGGATGAGCTCGGTTGTCCCTCGCGCCAGTCCGGCCTCGATCTCGAAATGATCGAGCACGGCCGCGAAGTCGAGGACCTCGCGGTCGTTGTAGATCTTCGGTAGGAGCAAACCGGACACCCCCGGCCCCACGACCGCGTCAAGGTCCCTGCCGAAGTGATCGGTGTCGAGCGGGTTCGGCCGGATCAGGATCGTGGTCTGCGGGAAGTCCCGCCGTAGCGATTCGATCGAACGTGCCACCTCGATCCTCGCCTCGGCCTTGCTGTTCTCGGGGACGGAATCCTCCAGATCGAGGATCACGGCGTCGACGCCGGTCCGGGCGGCCTTTTCCGCCCAGCCGGCGCGGTGTGCGGGGACAAAGAGCAGTGATCGCAGTGGTCGCATCGTTCCTCAATTCGTTGGTCGGTTCAGCACATCCCCGGTCAGACGGGCATGACACCGTTGCGGCGGGCCGGCGCGGTTCGATCACGTCGGACGTAGAGCGCCAGCCGCGAGGTGAGTTCTGCGCGGAGCTCATCGGCGGGAACCACTGCCTCGACGGCATTTTCGTTGGCGATCTTGAAGACGTCGATCCCGTCGGCGTACTCGGCCTGCTTCTCGGCGATGAATGCGGCCCGTTCGACCGGATCCTCGATCGACTGAATCCTGTTGAAGTGGATACCGTTGACCGCCGCATCCGGTCCCATGAGGGCCGGTTTCGCCGTCGGTAGCGCGATGAGCGCGTCGGGCTGCATCGGGGCACCAGACATCGCGAGGTAGCCACCGCCGTAGGCCTTGCGCAGTAGGACGGTGATCCGGGGAACTCGTGCTTCCGACACGGCGAAGATCATCTTGGCCCCGTGCCGGATGATGCCCTGGCGTTCCACCGCGGAGCCGATCATGTAGCCCGCGATGTCGACGAGGAACAGGATCGGAATGTTGAACGCATTGCAGATCCAGATGAACCGTGCCGCCTTGTCCGACGAATCGGGAAAGATGACCCCACCCTTGACGGTCGGTTGATTGGCCACCAATCCCACACTGCGCCCGTTGATCCGCGCGAAGCCGGTGACCATCTCGGGAGCGAAGAGATCCTTGTACGGGAAGAAGGTGGAGTCGTCGACGAGCGCGTCGATCAGCTCGTGGATGTCGAACACCTCCGACTCCACCTCCGGAACGATCTGCTTGATCGTGCGCGGCGACGACGGCTCGACCGCTTCCGCCATGGGAGGTTCGAGCTGCCAGTTCGACGGCAGATAGGACAACCACACGCGGATCGCGGCGATCGCCTCCTCGTCATCCTCGACCAGCACGTCGCTGAGTCCGGAGACCGTCGAGTGCATCTCGGCACCGCCCATCTCCTCGAGTGTCACGTCCTCGCCGGTCACCATCTGCGCGAGACGGGGTGAGCCCAGATACGCGGTGGCGTGACCACGAACCATGATCGTCAGATCGCACAGGGCGGGGACGTACGCCGAACCCGCCGGCGAAGGACCGAACAGCGCACACACCTGCGGCACGCGGCCCGAATACTGAACCTGGTTGTAGAAGATGTTGCCCCATGCCCGCCGCCCGGCGAAGCTCTCGAACTGCTCGTCGATGCGCGCGCCCGCCGAGTCGAACAGATAGACGATGGGCACGCCGGTCGAATCGGCCAGTTCCTGTGCACGCACGATCTTTTCGAAGGTGCGCTTACCCCAGGTTCCGGCCTTCACCGTGTAGTCATTGGCGATCACCACGACATCGCGGCCGTCGACCTTGCCGACACAGGTGACCACGGCGTCGCCGGGCAGACCCTCGTCGAAGCGCGCGAGCAGCCCGTCCTCGAACGACCAGCCGTCGTCGAAGAGCAGGGCAAGACGATCACGAACGAGCATCTTCCCGGCCTCGAGCTGCTTCTGGCGCTGCTTCTCACTGCCCCCGAGGCGCGCGGCGGCCAGGCGCGCTTCGAGTTCGTCATGAGGGCCCAGTGCCTCGTCGGCCGGCTTGATCGACTCCGTTGTCTGTGTCATGTCGTCACATCCCGAACTTGTTGTGCTGTTGCTTGACCTTCGGCAGGCAGAGAACCTAACCTAAAAACGAACGTTCGCTCGTAGATTAGCACGGGCATCACCACCACCGCCAGA
Source organism: Gordonia rhizosphera NBRC 16068 (assembly GCF_000298195.1). GTDB lineage: Bacteria > Actinomycetota > Actinomycetes > Mycobacteriales > Mycobacteriaceae > Gordonia > Gordonia rhizosphera. The sequence continues at coordinate 12,008 of NZ_BAHC01000068.1, read as the reverse complement.
AGGAGTTCTCGATGACAGCGATCGAAATCAGCAGCCCGGAGAGGATCGGGGTCCCCGATCACCGATGGGAGGACCTGCGTCTGGGCGACACCTTGTGCAGTCCCGGCATCACCGTCACCGACGCCCATCTCGTCTCGTGGGCCGGCCTCACCGGCGACATCGTCTCACTGCACCTCGACGAGCAGTACGCTGCGACGACCCAGTTCGGTCAGCGGATCGCCCACGGTCCGTTCACCCTGTCGACCGCTCTCGGGCTGATCACCCAGACCGGCTATTTCTCGAACGTGGTCGCGTGGCTGGGCCTCGACGAGGTTCGGGCGCAGCAACCGGTTCTCATCGGCGATTCCATTCGCGTGGAGGCCGAATTGGTGGCCACGCGTCTGACGAAGAAGACCGATCGTGGGATCTGGACGTTCTCCTACACGGTGCGCAACCAGCGCAGCGAACCGGTGATGACCTTTCAGAGCTCGTTCATGATCCGCCGCCGCGCCGCGTAGACACAGCGGTCACAACACAATCGCCCCTTCCGCCGGTGAATACCCGGAAGGGGCGATGCTGTTGTGCAATCGGTGACGGTCGTGGTCTCACCGAGGCCGAATGCACCACGACCAACGCTCAGTCGTTCGGGAGTCCGAGCTCACGAACCGCAAGCTGAATGTATGTGTCGACCAGCTTGTCGAGGGGTTTCGGCCCCGACGGGCGATACCAGGAGGACACGTGCGCGCCCTGGGCCAGGACCGAGTATGCCTGGATCTTGGGGTCGAGGACGTCGGCGCCGGTCTCCGCCGCCACCTTCTTGACCAATCGCAGGAAAAGGCTTTCGTACTCGGCGCGCTTGGTGAGGACCTTCGTCTTGTTGTCCACGCTGAGCGAACGCAGTTCCGAGTTCCCGATAAAGACCTGCTGTGCGTGTTCGGCGTGGTAGCGGATGTGGGCTGCCACCGCAGCCTTATATCTGTCCAGTGCACTCGGACCGGCGGCGTCGACCGCATCGTGCACCGCGTCGAGCAGTTCGTCCATCACCGAGATCATGATGTCGGCGAGGAGGTCTTCCTTGCCGTTGATGTGGTTGTAGAGACTGCCAACCTGCAGGTCGACAGCGGCCGCGACGCCACGCAACGAGGTGGCCTCGTATCCCTGTTCGTAGAAGAGCTTCACCGCGGCTTCGCGGATGGACTTCCGGGTGCGGGCTCCACCCGTCGTGAGGCGAGTTGCACGGGGCATACGACCCTCCGAGGCATCAATTGTCGACGGAACTTGCAAACTATCGTACGTTGCCTTCTTCCGCGGAGCGCGAAGGCGCCGACCGGTGCGCCATTGGCCCGGTCGGCGCCTCCGACTGCTCTCACACGGCAGTCGGGCAGGTCACTCCTTGTCGACGACGACGTAGTCGTCGAGGACGACCACACTGTTGACGTCGAGGAAGTTGTCCACATCATCGAGCGCCTTCTGTCCGGCCGGCGACGCCCAGGCGGCATCCATCGCCTCGGCACTCTCGTAGTCCAGGATCACCAGACCGTCGAGACCGAACACGTTGTCCGGTTCGTCGGCCCCGCCCTGCGGGACGATGTGGCGCTGGATGTAGCGGACCACGCCGGGCAGTTCCGCGGCCAACGGTGCGTGGACGTCGCGCCAGTACTTGTCGAACTCCGCGAAGGACATACCCTTCTTGCGCTTCAACAGTGCAACAGTGCGGATGGTCATAGCGTCTCCCTCCTCTGGGATTTTCATCAGTACGGCAAATGGATTCGTTCAAACTGGGCGATATCGGACCACCGACGACAGGAGGCGGTCACCATCCCATGGCACTTCGTATCCGAGTCTTCACGATCTTCCCGCTCGGATTCATCGGAAGATCCTCGGCACCAACGAGTTTGATCACCTTGGGCACCTTGTAACCGGCCAGGTGCCCCCGCAGGAACATCGCCACATCCGCCTCGCTGACCGCGACGCCCGGGCGCACCGCGATCACCGCGCGAACCTCCTCGTCCCACTGCAGACTCGGGACCCCGATCACGGCCGCCTCCATCACGGCCGGATGGGTGTGCAGCAATTGTTCTATCTCCGAGGAGTAGACGTTCTCACCACCGGTCTTGATCATGTCTTTGGCGCGATCCCGGAAGTACAGGTAGCCGTTCTCGTCTCGTTCCGCGAGATCACCGGTCCGCAGCCAGCCGGCGTCGTCGAGGACCTCAGCGGTCGCGTCGGGCCGACCGAAATATCCGGTCATCACGCCGGGGCCGCGCACGCAGATCTCGCCGATCTCGCCCACCGGAACCGGACTGCCGTCGAACAGGTCACGCAGTTCCACCTCGGCCAGCAGATACTCCGTCCCGATCGAGCCGTCGACCTCGGGCCGCAGCATGTCGGCGGGCAGAAGTCGGGTCACCATCGGTCCGGCCTCGGTCAATCCGTACCGGAAGTAGAGATCGACGCCGGGGATCATGTCGGCCACGGCCTGCTTGTCGGGCATGCGCAGCAACCCCGCTCCGGAGTGCAGGGCTGCGAAACTCTTCCGGAACCCGTCGTTGTCGAAGGCGCCGGCCGTGAGCATGCGCCGGATCATGTTGGGCACCAGGAACATGTTGGTGATCGATTCGCGCTCCACCAGTTCCGCGACCCGGTGTTCGTCGAACTTCTGTACCACGTACGTACTGCGGCCGGTGACGTAATGAGGTAGCACCCAGCACAACAGTGCCGCCGAGTGGAACAGCGGCGTGGTCACCAGCCCACGATCACCGGGTCGCGCACCGATCCGGCAGTCGGCGATCTCGTTGAGTGCGTTGGTCAGGGCAGCCCGATGCGAGAGCACCACGCCCTTGGAGAAGCCGGTGGTCCCTCCCGTGAACACGATGCACGCCGCGTCCTCCGGGGCCACCGAAACGGTGTCGAGACGTTCGGTGACCGACAGGCGGGACTCGAGTTCGGCCTCCGTGAGTACGGTCAGCTCTCGATCGAACTCGGCGCTCTCCATCGCGGTGTCCAGGGCGTCCGCGAAGTGGTCGGCCACGAGGATCACCGATGCGCCGGTCTCGTTGATGCCGTGGACCAGTTCGGCCTGCGCCCAGCGCCAGTTGTACGGCACGTAGGCGGCTCCGGCGGCGATCGTACCGAACAGGGTCTCGATACCGAAGATCCCGTTGTCGGTCAGGACGCCCACGGTGTCACCCGGCAGGACGCCGGCAGAACGGAGAACCCCGGCGATGCGGAATGCCCGGTCGGCGAGTTCGCCGTGTGTCAGTCGGCCGTTGTCGTCTGCGACGGCCTCGGCGGTGGGATTCAGTCGTTCGTTGCGATGAATGGCATCAACGAGCGTGAACATCTCGGTTTCTCCTCAAAGCGGGACATGGGCGACGTTGGTGGGACCGCCCGCCACGGGGTGTTTCCCCGTGGCGGGCGGGAGATCATCCGCCGACCTTCTGGCTGGCGCCCGCGTCGATGGGGAGGTTGACTCCGGTGACATACCGCGAATCATCTGTCGCGAGGTACACGACGGCGCGGGTGATGTCGATCGGTTCGACGTACGGCAGGTTCGGAAGCGAGTGCATCGTGGCGAACGCCGGCTTGGCATCTTCCTCGGTGGGGGACTCGAGGTCGGGCCGGAACAGTTTGTAGAACGTCTCGTTCTGCAGCAGACCTGTGTTGACGTTGGTCGGCGAGACGGCATTGACACGAATACCCTTGGGCCCGAGTTCGTTGGCGAGCGTGTGCATCAACCCGATGATCCCGTGCTTGGCGGTCACGTAGTGTCCGACGTTCGGGTACCCACCAAGACTCGAGGTGCTCGCCGTGAAGATCACGGACCCACCCTCGCCGCGCTCGACCATGTCGGGGACGGCGGCCTTGACCGTGTGCCACACGCCGGTCAGATTGATGTCGATCATGTCCCGCCATTGCTCCGGTGTCAGCTCGAGGACCGTGCCCGCCGAGATCACACCGGCATTCGCGCACACGACGTCGATGCGACCCAGTTCGGCCAGTCCACGCTGTGCCGCCTCGACCATCTGGTCGAGATCGCGCACATCGGCCTCCACGGCCACCACGCGACGATCGAGTGCCTCGATCTGGCGAGCCGTCTCGCTCAGATCCTCGGGAGTCGCCATCGGATACGGGACGCTGTCGACCTGCTTGGCGATGTCGACCGCGATGATGTCGGCGCCTTCCTTCGCGAGGCCGATCGCGTGCGACCGACCCTGGCCGCGCGCGGCACCCGTGATGAATGCGACCTTGCCGTCGAGCTTGCCCATTACCTCTCCTCGAGTGTTCTTGCCGTGGCGTTGGGCCTCCGGCAGTTTGCCTTGTGTCGTACGAAACGAGCGTACGTTCGTTTTCTAGTGTGAGTCAAACAACAGTCCATGTCAACGGGCGACACGGACCACATTGCTAGGGCTGTGCGTAGCTGAAGATTGCCGTGGCTCCACCGTCGATGGTGACGGTAGTGCCGTTGATACCCCGCGCGTCGTCACTCGCGAGGAAAGCGATCGTGGCAGCGACGTCCTCCGGGGTGACGATGCGTCCCGCCGGAGTCTTGGCAACCATCTTGTCCTCGTTGGCGATGTCGACCATGGGTGTGCGCATGGCGCCGGGCGCCACGGCATTCACCGTCGTGTTGGTACCCCAGAAGTCGAACAGTAGCGACCGCGTCAGGCTCGACAGCGCCGCCTTGGACGCGGCGTATGCGGGCAGCGGGTAGCCGACCGTCGCGCTGATCGAGGAGCAGTTGACGATGCGTCCGCGCGGGGTGGTGCGCAGGTCATCCCGGAACGCCTTGGTGAGCAAGAACGGTGCTGTCACGTTCACATCCAGCGTTCGCCCCCAGGTGTCGACATCGGTATCGGCCATCGCCCCGCGATGCAGGTACCCGGCGATGTTGAGCAGGTTGTCCACGGCACCGACTTCGCGGTGTACCCGATCTCCCAGGTCGACGATCGCACCCGGATCCGTGAGGTCCGCCGGCATGACGTGGATCCCACCCGGCCCCGCTCGATGCCGGTCGGCACATGCGGCCAATGCATCGGAGTTCAGATCTACCGCGACGATCGTGTGCCCGATGTCGGCGAATCTGGCCACAACCGCCTGCCCGAGGCCACCCGCAGCGCCTGTGATGAGGGTGATGGGTGACATCGGCGGATCACTGTCCGTCGGCAGGTGTGATGAGAGCCAGGTCGTCGCCGGAGGCGACGACGTCACCGACCTTGACCGACAATGTCGACACGACGCCGTCGATGGCGGCCCGGATCGGATTCTGCATCTTCATCGCCTCGACGATCAGCAGGACCTCGCCGGTGGTCACGGATTGCCCCTCGGCCACATTGACATCGGCGACGGTGCCCTGCATCGGACTGGTCACCTGGCCGCTGCCGGCGGCCGATGTCCGCTTTCCCTTGCGCCGCCCACCACCAGTGGTGGTGGTGCGCCGGGGCGCGGCCTTCACTGCTCCATCGCCGACAGCCGCGTACGGGACCGATGCGGCGCCGAAGAACGGGATGACATAGCGGCGCTCCCCCACCCAGACCTCGTCGCGGGCAGCTGGTTCATCGTCGGGCAACAAGTCGCCAGAGCCCGCGACACTGTCCCCGGCAGGCGGCAGCAACGCGGGAAGATCGATATCGCGTTCCAGCCAGTTGGTGTTGATGGCCGCGGCCGCGAAGTCGGGCTGCGCCAGGACCGCCTGTGCCGCCGGCGCGGTCGTCGGTACACCGGTGATCGTCAGTTCTTCAAGCGCTTTTTGCATCCGGCTGATCGCATGCGTACGTGTGGGTGCCCACGCGATGAGCTTGCCGACCATGCTGTCATAGTGCGGCGCGACTTCGTCGCCCGAGTCATAGCCCGAATCCCAGCGCACGCCGGCACGGTCGGGCCTGTGGACGGTACCCAGCGGGCCGGGCGCGGGGAGGAACAGGCCGTTCGCGACGTTCTCGGCGTTGATCCGGACCTCGATCGCGTGCCCGCGCGGCGCGACGCCGGACCCGGTGAAGCTCAACGGCTCGCCGGAGGCGACACGGAGCTGCTCTGCGATCAGGTCGACTCCCAGCGTGGCCTCCGTGACGGGGTGCTCCACCTGGATACGGGTGTTCATCTCCAGGAAGTAGAACCGTTCATCGGCCGCCTCGACGAGATACTCCACGGTTCCGGCACCGACGTAGTCCACTTCTCTGGCGAGTCGCACCGACGCTTCGCCCATCGCTTGACGCAGCGCGTCGGACAGGCCCGGCGCGGGTGCTTCCTCGACGAGCTTCTGATGGCGTCGCTGCACCGAGCAGTCACGGTCGCCGAGCCACACGACGTTGCCGTGTTGATCCGCGAAGACCTGCACCTCGACATGACGTGCGTGAGAGAGGTATCGCTCGAGGTACACGTCGCCCCGGCCGAACGCCGCCGTCGCCTCGGTGCGGGCGGCATCGAAGGCCGATTGGGCGTGACCGGCGTCGGGGACGGTGCGCATGCCCCGCCCGCCGCCACCGTAGGACGCCTTGATCGCCACTGGGTAGCCGTACTCCTCGCCGAATGCGGTGACCTCGTCGGCCGATCCGATGGCGCCGTCGCTGCCCGGAACGCCGGGAACCTGGGCACGGTGGGCGACCTCGCGTGCCGCCACCTTCTCGCCCATGACATCGATCGCCTTCGGCGGCGGCCCGACCCAGATCAGTCCGGCATCGAGCACCGCCTGTGCGAAATCGGCGTTCTCGGCGAGGAATCCGTAGCCCGGATGCACGGCCTCGGCTCCGGTTTCCTTCGCCGCGGAGATGATCTTGTCGATGTCGAGGTAGGACTCCGCCGGAGAGACGCCGCCGAGCGCGACGGACTCGTCCGCCAGACGAACGTGGCGAGCTGCCGCGTCGGGTTCGGAGTGGACGGCGACGCTGGCAACGCCGAGTTCCCCGCAGGTGCGAATGATCCGTACCGCGATCTCGCCGCGGTTGGCGATCAACAGTTTGCCGATCATGATGTCAACTCCTTGTCCAGCTGGCGGCCTGCGCGGGCCACACATTCGTTGGCGCAGGCGCCGAGGCCTGCGATCTCTGTTTGCACCGTCTGCCCCGCTCGGAGGAAGACCTGGGGGTCGCGTCCCGCGCCGACTCCTGCCGGAGTGCCGGTGAGCACCAGGTCACCGGGATGCAGCGTCATGACCGTCGACAGGTAGGAGACGAGTTCGGCAGGTCCGAACAGCAGGTCGGCGGTGCTCGAACGTTGCACCACCTGGCCATCGACCGTGCAGGTGATCTCCAGATCGGCGGCGTGGTCGACCTCGTCCGGCGAGACCAGCCACGGCCCGACCGGAGTCGTTGTGTCGAAGGTCTTGCCCAGCAACCATTGCGAGGTGCGCCGTTGCCAGTCCCGGGCCGAGATGTCGTTGGCGACGGTGTAGCCGGCGATCGCCGCCCGGGCTTCGTCCATGTCCGCGCCGTGTACTCGACGCCCGATCACGAGAGCGAGTTCGGCTTCCCAGTCCCAGTCCGTCGACTCCGACCACAGAGTGATCGGGTCCTGCGGGCCGACGAGCGCGGTCGCGAACTTCGAGAAGACGTTGGGAACCTCCGGCAATGGATGCCCCATCTCCAGGATGTGTGCACGATAGTTGTGACCGACACAGATGATCTTGCCTGGGTCCGCAACGACCGGCGCGAGGTCGACGGGCCCGGCCACGGTCTCGCACCCGTCGAAAGAGTCCGCGCGTTCGTGCACTCCGGCTTCGAGCGCCGCTCGCAGAGACGCGAACGGGAGCTGCACAACAGTTCCGTCCCGGTCCATCAGCACGCGGGGACCGTCCGGCGTCCGCACCGTGGCAAACCTCATCATCACCTCACCGTAAAGAACGAGCGTTCGTTTGTAATCTAGCGTGATCCTCGATACAACGTCAATAGGCGCAGGCCATCCGCGACTGGCTGCCAAGCAGGAGGTTCGATTGTGAGTGCGGAATTGTTCACCGAGCTTCTCGACGTTCTCGACGTCGAATCCAGCAGTGACGACACATTCGTCGGGCGGACGTGGGCCCATCGTCTACCCCGGGTGTTCGGCGGCCAGGTGCTGTCGCAGGCACTCGTCTCCGCGGGCCGCACGGTCCCGGCCGGCAGGTATCCACACTCCCTGCACGCCTATTTCCTTCGTGGCGGCGATGCCGACCGGCCGATCCGCTTCACCGTGACCACGATTCGCGATGGCAACACCCTCAGCACCCGTCGCGTGGACGCCCACCAGGACAGCACCCAGATCTTCACGATGACCACGTCGTTCGCCGCCAAGCATCTCTTCGAGGTCACCGCACTGGACCACCAAGAGACGGCCGCGGGGCCGAGACCCGACCCGACCGATCTCGACGATCTGATCGACCGCCTGGAACCGGTGCGCGCCACCCTGCCTGGCTGGTGGAACGAGGGCCAACCCTTCGATATCCGCTTCTTCGACCATCCCTCGGCACTCGCCTCCGGGAGCACGCGACCTCCCCGGCAGCAGTTCTGGGCCCGAGCCGGAATGCCATCGGCCGCCAGACATCTCGACCCGACCATGCAATGCGCAGTGTTGGCCTTCCTGTCGGACCTCAACCTGCTCGATCCGGCACTCATGCCCCTCGGTAGATCCTGGTATGGGAACGGATACACCGAGGGCGCCAGCGTCGACCACGCCATGTGGTTCCACACCCCGCCGCGGATGGATCGATGGTTGACCGCGGAGCAGTTGTGCCCCGTGGCGGCCGGTGCGCGCCCGCTGTGCACATCCCGCTTCTTCAGCGAAGACGGAACGCTCGTCGCCACGGCGAACCAAGAAGGTCTACTTCGCTCCCCGGGGGGATAGGTCTTTGGGCCTATTGCGAGCGTCACACCGACGACGCTACAGTTACGAGCGTACGTTCGTTTGTTACAAGGAGGAGCCACCATGGCCGCAACCGACAAGCCAGTGATCACCCGCAAGGGCGAGGAGTACGGAGACACCACACAGTCCGGAGGCGCCGTGCGCGTGTCCGGCGTCAGCCCGCAGCACACCCCGGCGACGAAGATCTGGTACGGCCGGGTGTCCAACAAGCCCGGTTACCGGTCGCTCCCGCACCACCACGGAGAAGCGGAGACCGGCGGATATGTGCTCAAGGGGCACGGCCGAATCTACTTCGGTGAGGACTACTCCGAGTACTACGACATGACCGAGGGCGACTTCGTTTTCGTCCCGCCATTCATGCCTCACGTCGAGGTCAACATGAGCACCACCGAGGAACTCGTCTGGCTGACCAGCCGCACCCCGGACAATATCGTCGTCAATCTCGAAGATGTCGACGACTCGATCCTCGAGGGCTACCGGCGCGCGTGAGCGCCGGATGCACTCGCGAAAGCGGAGGTATTCGCCCATGACACCGAGTTCCACAAGCGCATCTACGCGGCCGGGCCGACTGGACGGCAAGGTCGCGCTGGTCACCGGAGCCGCCCGTGGTCAGGGTCGCTCGCACGCCTTGGCGATGGCCACGGAGGGCGCCGATCTGATCATCACCGACGTCGCCGGTGCGGTGGACACCGTCGGGTATCCACTCGGCACCGAGGAGCAACTCTCCGAGGTCCACCGTGAGCTCAAGGAACTCGGTGTCCGCGTTCACAGTTCCGTGGTCGATGTCCGAGACGCAGATGCGATGGTCGAGGCCGTCGCCGGTGCGGTCGCGGATCTCGGCAGGCTCGACGCCGTGGTGGCCAACGCGGGCATTCTCCACGCGCCCGCCCGCTCCTGGGAACTGACCCCGGAGCAGTGGCGAACGATGGTCGACGTCAATCTCACCGGCGTCTGGACCACGTTCCGAGCCGCGATCCCGCCCATGATCGAGGCCGGCAACGGCGGCTCGCTCGTCGGTATCAGTTCGATCGCGGGGTTGCGGGGCATTCCCGGGGTGAGCCACTACGTCGCCGCCAAACACGGCGTGGTGGGTCTCATCGGCTCGCTGGCCAACGAGCTGGCGGAGTACGGTATTCGGGCGAACTCGATTCACCCGACCAATGTCCGGACACCCATGATCGACAATCCGCTGGCAGCCAAGATCTTCCGGCCCGATCTGGAGTCGCCGACCCTGGACGACGGGATCGATGTGCTCAAGCGCATCAACCTGCTCGACATGCCGTGGATCGATGCGTCCGATGTCACCGACGCCGTTGTGTGGTTGGTGTCGGACGAATCCAAGCGGGTGACGGGCATCAACCTTCCCGTCGATGCCGGGATGCTCGCCAAATATATCGGCTGACGAACGCGACAGCCGTATCACACCGAAGCGCTCGGCCGGACTCCCCGGCCGAGCGCTTCCGTCTCGGTCGGCCATTGTCTCGGTCGGCCATTGCCTCCGTCGGCCATCAGTCTCCGCATCCCCCAAACCGATCGTCGCCCCTACCGGAGCGGTAGGGGCGACGATCGGTCTCATACCCGGGATCCGGGCACGGTCGGCGGCGTCAGGCCATCGATACCGTGACAGCCTTGCTCTGCAGATAACTGTCGAGCGCCTCGCCACCCATCTCTTTGCCCCATCCGGAGTGTTTGAAGCCACCGAACGGAAGAGCCGCGTCGAACACGTTGTAGCAGTTGACCCACACCGCACCGGCGTTGACGGCGTCGGCATAGCGATGCGCGCGACCGATATTGGACGTCCAGACGCCTGCGGCGAGACCGTAGGTCGTATTGTTTGCCCGCGCGATGACCTCTGCTTCGTCATCGAACGGCATCACCGACACGACGGGGCCGAAGATCTCCTCCCGGGCCACCGTCATCGTGTCGGTGACACCGCTGAGTACCGTCGGTGCCAGGAAGTACCCCGGCTTGTGCACCTGCGTGCCGCCGACAAGGACGTCGGCGCCTTGCTCGAGTGCACCGTCGACGAAGGACACCACCTTCGAGCGCTGCTGGTCGGAGATCATCGGTCCCACCATGACGTCGCGCTGCGCACTGTCGCCAAGGTTGATGCGGGGCACCGCGTTGACGATGCGCTCCTTGACCTCGTCGACGATGGCACGCTGGACGTACAGTCGGGAGCCGGCGGTGCATGCTTCACCCTGGGCATAGAGCACCGCAGCCAACGCGCCGTCCACCGCCAGATCGAGATCGGCATCGTCGTAGATCACAACCGGGGATTTTCCACCCAGTTCCAATGTCATCTTCGTCAAGTTCTGGGCGGCCGCCGCGACGATGCTCTTGCCGGTCCCCACCGAGCCGGTGAATGCCACCTTGTCGACCCGCGGATGTGCGACCAGCGGGGCTCCCGCGTCGGTGCCGGTCCCGGTGACGAGGTTGACCACCCCGTCCGGGAAGCCTGCCTCCATAGCCAGTTCCGCGATGCGGATGGGAGCCAGTGACGCGAGTTCTGCGGGCTTGAGTACGACGGTGCATCCCGCGGCCAGTGCCGGCGCGAGCTTCCACGTCGCGGCAAGTGCCGCTCCGTTCCACGGAATTACTTGCGCCACAACGCCGATCGGCTGACGGCGGGTGTAGGACAGGTAGTCACCGGGCTGCTGCCGAGACAGCGGGATCGTGCGGCCCTCGAGTTTGGTCGCCCATCCGGCCATGTAGCGCACGAGGTCCGACATATTCGGCAGGTCGATGTCACGGATGAAGGAGTAGGGCTTGCCGCAATCCTTCGTGTCGATCAGCGCGAGCTCGTCGGCGTTGGCCTCGATGAGATCGGCGAACCGGTGCATGATCCGCGCCCGTTCCTCGGCAGGCATCCGTCGCCACGGACCGGAGTCGAACGCTCGACGGGCCGCGTCGACGGCCAGATCGACGTCGCTCGTCGTGGCCGCGGCGAGTTCGGCAAGCTTCTCGCCCGTGGACGGGTTCACCGTGTCGATGGTTGCTCCGTCGAGCGCATCCACCCATTTGCCGTCGATGAGCAGTTGATGGCGGTTGGTTGTGGTGGTCATGTGACCTTCCTCCTCGGGATCTGGCATTCGGTGTACTCCGTGATCGGAGACCGATGTCGGGGGCGTGTCTCATTCGCCACTATAGACGAACGCTTGTTCATATTTCTGGTATTTCCGCATTCACCCGGCTAG
>NZ_BAHC01000069.1 GCF_000298195.1 Gordonia rhizosphera NBRC 16068 | reverse complement strand
AGGCACTTCCTACGCTACTTGGACAGTTGTCTAAGAAGGAGGTTACCATGCATGGAAATAGGCTAGCTAGAGAATGATAACGGCATTCTTTTGGTCGCTTTCGCCTGAAGACGGTCATGCAAGTGAGTTCCGCGTGTGGCTCAGTCCATCAGGTCGAGTGCGGCCCGGATGATCGAGTCCTCGTCGATGCCGTGTAGCCGGTACACCTCGTCGAGAGAACCGGATTGGCCGAAGGTCGTCACACCCAGGGCTATCGACTCGACACGGTTGATCGTCGGGACGAAGCTCAGGGTGTGTGGGTGACCGTCGAGGACGGTGACCATCGGCGTCGCCCGATCGGCGGGGAACACCTGATCGAGGATCCAGGTGGGCGCCGCGCCCCGACCACGTCGGGACTGCAAGGCCTCGAAGACCAGGCCGGGACTGGTGATCACCACGACATCACACTCGATGTCCATCTGGGCCAACCGATCTGCGGCGGCCAGCGCGTCGGTCACCATGGCGCCGACAGCGACGATGGTCACCGCCGGATCCGCCGCACGTCGCAGGGCATAGGCACCCGCGACGACCTGCCTCCGTCGCCGCTCCCGTGCGGCCGGGTCGGTCGGCGCCGCGGCCAGCTTCTGCTCGACGGGTCGGGTCGACAGCCGCAGGTATGCGGATCGTCCGCCCGGCTTGCCCATGTGTGCCAGGCAATCCAGCAGCGTCCACTCGACGTCGAGCGCGAACGCCGGTTCGTAGCTCACACATCCGGGTTGTTCGAGACCGATCGACGGGGTCTTTATCGATTGGTGCGCACCACCTTCGGGCGCAAGCGAGACGCCGGCGGGGGTTCCGACGAGGATGGACTGCCCGCCGGCATAGATGCCGAATGACCATGGCTCCAAGGCCCGTTCGACGAAGGGGTCGTAGAGGACCCCGATCGGGAGCAGTGGTTGGCCCCAGCGGCTCCAGGTGGCGCCCAGCTCACCGATGAGCCCGACGAGGTTGGTCTCGGCGATCCCGAGCTCCATGTGCTGGCCGGTGGGTCGCTCCCGCCAGTGCATGATCGTCTCGCGGTCGTCGTCGAACCAGTCGCGACGCTCCGTCGGTGACCACACGCCCACCTTGTTCAGCCAGCCGGCCAGATTCGTCGAGGACGTGACATCGGGGCTCACCGTGATCACCCGGCGGGCGACGTCGGGTGCCTCTCGCGTCAGGTCGAGCAGTGTCCGGCCGAGCGCGGCCTGAGTGGTGGAGACCGCCGTCGGAATCCGGGTGAGGTCGGTGGGCACGTCGAGGTCCACGGGTGCGGGCACGGGGTCGCGGGCCAGGCGGGCAGCCGTGGCCGCACAGAGTTCACCCGCCGGGGAACCCGCGTCGAAACGGTGCCACGGATGGGCAGGGTCCTCACCCAATTCCTCGGCGAGGCCGGCGAATTGCTCCTCGGTCAGCAGAGTCGAATGGTTCTGTGGATGTCCTTGCGTCGGCAGCCCGTAGCCCTTGATGGTGTAGGCGAGGATGACGGTCGGTCGGGTGTCGTCGATGCCCGCGAACGCCGCACGCAATGCGCCCAGGTCGTGACCTCCGAGGTTGCGGATGGCCGCATGCAGGGTGGCGTCGTCCAGACCGGCGAGCAGCGAGGCGATCTGTTCGGCGTCGGGCCCGTCGCCCGGGAGCCGGGAGCGGATCTCGTCGTCGCGGCACCGCAGTAGTCGTTGGTATTCCGGGTTCGGCATATCGGTGATCCGGGTACGGAGTGCGTCACCGCCCGGGCGCGCGAACAGCTCGTCCAGCAGGTGGCCCCACTTCACCGTGATCACCTGCCATCCCGCCGCGGCGAACATCGCCTCCAGACGCCCGGCCGCGATATTGGGCACGACGCGGTCGAGCGACTGGCGATTGAGGTCGACGATCCAGACGATCTCGCCGAGCTCGGGCACCGACGGATCCAGGATGGCCTCCCACACCGCACCCTCGTCGAGCTCGGCGTCACCCACCAGCGAATACTGCCGACCAGTGCCGGCCGAACCGAACGCCGTCGTCACGTAGCGCCGCGCCATCGCACCCCAGATGGGAGCCGTGGCACCGATGCCCACCGAGCCGGTCGAGTAGTCGACGGTGTCGGGATCCTTTGTGCGGCTCGGATAGCTCTGCAGGCCGCCGAATTCCCGCAGCCGCGGTAGATGGTCCGCATCGAGTTCCCCGAGAAGGTAGTTGATCGCGTGGAGATTTGGTGCGGCGTGCGGCTTCACGGAGACCCGATCACCGGATCGGAGCTGGGAGAACCAGAGTTCGGTCATGATCGAGACCATCGACGCACATGATGCCTGATGTCCGCCGACCTTCAATCCGGACGGATTCGGGCGCACCCGGTTCGCGTGGTGCACGATCGCCGTCGAGGTCCAGAGCACCCGCCGGGAGATCTCCTCGAGGACGGAGTCGACATCGCGGGCCACGTCACCGGCCGGGGGTGGGGAATACGTAGTCATCGTCGTCTCCTGGCGTGTGGATTGTGCAGAACGTCTCCGAGTGTCCTCGTCGACTGGCATAGTGTGCAAGAGATTTGCTTGACGTTGAGCAGAATGCACAGATCTCGCTCTGGAGGTCGAGACGGGATGGTCACGATGCGCAACACATTGAGATTCGACGGTACCGACCAACGAATCCTGCGGGCGCTGATCCGCGCACCGCGGGCCACGACCAGCGCGCTGGCGCAACGAACCGGTCTGTCGCGCAACACCGTTCAGGCACGTCTGGCGCGCTGGGAGGAGACCGACGTGCTCCACGGGTTCGACCGTCGGATCGACACCGAGGCGTTGGGTTATTCGATTACGGCCTACGTGTTCACCGAGGTGACCCAGCGCATGCTGACCGAGGTGTCGGTGGCGCTCGAACAGATTCCCGAGGTGGTCGAGGTCCTCGGACTCAGCGGCGCCACCGACCTCCTGGTGCAGGTGGTGGCCCGGGACGCGGACGATCTCTACCGCGTCGCCGGGCTCATCCTCGACATCGACGGCGTGCAGCGCAGCACGACGGCGCTGCGCATGCGCACCCTCGTCGAGTTCCGCCTCGATCAGCTACTGGAATGACCTCCATCAGTTACCGACCGAGTCGCCTACATCCCGGCCGGCGGATGCCCGAGGCAGAAGGCGGCACCCATCGGGTCCGTGACCGCTGCGAGCGTCCCGTAGGGGGTCACCTCGCCAGGCATCATGATCTGGCCGCCCAGTGACTCGATCTGCTTCACCGTGGCGTCGACGTCATCCACGGTGATGTAGACCTGCCAGAACGACGGCACCTCCGCCGGATGGATCTTGGACGCGTCCATGATCCCGCAGTAGGAGTTCTCACCGAGGAAGACCTGACCGTAGGCGTCGGGACCAACCGCATCCGGATCGCCACCGGTGCCGATCTCCTCGATGCGTGCTCCGAGGAGGGCCGTGTAGAACTCGATCGATTTCGGGTAGTCCTTGCTGTGGCACTCGAACCAGTACGGGGTGCCGTG
The DNA here is from genome assembly GCF_000298195.1 of Gordonia rhizosphera NBRC 16068. Lineage (GTDB taxonomy): Bacteria > Actinomycetota > Actinomycetes > Mycobacteriales > Mycobacteriaceae > Gordonia > Gordonia rhizosphera. Next base: position 120,228 of record NZ_BAHC01000069.1, on the reverse strand, counting down.
TTCGCCCCACTCGGCAAACCCCGCATGGGTCCCGGGCTGCCAGAACCCGATCGCCGCGCCCGCCGGGTCGGCGATGGTCATCATCGACCCGAGATCCGCAATCGCCATCGGCGGCACGACGACCGTCCCGCCCGCGGCCTCGGCGGCTTTGGCGGTGGCCTCGGCATCATCGGTGCGTAGATACACCGACCAGATGTTGGGCGGAGTGCCGGGCATCGCCGGCGACAGACCGCACACCGTATGCCCGTTCTTCATGAAGTTCTGGTATCCACCGAACTCCTCGTTGGGCGGGGCGTCGACCTCCCAGCCGAAGATCTCGCCGTAGAACTCGGCGGCCTTCGCGGGGTTGCTGCTCATCAGATCGAACCAGATCGGGGCGCCGACCGGCGCCGAGTACTCGCTCATTTCGAGTCCTTCCAAGGGTTTGGATGCTCCACCACGGCTGACCTTCAGCGTGGCGGAAACTCATCGGAGACACGCCGGATACGCGCGAAGGACCACGTCTCCCGGGCGGCGTCGCGCCCGGAGCGCCACCGCGGTCTCATGGCACCCTTGAGAAATGAGTGACGGAACCGATCGCGCCCGGGCATCGGTACGCAGGTTCACCTGGCCGATCGCGCTGGTGGCCGGGCTCCTCCTGGTGGCGTTCAGCCTTGTCCCGTGGGGTGTCTCGGACCAAGGGGTGCAGCCGTCCATCACCGGACTCGGTCGGGTCTCGGTTCCCGGAGCGGAGCCCGGGGACGTGGCCTTCCTCGAGGAGCACACGCTGCGCCCCGGGCTGGCGACTGTTGTGCTCGGTACGGTGATCGCGGTGGTTGCGGCACTGGCATGGTGGCGGCCGCGGCTGCGCTGGCCGGCGGTCGTCATCGTCGGTCTGGGCGCCGTCGCCGCTCTCGTCGCTGCGATCCCGGTGCTGGCGGACCCGGCAGCGCACCTGTTCGACGAGCGGGTGAACGATGCGCTGAGCCAGGATTCGCCGCTCGTCGGCGTTGGCTACGGGTTGGTCGGGGTCACGGTTGTCAGCATCGTGCTGATCGGGCTGGTGGTCGCCGTGGCCCTCACCCCAGCCGGCGGATCGTCTTGACCGGCGGCATCCGGTCAAGAGGATTGAATCCGACCGGTACGCCGTTGGGCCCGTATGCGTTCAGGACCTGACCGAACCCGGCGTAGATCCCGACGTGACTCGCGTCGTGCCAGAAGATGATGATGTCGCCAGGGGCCAGCGCCCAGGCTGGGATCGCGTGACCGACCTTCGACTGCTGCTGGCTGGTGCGTGGCAGATGGACTCCGGCCGTCGAGAAGGCCCATTGCGTCAGGCCGGAGCAGTCCCACGAGTTGGGTCCCGTGCCACCCCACTTGTAGGGCTTGCCGAGCTGGGTGGAGGCCGCGGCGAGCGCCTGCAGACCCGCGGGCGTCGACACGGGCAGGTAGATGTCCGACGACCCGGCCGAACCCGATGAGCCCATATCCGCCGATCCGCTTTCGGCAGCGGCCGGCGCGTTCGCCATCAGCGGCAACGCGACCACGAGGCACGCCGAGCAGATCAGACCGGCCACATGATGTCGAAGAATCGCCATGCCACCAAAGTCTGGCCGATGAAACCTGTCACTGTCACCAATATCCGTCAGGATCGCTGTCCGGGGACTGCGCCGCAATGATGCCTTCCGCGACGCCGTGATCGATGCTCGCCGACAGCCGTGGGCACGTGGGCGGCACGGCGCCGGGTAGCAACGCCTTCCCGGAATCCTCGGATCGCTCCAACCCGGTACACCGTGCCCGTGCCTGCGGGTTCCACTGGACGCTGGTGTGGAATGCGCTGGTCTTCTTCACCATCACGCATGCCTGACAGGTCCGGCATTCGATCTCGGCCATGCCGCCGCGCAGATAATGGGCGCGATCGCGTTCGGTCGCCGCATGGACCGCGGCAAGGTGCGCCGGATCGCCGTGGAAGTCGGGCGCTTTGGCCCAGCCCGATATCCCGGTGCCACCGTCCCGCTCGACCGCCCGGGGCATCGGCTCAGACCTCGGCCTTCTCCGACGCCGCCCCGGCTGCAGCTGCGGCTTCGGCGGCTTCGGTCTCCTGGCGGTGGAGATTCTCCTGGATCTCCACACCCCAACTCTCGAGCGCCTTGCTGGTGTCGATCTCGTACTCGAACCGCTGCGTCATCTCCTCGGTGACATCGGCGGAGTCGACGTAGAACTGTTCGTACCAGCGGCGCAGCTGATAGACCGGGCCGTCCTCCTCGACCAGCAGCGGATTGTCGATGCGGGTCTTGTTCTTCCAGATCTCCACATCCTGTAGGAATCCCACCTCGACACCCGCGGTGATCTTCTGCGCCATCGACTGTGCCTGTTCGGTGGTGAGGCCCTCGGGAACCTTCGCCATCACCCCGTACATGAGGACGAACGAGTTGGCATCGATCGGGTAGTGGCAGTTGGTCAGGATGGTCTCGATCGCGAAATCGCCGTAGTACTGCACCATCGGGTTGAGCATGTAGGCCGGACCGTAGTACGCGGCGACGGACTCGAGTCGACTGTCACCGTAGTTCGTCCCGAACGACACGTCGGGCCGCCCGTGGGAGTTCATGTACTGGGCGGCGATCTCGCCCTCGAAAACGTTCTTGAAGTAGTCCGGCAGTGCGTAGTGCACGTAGTAGAAGTGCGCCATGTCGACGACGTTGTCGATGATCTCGCGGCAGTTCGACCCCTCGATGACGATGCGGTTCCACGTCCAGCCGGTCCATTCCTGGGTACCGACCTCATCGAGTTCGGGGATGACGCAGTCGGAGGGCGGCGGATTGCGCTCGGGGTCGTTGTAGACGAACACCTGTCCGTTGCGAACCATCGTGGGCCAGGCGCGCGTCTTCGCCAATTTCGGGTTCCGCTTGGCATACGGCACGCCGGCGCATCGGCCGTTGCCCTTCCAGAGCCAGCCATGGAACGGGCATGCGACGTTACCGTCCTTGATGCTGCCCTGGCTGAGGTCACCACCCATATGGCGGCAATAGGCGTCGAGGATGTTGATGTTGTCGTCCTGATCGGCCCACACCACCAACTTCGTGCCGAACGCCTGCACGGAATGCGGCTTGCCGTCGGTGAACTCGTCGACCAGGCCAAGGCAGTGCCAGCCGCGCGCGAACCGCGACGGAGGAGCGCCCGTGTCGATCTCGCGAATGGGTGTCCCTGTCTCGGGTGTCGCTGTCTCGGGTGTCGCTGTCTCGGGTGTCGCTGACATCCGCCACTCCTGTCATCTGACGATGCGTGACTCGCTCATTCGGCGCGAATCGCCTCATGCCGATACTAGAACATGTTACAGAAATGGTGAGCAGATCGGGCCTCGGGTTGGGGATCGGGCCAGGATGTGGGCCCAAAGTCGCAGTGCTCGACATAAATGAGAACGTGTTCTAATCTCAGAACTGACGGGAACCAGGGACGACCGCGTGGTCGTCGCGCACAGACGAGGAGCGGACGAGATGCCGAAGGGATCAGACGCCGGGGGCGCAGCGGCCGAGCAGGTGTTGGAGAAGATCAACGCACTCCTGCCCGAGATCGAGCAGCGGGCCCAGCAGACCGAGGATCTACGGCGCATTCCCGACGAGACCGTCTCCAGCCTCGAGGGTGCGGGATTCTTCAAGCTGATGCAGCCCGAACAGTGGGGTGGCTATCAGGTCGACCCGGTCACCTTCTACGAGGCGGTCCGTCGCATCGCCACCGCATGCGGATCGACCGGTTGGGTGTCCGGCATCATCGGCATCCACAACTGGCACCTCGCGCTGTTCGATCAGCAGGCGCAGGAGGACGTCTGGGGCCGCGACACCTCGGTGCGGATCAGCTCCTCTTATGCGCCGATGGGTATGGGCGAGGTCGTCGACGGCGGCTATAAGGTCAACGGCTCCTGGGCGTGGTCGTCGGGCTGCGACGCCGCCGATTGGGCGTTCGTCGGCGGGCCGGTGATCAAGGACGGCAAGCCGGTCGATTTCGTCAGCTTCCTCATCCCGCGCACGGACTACACCATCAAGGATGTGTGGAATGTGGTCGGACTGCGCGGCACCGGCTCCAACACCCTCGAGGTCAAGGACGTGTTCGTGCCGCGGCACCGGATGCTGAGCATGCGGACCATGAGCATGGGGCAGAGCCCGGGCCTGAAACAGAACACCGCGCCGGTCTACAGGATGCCGTGGGGCACCATCCATCCGAGCACCATCTCGGCGCCCATCGTCGGCATGGCCTACGGCGCCTACCACGCCCATGTGGAGCATCAGGGCAAACGCGTCCGCGCCGCGTACGCGGGGGAGAAGGCCAAGGAGGACCCGTTCGCCAAGGTCCGGATCGCGGAGGCCGCCAGCGACATCGACGCCGCCTGGCGGCAGCTGTCCGGGAATCTGCAGGACGAATACGACCGGATTCTCGCCGGCGAGGAGATCCCCATGGAACTGCGCCTGGCCGCCCGCCGAGATCAGGTGCGCGCCACCGGCCGCGCCATCGCGGCGATCGACCGGCTCTTCGAGAACTCTGGTGCGCATGCCCTGGAGAACGGCACCCCGATCCAGCGTTTCTGGCGCGACGCCCACGCCGGACGCGTGCACGCCGCCAACGATCCCGAGCGTGCCTACGTCGCCTTCGGCAACGGCGAGTTCGGGATTCCCATCGGCGACACCATGGTCTGACCGCACCGCAGCACGATGACAGGAGTGTTGGAGATGAGTGACAGTCCGATTCGGTCTCTCGGGTACATGCGGATCGAGGCCACCGACGTCGACGCCTGGCGCGATTATGGCCTCAAGGTGCTCGGCACGGTGGAGGGACGCGGGCTCACCGAGGGGGCGCTGTACCTGCGGATGGACGATTTCCCCGCTCGGCTGGTGATCGTTCCGTCGGACCGTGACCACCTCGGGTGCGCCGGCTGGGAGTGCGCCAATGCGCAAGCACTACAAGAGGTTCGGGACAGGCTCGGGTCGGCCGGGGTGATCTTCCGGGAAGCCAAGGACGAGGAACTCGCCGACCGCCGTGTCGTCGAGATGATCGTCTTCGACGACCCGGCCGGCAACACCCTGGAGGTCTTCTGTGGGGTGGCGCTCGAACATCGGCGCGTCGTCAGCCCGTACGGGCACCGGTTCGTCACCGGTGAGCAGGGACTCGGGCACGTTGTGCTGACCTGCGACGACGACAAGGCCGCGCTGTCCTTCTATCGTGACGTGCTGGGTTTCAGCCTGCGTGACTCGATGCGATTGCCGCCGCAGGCCGTCGGACGCGAGGAGGGCGACGAGTCACCCTGGCTGCGCTTCCTCGGCTGCAACCCGCGCCATCATTCGCTCGCGTTCCTGCCCATCCCCAACAGCACCGGCATCGTACACGTGATGGTGGAGGTGGAGAACTCCGACGACGTCGGACTCTGTCTGGATCGGGCGCTGCGCAAGAAGGTCAAGATGTCGGCCACGCTGGGCCGACACGTCAACGACCTGATGCTGTCGTTCTACATGAAGACCCCTGGCGGATTCGACGTCGAATTCGGCTGCGAGGGAAGAACCGTCGACGACGACAAGTGGATCGCCCGGGAATCCACCGCGGTGAGCCTCTGGGGCCATGACTTCTCCGTCGGCTTCAAGAACTGACATGACCCGGACTCCCTACGGCTCCGCGGATTTCGACTCACGGCAGTTCCGGACCGCAATGGGACAGTTCTGCACCGGCGTCACCGTCATCACCACGCTCGATGCCGACGGTGCACCGGTCGGCTTCGCCTGTCAGTCGTTCGCGGCGCTGTCGCTCGAACCGCCGCTGGTGCTGTTCTGCCCGAAGAAGACGTCCCGAAGCTGGCAGGTTATCGAACAGACCGGCCAGTTCTGCGTGAACGTCTTGTCCAACCGCCAGCAGGACGTCAGTGCGGCCTTCGGCGCCCCGGGCGACGACAAGTTCCGCAACGTCACCTGGGACCCGTCGCCCGCGGGCCTGCCGGTGATCCGGCACGGCCTCACCTGGGTCGAGTGCGACGTGGCACGAGTGACCGACGGCGGCGATCACCACATCGTCATCGGACGCGCGCTCACTCTCGGAGAAGTGTTGCAGGACAAGCCGTTGCTGTTCTATCGCGGCGGCTACCTGTCGACGGAACATCCTCGGGTCACACCGGCGCAGGCCGAGTTGGAGAGCTTTCTCACCTGGACCGGAGGCGATACGTGGCTGTGATCACGCGGCCGACGGATGTGACCAAGCCGCTGACCGACGCGATCGCCGAGGCCGAAAAACTCATTGCCTCGGCGCGGTTCGTCGAGACCGAGCAGGACCTGGCCGAGGGATACGACTACCTCGCCGGGAGTGTCGCGGCGATCGTGCAGCTGGTCAGATCCCGGCAGCTCAGCCATCCGAACTTCGTGACGTCCACCGGGCCGATGACCAAGATGGGCCTCGACAACCCCGACACACTCTATTACCACGCCGACATCGAGCCCGACGGAACCTATCTGGTGCGTGGACATCGCGGCAGCACCGTGGATCTGAGCTTCCAGGTGCTCACCGGCGATTACACCCCCGACACGGTCCCCGGCGGCGACGACGCCTTCGACGACCGTCGGATCGTGATCGACGCGAACGGCGATTTCACGATCACCTTCGGCCCGCCCATCGACACCGACCATGACGACTACTTCGTCCTTGCCGACGGCGCCACGATGCTCGCCGTCCGCGAGGTCTATGGCGACTGGACGCAGCACAAGGGCACCATCTGGATCGAACGCGTCGACACCGTCGGCACCGCACCCGACGAACCCGATCTCGCCCGTGTTGTCCGCCGGTACGCGACCGCCGGCAAGATGCTCACCGCACGGATCAACACCTGGTTCAACTTCCCGAAATGGTTCTACCTCGACGAGCCCGTCAACACCCTCACCACACCGCGCCGAACCCCGGGCGGGCTCGCCACCCAGTACTCGTCGGTCGGCCATTACCGGCTCGCCGACAACGAGGCCATGGTCATCACGGTGCCGAAGTCGGATGCGCCGTATCAGGGTTTCCAGCTCGGCAGCATGTGGTACATCTCGCTGGACTACGTCAACCATCAGACCAGCCTCAATTCGGCGCAGGCGCAGGTCGACCCGGACGGCATGATCCGGATGGTCATCGCCCGACGGAACCCGGGGGTGGCGAATTGGATCGAGACCACCGGACGGATCACCGGCATCATGCAGTTCCGTTGGCAGCGGGTCGATCATCCCATCCGGCCGGAGGACGGTCCGAGCGCGCAGGTCATCGACATCGACGATGTGCGTGAGCATCTGCCCTACTTCTGCGACAACGTCATCCCCGAAGCGGGTTGGGTCGACCGGATCGCGGCGCGACAACGTGCGTTCGCGGCAAGGATGCTGGGATGACGCCGACAGGGCTGCTCGCCGACAAGGTCGTCGTGGTGTCCGGGGTGGGACCGGGTCTGGGGCGCTCCATCGGCCTGCGTGCCGCGGCGGCCGGTGCCCGGGTCGTGCTGGCCGCCCGCACCGAATCACGACTCAAGGAGGTGGCCGACGAGATCGCCACCGCCGGTGGCACATCGCTGGTCGTGCCGACCGACATCGCCGACGACGACGCCGTCGCCGGCTTGGTCGGATCCACCCTCGACGAGTTCGGACGTGTCGACGCGGTGATCAACAACGCGTTCGCGCTCCCGTCGATGAAACCGTTGGCACGCACCGATTTCGACCAGATCGCCGCGAGCCTGGACCTGACCGTCCTCGGTACCCTGCGGGTCATCAAGGCCTTCACCGATCCGCTCGCGAAGACGAACGGCAACATCGTCAACATAAACTCGATGGTCATCCGGCATTCCGAACCCCGCTACGGCAGCTACAAGATGGCCAAGTCGGCGCTGCTGGCGATGTCGCAGACGCTGGCCACCGAACTCGGCGACAAGGGGATCCGGATCAACTCCGTCGCACCCGGCTACATCTGGGATGACCAGCTCAAGTGGTACTTCGGCGAGGTCGCCAAGAAATACGGGATCACATCCGAACAGGTCTACGAGCAGACCGCGAGCCGCTCGGACCTCAAGCGACTCCCGGAGCCGGACGAGATCGCCGAGGCCGTGGTGTTCCTCGCCTCTCCGATGGCGAGCGCGATCACCGGCCACACCCTCGACGTGAACTGCGGTGAATACCATGACTAGTGCGGCACGCATCAACGTCGGTACGGTTGTCGATCTGCACGAATCCGCCACCCGGGCAACCGGTCTCGACGACTTCGGGGATCCGGACCACCTCGAGGCGCTCGAGGTTCTGCTCGAGTCCTACGCCCGCGATGCCGAACTCACCGAACTCGGCAGCAAGATGTTCCGCTTCTTCCTCAAGGGCGCGTTGATCGCGCGGCTGCTGTCGGAGGTATCGTGGCGGGCCAATCCGTCGTATGTCGACGTGCCGATCACGCGACCGGTCTTCGTCACGGGTCTGCCGCGCACCGGCACGACGGCGCTGCATCGGCTGCTCTCCGCGGACCCCGCGCATCAAGGGTTGCAGATGTGGCTGGCGGAGTTCCCGCAACCTCGCCCGCCCCGCGACACCTGGGCGCAGAATCCGGTCTACCGGCAGATCAATGCCGGCCTCGAGAAGCACCACGTCGACAACCCCGAGTTCATGGGCATGCACTACCTCGAGGCCGGCGAGGTCGAGGAGTGCTGGCAGTTGTTGCGGCAGAACGTCATGTCGATCTCGTATGAGTCACTGGCCTACCTTCCGACGTACTCGAGGTGGCTGTCGGAGCAGGACTGGACGCCGGCCTACCGACGACACCGGCAGAACCTGCAGATGATCGGCCTCAACGACCCGGAGAAGCGCTGGGTGCTGAAGAACCCGAGTCACATGTTCGTCCTCGACGCGCTCATGGCGGTCTATCCCGATGCTCTGGTCATCCAGACGCATCGCCCACCGGAGACCATCATCGCCTCCATGTGCAGTCTCGCCGAGCACGCGACACCGGGCTGGTCGACGACCTTCGTCGGCGACCGGATCGGTGCGACACAGCTCGAACTCTGGTCCCGTGGGCTGCGCGCGTTCGAGGCCGCACGGTGCCGATACAACCCGGATCAGTTCCTGGACATCGACTTCGATGATCTGCGCACCAACCCGTTCGGCACCGTCGAGCACATCTATAACGCCCTCGGCGCCGAAGTGTCCTCCTCGGCGAGGGCCGCGATGGCCGCCCTCGACACCGAGAGCCGCACCGGAGACCGCAAGCCGCAGCACCACTACAGCCTGGCCGACTACGGCTTGACGGAATCCTCGGTCAGAGAGGCCTTCGTGACCTGATCGACCAAGGTCAGCCCGACCGCGGCGCGCTGCGCCCCCAGTGCAAGGATCTCGTCGAATCCCTCCCGGATGCACGTTGTCAATTCACCCGGATCGCTCACCGCGGCCGGGTCGCTGTTGATGCCGAGGAGCACCCGGCCGGCATAGGAGAGCAGGGCGATGTTGGTTGCGGCACCGCCCTTCGGCGCGAACGGAATGACCGCGGTGACCTTGGCTCCGGCCATGTACACGTCGACCGGTGGTCCGGGCACGTTGGTGGCCACGAAGTCGACCCCCTTCATCATCGACCCGACGGCCATCGTGGTGACCTGGCGCGGCAGCGCCGTCAGCAACCGGTAGAGGATTCCGGAAACACCGAGCGCCGGATCATGCTGGGCGCCGTGCAGGATCGGACGCAGTTCACGGATCCGATCCACGGGGTCGTCGGTATCGGTGGGAACGATGAAGCGTGCCGGAATCCATCGGTTCCCACCCGGGGCATCGGTCTCTGACCGGTTGCTGACCGGCATGTTGACCCGGAGCGCGTGAACATCGGTCCCCTGGCGTAGATGGTATCGCCGCAGCCCACCCGCCACGGCGGCGACGAACACCTCGTTGATCGTGGACTCGGTGGCAGTGGCGACAGCCTGGAGATCGGGGAGCGGAAACTCGAGGGTGGTGAAGGCCACCGAGAGTGAGCGGTCTTTCATGAGCGGCGACAGCGGTGGTCCCTGTGGCGCGATCATCTTGGCTGTCGCGACGGTCAGCGCGCCGGCCGCAACCGTGGAATCGATCGGGTTGGTCAGCAGGTCTTTCGTGCCGCCGACGAACCGCCCGGCGGCCACGGACAAGTTTGACACGATCTCCTTCGCCTCGAAGTCCGTCGCCTGGCGGATCCTCTCGACGAGGTTTGCGTGATGCGGTACGGGCGGCTTGGGCAACGGTCCCAGATCGGGAGGCTCAGGCGTGCGGTCGAAGAGAACCGAACTCATCTGCATGCCACCCATGCCATCGGTGATCGAGTGATGGATCTTGAGGATCACGGCCGCCGCGCCGTCGTCCAGGTCGGTCAGAACCGCCATCTCCCACAATGGGCGTGCGTGATCGAAGTCCTGCTCACTCATCCGCTCCGCGTACTCCAGGACGTCGGCAGGAGCCCCGTGGCGACGTGGCAGGCGCCGGAAGCGGATGTGATATTCGAAATCGAAGTTGGGGTCGGTCTCCCAGCGGGGCGGTGCCACCGACATCGAACTCCCCACCGGGCGCTGCCTCAGCTTGGGGTAGACCCGTGACCAGCGGTCGGATCGCTCCAGAAGCGCCGATCGATCGGGCTCGCCGTCGAGCATCACGACCACCGTGATGACCGAACGCAACAGGGGATCGCCTTCGACGCCGAACAACACCGCGTCGACCGAGCCCATCCGAGGATCGTTCGCCATACCCAGATTGTGCTCCACCGACCGGTATGCCGGAGCGGATCTGGCGACGAATCCTGTCGGTGGCTGGCGCTATTGTGCACATATGTTCGAAATGGCCGACGCGCAAGCGGATCTCGCCCGGGTGGCGAACCTGTCCGCGGACGAGTTGATCGATCTCGGCCAGGATCTGACCCGGTTCGAACGTCAGGCCGCGGCCCGCAAAATCGTGACCGCTCACCGGGTCGGACAGCTGGCATTCGAGCGGGTGCTGGAGATGTGCGGTAATGCCAGCATCAAGAAGATGCCCGAGAAGGCCGCGGTCCGAGAGGTCTCGTATCGGCTCGGCGTGCCGACGATGACGGCCGGCAAATGGATCGAGCTGGGCGAGCGTCTGCAGCAGTTGCCCACGATCATGACCGCATTCCTCGACGGCGAGCTGTCCGAGCACCGGGCCCGCATCATCGCCAATAGGCTGGCCGCGCTCGAGGAAGGGTTGCGTGACAGCTTGGCGGCAGCGGCGCTTGGGTTGGCCCGCCAGCCGATCAGCGGTAGCCAACTCGGTGACAAGCTCGACGAACTGATCATCGAGGCCGATCCCGGTGCGGCCGCCGAGCAGCGCGACGAGTTCACTCAGCAGCAGGACGTCCGCATCAGCAAGGAGGCGCACGGCCACTGGGGCATCGACGCGCTGGTGCCTCTTGCCGACGGCCAATATCTGAAGGACCGGCTCGCCGAACTCATAGCCCGGGATCTCTGCGAGAACGATCCCCGCACGATCGGACAGAAACGTGTTGCCGCACTCGCCGCGATCATGCGCGGGCTCGACACCATCGAATGCGGTTGCGGGCACAGCGACTGTCCAAAGAAGACAACCGAGCAAGGGCATCCCTCGACCGAGATAGCGACGATGCCCACTGCATCCGTCGTGTCCGTCGTGACCGACGCTCTCACGCTGGCCGGGCTCACCGGCGAGATGGTGCCGCGTGTCGACGGCTACGGCGTCATCGACCCGGACCTCGCCCGAGCCCTCGCCGACGACGCCACGTGGCAAGGCCTCTACCGCGAAGCCCGCGCCGGCGACGACACACAAGGACTGCGGAAGGGTCGCCCGCGCCGAGCGGGCACGATCGCCCCGAATCATCTGATCGCACCCGGCCCGATCGTCACCCGATCACGGCCACCCAACGACGTCGGCGACCTGAGGCCGGTCGATCCGTCCGGTCATGGCGGCCTCGTTGCCCCACCGACCGGTGCCCTGATCTACCAGCCGACCGACGCGCTACGCCGCGAGGTGTTGCTCACCGACCAGACCTGCCGCGGCCCCTGGTGCGATCACCCCGCGACCGACTGCCAACTCGACCACATCGTTCCGTTCGACCACCAGAATCCGGTGGCCGGCGGCTGGAGCGTACCCGCCAATCTCGCACCGCTCTGCATTCCCTGCCATCAGTTCAAACACCTGGGCCTCTGGGTACCGGTCATGTACCCGGGCCGGATCATCGTGTGGCGCAACGCAACCACCGGAGACGAGATCATCACCTACCCCTGACGCACGACCCGATCGCTCAGCTCGGCGACCACCTCGTGGGGCTGTCCGAACAATTGCGCCGCGCTGTGCGCACGCTTGAAGTAGAGCCCGATGTCGTGCTCGGCGGTGATCCCGATACCGCCGTGGAGCTGGATACCTTCACCGGCGACTGTCTGGAAGGCCTCGGAGCACCAGACGTGGGCGGCCGCGGCCAGATCGTCGGCGTCGGGGTCGCCGGCGGCCACCGCGGCGAGCGCGGCACGCGAGATCGACCGTGACGTCTCCACCAGCGTGTACATGTCGGCCATCCGATGCTTCAGCGCCTGGAACGAGCCGATGATCCGGCCGAACTGCTTGCGCGACTTGGTGTACTCGACCGTCAGGTGTAGCGCCGCCGCCGCGCCGCCGACCTGCTCGGCCGACAGGAGCGCCCAGGCGTGGGCGCGCAGCCGTGTGAGTAGTTCGGGGCGGCCGGGGATGGTCGTCGACGGTGCCTCGTCGAAGCTGACCCGTGACAGCGGGCGGCTCGGGTCGACCACCGGCTGCGGCGTCACGGTGACGCCGTCTGCGTGCACGTCGACCGCGTGGAGGGTCACGCCGCCGGGACTGCCGGCCAGGACCACGAACAGGTCTGCGGATTCTCCATCGATCACGTAATCGGCAGTGCCGCTGAGCAGTCCGCCGTTGGCCACCACTCCGGGGCATTTCCATCCGGCACGGCCGGCCCAGCACACGGTGGCGATGCGTTCGCCCGAGGCGATCGGAGGCAGCAAACGACGATTCGTTTGCGTGTCGTCGGCGATCAGCAGGGCTGCCGTCGCCAGGGACGTTGCGAAGACCGGGACCGGCGCCACTGACGCCCCGAGCTCTTCGAGGACGACACCCGTTTCGGCGAAACCCGCACCCGCACCCCCGTAGTCCTCGGGAATCGGCAACGCGGCCACGCCGATCTCCGTGCACAACGTGTCGTACAGTCCGCGGTCGATACGCGGCGTGGCACCCATTGCGGCGCGTGCCGAGGCCGAATCGGTCCGCCGTCGGAGCAGCTCCCGCACGGCATCCGCGAGGGCCTCACGGTCCTCGGCGGAGATGGGAGCGACGTCGGCGATCGTCACAGCGACTCCAGAATCCGCTGCCGCAGCACCGCGGGGGTTCCCCACGCGGTCAGCAGCGCTCGTGTCTTGGTCAGATACAGCGACAGGTCGTGCTCGGCGGTGTAGCCGATCGCGCCGAGGACCTGCAGCGCGCGCCGCGACGCCAGGTAGGCGGCGTCACCGGCGGCCACCTTGGCCGCCGCCACGTCGCGACGGACATCGGTGCCCTCCGGCACGAGTCCGTCGACCCCGAGCGCCGCCGCGTGCACCAAGGGCCGCGCCATCTCGACCGCGATCGCGACGTCGGCCAGATGGTGTTTGACCGCCTGGAACGACCCGATCGGCCGCCCGAACTGGGTGCGGGCCTGCGCATACTCGGCCGCGAGGGTCAGCATCGCGTCGGCGAGTCCGAGTAGTTGTGCTGCGGTGGCCAGGGTGCCCATGTCCACCGCGTCATCGACGTCGACGCCCGCGGCCAGGATCTCGGCCGGGATCAGCTCGGCGACCCAACGCGTCGGATCGACCGTCGGGTACGGCGCGCCGATCGTCGCGGTGCTCAGGGTCGCGTCGTGAACGATGTACGTGACATCGGCGGTGGGTGCGAGCGGGGCCATCGGAGCGACCGCCACCGTCGCGAACAGGCCTTCGGCGAGGTCGCTGAGCGCCGGGCCGGTCACCTCCGCCGACCGGAACAGGACCGGTAAGACGGCGATGCTTTCCACGACCGGCCCGGGCAGCGCGTGGCGACCGATCTGCTCCATCGCCACCACGAGTTCGATCGCGCCGGCCGACGATCCACCCGATGATTCATCGATGAGCAGCCCATTGACCCCGGTCTCGGCAAGGGCGACAAAGACTTCCGCCACCGGCCGACGATCACCGTCGATCCAGGACCGGGCGCGCGAGGCCACATCCGCCTTGGTCAGCAGTGCGTCGACGGTGGCCGCGAGGTCGTCGTGGACATCGGAGAGTAGGAATTCCATGGTCGTCACCGGTCCCCGCGCGGCAGCCCGAGGAGGCGTTCGGCGATCACGTTGCGCTGAATCTCGTTGGTACCGGCGTAGATCGGCCCGGATAGCGAGAAGAGATAACCATCTGTCCAGGCATCGTCCAGTTCGGCGTCGACGCCCTGCAGGTCCAACGCGGTCTCGTGGGCGGCGATATCCCACTGTGACCAGAACACCTTGTTGATTGACGACTCCGTGCCCAGCTGCCCGCCGGCGGCGAGTCGACTGACGGTCTGATAGGTCGACAGCTCGTAGGCCCGCGCGCCGATCCACGCATCCGCGACCCGCGCATCGACATTCGCGGTGGACGGCACGGTGTCGCGATGGGTCTTCCACGCCTCGACGAGCCGATCGGTGGTGGCGAGGAACCGGCCGGGGGGGCGCAGCGACAGGCCGCGTTCGTTGGCGGCCGTGCTCATCGCGACACGCCACCCGTTGTCGACGTCGCCGATCACTCCCGAGTCGCCGGGTTTGGCGGGGTCGTCGGGGACGAAGACGTCGGAGAGGAACAGTTCGGCAAACCCCGGTTCACCATCGAGCTGGGCGATCGGGCGCACCGTGACACCGGGACTGCGCAGGTCGAACATGAAATACGTCAACCCCCGATGTCGTTTGGCGGTCGTGTCGGAGCGGAAGAGGCCGAAGGCCCGGTCCGCGAAGCTCGATCGGGAAGACCACGTCTTCTGCCCGTTGAGCAGCCATCCGCCCTCGGTGCGGGTGGCCGTGGACCGCAACGATGCGAGGTCACTCCCGGCCTCGGGTTCGCTCCACGCCTGCCCCCAGATGTCGTCGGCGCGCGCCATCCGCGGCAGGATGCGGGCCAGCTGATCGGGGTGGGCGTGCTCGAACAGTGTCGGCGCGAGCAGGAAGATCCCGTTCTGGCTCACCCGTCCCGGCGCCCCGGACCGGTAGTACTCCTCCTCGAAGATCAGCCAGTGCAGTAGCGGGACGTCGCGGCCGCCGTACTCGGTGGGCCAGCTGACCACCGACATACGGTCGGCCGCCATGATGCGTTCCCACTCGCGGTGTGCCTCGAAACCCTCGGCGGTGTCCATCGACGGGAGTGGTTCGGAAGGTACATGTGCCCCCAGCCAGGCGCGGACCTCGGCCCGGAAGGACTGTGCGGCGTCGTCGAACAGCAGGTCCACGTCAGCCCCCCTGCTGTGCCGCGGATTTCATCGACTTCGCATCCATCCCACCGAGCGAATCGCCGCCCGCCTCGGCATTGGCCGAATGCGCGTAGTGATGCCACCCGAACACCGAGTCCATCGAATTGCGCAGGCCCATCTGGTCCTCGCAGATGTTGACCGCCTTCTTCGACAGGAACAGGCCCTGCATCGGCATCGTGACCATCTTCTCGGCGATCGCATCGACCTTCGCGGCCAGTTCGTCGCGCGGCACGACGTGGTTGACCATGCCCCAGTCGGCGGCCTGCGCCGCGGTGAAACGTTCGCCGGTGAACAGGATCTCCTTCGCGCGTCGCGGCCCGAGCACGAAGGCGTGCGCGAAGTACTCGACGCCCGGGATGCCCATGCGGGCGACCGGGTCGGAGAAGAACGCGTCGTCGGAGGCGACGATGAAATCGCAGACCCACGCCAACATCAGGCCACCCGCGATGCAGGCGCCGTGGACCTGTGCGATGACCGGTTTGGGGATGTCCCGCCAGCGACGGCACATACCCATGTACACCTCGATCTCCCGCGCGAGGCGCTGGTCGGCGCCGGAGCGGTCGGTGTGATCCCAGTGCAGCGTCGCGACGTTGTCGTAGAAGGCGTCGAAGTCGCGTTCCGGTGTACCGATGTCGTGGCCGGCCGAGAAGTGCTTGCCGTTCGCCCGCAACACGACGACCTTCACCGCGGCGTCGTCGACGGCACGACGGAACGCCGCGTCGAGCGAGTACGTCATCACCGAATTCTGGGCGTTGCGGTACTCGGGGCGGTTGAGCGTCACGTAGGCGACGGCATTCTCCGGTCCACCGACCTCGTAGGCGACCGGCGTCGAGTCGGGGCCGAGGTCGGCCGGGCCCAGAGCGGGCGGGATGAGGGCTTCACTCATGGCCACGAGCGTAACCTAGCAAGTGCTTGGTTGGTAGTCCGCTGGTCGGCGTGGTCGCCATGGGTGCGCAGGCCGATGCCATATAGTCGAGGACTGGCGTCGTATTCCCGACAGGTCAAGGAGACGGATCGGTGTCGAGGACGACTCGCGTGCAGGACGGACCCGTGCATCACGGATACGAGCTGACCCATCTGGCGGCGCTCGAGGCCGAGTCGGTGCACATCATTCGTGAGGTGGCGGCGACGTTTGAGCGTCCGGTGTTGCTGTTCTCGGGTGGCAAGGATTCGGTGGTGATGTTTCATCTGGCGCAGAAGGCGTTCTGGCCGGCGCCGGTGCCGTTTCCGTTGATGCATGTGGATACCGGCCACAATTTCGACGAGGTGATCGCGTATCGCGACCGGGTGGTGGCACAGACCGGGGTGCGGTTGGTGGTGAGTTCGGTGCAGGACGACATCGATGCCGGCCGCGTGGTGGAGGACACCGGGCCGGGTGCGTCGCGCAACCGGTTGCAGACCACCGCGTTGTTGCGGGGTATCCGGGAGCACCGGTTCGATGCGGTGTTCGGTGGGGCGCGCCGCGATGAGGAGAAGGCCCGCGCCAAGGAGCGGGTGTTCAGTTTCCGGGACGAGTTCGGGGCGTGGGATCCGCGTGCGCAGCGTCCGGAGTTGTGGCACCTCTACAACGGGCGCCATCACCGGGGTGAGCACATCCGGGTGTTCCCGCTGAGCAACTGGACCGAACTGGATATCTGGCAGTACATCGCCGCCGAGGAGATCGAGTTGCCGCCGATCTATTACGCGCATGACCGTGAGGTGGTGCCGCGTGATGGCATGTTGTTGGCGAAAACCCGGTTCCTGCAAACGTATCCGGGTGAGGCGGCACAGACCGAGAGGGTGCGGTTTCGTACGGTGGGGGATGCCACGTGTACCGGGTGTGTGCGCAGTGACGCCGACACGGTGGACAAGGTGATCGCCGAGATCGAGGTCACCCGGGTCACCGAGCGTGGCGCCACCCGTGCCGATGACCGGATCTCCGAGGCGGGTATGGAGGACCGGAAGAAGGAAGGGTACTTCTGATGCCCAAAGAACTACTGCGGTTGGCGACGGCCGGGTCGGTCGATGACGGCAAGTCGACGTTGATCGGCCGGCTGCTCTATGACTCGAAGACGATTTTCACCGATCAGCTCGAGGCGATCGAACGGACCAGTGCCGCCCGCGGTGACGAGTACGCGGATCTGGCGTTGCTCACCGACGGCCTGCGCGCCGAACGGGAGCAGGGCATCACCATCGATGTCGCCTACCGGTATTTCTCCACCCCGAAACGCAAGTTCATCATCGCCGACACCCCGGGGCATGTGCAGTACACCCGCAACATGGTGACCGGGGCGTCGACCGCGCATCTGGCGTTGATCCTCGTCGATGCCCGCAAGGGGGTGTTGGAGCAGACCAAACGCCACGCGTTCCTCTCGACGCTGCTGGGGATCCCGCACCTGACGATCTGTGTGAACAAGATGGACCTGGTCGACTGGTCCCAGGAACGGTTCGAGGAGATCGTCGACGATTTCATCGCGTTCGCGGCGAAACTCAACGTCACCGACCTCACCTTCATCCCGCTCTCGGCGTTGCAGGGCGACAACGTCGTGGACGCCTCGACGAACATGGACTGGTATGAGGGCCGCCCGCTGCTCAATCATCTGGAGAACGTGTACATCGCGTCGGACCGCAACCTGATCGACGCGCGGATGCCGGTGCAGTATGTGATCCGCCCGCAACGCGCCGACGGCGCCGATCACCGCGCCTATGCGGGGACGGTGGCCGGTGGGGTGTTCTCCCGCGGGGACGAGGTGGTGGTGTTGCCGGGTGGTTTCACCACCACCATCACCCAGATCTGGGGGCCGGGCGGGGCCAAGGTCGACGAGGCGTTCGCGACGATGGCGGTGTCGATGGAGTTGGCCGACGAGATCGACATCGTGCGCGGGGACATGCTGGCCCGGCCGAACAACCGCCCCTATGTGGGTCGTGACATCGACGCGATGGTGTGTTGGTTTTCCGAGGACACCGAACTGACCGCGGGGAACCGCTACCAGATGCTGTGCGGTACCCGCCTGACTCGTGCCCAGGTGTCCGGGCTGAACTATCGGCTGGATGTGAACACCCTGCACCGTGACGAGGAGTCGACGGCGTTGCGGCTCAACGAGATCGCGCGTTTGTCGGTGCACACCCAGCAGCCGGTGATGTTCGACTCCTACCGCAAGAACCGCGAGACCGGCAGTTTCATCCTGATCGACGAGGCCACCAACAAGACCGTCGCGGCGGGCATGATCACCGCGCCGGTCAGCCGGGACAGTCACGTGGTGTGGCAGACCACCAAGGTCACCCGCGAGCAGCGCACCCATCAGGGGGCGACGTTGTGGCTGACCGGGCTGTCCGGGTCGGGGAAGTCGTCGCTCGCCGTCGAACTCGAACGGCGGTTCGTCGCCGAGGGCCGACCGGCGTATCTGATGGACGGTGACAACCTGCGCCACGGCCTCAACGCCGACCTCGGGTTCTCCGACGACGACCGCCGCGAGAACATCCGCCGCACCGCCGAGGTCGCCGCGCTGTTCGCCGACTCCGGAGCCGTCGCCATCGTGTCGCTGATCAGTCCGTTCGCCGACGAACGCCGCCGCGCCCGCGACATCCACACCGAACGTGGCCTGCCGTTCCACGAGATCTTCCTCGACACCCCCCTCGACGTGTGCGAGGACCGCGACCCCAAAGGCCTCTACGCCAAGGCCCGCCGCGGCGAGATCAGCCAGTTCACCGGCATCGACTCACCGTATGAACGACCGCTGCACGCCGACATCGTCGTGACGCCGGCCGACGGCTCGCCCGCCGAGGTCGCCGAAGCGGTGATTCGAAACCTCGGGCTGTGACAGCAAGGAGTGCACATGTCGGCTGATCGCGTCCTCGCCGGAGATCTGGCCACCGCGGCGGGCGAACTACTGATGGACATCCGCGCGACCAGCGGGCTCTCCGGCAAGGAGCTCGGCAAGGCCGGCGACCTGCGGTCCAACGAGTTGCTGCTCGCACGCCTGGCCGCCGAACGGCCCGACGACGCGGTCCTCTCCGAGGAGTCCGCCGATGACAAGTCCCGTCTAACCGCACCTCGGGTGTGGATCGTCGACCCCGTCGACGGCACCCGCGAATACGGCACCGGCGGCCACACCGACTGGGCCGTGCACGTGGCGTTGTGGTCGGCCACCGACGGGCTGATCGCCGGCGCGGTCGCCCTGCCCGCGCTCGGTGTCACCTACCTCGACGACCCCGACCCGGTTGCACCCACCGAGGGTCTCGCCGCCACGCCGGCGGGCGACCGACCACGCGTCGTCGTCAGCGCGTCACGGCCACCGGCCTTCTCGCAGGCGGTGGCCGACGCGATCGGCGGCGAGGTGCTGCAGATGGGGTCTGCCGGTGCCAAGGCGATGGCGGTGGTGCGCGGTGAGGCCGCCGCCTACGTCCACGCCGGTGGCCAGTACGAATGGGACTCGGCGGCCCCCGTGGCGGTCGCGCAGGGCAAAGGTTTGTGGTGTGGCCGGACCAACGGGTCGGACCTCGTCTACAACCGCGACGACACCTACCTGCCGGACCTGGTGATCTGCCGGCCCGAGCTCCGTGATGCAGTCATCGCGGTGACATCGACACACGAATAACCGCGCGACGATCTCTCACCTACACTGTCACGAGTGAGTGCGCAGGTGGATACCGTGTCAGCCGCTGCCGGCAGCCCCGACCAACCGCAACCCTTCCGGGAGCTCGGTCTCAAGGACGACGAGTACGCCCGGATCCGAGAGATCCTCGGTCGTCGCCCCACCGACGCCGAGCTGGCCATGTACTCGGTGATGTGGTCGGAACACTGCAGCTACAAGTCGTCGAAGGTGCACCTGCGCTATTTCGGTGAGACCACCACCGACGAGATGCGCGCCGGGATGCTCGCGGGCATCGGCGAGAACGCCGGTGTCGTCGACGTCGGCGACGGGTGGGCGGTGACCTTCAAGGTCGAGTCGCACAACCACCCCAGCTACGTGGAGCCCTACCAGGGCGCGGCCACCGGTGTCGGCGGCATCGTTCGCGACATCATGGCGATGGGCGCCCGACCGATCGCGGTGATGGATCAGCTGCGATTCGGGCCCGCCGACGCGCCCGACACCCGCCGCGTCCTCGACGGCGTGGTCCGCGGTGTCGGCGGCTACGGCAACTCGCTGGGCCTGCCCAACGTCGGCGGCGAGACCGTCTTCGACCCCAGCTATGCGGGTAACCCCCTCGTCAACGCGCTGTGTGCGGGTGTGCTGCGCACCGAGGACCTGCACCTCGCGTTCGCGTCGGGCACCGGGAACCGGATCATCCTGTTCGGTGCCCGCACCGGACTCGACGGCATCGGCGGCGTGTCGGTGCTGGCCTCGGAGACCTTCGACGACAGCGATGACTCGGGCCCCAACCGCAAGAAGCTGCCCAGCGTGCAAGTCGGGGACCCCTTCACCGAGAAGGTGCTCATCGAGTGCTGCCTCGAGCTCTATCACGCGGGGCTCGTCGTCGGGATCCAGGATCTGGGTGGTGCCGGGTTGTCGTGCGCGACGTCGGAACTGGCAGCGGCCGGTGACGGTGGCATGCACATCGACCTGGAGAAGGTGCCGATGCGCGCCGAGGGCATGACGCCGGCCGAAGTGCTCTCCAGCGAGTCGCAGGAACGTATGTGCGCCGTCGTCACCCCCGAGAACGTCGACGCCTTCATGGCCGTCTGCCGCAAGTGGGATGTGCTCGCCACCGACATCGGCGAGGTCACCGATGGCGATCATCTCGTCATCACCTGGCACGGCGAGACCGTCGTCGACGTCCCGCCGCGGACCGTCGCCCTCGAGGGACCCGTCTACCACCGTCCGCTCGAGCGGCCGGACTGGCAGGACCGCGTCATCGAGTCGACCACCGAGCCGCTGGCCCGGCCCGACACCCCGGACAAACTGCGCAAGACGGCGGTGGCGATGCTCGGTTCCCCGGCGTTGTGCAGCCGCAAGTTCATCACCGAGCAGTACGACCGCTACGTCCGTGGCAACACGGTGCTCGCGGAGTACGCCGATTCCGGCATGGTCCGTATCGACGAGAGCTCCGGGCGCGGTATCGCTCTGGCCACCGATGCGTCCGGGCGCTACACGTTCCTCGACCCGTACCGCGGTGCGCAGCTCGCGCTTGCCGAGGCCTACCGCAACGTCGCCGTATCGGGTGCGCAGCCCAAGGCCGTCACCAACTGCCTCAACTTCGGCTCACCCGAGGACCCCGCGGTGATGTGGCAGTTCCAGCAGGCCGTGCGAGGTCTCGCCGACGGATGCGCCAAGCTCGGCATCCCCGTGACCGGCGGCAACGTCAGCTTCTACAACCAGACCGGTTCGACGGCGATCCTGCCGACGCCCGTCGTCGGCGTGCTCGGCGTCATCGACGACGTGCACCGGCGTATCCCGACCGGTCTCGGCACCGAACCGGGCGAGACGCTGATCCTGCTCGGTGAGACCCGTGACGAGTTCGACGGTTCCATCTGGGCGCAGGTCGCCCACGATCACCTCGGCGGGGTGGCGCCGCAGGTGGACCTCGATCACGAGCGGCTGCTCGCCGACATCATGGTCGCGGCATCCCGCGACGGACTGGTGTCGGCGGCCCACGACCTGTCCGAAGGCGGGCTGCTGCAGGCCGTCGTCGAGTCCGCGCTCGCCGGCGAAACCGGTTGTCGCATCCTGCTTCCCGAGGACGCGGATCCGTTCGTGTGGCTGTTCTCCGAGTCGACCGGCCGAGCGTTGGTCGCCGTGCCGCGTACCGAGGAGTCCCGGTTCGTCTCGATGCTCGACGCCCGCGGTATGCCGTGGACCCGGATCGGCGTGGTTGACCAGGGTAGCGACGCGGTGTCGGTGCAGGATCAGTTCGAGATCACGCTCGACGAGCTTCGCGTGGTACATGAGGGGACTCTGCCGAACCTGTTCCGCTGATGTACCCCCGGCCGGGGGCTTCGGCGCCGAGCAACTCGACGCCCTCGTCTGGTCCTATGACATGCACGGCTACGCCACGCTGCGCGGTAGCCCCGTCCACCCATGGTCACGACGTGCCGATGCGACGACGGATCGGGAATCGTCCTCGCGATCCGGCCCCGGCCCCCGTCGGTCAGTTCAGGAACAGGGTGACACTGGTCGCGGCCACGATGATCAGCCAGCCACCCGTGACCAGCGTCAGCCAGCGCGGCGCGGAGCGAACCTCCATGAAATCACGAAGGATGAGCCAGACCTTCACAAATGCCATGGCGAGCACCGCGAGACCGATCGCGGTGGAATGTCCGCCTGTCTCATGACCCAGCCACCAGCTGAGCACGGTGATGGAACACAGCACGCCGAGCGTCACAGTGAGACGGTGGGATTCGTCGAGTCGGATCATCGGACCAGATAGACCATCGCGAAGATCAACACCCACAGGAAGTCGACCATGTGCCAGTAGGTGGCGCCTTGCTCGACCACTTTCGCGGATGACCGAGATCGGGTGCGTAATCGGAACGCCACGGCTCCCAAAGTGATCAGCCCGATGACGACGTGCAACAGGTGGACGCCGGTGAGCATGTAGTAGAAACCGAAGAAGTCGTCGGTCTTCACCGTGTACCCGGCTTGTATCTCGGACCACCATTCGCCGAGTTTGAGAAGAATGAACAGGATCCCGCATCCGGCCGCCCCGTAGATGCGTCGAAGGCTCGGACCGAGGTCGCCGGATCGGGCTGCGAGTACCGCTTGGGCCATCAGCCATGAGCTGATCAGCAGGACGAGTGTGTTGACGAATCCGATGTTCTGGTCGAGATGGAGCTGAGACTCGCGGTACATGTGCACGTCGCGCGCACGGAACGCGAGATAGGCGATGAAATACAGGCCGAAGATGACCATGTCGCCCAGCACGAAGAACCACATGGCCCCGGTGCCCGGCAGATGGCTTGTACGAGTGGGGGTGGGTTCGGACGTTCCTGTCGCGGCACCACCCGCCGCTTCCGGCTCAACGTGGTCCACTCCGCTCATGTTCTGCGCTCCATGCCGATGGGTGCGGGAGCACCACCACGGTTCGTCGACATCGGACTGCGGTGTCCCTGAAATGCCTGCACGACCTTGAACAGGACGTAGAACTGGCACACCTGCCAGAAGAGGTAGACGGCGGTGTTGATGTAGAAGGTCACCGCGCCGTTCCAGGCGAAGGGCCCGGCCTCGAACAAGAAGACCAACGCGGCGATGAACTCGGTGATGATCTGCCAGATCGTGGCGTAGCCGAACCACTTCGGCAGGATCTCGTTGCGGTCCAGCAGGATTGCGACGCCGAGGACTGTCCAGGCCGCTGCGAAGCACCCGAGTGAACCGATGAATGAGAGGAAGGCCAAGTCGTAGAGCATCATCAGGGTGTCCGGTGAGCGGTGTGGGCGGAAAACCGCTACCAGGAAGGCGAATCCACCGATGAGGAAGCCGGGGGTTGCACCCACTGCCAGTGCACCGATGAATGCGTAGCTGAACGCCGGACTCACCGACATCCGGCGGATCTGGAACGCGATGAGCCCGTTGGCGGTGCCCACGAACCCGGAGATGACCATCAGGGCGCCGAAGCCGACCTTGATGCCCAGTGAGTGGTCGGAGAAGAATTCGGCAACCTGGTCCGGGCCGACGTCCGGGCGTCTGGGAGGCATCAGGCGGGTGAGGACTACATAAATGAGTCCTTGCGCACCATAGAAGATAGGGATCGTCCAAAAGGTGAACCAGAGATCGAACTTGCTGCTGCGCGCCCTTGGACTTGGGCGACGTGTGGTCGATGTGGCCACGGCAGATACGCCGCTCATACCGCGTTTTCCATATTCGACGCCATGTCGTCGACGAGCGGGGCCGAAGCCGACTGCCGGCGGACTGCCGTGGTCAGCACGACGAGCATGGTGATCACGTACACCGCGAGGACTGTCCAATGCAGCCAGAACGAGAAGAACCCGTCCCAGGCGAACGGCCCGGTACGGGCCACCGCGGCACCGGCGGCCGGCGCCCAGAGCGCCGCCGCGACGAGATTGAACGGGCACACCCAGCGCGGGAGGACGGGATTCGCGCGATCGTCGAGGTACACCGCGAGCGCCAGGACCAGGCCCTGTACCACCATCATGCCGACCGGTGCGACGAGCACGATCCATGCGAGGTCGTTGAGGAGCTGGACGAGTTCGGGGTTGCGCTCCGGCCGGAACGCCGCGACGAGCCAGAAGATGTCGGCGAGTGCGAAAAGTGTTGCGCCGGAGACAACTGCGGTCAGATAGCAGAATCCGAGAACCTGGCTGGGTGTGGCCATACGCCGGATCTGCGTGACGACGACGGCGTAGAACGGCACCAGCATGACATTGAAGAGATTGAACACCACCATGCTGAACTGGATGCGTGAGGTGTTGTCGCGGTAGAAGTTCGCCACCTGTGTGGCGGACTCGTCGGGCGACATCGGCGGAAAGAAGCCCGGGAACATCGCAAATGCGACGAGGAGAATGACTCCGGTGACCGGAACGCTCCAGAGACACAGCTGTTGGGTGCGAACGCTGTTGCGCGATTCAGTCGATTCGGCCACCGACCCTGCCTCCGATCGCTCCGACCGTGAGCTCACGGCCGCACCCCCGCTTAGGCTAGACGATCGTCTATCCTAAGGTCAACGGCCGCGAGGTGAACGCGGGTCAGTTCGTCGGGGCCGTATCGACACCCTCAAAGATGATCCGGCGCAGGATCTTCTGAATGTGATCACGTAGATCCGCGCTGTCGAGGTGGGCAACCGATGGATGCATCACGCCAACCGCGATGGCGCCCGACAGCATGGCCCCGGCGACCAGGTTCTCATCGGTGCCCTCGCCCAGCAGGGCGCCGAACAAGCGGGTGACGTAGTCCGCGAATGGTTGGTGATCAGCGAGAACTCCCACAATCACCGGGTCGAACTGCAACGTGCCGACCAGGCCACGGTCGGCAACCGCGAGATCGATGACCTGATCCAACAACGCGGCACGGGCGAGTGCCGTGTCGTCGCCGGCGGCTGCTTCGACGGCACGCAGGCGCTCTTCGAGGATTCCCAGCTCACGTTCGGTCACCGCGATGACAAGGTCATTCTTGGACTGGAATTGGTGGTACACCGCGGCCTTCGTGACGCCGAGAGCGTCGGCGATCATCTGAAAAGATGTGCCGCTGACGCCGTGGCCGGAGAACAGTTCCAAGGCCGCATCGAGTACCCGCTCCCGGGCCTCGCCGCGTCCGCGTCGCTCGGTCTCCACTGATCTGCTCGCCACATCGCCAGGATAGACACGCTGCTCGACTGCAGCCGGGGTCATCCACGTCGTGATCTGTCGAGGCGTGTTTCGATGAGCCTGCGCACCTTGGACAGGTGATCGTCGGTGACGTCGCCACGGCCCGCTCGACGACCAGCAGTGGTGTGTGACTGGGGCGTCGCCCGGCGTAGCCCGAACGGTGGACGCCCGACGTGGGTGAGGCGCCGAGACGCGAATATCCGGATAAGCTCCTCCCGTCAACGACTCGGGAGGAATCGATGAGCAATCCCTATGATCCGGGCCAAGATCCATCCGGTCAGCAGCAGCCGTACGGTCAGCAGCAGCCGTACGGTCAGCAGCAGCCGTATGGGCAGCAGTACGGTTACGGCGCACCCGGGGCCCGCGCCGGACAACAACCTCGTCTGGGCGATCCTGTGCACGGTGCTGTGCTGTCTGCCGCTCGGCATCGTCGCGATCGTCAAGGCGACGTCGGTGAGCAAACTCTGGGCGGCCGGTGACTTCGCGGGTGCGCAGCAGGCCGCCGACGAGGCGAAGAAGTGGTCGATCTGGGGTGCTGTGGCCGGCGTCGTGGTGGCGATCGTGAGCGTGATCTTCTATGTCCTCATCGTCGCAGCTGCCCTCTCCACGAACACGTACTGACCGGTTCGAGAGGGCCGTTCTGACGAAACAGGCGGCCCTCTCGTCCCATCGGTTGCTCGGCCCGGGCGTCATCGTTGCCGTGGCCGCGGCGGGTTGTACCGCGATCTGGCTCGGCGACCCGACAGCGCCCGGCGGGTTCCTCCCGACCTGCCCCACCAAGCTGTTGTTCGGTGTCACCTGCCCCGGTTGCGGGTCGATGAGGATGATCTACGCCCTGCTGCACGGTGATGTCCCGGCCGCGCTGCACTTCAACGGGCTGGGAGTGGTGGCGATCGCGCTGCTGGTCTACGCCTTCGTGGCATACAGCGTCGGACTGTGGCGGGGTCGACGTGTACGTAGCTGGCAGCACCTGCGCTACGCGCCGATGATCGCGCTCGTCGCCGTCGTCTCGTGGTTCATCGTTCGCAATGTTCCGATCGAGCCCCTGTGGTCGTTGCACGTCTAGTGTTGCCCCGAGCGCTACAGCGCGGCGATCAGACCTTCCGGGTCGTCGGTGGTGATCTGGTCCACGCGCAGCTCGATGAGCCTGCGGACCTGCCGCAACTGCTCGCCGGTGACGCCCCGGATCGTGTACGCGTCGACGGTGCGCCCGCGGTCGTGGAAGGCCCCGACGATGTCATAGCCGCGACGGTCGGCCTCGAGGATCAGCCGGATCTCCAGGTACACCATCTCGGCGCGCGGTGACGCGCTCACGGCGCGCTCGACGAATCCGTCGAACGCCCGAGTGAGCAGCACCCGGCGAACCGCCCCGCGATGGCACGGGTCGTAGCCGATGCGGATGCCGGGCACCGCATCGGTGAGCATCCCCACCGCCTCGGCGTCCCCGCAGGACAGGATCGCGTGTGCGGCGAACGGTGTCACCGCGTCGGCGAAGTTCCTTGTGGCCGTGTCGTCGAGTGCGGCGGCCGTCTCCTTGAAATCCAACTGCAACAACGCATCCGGATGAACCGGGATCGTCCCCAGCAGGTCGGCGAGATCCTCGAGCAGCAGCACCCGCTCGCGCAGTGGGGACCCGTCCTCCGCGCGTAGGAACAGGGAGCGGACCTGTGCGGCAGACAGATCGTCGACCCGCCCGGTGCCGGTGGTGGCGTCGGCGACGTCGCGGTCGTGCAGCACGGCGAACCCGCGGTCGGCATGGATGCGAAGGTCGATCTCGACGCTGGCCCCGGCCCGCATACCCTCGACGATGCGGCTCGCCGTGAACGCCGGATCACCCGCACGGCAGCGCGCCCGATGCCACTTGATCAGGGTCTTGTGACCCTCGTGCCGCACCGCGACGGGTGCGACGGTGGAATCGTGGGCCTCGTCGTTGCGATGCTGCACGATCGTGACCCTACGGCACGCGATGATCGGAGGGCGGATGAGATTCTCGATCGGGCGGTGGATCGGCCTGGTGACGGCCGCGGAGTCAGTCGGTTTCCTGATTCCCGCATCAGCGTTGGCGCTCACCACGACCTTCGATTTCCCGCCATGGGCGGCGTGGATCACCGTTGTGGTTTTCGGGGCGGGTGAGGGTGCGCTGCTGGGACTCGGGCAGGCCATGGCGTTGCGGCCGACGTTGCTCGCTGTTCCGGTGGTCCGGTGGGTGGCCGCCACCGCGGTCGCGGCGTCGTTCGCCTGGTCGTTGGGGATGCTCCCGTCGACCCTCGACGACTCGGGTGTTGACGTGGACTTCGGACATCCGGTGGTGTGGGTGGTGATGGGCGTCGGCGGGATCGCGTTGTTGCTGAGTATCCCGACCGCTCAGTACCTCGTGCTGCGCGGCCGTGTGTTCGGCGCGGTCTGGTGGATTCCGGTGAATGTCGCCGCGTGGTCGGTCGGGCTGATGTTCACCTTCTTGCCCAGCCCCTTCGTCGACGAGACCACGCCGGGCTGGGTGATGGCAGTGGCCTTTGCTGGAGCCGGAGTCTGCATGGCGGCGACCGTCGCCACCATCACCGGGCTGTGGTGGCGGCGGCGTGACCGGGCACTGTCTTCGGCAAACCGGACCCAGGAAAGTGGAACATGTTCTAATTTAGGGACATGACGCTGCGCGTGGTCGAGTGGTCGACCGGGACCGTTGGCAGGCACGCCATCGCCGGAATCGACGCCCGGCCGGATCTGGAACTCGTCGGGGTCTGGGTGTCCGACCTGGCGAAGGTCGGTCGGGATGCCGGCGAACTCGCCGGCCTGGGTCGCGACCTCGGCGTGGTCGCGACGAATGACCGCGACGCGCTCATCGCACTCAAACCCGACTGCATCGTGCACACCGCGATGACCGACGACCGGATCTTCGAGGCCATCGACGACCTCATCTCCTTCGTCGAGGCCGGGATCAACGTGGTGTCCAGCGGCCCCGTGGTGCTGCAGTTTCCCGCCGGCATCCTCGATGTCGACCTCCTCGACCGGATCGAGGCCGCGGGCCGGACCGGTAACGCCAGCCTGCACGTCAATGGCATCGACCCCGGCTTCGCCAATGACGTGCTCCCGCTGGCGATGACGAGTCTGTCGCAGCGAATCGACGAGCTGCGTTGCCTGGAGATCGCCGACTACTCGACCTACTATCAGCCCGTCGTCATGAAGACCATCTTCGGTTTCGGTCAGCCGATGGACGAGACCCCGATCCTGCTCTACCCGGGGGT
This sequence comes from Gordonia rhizosphera NBRC 16068, assembly GCF_000298195.1. Taxonomy (GTDB): domain Bacteria; phylum Actinomycetota; class Actinomycetes; order Mycobacteriales; family Mycobacteriaceae; genus Gordonia; species Gordonia rhizosphera. The sequence continues at coordinate 91,267 of NZ_BAHC01000069.1, read as the reverse complement.
GCTGGCCATGGGCTGGGGGAGTGTGGTCCGTCAGCTCGCCGCCGGGCTGGGGGTGAGGTTGGACGAACCGCTGGTCGAGCGTCACGAGCGGGTCGCCGCGGACCGCGACTACTCCACAGTGTCCGTCGACATTGCCGAAGGGACAATGGCAGCACTGCATTTCGAGGTGATCGGGCAGGTCGGCGGTGTCGACCGGGTGGTCCTCGAGCACTACACCCGCACCCACCCCGACCAGTGTCCGGACTGGCCGAAACCCGCCGAGGGCGACGGGTGCTACCGCATCCTCATCTCCGGCGAACCCGAGATGACGGTCGAGTTCACCCACCGTGGCGAGCACGGCGACCACAACGTATCCGGGATGATCATCACGGCGATGCGACTGGTGAATTCCGTTGCTGCCGTGGTCGATGCGAAACCCGGACTCGTGACCGCCCTGGATCTGCCGCCGGTCACCGGGCGCGGCCTCGTCGCGCGCCCCTGACGCGGCCGTCATCAGTTCCTCCCCCGGGTATGGTTACGTCCCCCAGCTGCATCCAGAGGACGAAACCGTACCCGGGGGAAGAACTTTCGAGCTTGGCGTAAGGCCTACGCCTTGGCCATGTGCTTCTCGGCGTAGCGGCGCTTCCACTCCTCGCGTGAGCGTATCGACACATCGACGTCGGCGGCCGAGCGTCGGAGCGCGCCCACATTGATCTCGTCGCGCGCCTTGGTCGCCAGCGGGTCCCAGTTGAAGAACCGGGCCGAGTTCTGGAACGAGATCTTGTCGATGTCGGCATCGTCGGCGTCGGCGGCCTGCAGTTCGCCGAGCATCTGCTCGGGCGCGTCGGGCCAGAAGCAGTCCGAGTGGGGATAGTCGCACTCCCAGGCGATGATGTCGATACCGATCTCGTGACGGAACTTCAGCGCGGTCTTGTCGGTGACGTAGCAGGCCAGCGAATGTTCCTTGAAGACCTGGCTGGGCAGCTTGCCGCCGAAGTCGCGACGCAGCCATCTCTGGTTGGTGTAGTGCCGGTCGCAACGGTCGAGATAGAAAGGTATCCAACCGATTCCGCCCTCGGAGAAGGCGAACTTCAGGTCTGGATAGGTACGCATCGCGGGACCCCACAACAGATCCTGCGCGGCCAGCGCCGAGATCTGGCTCGCGAGCACCATGAGGCTGTCGATGGTCGAGTCCTTCGCCAGGTTCAGGGCGCCGAAGCCGGTGCCGATGTGCAGGCACATCACCAGGCCTGTCTCGGACAACGTCTCGAACACCGGACCCCAGTAGTCCATGTTGTGATAGCTGGGCAGCCCTTCGAGATGAGGCAGTTCGGGCATCGTCACGGCGCGGCATCCCTTGGCGGCGACCCGGCGGATCTCGGCACACATCGCCTCCACATTCCACGTGGGCAGGAGCGCGAGGGGGATGAAGCGGTCGGGGTAGGCGCCGGCCCACTCATCGATGTGCCAGTCGTTGTACGCCGAGACCATCACGATGGTGATGTCGCTCTGGTGTTGATTGAGGTGGCGCGCAGAGAATCCCGCAAAGGTGGGGAAGCACATGGATGCCCAGATCCCGTTGCGGCTCATGTCGCGAACGCGCTCATGGACGTCATAGGTGCCCGGACGCATCTCGGCGAAGCCTGCCGGGTCGCGTCCCCACTCCTCGGCCGGCCAGGACACGACAGCATTGAGGCCACTGACCCCGGCCTGCTTGCCCATGTATATCCACTGGTCCACCCCCTTGTCGTCGGTGACCACCGTCGGGGCGTATTCCCGATACTTCTCCGGAACATGGCGTCCGAACATGTCCGGCGGTTCGACGACGTGGTCGTCGATGCTGATCAGCACCAGGTCGTCAACGTTCATCTACATCTCCTTCGTCGCTGGGCTGGCAGGGAACTCGTCAGGTGCGGTCGCAGCGGGTGATCCAGATCGAGCGCGCGGCCACATCGCCGAGCACGATGTCGGTGGGTCCGTCTTCCGTCGAGACCGACATGGTTCCGGCGAACGGCCTTGTCGCACCGACGGTGACGAGCTGGTCGAGGGTGAGGTCGACACGGTCGAAGTACTCGAGCATCGCCGGGTCGGAGTCGTCGATACGCGTGATGACGCCCCGGTCGCCCGTGGTGCAGGTGGAGAGCGAGATCAGTGTCATCGGCGCAACGGCGCCGTCGGGGTCCGGGATCGGGTCGCCGTGCGGGTCCCTCGTCGGATATCCGAGCCGGTCATCGAGGTAGTCGATCAGACGATCGGAAGCGGCGGACGCGAGTGCGGTGGCGTCGTCGTGGACCTCATGCCACCCGTAGCCCATTTCCTGCACGAGGAAGGTCTCGAAGAGGCGCTGGCGGCGGATGATGGCGAGCGCCGCGCTGGTGCCGGACCCGGTGAGTCGGACCCCTCCGTAGGGCTGATGGATCACCAGTCCACGCTCGGCGAGCCGACGCAGGTTTGTCGAGACGGTCGAGGGCGCGACATCGAGCTGTTCGGCCAGCGACGATGTCGTGACCTTGGCAGTCGACCACTCGCCCGCGCTCCAGATGGCCTTCAGGTAGTCACGCGACACTGCGGAGAGCTCGGCGAGCGGTACCTCGGACGATGTCTGCTCAGCTGGGTCAGCGATCACAAGGCTAGCGTAACACCAATCTCTGATAGTGAGAATATGATTCTCTTCTGATCAGATCGGTATTGGCATTCTCTGAAATGGAAAGTAACGTATCCGCTGATGGACTACATGACTGAGACCGCATCGGGTATCCCGCTCGAGATCTCTTACGGCCCGGGGGACAGCCCCACGACGCCACCGAGGCCGGGCGAGTTCCCGTTCACCCGCGGCAACTTCCCCAATGGCTACCGAGGCCGGACGTGGACGTTTCGGCAGTACTCGGGTTTCGGCACCGCCGAAGAATCGAACCGGCGCTATCGGTATCTTCTCGAGCAGGGCGGTACCGGACTGTCGGTGGCGCTCGATCTGCCGACACAGTGCGGATACGACTCCGACGACCCGGAGGTCTCCGAGGAGGTCGGGCGTGTCGGCTGTGCGGTCGACACCCTCGCCGACGCCGAGATCCTCTTCGACGGTATCCCGCTGGACAAGATCAGCACGAGCTTCACGATCAACGGCACTGCCGCGATCCTGCTCGCGTTCTATGTCGCGGCGGCCGAGCGCAAGGGCGTACCGCGCGAGAAGCTCACCGGCACCATCCAGAACGACATCCTGAAGGAATACGCGTCGCGCGGCACGTGGATCTGGCCACCGGAGCCCTCGCTGCGACTGATCGCCGACACGATCGAGTTCTGCGCGGCCGAGGTGCCCCGCTTCAACGCGATCTCGGTGGCGGGTGCGCACTTCCGTGACGCGGGCGCCAACGCCGTGCAGGAGATGGCGTTCACCCTCGCCGACGGTGTCACATACTGCGACACGGTGATTGAGCGCGGTCGGATGACCATCGATCAGTTCGCGCCGCAGATCTCGTTCTTTTTCTACACCCACGGCGACTTCTTCGAGGAGATCGCCAAGTACCGGGCCGGCCGGCGCCGCTGGGCGACGATCGTGCGCGAACGGTACGGAGCGACGGCGGACAAGGCGTCCATGTTCCGGTTCGGCTGCGTGGCCGGCGGCGCGTCCCTGTATGCGCCTCAGGCACAGAACAACCTCGTGCGAGTCGCCTACGAGGCCATGGCATCGGTCCTCGGCGGTGTGCAGTCCATGTTCACCGCCGCCTGGGACGAACCGTTCGCGCTGCCGAGCGAGGAGTCCGCGACCCTCGCGTTGCGGACGCAGCAGATCCTCGCCATCGAGACCGGCGTGACCCGCGTCGCCGACCCGCTCGGTGGCTCGTACTTCGTGGAGGCCCTCACCGACGCCACCGAGGAACGGATCATCGACATCATGGCCGATCTCGATGCCCACGGCGGCATGGTGCGGGCAATCGAGGACGGCTATCTGCAGGGCCTGATCGCCGACGAGGCCTACCGGGTACACCAGGATATCGAGCGAGGTGAACGACCAGTGGTCGGGGTGAACCGGTTTGTCTCGCAGGAGGAATCACCGGAGATCGCCACCTACGAACTCGACGCGGAAGGAAGGGAACTGCAACTCAAGCGTCTGGCGAAGGTGAAATCGGAACGCGACGCGGATGCGGTCAAGCAGACGCTGGCGGCTCTGTCCCGGTCCGCCGAGGGAACTGACAATCTGATGCACGCACTGATCGACTGCGCCAACGCCTACTGCACCGTCGGCGAGATGGTGTCCACGCTCAAGAACGTGTGGGGCGAGTTCTCCCAGCCGGTGGTCTTCTGATGACCGCCCGCATCCTGGTCGCGAAGCCGGGTCTCGACGGCCACGATCGCGGTGCCAAGATCGTGGCACGGACCCTGCGTGACGCCGGATTCGAGGTCATCTACACCGGTATCCGGCAGCGGATCGAGGACATCGTCTCCATCGCCCTGCACGAGGATGTCGCCGTCGTCGGGTTGAGCATCCTGTCCGGCGCGCACGTCGCCCTGACCACCCGCACCATCGACGCGCTGCGCGCCGCCGACGCCGGTGACATCGCGGTGGTGGTCGGCGGCACCATCCCGCAGGGCGACGTCAAGAAGCTCCTCGACGCCGGCGCCGCGGCGGTGTTTCCCACCGGGACGCCACTGGAGACACTGGTGACCGAGGTACGCGCCCTGACCGAGGAAACCGCGACGCCCTGACCGGCGTACAACCAGACCATCGGAGGCAGTATGCGGATCGGCGTGATGATCGGACCCGAGCGGGGGGACTCCGCGCGCAAGGTCGATCGGATGATGAAGGACATCGACTGGGCGGAGTCGGCCGGACTGGACACCGCCTGGATACCCCAGGTGCCGACCGATTTCGACGCGCTCATCACGGTGGCGCTGATGGGCGCCCGGACGAATCGGATCGAACTCGGCACGGCGGTGGTTCCGCTGCAGGCTCAGCATCCCATAGCCCTTGCGCGACAGGCACTCTCGGCTCACGCTGCGGCGGGTGGTCGACTCGCACTGGGTGTCGGCCCCTCGCATCACTGGATCGTCGAGGACATGCTCGGTATCCCCTACGAAAAACCCGCCGCATTCACCCGCGACTATCTTGACGTGCTCGATCAGGCACTGCACGGGCCGGGTCCGGTCGACGTCGAGAACTCGTCGTTCACCGTGCACAATCCGCTCGAACTCGGTCCCGTCGCACCGATTCCCGTCTTGCTGGCGGCGCTCGGCCCGGTGATGCTGCGGTTGGCCGGCGAGCGTGCGGACGGAACGATCCTCTGGATGGCCGACGAACGCGCCATCGCCGACCACATCGCTCCGCGTATCAACGAGGCCGCCGAGCACGCCGGCCGGCCGGCGCCTCGCATCGTCGCCGGGCTGCCCGTATGTCTGTGTCGTCCATCGGAGGTCGACGAGGCGCGGGAACGTGCCAACCGCATCCTCGCCGAGGCCGAGTTCTCACCGAACTACCAGCGGCTCCTCGAGCACGGCGACGCCCGCGATGTCGGCGACCTGTGTGCCGCCGGGGACGAGGACGCGATCCTCGAACGGTTCCGCCGTTTCGAGAAGGCCGGGGTGACCGACATCTCGATGCGGCTGCTGCCGATCGGCGACACGCGCGACGAACTGATCGCGTCGAAATACCGCACCCGTGAGGTCATCGCGGAACTGGCGAAAGAGCTTCGGTGACGTCGGGGCCCCTGGCGGGGATCCGAGTTCTCGAGGTCGGCACGATGCTGGCCGGGCCCTACGCCACGATGATGCTGGCCGACCTCGGTGCCGAGGTGATCAAGATCGAACCCGAGACCGGGGACATCTCCCGGCAGGTGAGCGACGCCTACTTCGTCAGTCTGAACCGTGGGAAGAGCAGTGTCTGTTTGGATCTGACCGTCGCGGAGGGGCAGGCGAGGCTCGGCGAGCTCGTCGCGGATGCCCATGCGCTGCTGGTGAATCTGAAGCCGTCGGCGATTCACCGACTGGGACTGACGTACGAGAAGCTCCGGCGATTCAACGAGCGGATCGTCTGTGTGGCGATCACCGGATACGGCCTGTACGCCGGGGATGACCCCGCCTTCGACTACGTCATCCAGGCGGCCACCGGGGTGGCCGCGCTGACCGGGGATCCGGACGGACCGCCGACACTGCCGGGTTATTCGTCGGCGGACAATTCCACCGGCCTCACCGCTGCGCTCGGACTGCTCGCGCAGATCGTCTCCGGCCGGGGCGGGCAGATCGACGTGTCGCTGCACGACGTCATGCTGTCGCAACTGAACTATCACGCCTCGGCCTACCTCAACACCGGGACCGAACCGGTCCGTCGGGCATGGGGTGCGCATTCGTACTACGTTCCGGCGCAGATGTTCCCGACCGCCGACGGGCACATCGCCCTCTTCATCACCCACGACGGTTTCTGGCGATCATTCGCCACCGAGGCCGGCATCGACGGGTTCTGGCGGATGGCAGAGCGTGCGGAGCGCCGCGACGAGGTGCTCGCCGCGGTGACGGCCGCGCTCGCCACCGACTCGGCCGACCATTGGGAGAAGCGTCTGAAACCCCTCGGCGTCCCGGTCGCCGCGGTGCGGTCGTTGCCGGAGGCGTTGGCGGAGACACCGGAGGTCGTCGTCGAGGCGGGAGGCTTTCGGACGGTGCGGTGCCCGATCCGGGTGTCCGACTTCGAACCCGACTACCGGCCCGCGCCGGCGCTCGGGGAGATGCAACACACGTCGACGTCGTGACCTCTCGCTGACATGCCGATCCACGAGGGGTGGATCGGCATGCCGGCGAGACGGATTCAGCGCTCTGGAGTCTCCTCGAGGAAACGCATCGCCGGCGGCGGATCCATCTGCATGCTGTCGGACCACGTGAACGCGCCATTGCGGGCCGCCGAGGACAGGCCGCTTGCGACTGCGCCGAGGTCCTCACCGTCGACGTCGTAGATCGTCACGATGGGCCCGTCACCGTCGAGTGGCCGGAGCCGGCGTGCCGACACGAAGCCCTCGAGTGCGAGGACTTCGGGGATATGGACCTCCTCGTACCACTTGTTGAACTCGTCGAGGCGATCGGGTGAGCTCGGCCGGCTCTCGACGAGCAGGACGCCTTTGGGCATCGGTATCTCCTTCTTCCTTGTTGGTGTGGCGAAGCCACAACTGGGGGGCTGTTCAGTCCTCGTAGTCCACGACCGTGTTAGCGGTGTCCGGGACGGCTTGGCAGGTGAGCACATAACCGTCGTCGACCTCGTCGTCCTCCAGCGCGTCGTTGACCCGCATGGTGGCGGTGCCCTCGTCGAGGCGCGCCATGCAGGTGGCGCAGTTGCCGGCCTCACAGGAGAACGGTGGTTTCAGGCCGCCACGTCGGGCGGACTCGAGAATCGTCTCGCCTGGCTTACGCGGGACGGTGATCTTCTTGCGGCCCAGTTTGATCGTTAGGGTGCCAGAATCCTCGACCGCCTCCCCGGGTCCGTCTGATGCGGAGGATGTTTCGGAGTCCGCGTCGTCGGAGCCGGGGATCGGTGCCGTCGTCCCGAATCGTTCGACGAAGATGTTTCCGGCTCCGGTCAGCACCGATTCGACGAGAGCCATGAACGGCTCGGGGCCGCAGATGTAGCTGTCCGCACCGGTGTCGTCGCCGACGAAGTCGCGGATCGCGGCCTCGGTGAGATATCCGTTCTCGTCGTCGAGACTGCGCACCACGGTGAGCCGTCCGGGGTACGCCTTCACCAGGTCGGCCATCGCGGTGTCGAAGATGATCGACTCCCGGTCGCGGTCGGCGCAGAGTAGGCGGATCTGTCGGTCCGTGGTGGCCAGCGCGCTCTTGGTCAGTGACAGCACGGGCGTGATGCCGCTTCCGCCGCTGAACCCGAGCAGCGGGACTTCGGTGGGATGCAGGCAGAACGTCCCGGCCGCGCGCGTCATCTCCAGGACGTCGCCTTCGGCGACGTTATCGAGGATCCAGTTCGAGACCGTGCCGCCCTCGACCCGTTTGACGGTGGTGGTGAGTTCGGAATCGACCTCCGGTGCACTGGACATCGAATACGAGCGGTAGAACACCTCGCCGTCGACGGTGACGCGGAAGGTGCAGAACTGGCCGGCCTGGTAGGTGAGGGGGCCGCCCTCGGGCTCGAGGGTGAACGTCCGCGCGTCGTCGGTCTCCTTCACGACCCGGGTCACGGTCGCTCGCTGGAACAGCGGGGGTCTGGCCACGGTTCGTTTCCTTTCGTGCTGGTCAGGTCTCCGACATTGCAATTCTATCTGCAAGAGAATTATATTCTCTCATTGGATGGTCGAACTTCTCAAGTGTCGGCGGAGCAGAGCGAGGTGACATGGTGGCCGATCCCGTTGTGCTGGTGTTCGACGACCGCGAGTACACGCGGTCCGAGATCGATCTGCTCACCAACGGGCTGGCCGCGGTGCTCTCCGCGCGCGGTGTGGGTCCGGGTACCCGGGTCGCGCTGATGTCGTCGAATCGGCCCGAGTTCGTCGTCGCCGTCATGGCGATCTGGCAGCTCGGTGCTTCGGCCGTGCTGATCAGTCCGGCCTGGAAGTCCGCCGAGGTTCGCCACGCGCTGTCGGTCTCCGGCGCTCTGGCCGCCGTCGGGGACAGCCCGGTGCTGTCAAACCTGATGCCGATGGTGAGTCTCGACGACCCGATCGTGCCCTGCGCGGCGCCGGACTCCGCCAGGAGACCGATCGACCAAGACGCCGATGCCGTGCTCGTCTTCAGCTCGGGAACCACCGGAATGCCGAAGGCCGTCAGGCACTCTCATCGGTCCTTCGCCGTGGCTGTCGACCACTGGCGTGTCGCGTTGGGACTCGGGCCGTCGGACCGGATCCAGGTGGTGACACCACCGTCGCACATCCTGGGCCTGCTGAACATCGTCACCGCGATGCGCGCGGGGGCGTGGATTCGCCTGGAAGCCCGCTTTGACCTCGACCGCATGCTCCGCCGCATCGAAGAGGACCGGATCACCGTCGAGATGGCGGTCGCGCCGATAGCGCTGGCCATCGCGTCCCATCCCCGGCTGGAGTCGTTCGATCTGTCGTCGTTGCGTTACATCATGTGGGGTGCGACGCCGGTGACGCGGAGCGTGGCCGACACCGTCACCCGGCGGACCGGGGTCGGATGGGTGCCCGCGTACGGGGCCAGCGAGGTGCCGGTGATCGCCTGCAATCCGATCGACGGAGCACGACTCGACAGCGTCGGTAAGGCGGTGCCGGGGGTCGAGATCCGCGTCGTGGATCTCGACGGCCGAACACCGGTGGACCCTGGAGTCCCGGGCGAGATCCAGGTCAGATCACCGTCGGTGATGACCGGGTACCTCCCGGAGGAGGCGAATGCGACGGCCTTCGAGGACGGGTGGTATCGCACGGGCGATGTCGGAGTCCTCGATGCCGACGGGTGGATTCGCATCACCGACCGATCCAAGGAGATGATCAAGGTCCGCGGCTTCCAGGTGGCGCCCGCGGAGGTCGAGTCGGTCCTGCACGGACATCCCGCCATCGCGGACTGCGCAGTCTTCGGGGTACCCGACGATATCGACGGCGAACGCATCGTCGCCGCGGTCGCCCTTGCCGAGCCGGTCACCGACGATGACCTCATCGCTGCCGTCGTCACCGAACTCGCCTCGTACAAGAGACCGCGGGAGATCAGGGTGGTTGACGAGATACCCCGTCTCCCTTCGGGAAAGGTGCTGCGCAGAGTGTTGAAGGAGAGCTATGGATGTACGGCTGACCACTGAACAGGCACAGTTGCGTGATGCAGCTGCCAAGCTGGCGGACGACCTCGGCCCGGGATCGGTCGCGGACCTCGACGACGCCGCGCGACACGACCGGTTGCGTGCCGCGCTCGACCGGACGGGGTGGCGACATCTCCGCTCCGACGGGGCCTCCGGTGTGGAGGTCGCGATCGTCGCCGAGGAGTTCGGACGAGGCCTGGTGGACGCGGCCTTTCTGGGGCCGATCCTGGCCGATGACCTGTTGCGCCATCTCGGCGACACCGGGCCGGCGACCGTGTCGATCGATGGTGTCGCCCCCGACGCCGACGGCTGTGAACGCGTCGTCGCGCTCGACGGGGTGGAGGTCCGCACCGGCCCGGCCGACGTCGTCAGCATGTCGTCGGACCTCACTCGGGTATCGAAACAGGTTGCGATGCTTGATGAGACACCGCTCGGGTCGTTGTCGGAATCGGCGGCGCGGCGTTGGGTTGTGCTCGCCCTCGTCACCACGGCCGCCGACATCCTGGGCGCCGCGCGTGGCGCGCAGGCATTGGCCTGTGACTACGCGAAGATCCGCGAGCAATACGGCAAGACCATCGGTTCCTACCAGGCGATCGGCCACCTGCTCGCCGAAAACCTCGCACTGCTCGAAGGGGCCACGAGCATCGTGCGGTATGCGGCCTGGGCCGTCGACGAGGAGGAGCCCGACGTCGCCGAGAACGCGGCGAGAATGGCCAAGGTCTACGCGTCGCGTATTGCACTCACCGTCTGCGAGAACGTGATTCAGGTACACGGCGGAATCGGGAACACCTGGGAGTGTCTGGCGCACGTGTTCCTCCGGCGGGTCTTGGTGTCGACCGAAACGTTCCCGGTGAGCCTGAAGGAGATCAACATTGGACTATCGTGACTCAACCGAGGAGGCCGCATTCCGCGATCGTCTGCGGGCGTGGCTGGCCGACACCGCCGGCGATTTCCCGACATCGGGCGACGAGTACTGGGCGCGCCAGGGCGAATGGCATCAGGCCCTATACGGGGCGGGCTTCTTCGGGCTCTCCTGGCCGAAGGAGTTCGGCGGACAGGATCTCCCGCCCGTCTACGATGTGATCCTCGACGAGGAACTCGCCCGCGCCGGGGCGCCGCCGCGGCCGAGTCTCGGATACCTCCTGCACGGGCTGGGACGTCACGCGAGTACCGAACTGCAGCAACGGTTCCTGCCCGGCATGATCAACGGCACGGAACGCTGGTGCCAGGGCTTCTCCGAACCGGGTGCGGGCTCCGACCTGGCCTCCCTGCGTACCACCGCCACCCTCGACGGCGACGACTATGTGATCAACGGCCACAAGATCTGGACGAGCTACTCCGATGTCGCGGACTGGTGTCTGCTCCTGGCTCGCACGGACCCGGATGCGCCACGTCATCGTGGGATCTCGGCGTTCATCATCTCCATGCACCAGGACGGTGTGCAGCAGCGGCCGTTGAAGATGATCAGCGGCATCACCACCGAGTTCGGGCAGGTGCTCTTCGACGGCGCCCGGGTACCCGCGAACCAGATGATCGGGTCCCCGGGCGAGGGGTGGGCCCTGGCGATGACGGTGGTCGGCCACGAACGCGAACCGTCCACCCTGGGATATGTCGCGCGGTACGGAAAGCTGGTGCGCCAACTGGCCGCACGGTCGGGCGAGTACTCGGACGACATCGCGTGGGCCGCCGTCCAGACGGAGATGCTGCGGCTCCACGTCCGCCGCAGGCTGTCCGAACAGCTCGACGGGGTGTCGCACACCTCGGAGGGATCGCTGGACAAGCTGCTGATGACATGGGTCGACCAGTCGGTCGGCCACGCCGCCCTGTCCGTCGGCGGTACCACCGATCCGGAACTCTTCGGTTCCTATCTGTACAGCCGCGCGCAGAGCGTCATGGGCGGCACCTCACAGATCCAGAAGAACATCATCGCGTCGAGACTGCTCGGGTTGGGAGTGTGACATGTACGGCATGCCGGACGAGATCGAGGTCACCGAGGAAGGGGCGCTGCGGATCATCTCGCTGAATCGGCCCGACGCCCTGAACGCGGTCAACGATGCGCTGCATTCCGGGCTGGCCGAGCTGTGGACCCGGCTGAGCGAGGATCTCCAGGCCCGCGCTGCGGTCCTGACCGGGCACGGCAAGGCGTTCTCGGCGGGCGGCGACTTCACGTATCTGAAGGAGCTCGGCGCCGATCCGGCTCTGCGCGCCAAGACGATTCGTCATGGACGTGAACTCGTGCTGGGTATGGCGCGGTGCCGGGTTCCGGTGATCGCGGCGGTCAACGGGCCGGCGGTCGGCCTCGGATGCAGTCTGGTTGCGCTCAGCGACGTGGTGTACATGAGTCCTGCCGCTTACCTGGCCGATCCGCACGTGCAGGTCGGGCTCGTCGCCGCCGACGGTGGACCCCTCACCTGGCCGCTGCAGATCAGTCTGCTGCAGGCCAAGGAGTTCGCGCTCACCGGCACCCGGATCACGGCCGAGCGGGCCGTGGCGCTGGGCCTGGCCAATCACGTCGTCGACGATCCGCTCAGCGAGGCGACGTCGTGCGCGAAGAAGATGATGGAGCTGCCGCAGCAGGCGGTCGAGTCCACGAAGCGGATGCTGAACATCCACCTCGAACGGGCGGTGCTGGCCAGCCTGGACTACGCGAACATGGCCGAGGAGCTGTCGTTCCAGACCGACGACTTCCGCGCCACGATCGATCGTTTGACCGCGCCGAAGAGCTGAGGCGGCGCACCCGGGTGTGGTGCCGCCTGGTCCACCTCTGACGGCCAGGCGGCGCGTGTCCGATCAGGTCGTGTGCGCGACCAGCTGTTCGGAGCGCTGGACGGTTCCGCTGATGCCGTCGGACCGCTGCGCTGCCGGCCGGACGGCCGCACGACCCATGGTTTCCGGGGGTTCGACCATCTCCGGCGGGATCTCACGTCCGCCACCAGCCGCCTGCCAGCCCTCGGTGAGCACCACACGTGACGGACTCAGGCAGTTCACCGCGATGTCGTCGCCGCGAAGGTCGTGTGCCAGGCCGAGATAGAGCCGTTCGACCGCGGCCTTGGACACCCAGTAGGCATTGGACCCACGCTCGATCATGCCGACGCCGGTGGTGGTCACCGCGATGAGTGAGCCGCCACCGCGAGCGCGGAGGTGGCCGATGACGTGTTTGGTCACCAGGAAGGTGCCGGTGAGGTTCACGTCGAGACAGAGTTGCCATCGCTTCTGTGGGGTCGTCTCCACCGGGCCGAGCCACAGGACGCCGGCGTTCGCGACCGCGATGTCGATGCCACCGAGTTCCCGGGCGACCCGGTCCGTAGCGGTCGTGACGGACTCCTCATCCGTGACATCGCAGATCACCGGGAGGGCGGTCCCGCCGTCGGCGTTGATGGCGTCGGCGACGGTGTGAATGGTTCCCGGAACCCGGGATTCGGTGTCGGTCCGAGCCGCCACCGCGACCGCGGCACCGGCCTCGGAGAGGGCGACGGCGATGGCCGCCCCGATCCCGCGGCTGGCACCGGCGACGAACGCGACCTGTCCGGCGAGCGGGCCGGTCACCTCGGTGGGAAACGGAGCGCACCGTCGAGGCGGATCACTTCACCGTTGAGGTAGTCGTTGGCACAGATGTGTTCCACCAGAGCCGCGTACTCCGGCGACTGTCCCATGCGGCGCGGCCACGGAACCTGCTTGCCCCAGTACTCTTCGAGCTGATCGGCGTGCTTGCCGTAGGCCGGGGTGTTGAAGGTGCCCGGGGCGATCGTCACCACCCGAATCCCCAACGGCGAGAGGTCACGTGCGGCCACGAGTGTCATGCTGACGACACCGCCCTTGGCCGCCGCGTAGGGCAGCTGGCCGATCTGACCCTCGTAGGCGGCGATCGAAGCGGTGTTGACGATCACCCCTCGGCCCGAATCGCCGGCCTCTTGGCGCCCCATCGCCGCTGCGGCGAGCCGCATGACGTTGAAGACACCGGTCAGATAGACCTCGATGGTGGTGCGGAAGCCATCCAGATCCAGTGGGCTGCCGTCCTTTCCGACGAGCCGACCACCCGACGCCGGGCCGCCATGGGTGTCCACCGAGATGCGGAACGGGCCCTTCTCCTCGGCCTCGGCGATCGCGGCGTTGACGTCATCGGCATTGGTCGCATCCGTGCGCACGTAATGCACTCCGAGCTCGGCCTCGAGCTCCTTGCCCTTCTCGTCCGCCAGATCGGCCACCACCACGTGTGCGCCGGCCGCGTGTAGTCGACGGACGGTCGCCTCGCCCAACCCTCCGGCACCGCCGACGACGACTGCCGAACTTCCTGCGATCTCCATTCGCAATCCCTCCTTGCAACTCCGACTCTCTCTCTGAGAGAATAATGTTCTCATGAACATCACCATGATTCTTGATATGGCGTCAAGCGTCGATGACCGGCTGGTCGTGACCTCCGGCGCACGGTCCGTGACGGGGGCCGAACTGAAGCAGTTGGCGCGCCGGGCCGCCGACAGTTTCCGAGGCTGCGCAGCGGTGCTCTACGAGGGTGTCAACCATCTGGCCTATCCGGTCGCGCTGTTCGGGGCCGCCTACGCCGGTATCCCGTTCGTGCCGCTGAACTATCGGCTCGGCGACGTGGCGCTGGCCGCGCTCGAGGCCAAGCACGAAGGCGCTCGCATCCTGCGGTCCGAGGATCTCGACGGATGGATCACCGGACTCGACGATCGCCCGGACCCTACCGACGACGACCTGGACGCCGACCTGACGAATCCGGATGCCGTTGCCGTGGTGATCTACACGAGTGGGACGACCTCGGAACCGAAGCCGGCCATTCTGCGGCACCGGCACCTGTTGGCCTACGTGCTCAACACCCTCGAGTTCTCCTCGGCCGCAGTGGGGGATGCGGCGTTGGTGGCCGTGCCGCCCTACCACATCGCGGGTCTGACGAATCTGATGTCGAACCTGTACACGGGTCGTCGGATCGTGTACGCGAGCGGTTTCGACGCGCGGCAGTGGATCGACACCGTGCGCGCGGAATCGGTCACCCACGCCATGCTGGTCCCGACGATGCTCGCCCGCGTCGTCGACGTGCTCGCCGGGGAGGGTGGCGACCTGCCGTCGCTCGCCACCCTCGCCTACGGAGGCGCCCGCACGCCGCGGGCGGTGATCGAGCGCGCGCTCGACGTGCTGCCGACAACCGGTTTCGTCAACGCCTACGGGCTGACCGAGACCGCGTCATCGATCGCCGTTCTCGGGCCCGACGACCATCGGGCCGCGGCCACGTCGGCCGATCCCGTGGTGCGGGCCCGGCTCGGGTCGGTGGGACGGGCGCTGCCGGGTATCGACATCGAGATCCGCGACCCCGAGGGCACCGTGCTGCAGCCCGGACAGGAGGGTCTCGTGTTCGTGCGCGGAGACCAGATCTCGGGCGAGTACGGAAGCCGGAGTGTCCTCGACGACGAGGGGTGGTTCGCGACGCGAGATCTCGGGCGCCTCGATGCGGACGGTTTCCTCTACATCGAGGGCCGCGCCGACGACACGATCATCCGCGGCGGTGAGAACATCGCGCCGGCCGAGATCGAGGACGTCCTCATCACGCACCCAACGGTGACCGAGGCGGCGGTCATCGGCGTCCCCGACCCGGAGTGGGGGCAGAGGCTCGTCGCCGTCGTCGTCGGGGAGGGCGATCCCGAGGAGATCCGCGCCTGGGTGAAGGAACGCCTGCGGTCGTCGAAGACGCCCGATTCGATCATCATCACCACCGAACTCCCGCGCACCGAGACGGGAAAACTGATACGCCGCAAGCTTCTTGCCGATCTGTCAGCCGCCGCGCCGCAACCAGAACTGGAGAAGAACCATGCCTGAAGCCGTCATCGTCGCTGCGCGCCGGACCCCGATAGGGACCGCGTTCAAGGGGTCGCTGCGCGACACCGATGCCTTCGACCTGGCCGAGCACACCGTGTCCGCCGTCGTCGAGGATCTCGGCTCGGCCCCGATCGACGACGTGATCCTCGGTGAAGGCCTCTACGGTGGCGGGGTGATCGCCCGCCACGCCGCCATCACGGCGGGCCTCGTCGACGTCCCGGGCCTGGCGGTCAACCGCCACTGTGCGGCCGGACTCGCGGCCGTGCAGACGGCGGCCGGCAGTATCCGCGCCGGAATGGACAAGCTCATCCTCGCCGGCGGAGTGAACTCCGCGTCCACCTCGCCGCGGCAGAGCTTCCGGGTCGGTGAGGAGTGGATCGAGCGGTGGATGCCGCCCACCCATCCCAACCAGTCGGATGCGCCGAACCGGGATATGTCGATCACGGTCGGGTGGAACTCGGCTCTCGCCGCGGGGATCTCGCGGATGGAGATGGACGAGTGGGCGCTCCGGTCACACCGCAATGCCATCGGCGCGATCGATGAAGGACGTTTCGACGACGAGGTGGTCCCCATCAAGACGGTCCACGGGCTCTTCGAGGTCGACGAGCATCCCCGTCGTGAGACCAGCATGGAGAAGTTGGCGGCGCTGAAGCCGTTGCACCCGGAGATCGAGGGCTTCTCGATCACGGCCGGCAACGCCAGCGGCGCCAATGATGCCGCTGCGGTCCTGGCGGTCGCCAGCGACGAACTCGGTATGCCCGCGCTCGCCACGGTGCGGTCGTGGTCGTCGGTGGGAGTCGGCCCCGCCCAGACCGGCCTGTCGCCGGTGACCGCGATCCCGAAGGCGCTGGAGCGCGCCGGACTCTCGCTCGCCGACGTCGATCTGTTCGAGATCAACGAGGCCTTCGCCGCCAACTGCCTGGCCTGTGTGAGACTGCTCGACATCGATCCCGACATCGTCAACGTCAGCGGCAGCGGATGTTCGCTCGGGCACCCGGTAGCCGCCAGCGGGGCGCGGATGCTCACCACCCTCGTCTACGAATTGCGCAGGCGCGGTGGCGGAATCGGTGTCGCCTCGATGTGCGCGGGTGGTGGACTCGGGTCGGCGACGGTCATCGAGGTCCATGGCTGATCGCCGGTCGACGCTCCCGGCCACCGTCGACGGCCTTCTCCAAGCGGCGCGCTCCGGATCGGCACGCGCGGCCGGCCGACTCCTGACCCAGGTCGAGGGAGAGGGTCGGGCGGCTGTCCTGGCGGCCATCGGCCCCGCATCCGGCACGGTGTCGGTCATCGGGATAACCGGACCGCCGGGTGCGGGGAAGTCGACGACCATCACCGCGCTCGTCGCCGCCTACCGTGAGCAGGGTCGTCGGGTCGCGGTGCTGGCCGTCGACCCCACGTCGCCGTACAGCGGCGGAGCGCTTCTGGGAGACCGAATCCGGATGACCCAGCACATCGACGACACCGATGTGCTGATCCGGTCGATGGCGACGCGAGGTCATCTCGGCGGCCTGGCATCTGCGGTACCGGCGGCCATCCGCCTCCTGGAGGCACTGGCCTATGACATCGTTTTCGTGGAAACCGTCGGCGTGGGTCAGTCCGAGGTCGAGGTGTCCGCGGTTTCCGACCCCGCCATTGTGATCCTCAATCCTGGTGCAGGAGATGCGGTTCAGGCTGCCAAGGCCGGGTTGTTGGAGGTGGCCGACATCCTTGTGGTCAACAAGGCCGATCGCGAGGGCGCCGAACAGACCGTTCGCGACCTGCGGATGGAGTCCTCGGCGCCGGTGTTGACCCTGATCGCCACGCGTGGTGAGGGCGTCACCGAACTCCTGGAAGCCATCGACCATCATCGGCGCGACGACGATCCCGCCCGCCGCGCGGCCCGCGTGCGCACGCAGATCCTGTCGTTGGCGATGACGCGCCTGCGTACGCATCCCGGTCTCGCCGATGCCGTCGACGATGCCGTCGCCGGCCGCAGTGACGTCTACGCGGCGGCCGAACGCCTGATCGCCCCCGATAGCCGCCGATAGCCGAGTCGTCGACGGCACCCGGATTCCCACCGACAGCGACCTATATTCCACCGACAGCACCCGAAATCTCACCGGTCGGCGAGAAATGGGGCGGTGCCGTCGGGGATCGGGTTGGTGTTCGATGACGCCCCGCAGTGATCGGGCGCCGATGGCGCGGTGGCCCACGGTGCGCAGGACAGCAGATCCGGGGTGGTCACGACGGGAACCGGACGACGGCCTCTTGGGCGAAAGAAGCCACCAGCGAGCCATTTCCGGTGATGAGATCGCCGCGCCCGTAGCATCGGCCGCCGGCGATGATCGGGCTGTCCTGGCGAAGCAGCAGCCAGTCGTCGGTGCGGAGTGGCCGATGGAACCAGATCGTGTGTGACGTGACCGCAGAATGGAATGCGGTGCCGTTTCCGCCCTGGCTGTATCCGTCGAGCGGTCGGAGGGCCGTCCCGATGACGGTGAGGTCCGTGGCATACGCGGCCACCGCGGGGTACTGACCCGGATCGTTGGCCGGCGGAGTGCGCATCCACAGCTCGTAATGCGGTGGCGCGGCTGCTGGCTCGTCGAGATCGTCGACCGAACGTGTCTCCCACGGCAGAAGGCCGACGATGATCTCTCGGTCGGCCGGCGGAATCGGGGGGATGTCGGAGATCGTCTGCACATCCGGACCATCGTCGGGAACATGCATGGCGACCGTCGCCACCGCGATCAGTCGGTCTTGCTGCAGCGCGCTGATCTGCAGCGTGTCGAAGGACCGGCCACGATGCCGGTGGACCACGTCGTAGGTGACCTCCTCGTCGACGAGTCCCTCGCGAACGAAGTTCGCGTGCATCGATCGCACCGACTTCTCCGGACTGCCAAGCGTGGCCGCCGCGACGAATTGGGCGAGCAATTGACCGCCGAAGAGCCGACGGTAGGGCAGTGAGAGGTTCGGGCCGCGAAAACATCTCACCCCCGACTCCTCGCCGCCATGCGTAGTCGCGGGCACGGCCGCGCCCACCGGCGTGCACTCGTGCAAGTCGAGGACAGAGATCAACCCACTCCAGTCATTCCCCATGACAGTAGTGTAAGTGCCAATCTCGAGATTGAGAACCTAATTCTCCTACGGTCTCAGATGGTCCTGCGGGAGAAACCCTGCGAGCAGAAGTCCCAGACCTCGTCGGCGGTGATGGCGTGGCCCTCGGACTCACCGGACGCGGTGCTCGACTGCGCGATGAACATGACTGTCTGCATGACCATCGCCGCCATTCTGCGTGGATTGAGCCCGGGGCGCAATTCTTCGGCGGCGTCGGCCTTCTCGAGGAACTCGGTGAGAAGTGCGACGAGTGGCGCGTGCGCCACGCGTACCTCGTTCGGGTGGGTGATGAGAAGTTGCGGTGCGAAGTCGCTGAACAAGGGGCGCTTGGCATTTGGATCAGGACGAGACAACTCGAACAGCAGGGTCACCGCGACGCGGATTCGCTCGATCGGATCAGACTCGGACGACGCGGCGGCGCGAATCTGGTCGGCGGATTTGCTCAGTGCGTCCTCGAATAGCGCCAGAAGGAGCTCGTGCTTGCCGTCGAACTGTAGGTAGAAGCTCCGCAGTGACTGCTTGGACCGTTCGACGACCTCCTGGACCGTGAACTCGGTGGTGCCCTTCTCGGTGATGATCGCCTGGGCGGCATCGAGGAAGCGCTGTACGCGCTGTTCGGCGCGGAGTTTGGCGGTCTTGATCGACCGCTCCACCGCGCGTTGCTTCCAGGCCGGCTCTTCATTCGCGCTGGTCATCGCGCGAAATTTCCGACGAAGTGCAGTTCCATACGCCGAGTTTAGCCGAGTGAATGACCAAAAGTGCCATCGGCGCGCACTTGAGGCAAGTGTTCCTTTCTCAGGAAGAGAACTGTATTCTCGATTGAGAAAAGACACATCTCGCTCGTGGGTCAGGCCACCTGGGGGCGATCCGTGCTGAGAGGGGAGTGTCCGTGCTCGTCGAGTTCGACTCCGACCAACGCCTCTGGGGCAAGACCGTCCGCGAGCTACTCTCCCGGGACTGCTCGCCCGGGTGGATTCGTGATGTCGTGGATCGTGGGGCCGATCCCGCGACCCTGTGGGGCACCTTCGTAGATCAGGGCTGGACGGAGCTGATCGACCCCGCCGATGCCGTCGAACTGGCCATCGCGCTCGAGGCCTTGGGCGCCGCCACCGATCCGACACCGTTTCTGGCCACCACCACGCAGTTCGCCCCGCTGGCGGGTGAGCTCAGAACCGCCGGTGCGGCGGGCGCCGCGGCCTACGAGGGAGTGCATGCCCACCTCGATGACGATGGCTGGCTGCTGAGCGGGACATGTCGCATGGTGCTCGACGGCTCCCGTGCCGATCAGGTCGCCGTCGTCACGGCTGCCGGCGTGTTCGTGATCCCCGCCGACGAGGTCATCACCACCGCGGTACCGACCTTCGACCCGCTGCTGCACGTCGCCGACCTCACCTTTCCCGTTGTGCGCGTGTTGGATTCGTGTCGGAACCCATCGGTCGATGTGAAGCAGGCCCGGGCCACCGCGCTCATGGGCCTTTCCATCACCATGGTCGGTGCATGTCAGCGGATTCTCGACCTCGCCCTCGACCACGTGCGCAACCGGCAGCAGTTCGGCGTCGCCATCGGCACCTTCCAGGCGGTCAAACACAAGGCCGCCGACATGCATGTGGCGATCGAACGGGCCCGTGCGCTGGCTTACTACAGTGCGCTGACGATCGCCACCAACGGCGCCGACATGACGCTCGCAGCATCCATGGCGAAGGCGTCGGCGGGTGAATGTCAATCCCTGGTCTTTCGCAACGGATACCAGCTGTTCGGGGCGATGGGCTACACGTGGGAAAACGACCTCCAGTTCGCTCTGAAACGCGCCAAGGCAGGAGAACTCATGCTCGGTGGTACTGACGAGCACCGGGCGATCATCACCGAGGAGTACCGTGCAGCTCAACTTTGATGCCGACGTCGAGGAGTTCCGGGCGGAGTTCGTCGCCTTCCTCGACGAGCACCTCCCGCCCGAGGCCGAAGGTGGGGTACGTGCGAAGTCCAGTGCAGACATTCCGGCGTGGGCGCGCGAATGGCAACGGCTGCAGTTCGACAGCGGCTGGCTCCTGCCCGGGAATCCGCCGGAGTTCGGCGGTCGCGATGCGGGGATTCTCCAGCAGTATGTCCACCTCGAGGAGTTGTCCCGCCGCCGCATCTACCACAGTTACAACCCGCAAGGTCTCGGCATCATCGCCGCCTCGCTGTTGTCTTTCGGTACCCCCGAACAGAAACAGAAGTGGGCCGTTCGTATTCTGCGCGCGGAGATGACGGCCGCGCTCGGGATGAGCGAACCGGGCGCGGGGTCCGACCTGGCTTCGCTGCGGACCCGGGCACGCCTCGAGGGTGATGAGTTCGTGGTGAACGGCCAGAAGGTGTGGACCTCGGGCGCCCACGACGCCGACGTCCTGCTGACCTTCGTGCGGACCGATCCCGACGTGCCGCAACACAAGGGCATCAGCGTCCTACTGATCCCGACCGATCTACCCGGCGTCACCCGGCGGCCGTTCGGTGCGATCTCGTCGCCGACAGACCTGGATTTCAACGAGGTGTTCTTCGAGGACGTGCGGGTGCCGGCGGAGAATCTCATCGGCGAACTCAACGGCGGCTGGCGCGTCGCGAACGGATCGCTGGGTCACGAGCGAACCCTGTTGTGGCTCAGCTTCGCTGAACGGCTCGAGGCACTCCTGCGCGATTTCCGTCCGACGACGGTGTTGGACCGTGATCGCTACGCCACACTGGTGATGGATTCGACAGCCCTACGTCTGCTCGGGTCTCGTGCGTTGGCCAGAGAGTCGCGGGGGGAACAGGACGTCCCGGCCCTGTCGGTGCTCAAGTTGATGGGTTCCGAGGCCGTCCAGTCCGCCACGGGACACGCGCTGGCCGCTGCGGGCGCCGATGGCCTGGTGCACCCCATGTTGACGGCGCCGTACTGTCACACCGATCTCGAGACCCTCTATGCCAGTTGGTTCGAGCGGTACGCCCGCAGTTTCGGATACACGATCGCCGGGGGTACCTCAGAGATTCAGCGCAACGTGATCGCCGAGCGCGTCCTGGGATTGCCCCGACGATGAGTCAAACCGACGAAGAGCCAGTGTCCCAGTCGGATTCGAGTAGGAGACCGATGAACATCCTCTATGACGTGTCCGAGCGGGTGGCGACGATCACGCTGAACCGGCCGGAGGTCGCGAACGCGCAGAACGCGGAACTTCTCGACGAACTCGATGCGGCGTGGACGCGGGCAAGTGACGATCCCGGTGTCTCGGTGATCATCCTGCGGGGCGAGGGCAAACACTTCTCGGCCGGCCACGATCTGAAAAGCGGCCGGGCGAATCAGGGGCCGATCACCCTGGAACGCGTCTACGCCGGCGAGGCCCGGCGCTACCTCGAGTACAGCCTGCGATGGCGCAACATTCCCAAACCCAGCATCGCGGCGGTGCAGGGGCGGTGCATCGCCGGGGGACTGCTGTTGTGCTGGCCGTGTGATCTGATCGTTGCGGCCGATGATGCGAAGTTCTCCGATCCGGTGGTGATGATGGGTATCGGTGGAGTCGAATATCATGGTCATACTTGGGAACTCGGCCCGCGGAAGGCGAAGGAGATCCTTTTCACCGGTCGTCCGGTGACCGCCGAGGAGGCCGAGAAGACCGGCATGGTCAACCTCGTGGTTCCACGCGACGAGCTCGATCAGCGAACCATGGAACTGGCACGCACCATCGCGTCGAAGCCGGCGTTCGGCCTGCGCCAGGCGAAGCGGGCGGTGAACCAGACCCTCGATGTGCAGGGTTTCTACGCGGCCATCCAGTCGGTCTTCGACATCCATCAGACCGGCCACGGTCACGCGCTCAGTGTTGGTGGCTACCCGATCCTGACGAATCTCGACGAGATGAAGGCGACGATCAAGTAGTCTCGGCCGGACGTCAAAATCGGGCAAAGTGCAACAAAGAGCGCCGAGAATTGCATATTCTCTAATATGAGAATGCGGTTACCATCTCAGTTACCGGCAGTGGATCGCCGGCGACTCTTTCTTGGATCTGTGAACACTTCGGATTCGGGTGCTCACGAGAAAGGACTCCATCATGCGCAGAACAGTCATCGGACGTGCACTCGCGATGTGTGCCGGCGCGATCATGGTCGTCGGCGTCGCGGCGGGCTGCAGCTCGGACTCGGATTCCGACTCCAGTGCGTCTTCGGCCGCCGCCGCATCGAGCGCATCGGCGACCGCCGATGCCGCGACCACGCAGGAAATCACCGACAACTTCGTGACGTTCTTCAACGGTCAAACACCTCCCGCCGAACGAGCCGCGCTGATCACCGACGGCGCGGCCTTCGAACCGGTGCTGCAAGGACTCACCCAGAACCCGCAGTCCATGCAGACCACGGCGGCCGTGAAGAGCGTGACGATGACCGATGTCGGACACGCCGATGTCACCTTCGACCTGCTGCTCCAGGGGACCCCTGTGTTGCCGGACCAGCTCGGTCAGTCGGTCAACGAGGACGGCACCTGGAAGGTCAGTGCCGCCACATTCTGTGCACTGCTGTCCGTACAGGGTGGTGTGAACGACGTACCCGCCTGCGCCTGACGCGACGTCGGAAAGCGTTGAGGCCGGCCTCTTCCGAGGCAGGCCTCACGGCTGTTCGCGGTGGTGTCGGCGGTGGTGTCGGAGGCGGTCGTTGTGATCAGAGATCGACGAGTCGCGGTGCTCGACCTCGTGCGCGGAGCAGTGCACCGGCGTCGCGGGTGAGTTCGCGGCTGGATCCGGCCAATGAGTCGAGCATCCACACGCGGCGTGCGTGACTCTGAAATGGGTGCTCTGCGGTGAATCCGATGCCGCCCAACACCTGTTGGCAGTGCCTCACGGTGGTGAGGGCGGCGCGCCCGGCGGCCGCCTTGGCGAGCAGGGCGCCCACGTTGTCACTCGTGCAGAGCAGCGTTGCCTCGGCTCCCTCGATCGCCACCAGGGATTCCGCCAGACGATGCCGGACGGCCTGAAACGCCGCGATGGGCCGACCGAACTGGGTCCGGGCGAGGGCATGACCACGGGCCAGGTCGAGCATGGCGCGGCTCGTTCCGACCAGCCACCACCCGAGTGCGATGCGGGCGGTGGTCAGCGGGACGTCCGCACCGGCGGCGACCTCGCGCAGGGGGAGTTCCGGGTCGATGGAGTCATGAGGTGCTGTGTCGTCACGACACCACTGCACCCACAGACCGCCCGCGAACGGAAGCGGGACAACGGAATCTGCATCCTCGCCGAGTTCCAGTGCGACCACGTCGTTGAGGCTGGACGCGTGACTTCCGGTTTCGCCGAGGAGGCGGAACACCAATGGGATTGCGATCTCGGGGCAGTCGGTCAGCATATCCGGCCAGCCGAGCTCATCGAGCGCCTTGTCGAGGAGTGGCCCCGTATTCGTCGCCATCGTCGTGCGCAGCGTGTCGGCGAGGAGTTTCTGCTCGTGACTATCCACTGTCACCCTTCCCGAGGTCGAGGAGCCGGCGCGCGATGATGTTCCGCTGTATCTCGGCGGTTCCACCGTAGATCGTGGCGGCACGCGAATAGAGGAACTCCGACCGCAGTACTGGATCCGACCACTCGACCGAACCCGGGCTCAGCTCACGGTAGGTGTCGAACAGCTGTTGCTCGGCCGTGGCCAACAGCACCTTGTCGACCGAGGTCTCCGGTCCGAGTCGGCCGCCGTCGGCGAGTCGTTGCTGGGTGGCGTACGAGCGGCAGCGCACGGTGTGGACCGCGAGATAGGCGGCGCCGAGGTCGAGATCATCGGAGGGATCTGCTTGCTGCACAGCCTTGTCCAGTGTCGCGTAGAGGTAGGCGATGCGGTGCCAGAAGCACGTGGACCGTTCATGGGGGAGAAGGTCCATGGCGAGTCGCCATCCGTCTCCGGGCCGGCCCAGCATCCGGTCGGCCGGGACCTCGACGTCATCGAAGAAGACCTCGGCGAACTCGTCGACGCCGTGCATGGTGCGGAGTGGTCGCACCGTGATGCCGGGTGAGTCCATGTCGACGAAGAAGGCGGTGATGCCCTCGTGACCCGGGCCGGTCCGGGTCAGTAGGACACACCGCTGGGCGAATTGTGCGAGGCTCGTCCACACCTTCTGTCCGTTGATGATCCAAGTGTTCCCGGCCGGGGTGGCGCGGGTGCTCAGTGACGCCAGATCGCTTCCCGAACCGGGCTCGGAGAACCCCTGACACCACTGCTCGTCGCCGTTGAGGAGGCGCGGTACCAACTCGGCGGCCAGATCCGGTCGGGCGTAAGAGATCATCGTCGGAGCGAGGACCTCGATCATCGAGTAGATGCCCGGCTCCGCGAGATTCCGAGTGGCGACCTCCTCGCCGAGGATGGCTCGGAGGACTGTCGGCCCTCCGAGCCCCCCGACCTTTTCCGGCCAGCCGTACCGCATCCAGCCGGCGTCGAAGAGTGCCCTGCGGACCCGCGAGAGCTGGGCCACCTGGGCGTCGAACGCGTGGTCGTTCCCGGGCGCGAGATCGTGGCTGTCGAGCCACTCGCGGACCCCCGCCCGGAACTCGGCGTTGTTCATTCCCCGCTCAGCGGGATCGCGTGCGGCCGACCGGAATTGTGCTCGCCGCTGCGGCGGATGAACGTCATGGCCCGCGTTCGTAGTCGCCAGCCGTCGGTGGTCCGGACGTAAGTGTCGTTGTAGTAGCCGATGCGGATGTCCTGCTGCGTGTGGTCGATGAAGCAGAGCGGTTGTGTACCGGTGGCGTTGGCGTCGTCGTCGAAGTCGATCAGCGACGCGCCGGTCATGAAGAGTCCCTTGGGGGCTGCCGCGACGAGGATGGGAAACTGGTCGAGCGGATAGACCTCGCCGAAGGCGCTGTACGTCCCGTCCGGCGTGAACACGGAGACGACACCGTCGGTGTCGCCCTTCGTCATCGTGACCGCGTATTTCGCGAGCAGTTGCTCGATCTCGATGATGTCGTCAGTTCTGGACATAGACCTTGCCGCCTTTCATCACGAAGCGGACATCCTGGGTCACCGTGATGTCCTCGAGGGGATTTCCTGGTACAGCGACGATGTCCGCGAGCAGGCCCTCGGCGATTCGTCCGCGATCGTCGACCTGGATCAATTCGGCGGCGGTGGCGGTGGCGGCACGCAACACGGCGTCTTCGGGCATGCCGCGTTCCACGAGTGCTACGAGTTCGTCGGCGTTCTTTCCGTGCGGGATGGCCGGCGCATCGGTGCCGACCGCGATCTTGACACCTGCGTCGTAGGCCTTCTTGACCGAGATCCTGGCCTTCGGAAACATCTCGGCGGCCTTCTCCTGCAACTCGGGAGGGGAGTGCGAGACGTCCATCGCGTCGGCCAGACGCGTCGTCGGTACCAGGAAGGTGTCGTTGGCGACCAGCGTCTTGATCGCCTCGTCGTCCATGAGGAATCCGTGCTCGATGCAGTCGATCCCCGCGCGGACGGCTTCCTTGACCGCCTCGGCGCCATGGGTGTGCGATGCCACCCGCAGACCACGACGATGCGCCTCGTCCACGATCGCACACAGTTCGTCGAAGGAGTAGTGCTGTGCGCCGGGTGGTCCGGTGAGGGACATGACGCCACCGGACACGCAGACCTTGATCAGCTGTGCACCGTGTTTGATCTGATACCGCACCGCCTTTCGGACCTCGTCGACGCCGTTGGCGATACCCTCCTCGAGGGTCAGATCCATGATGTGCGGTGCGAACGCGGCGAACATGGTGGGATCGAGATGTCCGCCGGTCGGGGTGATGGCATGGCCCGCGGGAACGATCCGTGGCCCGTCGATCCAGCCCTTGTCGATCGCCTTGCCCAGCGCGACGTCGAGGAGATAGCCGCCGGTCTTCACGAACAGACCGAGATTGCGGACCGTCGTGAAACCGGCGCGCAACGTGCGGCGCGCATTGCCCACCGCACGCAGCATCCGGGTCGGGGGATCGTCCTGCACCGTGGAGTAGACAGGGCGTTCCCCGCGCCCGCCCATCAGCAGGTTCACCTCCATGTCCATCAGCCCGGGAAGGAGTATGTTGTCGCCGAGGTCGATGACCTCGCCGTCCGGCTCCCCCCCGACGCCGACGATCCGGTCGCCGTCGACGCGCACGATGCCCGGGGTGACGAGCTCGCCCGCGTCGACGTCGACCACACCGGCTGCCTTCAGACAGATCATCAGACCACCGGTTCGGTGATGAGTTCGGCCCACGCGGCTCCGCTGTCCGGAACACGGGCCTGCTTCCAGACCTCCACCGGGAACGACACCATCACGAGCGACTGCATCAGGTGCACCAGCGCCCGGACGTCGTCCGGCAGATCGTCGAGCTGGAACTTGTCACCGAACACGCATGCGTCCTCCAGACGCGGTATTGCCGCATCATAGAACGCCTGCATCTCCTCCATCGTCGATGCGAGGCGCTTCGCGTACCGCTCCGGTTCGGTGGCGAGGCACCAGTCGGAGAACTTCTCCAGGTCGGCGAACTCAGCTGGCAACTTCGGCATTTTCGTACTCCTTCACGTGGTCGACGGCCATCTTGTGCAGGTGGCGCAGCAGGATCTCCTGGTCGCACAGGGGGAATTCGGTGACGGTTCGGGTTTCCAGCATCTTCTGGGTCGCCTCGAGGGTGTTCGCGTCCTGGAGCGCGTATTCCTTGAAGGTGACCGCGGCCAGTTCCTGGGCGAGGCGCTCGCGGACGTTCTTCGGGGGCACGAAGTAGAGATTCGCCTCGAAGATGTGCCGGTTCACCGAGGTGGGCCAGTAGTGGTAGGTGAGGTACCAGCCCGGCGCCCAGATCAGCAGCGACATGTTCGGGAAGAACTCGAACTCGTCGACCCCCCACGGTACGGCGCCTGCGGGGTTGATGGCCGGCGGCAGCGGGTCGAGACCGTCGATGTCGGGTCGGTCCCATGGGCCGAACAGGCCGGACCGCAACCCCCGTTCGATGGGCTTCACCATCTCGAGGTCCTTGGGCGGGGACATCCCGCCCCACGCCGAGATCATCGAGTGTGGGCTCTGCAGATCGTAGTGCAGCGCTTCGAATCCGACCTTCATCAGTTTGTCGGCCTCGTCCTTGACCGCCTGCTTCTGATGCAGGACGGGCGCGTGATAGAACTCGGCGAACGCGTCGATGAACAGCTTCCAGTTGCTTCCGATCTCGGCGCGGTAGCTGTACACCTCGGTCATCTCGTGGAAGGGATAGCCTTCAAGTCCCTTCCCGTAGTCACCGAGGTAGTCTGTCAACGCCTGGGCCGCGGGATCGAGGTTGATGAAGATGAATCCCTCCCACACCTCGCAGCGCACCGACTTCAGCCCGAACTCGTTCTTGTCGAGGTCGAAGAACTCGCCTTCCTGCTGGACGAAGGTCAGGTCGCCTTCGAGGCTGTACCGCCACGCGTGGTACTTACAGGTGAACTGCCGGCAGGTGCCCGAGGTCTCCTCGTTCGGATAGTCGTCCCAGACCAGCTTGTTGCCCCGATGACGGCACACGTTGTGGAAGGCGCGCACCACCTCGTCCTTGCCCTTGACGATGATCAGCGAGGTGTTGATGACCGGGAGTTCCTTGGTGAAGTAGCTGCCCTTCCTGGGCAGACGCTCCACGCGACCGACGTTGAGCCACGACTTGCGGAAGATGGCTTCGCGTTCCTTCTCGTAGAACTCGGGATCGATGGAGTCCGTGTAGTCCACCGGCGCGGTGCCGAGATCGGGGAAGTTCTCTGTCCAGCTTCCGGCATCGGGTTTCTTGAAATGTGCCAACGATCTACCTTTCGTATTCGGGCTCTAGTTCGCGATCCGGCTCGATGCCGAACGTGTTGAATGCGATGGCCAGCGTTGCGTAGGTGCCGACGGTGAAGACGAGGTCGATGAGTTGTCGCTCGTCGAGGTGCTCACTCAGCGCTGCCCACGTGGCGTCGGAGATGGTGGACTCGCGGTCCAATTCTGTGGTCGCGTCGAGGATCAGCTGATCGACCGAATCGTGGGCCGCGCCGCGTTGGGCGTCCTCGATCTCCTCGAGGGTGAGGCCCGCGGCGAGGCCCATGGCGGTGTGGTGCTCGACCTCGTACGGACTGTTCCGCAATGTTGCGACGCGGAGTATCGCCAGTTCCCGGGTCCGCGCGGACAGCGTCGATCCGAACAACAAGTGGGCATTGAACGGCATGAACGACCGGGTCAGCCCGGGGTGTCGGACCATCGTCGCCAGGGCGTTGCCGGCGCCCTGGGGGTTCCGCCGACGCTTCGGCAGCATTCCGGCCAGTGCGGCGTCGACCTCGTCGTCCCACTCGTCGGCCGGTAGCGGCGACAGGCGCATCGTTCCCCTCCTCTCTCGGATCAGCCGAGAATTAGATTCTCATAGACGAATACTAGATTTCCATGAGACGCCCGCGCAGTCAATCCGTTTGCGGAATCAGACTGGTTGACGACCTGTCGTCGTGTTGGATAGAAGATCTCGGGAGGTGGTTCGCGGCGACGCCAGGACACACTGCACGCGTCCCGTGACGCAGATCGTCGAACCGGTTGATTCTTCAATTGTGAGAAGATAGTTTCCTAGATTGAGAGCACGATTGTAATTGCGCGCGATGGTGGCCGTCGCGAGCGCTCGGAGGTCCTTGCGGGCCGTCAGCCCGGGGATGGCAATGAGGAGAATCAGGTGAGACCACAACGAATCTTGGCGGCGCTGATCGTGATCGTCGCATTCGTCGCCGGTTGCAGCGGTCGAAGCGACAACGGCGGCGGGAGTGAAGAGTCGGCCGCCGGTGGTGGCTCCGGCTCGTCGGCGGTCTCGAGCAGCTTCGGGGATCTGTCCGATGTCTGTCAGGATGGCTCTGCCAAGGGGGCAACTGCGCTGGGTGTCACCGATGATCAGATCAGCATCGGCGTGATGTCCGATGTCGGGTTCACCAAGAATTCGGAATTCGGTGATGCCGCAAAGGTCTTCACCGCCTGGTGCAACGACAACGGTGGCATCAACGGCCGCAAGCTCGTCGCGACCGTCCACGACACCCGGTTCATGGCGGTCCGGCCGGCGGTGACAGCGGCCTGCAAGGAGGACTTCGCTCTCGTGGGCGGGGGTGCGGCCCTCGATGGGCTCGGCACCAAGGAACGTCTGGGCTGTCTGTTGCCCAACTTCGCCGCACAGACCTCACAGGTTGCCGAACTGGGATCCGACCTCCTGGTCCAGGCCGCGCCGGCCCAGAAGCTGGGATACATGCCCTACTACCAGTTCCGGTACTGGCTGGTGAACGATGCATACCCGGACTCCGCCGACAAGGTGGGCATCATCAACGGTGACTCGCCGGTGACGAAGGTGCTCGGAGAAATGCAGGTCGAGTCGGTCGAAGCAGCCGGCGGCAAGTTCGTCTACAACGACCTCTATCCGGCCTCGGGTGTCTCCGACTGGACGCCGTACGCGCAGTCCATCAAGAACAAAGGCGTCAAGGGTCTGATCTTCTACGGCGAGTACAAGCAGCTCGCCAAGCTCGAGAGTGTCCTGAGCGGCATGAACTACAAGCTCGACTGGATCGACCCGACCAACAACGCATATGGGCAGCCCTTCCTCGACCTGCTCGGTCCATCGGCCGAGAAGCAGAACAATCTCGTCGATCTGAGTGGTGTCCTGCCCAATGAGAGCACCGAGCCCGCGATGGAGGACCTCAAGAAGCTCTACGCGACATATGCCCCGGACGTGGCACTCACGACCCCGGCAGTGCGCGCCTTCTCCTCGTGGTTGCTCTTCGCCAAGTCGGCCGCGAGCTGCGGTAGCGATCTGACCCGCAAATGCCTGTATGACACAGCCGTCAAGGAGACCGCCTGGACAGCAGGTGGCCTGCAGGCCGCCCAGGACTTGACGCCGGGCGCGGCTCCGTCGCCGTGCTTCAACGTCGAGCAGGCGACGGCCAACGGCTGGCAGGCCGCCGACTTCAAACCCGATAACGGCCCATACCGCTGCAACATCCCCGTCAAGAAGACCACTGCCGACTACGGCAGCGGGGTGACGCTGGCGGACGTCGGCAAGAGTTCGAGTGACCTGAAGTAATGGAACAATTCCTCGCCTATGGGGTGGTCGGCCTCAGCACCGCCGCGATCTACGCGGTGATCAGCGGCGGGCTGGTGGTCACCTACACGACCACCGGCGTCTTCAACTTCGCACACGGTGCGGTGGGCATGATGGCGGCGTTCACCTACTGGCAGTTCAGTGCGGGTTGGGGCTGGCCGGTCTGGCTGTCGCTCGTCGTCGTTCTCGGCATTCTCACGCCGGCGTTCGGGCTCCTGGTCGAGATGGCCATGCGCCCCGCGCAGGTACTGGGGGAGGCCGAGAAACTGGTCATGACCATCGCGCTGCTGAGCGGACTGATCGCCGTGGCCCGATGGGTGTGGGATCCGAACGAACCGCGCAATCTGCCCATGTTCCTTGCCGATCGCGAACCCTTCCACGTCTTTGGGGCCACGGTCACCTGGCATCAGGCGTTGACGATGGGTGTGGCGGTTGTCGTGGCGCTGGGCCTGCGAGTGCTGCTGCTGCAGACCCGCACGGGTACCGAGATGCGGGCCACCGTCGACGACCGGTCGCTTGTCGCGATCACAGGTGCGGATCCGGTCCGCGCCAACAGAATTGCATGGGTCCTCGGTCTCGAGCTCGCGGCCGTCGGTGGCGTCCTGATCGCGCCGGCCGTTGCGCTGGATGCGATGTCGCTGTCCCTGGTCATCGTGAGTGCCTATGCCGCAGCAATATTTGGGCGCCTGAAGAGTCTGCCGCTCACCTTCGTCGGTGCGGTGGTGGTGGGTTGCATGGAGAGCTATCTGACCGGCTACCTCCCGCAGAACCAGTTCCTGCCCGGGATTCGGCTGGCGGCACCCGCGATCTTGCTTCTGCTGGCGCTGCTGGCCTTCCCACACGGACGGTTACGCGGCCGTGACCGTCAATTGAGCCCGGTGCCGTTGCCGTCGATCCGCGGCACCCTGTTCTTCGCGGGAACGATCGTGTGGACCGGGTTGATCCTGGCGACAGTGCTGAGCGACAGCGACCTTCTCACCTACGGGCAGATCTTCGCCATCGGTGTGATGGCGATCTCGTACGTGCCGTTGGCGGGGTACGCCGGTCAGATCTCGCTCTGCCAGATCACGCTCGCGGGAATAGGGGCGATCGCCTGCGCACGATTCGGCGCCGACGGCCAATGGTGGGCGATCATCGCGGCCGCGTTGGCGACCGGAGTCATCGGTGCGGTGATAGCGATTCCCGCGCTTCGACTCTCGGGTGTGTACCTGGCGCTGGGTACCGCGGCCATCGCGGTGATCTTCGACCGGTGGATCTTCACCCTTCCGGCGTTCGAGGTCTTCGGGATTCGGGTGTCCTTCTTCGAGCAGGGCTCGATCGAGGTGGCCGGTCCCTCGCTCTTCGGCTACGCGATCGACACGCCACAGCGCACCACAGTGTTCGCCGCATGTGTGCTGGCCCTGGCCACGATCGGTGTCGCAGCGCTGCGGCGAGGGCGACTCGGCCGCAAGCTGATCGCTTTGCGGGACAGCGAGGCCGCCTATGCGACCCTCGGCGGCAACCTGCTGACCAGCAAACTCCTGGTGTTCGGATTGAGTTCGGCGCTGGCCGGGCTCGGTGGCGCGCTGTACGGGATGCAGCAGGGCTCGGTTACCGGAGAACAGTTCAACTTCATCACCGGGTTGCCGATCTTCCTGGTCGTGGTGCTGGCCGGTCTCGGTGCCGTCGGTAGCGGGATCTTCACGGGCGCAGCACTCGCCGGACCATTGAACGCGATCGGTGTCCTCTGGCCGGCGTTGCGTGGCGTGTCACAAGCAATTCCGGCCATCGCCGGTATCGCCTTCGGCGCACGCGCGGTGAAGGAGGGCGGCGGCATCGCCGCATTGCGCAAGCGGTGGGATGCCGCCTTCGCCGACCGCATCGTCATGGGTGGTCTCGTGGGTTGGACGCTCGTTGCCTGGGTGCTGCGGATGAGCGACGTCATCAACGGCTACGTGTTCGTCGTTCTTCTGATCGTCGCGGCGATCGGAACGCCGATGCTCGCCGCTCACCGACTGCGCCGCACGCAGACGGTCGAACCGACCGAGGCCCAGGTTCCTGTCGAGTGGTGGGGTGTGTCCCGCCCGTGGCAGCCGGAAGACGAGGAGGAGTTGGAACGTGCCCTCGCTACTCGAAGTTAGTGATGTCTCGGTGACGTTCGGTGCGCATCGCGCATTGGACAGCGTTGATCTCGTCGCCGAACGTGGTCAGATCACCGGGCTGATCGGTCCCAACGGTGCCGGTAAGAGCACCCTGTTCGACGTGATCTGCGGATTGCGTCGCCCCGGAACGGGACGTGTCGTCCTCGACGGCGAGGAGATCACCAAGCTCGGTCCGGCGCACCGTGCGCGGAAAGGCATGGCGCGGACATTCCAGGGTCTCGAACTCTTCGGACGACTGAGCGTTCGCGACAACCTGCGCGTCGCGGCGGATATCCGCATGGCGGGCGGACAGGCATCCCGGCTGGTGGACGAGATCATCGACCGCGTCCGGCTCGGTGCGTACGCGGATCGCCTCGCCGATTCGCTGCCCACGGGCGTCGGTCGCCTCGTGGAAGTCGCCCGGGCGTTGACGACCGAGCCCCGACTCATCCTCCTCGACGAGCCCGCGGCCGGGCAGGATCCGGACGAGACCGATAGGTTCGCCGAGATCCTGCGGAAAGTCGCGGCCGACGGGGTGGGGGTGATGTTGGTCGAGCACGACATGGAACTCGTCATGGGGGTCTGCGACACCGTGCACGTTCTCGATCTCGGCGCGATCATCTCGTCGGGGACTCCCGATGAGATCCGGCAGCATACTGCGGTCCTCGACGCTTATCTGGGGGCGTCATGATTCCTCCACTTCTCGAGTTATGTGATGTGCGTGCGGGTTACGACGGCATCACCGCTCTGCACGGCGTCAGTCTGAGGGTGCGTGCCGGGCAGGTGTTGGCGTTGTTGGGTCCGAACGGCGCGGGCAAGACGACAACGCAGAAGGTCGCTGCCGGTGTGCACCCGGTCGATTCGGGTCGGGTGCACTATGCCGGTCGGGACGTCACCGGCATCTCGTCGAGAGACGCCGCGCGCGCAGGGGTGTGCCTGATCCCGGAGGGGCGAGGGATCTTCCCGAACCTCACCGTGCGCGAGAACCTCTGGATGATGACCTTCACCGGCAAGACCCGGGAAGAGATCGAGGCTCTGGCGTTCTCGCGGTTCCCGATCCTGGAACAACGGGCCTCGCAGACCGCCGGAACGATGTCGGGTGGCGAGCAGCAGATGCTGGCACTCACGCGTGGATTGACCACGGACCCGGCCGTCCTGCTATTGGACGAGTTGTCCATGGGCCTGGCGCCGCTGGTGGTGGGAGAACTCTACGAGAGGGTCGCGGAGATCGCCCGAGAGGGCGTCGCGGTCCTGGTCGTGGAGCAGTTCGCCTCCGCTGTGCTCGACATGGCAGATCACGCGGCGGTGCTCGTGCGCGGAAAGGTCGAATACGAGGGTCCGCCCGATCAATCGCTCAGGAATGAACTTGCCAACCTCTACCTTGGGAGCACGCCATGACCTCAACCCCGAAGAACGATCGGGCCGAACGCTTCGCTCAGGAACTCGATCGTCTCAAGATCCCGGATCCGGCAAAGAGTAGGTCGCAGATGTGGATTCGGCTCGGCGTCGCCGGAATGATCCTGGGTGTCGCACTCGGCATCATCGCCTATCTGATGTCGCACAATACGTCCGACCCGCTTGTGCAGCGAGATGCATTGACGCTCGCACTCACCGGAATCGCGGTCGCGGTCGTGAGTTCGGCAGTGTTCCTCCGGTACTCGTTGACAAACTTCCTGCGTTTCTGGCTGGCGCGGCAGGCCTTCGATCTCAACGCGTTCGGAGAACAGCTGACCGCCGATCGCATATCGGTCGTCGAGAACGCTCAGACACGACCAGAGAAGGGACTGCACGATGACCACCGAAGCGCCGCAATTGCGCGTGGGTGAACAACTGGCCTGTCCGACGTGTTCGACCAAGGTCGTCGTGGTCAAGGCACCTGCAGGCGGCGAGGCCTCGGTCACCTGCGACGGCTCGCCACTGCAGCCCGCGAGGTCGGTGACCCAGCCCGCACCCGATGGAGCAGAACCGAAGACGTTGATCGGCAAGCGCTATGTCGACGCCGACGACTCGGTGGAGTTGCTCTGCACGGCATCGGGTTCGGGGCAGCTGTCGTGCGGGGGATCGGCGATGACGATCAAGGCGGCAAAGGCGCTGCCGGCATCCGACTGACGATCGTCTGATGCCGGTGCACCGATTCGACCACGGACCGAG
The DNA here is from genome assembly GCF_000298195.1 of Gordonia rhizosphera NBRC 16068. Classification (GTDB taxonomy): domain Bacteria; phylum Actinomycetota; class Actinomycetes; order Mycobacteriales; family Mycobacteriaceae; genus Gordonia; species Gordonia rhizosphera. The sequence continues at coordinate 56,342 of NZ_BAHC01000069.1, read as the reverse complement.
CCGGTGCACGCACCTGTTGCCCAGACGACGAGAGGGGGCCGAAGATGTCGGCGGGAATGAGTTTTGAACTGACCGAGGATCAACAGCTGATCCGTAAGTCGGTGGCGGAGCTGGCGGGTCGGTTCGACGATCACTACTGGATGGAGAAGGATCTCGCACACGACTTCCCGACCGAGTTCTATCAGGCCATCGCAGGGGGCGGATGGCTCGGGATGACGATCCCGGAAGAGTATGGCGGGCACGGCCTCGGCATCACGGAGGCGACTCTCCTCCTCGAGGAGGTCTCGCGATCGGGGGGCGGCATGAACGCCGCGACCGCGATCCACCTGTCGATCTTCGGGATGCATCCGGTTGTCGTGCACGGTACCGAGGAGCTCAAGCAACGCACGCTGCCCCGCATCGCCAACGGTGATCTGCATGTGTGCTTCGGTGTCACCGAACCCGGTGCAGGTCTGGACACGTCGCGGATCACCACGTTCGCCCGCCGGACGGGGGATGGGTACGTCGTCAACGGTCGCAAGGTGTGGATCTCCAAGGCGATGGAGTCGGAGAAGATCCTGCTGCTCACGCGGACGACACCCTACGACGAGGTCGAGAAGAAGACCGACGGCATGACCCTCTTCCTCACCGACCTCGACCGCGCGCACGTCGACATCCGGCCGATCAAGAAACTCGGCCGCAACGCGGTCACCTCGAACGAGGTGTTCATCGACGACCTCTACGTCCCTGCGGAAGACAGGGTGGGTGAGGAGGGGAAGGGGTTCACCTACCTCCTCGACGGGCTCAACCCGGAGCGCATGCTCATCGCGGCCGAGGCGCTCGGTCTCGGACGGGTGTCGCTCGACCGCGCGGTGACCTACGCCAAGCAGCGTGAGGTGTTCGGCCGGCCCATAGGGATGAATCAGGCGATCCAGTTCCCGCTCGCGGATTCGCTGGCCCACCTCGATGCCGCGGAGTTGGTCTTACGCAAGGCGACCTGGCTCTATGACAACGGCCGCCCGTGCGGTCGCGAGGCCAACACCGCCAAATTTCTCTGCGCCGAAGCAGGTTTCAACGCCGCTGACCGTGCCGTCCAAACGCACGGTGGGATGGGATACGCGGAGGAGTACAACGTCGGGCGCTACTTCCGCGAAGCGCGCGTGATGCGTATCGCGCCGATCAGCCAGGAGATGATCCTCAACTATCTGGGATCGCACACTTTGGGTATGCCGAGGAGTTACTGATGGCCGACAACACGATGTTCGACCTGACCGGCCGAGCGGCCGTCGTCACCGGTGCCGCCGGAGGTATCGGATCCGCGGTCGCCACCGCACTCGCGGCCGCCGGTGCCGTGGTCCTCGTGACCGATGTCGACGCGTCCGCCGCAGCGGAAGTGGCCGAACAGATCTCGCGGTCAGGCGGCAAGGCCGACAGCATGGCCCTCGACGTGAGCGACCGCGAGAGTGCCGACGCCGCGATGAGCCGCGCTGCCGCGTTGGGCGAGGGGGCCGTCCACATCGTCGTCAACAACGCCGGCGTCACCGCACCTGCGATGTTCGCCGACACCACCGCCGACAGCATGTACCGCTTGTTCGACATCCATCTCATGGGCGCGTTCAACTGCTCGCAGGCGGCCCTGCCGTACCTACCGACCGACGGCACCGGACGCATCATCAACGTGACGTCGGCCGCGGGTATCACCGGAACACTCGGGCAGGTGAACTATTCCGCCGCGAAGGCCGGCATCATCGGACTCACGAAATCACTCGCCCGTGAGTTGGCGCGCAAGAGCATTCTGGTCAACGCCCTCGCGCCGCTTGCCGCGACCCCGATGACGGAGACAATCCGCACCGATGAACGATTCGCCCCGACGATGATCAACCGAATTCCGTTGCGGCGCTGGGCAGAGCCCGCCGAGGTGGCCGGCGCATTCGTCTTCCTCGCCTCCGATGCGGCGTCGTTCATCACCGGGCAGGTGCTGCCGGTGGACGGCGGCATGGTGATGTGATGACTGCGTATCCCGACAGACCCGATGCATCCCCTGACGCGCCGGTGCCCGGCCCGCTGGCGGGAATCACCGTGGTCGCGCTCGAGCAGGCCGTGTCCGCGCCCATGTGCACCCGGACGCTCGGCGACCTCGGAGCCCGGGTCATCAAGGTGGAGAACCCGAAGGGCGGTGATTTCGCCCGCCATTACGACGACGCCGTCAAGGGTATGGCCGCCCACTTCGTCTGGGTCAACCGCGGCAAGGAATCGGTGACCCTTGATCTGAAATCTGTTGCGGGTCTCGAGATACTGCATCGGATACTCGAAAAGGCCGATGTCCTGGTTTCGAACCTAGCCCCCGGGTCGACGGCGAAGATGAGCATCACGCCCGCCGATCTGGCCGACCGTCACCCCGATCTGATCGTCGTGGAGATCGATGGCTACGGTCCCGGGGGACCCTTGTCCCACAAGCGTGCCTACGATCTGCTCGCACAGGCCGAATCGGGTGCGTGCGCCATCACCGGGTCGCCGGGCGCACCGGCCAAGCCCGGACCACCGGTGGCGGATGTCTGTTCGGGGTTGTACGCGGCCATCTCCATCCTGTCGCTCCTGGTCGCGCGCGGAGGCGGCGGAGCGCACGGCGGGCGGCGAGGTGGCGCGATCGCGATCAGTCTGTTCGACACCATGGCCGAACTGATGGGGTACGCGCTGAACTACACGCGGTACACGGGGATCGATCAGGAACCGCGCGGGATGGGCTCTCCGGCCGTGGCGCCCTACGGCGCGTACCTCACCGCAGACGGTCAGACCGTGGTCCTCGGCACCACCAACGACCGCGAGTGGCAACGGCTCTCGACCGACATCCTGGGACGCGCCGATCTGGCGGCGGACCCCCGATTCCGGACCAACGCCGGCCGCGTCGACCACCGTGAGCTCCTCGACGGCGCCATCGGCGACTGGTGTGCGCAGCACGATCTCGAGGAGATCCAGAAGTCCGCGGACGCCGCAGGGATCGGCAACGCCCGATTCAACCGGCCGAGTGATGTGATCGCGCATCCGCATCTGGCCGCCCGCGACCGGTGGCGTGAGGTCGACACACCCAACGGTCCGATCACCGCGGTTCTCCCGCCACCGGTGATCGAGGGGATCGAACCGGTCATGGGAGCCATCCCCGGGCTCGGCGAGCACACCGACACCGTCCTCGCCGGACTGGGCTACGACGCATCCGACATCGCCGGACTTCGTGCGCAGGGTGCCGTCGGCCCGGCGTTCGAACGATGACCACGCCGGTCGGCTCCGACGGCGTAGTCGTCGACGACAAGGCCGGCGTCCGCACCATCACGCTCAGTCGCCCGGACCGCAAGAACGCCCTCGACTGGCCGGCTTGGTGTGCGCTGCGTGATGTGCTCGAGGACACCTCCCGCAACTCCGAAGCGCGCGTGGTGATCCTGACCGGGGCCGGCGGATCGTTCTGCGCCGGTGCGGACATCTCGAAGCCGGATGCCCGCCATCCCGCCGCCAAGATGCGCATCCTCACCGACGTTGCGATGGCGCTGCACGATCTGCAGATCCCGACCATCGCGAAAGTTACCGGTGTCGCGGTCGGAGCGGGCTGGAACCTCGCGCTCGGCTGTGACCTCGTCGTGGCAACGCCGGACGCCCGGTTCTCGCAGATCTTCTCCCGCCGCGGTTTGTCGATGGATCTCGGTGGATCGTGGCTACTACCCAAGCTGGTCGGCCTGCAACAGGCAAAACGGTTGGCGCTCTTCGCGGAGATGATCGACGCCGCCGAGGCCCACACGCTGGGCCTGGTCACCTGGGTGGTCTCCGCGGACGAGATCGACGCATTCGTCGTCGAACGGGCACGGCACCTGGCCGACGGGCCGCCGATCGCCCTGGCCCAGATCAAGATGTTGCTGAACGAGGGTGCCTCCGCAACGTTGCGGGATGCGCTCGCCGCCGAATCACTCTCACAGGTGGTCAATTTCGGTACCTCGGACGTTGCCGCCGCGTATGCCGCGTTCGCCCAGAAGAAGGACCCGGTGTTCACCGGCCGGTGGGCGGTCCCACCCCCGGGAGCGGATCGGGAAGAAACGAGATCGGAGAGAAGTGACCATGCGTGATGTCGTGATCGCCGCAGCTGTCCGCACACCGGTGGGCAAGCGAAACGGCGGCCTGTCGCAGATGCACGCGGCCGACCTGTCCGCGATCGTGCTGACCGAACTCGCCCGGCGCACCAACCTCGACCCGAGGGTCGTCGACGACGTGATCTGGGGCTGCGTGTCCCAGGTCGGCGACCAGTCCAGCAACATCGGCCGCTACTCGGTGCTCGCGGCAGAATGGCCGGAGACGATTCCCGGCACGACGATCAATCGCGCCGTGCCCGCGAACTGCGCCTCACGCCGATGGCGCGATACGTCGCCGGCGCGGTGACCGGCGCGGATCCTGTGCTCATGTTGACAGGTCCCATCCCGGCGACCGAGAAGGTGCTCGCCAAGGCCGGAGTGGGTATCGGCGACGTGGGCGCCTTCGAGGTGAACGAAGCGTTCGCGTCGGTGCCGCTGGCATGGCTGGCCGAGACCGGAGCGGACTCCGACCGCCTCAACCCCGTCGGCGGCGCCATCGCGCTCGGGCATCCGCTCGGTGGCTCCGGCGCGATCCTGATGACCAGGATGCTGCACCACATGCGGGACAACGGGATTCACTATGGATTGCAGACGATGTGTGAGGGTGGCGGTACCGCCAACGCGACGCTTGTCGAGCTGATCGGCTGAGAGGGGTACACATGAGACGTTCGGTCTACAACGACGATCACGAGGCCTTCCGCCTGCTCGTCCGAGACTTCATCACCAAGGAGGTCGCCGACGACTACCCGAAGTGGGAAAAGGCCGGACAGATGCCGCGGGAGGTGTTCGCCCGTCTCGGCGAGATCGGTGTCACCGGGATGGCGGTCCCCGAGCAGTACGGCGGTGCCGGGCAGGAGGACTTCCGCTACAACGTGATCCTCCAGGAGGAGGCGGCGCGCGCACTTGTCACGCTGTCGACGGTGCGCACGCAGCTCGACGTGATCCTGCCGTATTTCCTGCGCTACGCCGACACCGAACAGCGGGACCGGTGGTTCCCGGGACTGGCGGAGGGCACCCGCCTGACCGCCATCGCCATGACCGAACCGGGCACCGGTTCCGACCTCGCGGGCGTGACCACCACCGCGGTCCGCGACGGGGACCACTACGTCCTCAACGGTGCGAAGACATTCATCACCGGTGGTCTCCTCGCCGATCTGGTCATCGTCGTCGCCCGGACGTCGACGGATCCGGACAACCGTCGTTCCGGGCTGAGCCTGCTCGTCGTCGAGGACGGGATGGACGGGTTCGAGCGGGGCCGGGTGCTCGACAAGATGGGCTGCAAGGTGCAGGACACGGTGGAACTGTCGTTCACCGATGTGCGGGTGCCGGTGGCAAATCTGTTGGGGGAGGAGGGAGCCGCATTCGGCTACCTCGGACACAATCTCCCGCAGGAACGGATGACCGTCGCGGCCGGCTCGGTCGCGCAGGCGCGGGCGGCGCTCACGACGACCATCGAGTATGTCAAGGAACGGAAGGCGTTCGGACGGCCGGTTTCCGGTTTCCAAAACACGAAGTTCGAGTTGGCATCGATTTCGGCGGAGGTCGAGGCGGCACAGGCGATGCTCGACCGTGCGGTGCTCGACCTGGTCGACGGAGAGCTGTCGGCGGCCGACGCCGCCCGGGTCAAGCTCTTCTGCACCGAGATGCAGGCGCGTGCCGTCGACCGCTGCCTGCAGCTGTTCGGCGGATACGGCTACATGATGGAGTACCCGATCGCGCGTCTCTACACCGATGCCCGGGTGGCGCGGATCTATGCGGGTACGAGCGAGGTGATGAAGTCGATCATCGCGAAGTCCCTCGGGCTCTGACCATGGGCCGGACCACCTGCACCTTGTGAACCATTGCGCACATCAGATTTCCTGAGACCCTTGTCACATTTGGCCAACCTACCTACTATGTGTTTACTAGGTTGGTTCGGGGCAGCCCCCGAAGAGCAGTGACACCATCTGTGGCGGCGAAAAAGTGGAAACTGGTGACTGAACCACGTCCGTACGAAGCGCTTCTCGCCAAGGGAGAGGAACGCAGGCAACGCATCCTTGAGGTGGCGCAGCGTTTGCTCGCCCGGAACGGATGGCGAGCGACGACTGTGGCGCAGATCGCGGCGGAGGCGGGCGTCACGCCCGCAGGTCTCCTGCATCATTTCGAGTCGAAGGCGCAGTTGCTCCACGCGGTACTCGCGCTCCGCGACGCCGACGACGACGAACACGCGGATCGTCAGGGGGACATCATCGAGCAACTCGAGAATGTCGCGGCGCGATTCGAACGGTCACCGGAGCGGGTTCGGATGTTCACCGTGCTGCAGGCGGAGAACCTGGAGCCGGAAGCCCCGCTGCACGACCGCTTGCTGTTCCGCTACCACGCATCCGTGGAGACCGTCGCCGAGGGTATTCGGCGTGGTCAACGTGATGGGCGCTTCCGTTCCGACCTGGACGCGGCCGAGAAGGCCGTGGAAGTCATCGCCTTCATCAATGGAATGGAAACCTCATGGCTGTTAGATCCGTCAATTCCACTGGTAACCGTGTTCCGGGAGTACGTGAGATCTCTCGAGCGCGATCTGACGCGCGACGTCGCCCCCTCCGTTATCGCCTCGCCGTGATCGCGTCGGATCCGCTGGAGGCCATCGAGTACACCGGAGGCTGGCTGTTTGATCAATCGTTGGCCGGTTGGGATGTGACTGTGCACGTGCTGGAGGGTGGGAACACTCGCCCGCTGGGTATTCTCGGTGCCACCGTTTTCGACCTCGGCTGCTCGCTCGAGAACCGGAAGGATGGGCCCTGGCCGCAGGCGCTGGCGATCTCGACGAGCCTTTTCACGGGCGACGAACGGGTCCACAAGCGGACTTTGGCCGCGATCGACAGCGGAAGGGCTGACATCAGGTTCTGGGGACCGGAGGTGACGGAACTGGATACGAGGTATGCCACTGTGCCGCACCGGTTGAGCGCCGCAGCGCAGGCTTTCAAGCGGCGGGCGTGCGCGGCCGCCCACCTGGGTGATGATCGAGTGACGCCGGTCGAGTCCTTCCGGATCGCGAGCACCGCCCGGTGCGAATCGCTGGTGCCGGCCGGCTGAACCCGGGCGGGTCGCGCACAGCGGGTGTCGCCGGCGAACACGCGCCGTCACGCAAATGCGCACGCGTTCACGGGCCGCACCCGCCGACCCGGATCAAGACTTTGCCGATGGCCCGGCCGTCCGCGACCATGCGCAGCGCGGCGGCTGTCTCATCGAGACCGAATTCCGCACCGATGTGTGGCACCACCTGTCCCGAGGTGATGAGGGTGCGGAGCTCTTCTTCGTTGCGGTCGAACTCATCCGGTGCGATGTCACCGAACTGGAAGCCCAGGATCTGAACTCCTTTGACCAGGACCAGATTGAGCGGGATTCGCGGGACCTCGCCGGATGCGAAACCGACCGTCACGAGACGGCCGCCTCGGCCCAGGGCGCGCAGTGCGGGTTCGGTGAGATCTCCACCGACGGGGTCGATCACCGCCGCTGCACCACGGGGCACGATCTCCTTGAGCGCGGAGCGCAGGTCGACCTCGCGGTGATTGACGAGGTGGCGTGCACCGTGTCGCCGGGCGGCCGCGAGCTTGTCCGGGGAGGAGGCCACCGCGATCACCTCTGCCCCGAGGGCGTGGCCGATCGCAACCGCGGCCAGACCGACTCCGCCGCCGGCGCCGAGGACAACCACTGGGTCACCCTTCCGGATCCGGGCGACCGAACGCAGCGAGTGGTGTGCGGTGCGGTAGGCGACCCCCGAGGCGGCCGCCAGCCGCGCGGGGAGACCGTCGGGAATCGGACTCAGCTTGTGCGAATCGGTGACCACTTCCTGTGCGAAGGCACCGAAAAGGCCTGTCCCAGTGACGCGGTCGCCCACAGCGTACTCCTCGACCCGGGCGCCGACCTCGGTCACGAACCCGGCGAACTCGCTTCCGGGGGTGAAGGGGGTCGGCACGCTGATCTGGTAATCGTCGGCGACCACCAGCACGTCGGGGAAATTGACCGCGGCGAACGCGACGGCGACCCGGACTGTGTCGTCGCCGATTTGCTGCCGCGCGGTATCCCGGACCGTCACGGTCTCCGGCGGTCCGTGGTGTTCGCACACCGCGGCGCGAATGCCCACCTCAGCGTCCCTTCCACCGCGGCTGCCGCTTCTGCATGAAGGCGGTCGCGCCTTCGATCGCGTCCTCGCTGGTGAACACCACCGACTGCCAGTGGGACAGGCGTTCAGTGACCTGACTCGGGTCCGTCACCGCGAGCCGGACCAGTTCCTTGCACGCGGCCAGACTCAGCGGAGCGCACGACCCGACCCGACCCGCATAGTCCAGTGCGGTGGCGACGAGATCATCGGCCGCAACGACCGCGTTGACCAGACCGAGATCGAAAGCTCTTTGCGCGCTGAGGAACTCGCCCGTAAGCGTCATCTCCAGCGCGGCGCTGAGCGGGATTCGGGTACCGATGCCGGTGCCCCCACCACCGGGGAAGAGACCCCGTTTCGCCTCGGGGAGACCGAACCGGGCCTCGGCGGTGGCGACGATGAGGTCGCAGCCGAGAAGCAGTTCGAGACCTCCGCCGATCGCGACCCCGTTCACCGCGCCGATGGCCGGCATCGCGGTCTCGCCGCGGGTGAGCCGATAGTAGGCCGTGGTGGCCGGATCGTCGCCGGTGCCGATGTCACCGCCCTCGGCGAAGCTGCGCAGATCCATTCCCGCACAGAACGCCCGATCCCCGCTGGCCGTCAAGACGATGGCACGGATCTCGGGGTCGTTCTCGGCCTCGATCACAGCGTCCCCGATCGCGCGGATCAGATGCCCGGTGAGGGCATTTCGCGCCTCCGGGCGGTTGAGGGTCAGGACCAGGCTGGAACCCTGCCGCCGGCTGAGCAGTTCGTTCGCCCGTGTCGTCATGAGCGGTAGTCCGTCGATTCGGCCAACTCGGCTGCCGACGCCATCAGGGTCGGCACGATCGGGCCGAAGGATAGGAGCTTGTGGTCGTCGCCGGCTCGCTGAAAGCCCTGTTCGAGGACGATGGCCAGTTTCCAATGGGCCAGCACGAGGTAGTAGTCGAGATCATCGACCTGCCGACCGGATACGTTCGCGTAATGCTCGACGACCTCCGGTCGGCTGGGCAGTCCCCGCAGGTCGACATAGCTGGCCTGCGAGGCGGCCTCCGATGAGGTGTCGTCGGGCCAGTTCAGCAGCATCCAGGCGAGGTCGAGCTTCGGATCTCCGACGGTGCCCATCTCCCAGTCGACGACGGCCGCGAGGCGAGCGGGCGCACCGTGACGGAACATGACGTTGGCGAACTGGTAGTCGCCGTGCATGAGTCCGGGGATGTAGTCGATCGGTCGATGGGTCTCCAGCCACCGTGTGGCGACATCCATGCCGTCGAGTTCGCGCCCCTTGATGCGTTCGAAGAATCCGGTCCACCGCTGCACCTGGCGTTCGTGGAATCCGTCCGGTCGACCGAGATCGCCCAGACCCTTCGCACGCCAATCCACCTTGGACAGCAACGCGATACCCTCGGCGAGTTGATAGCCGAGTTCGGGCCGCAGGGTGAGGTCGGTGTCGAAGGGGGCCGGCCACCGTTTGTGGTCCATCGGGGACCAGCCGTCGACGAACCCCATGAGGTAGAACGCCCGGCCGAGGATGGACGTGTCGTCACAGGCTGCGATCGCTTTCGTGTGCGGGACATCCGTACCGTCCAGCGCCTCGATGATGCGCCATTCCCGCAGAATGCCCCGGTCCCGGTCGGCCGGTGCGGTCGCGGGTGGGATGCGGATGACGCAGCGTTCCGCACCGCGAGCGATCTCGTAGATCTCGTTCTGTGTTCCGCCGGAGAGGAATCGCGCCTCGATGGGTTCGCCCTTGCCGGGTAGTCCGGTGCCATCCATCCAGTCGGCGAGTCGGTCGATGTCGATCATTGGATACCCACTTCGTGTTCGAGGAACCTCGCATACTTCTCGCGAGCGGCGGTTTCGAGTTTCGGAATCCAGCGCGTTGGCCACACGTCGTCGGAGGGTGCGTGGCCGCGTAGGACCTGACGGGCCACGGTCATCTTGTGCACCTCGGTGGGTCCGTCGGCGAGCCCCATCACCCCAGCGCCGTGGATCATCGTGAGGAACGGCATCTCATTGGTGACACCGAGTGCTCCGTGGACCTGCATTGCGCGCCACGCGATGTCGTGCAGAACGGTCGGCATGACCACCTTGACAGCGGCGATGTCTTTGCGGACCTTCCGGTAGTCCTGGTACTTGTCGATCTCCCAGGCGGTGTAGAGCACAAGGAGCCGGAACTGTGTGAGCTGCGCGTACGAGTCGGCGATGTAGCCCTGGACGAACTGTTTGTCGGACAGCTTGCTCCCGGCCGTCACCCGACTCAGCGCCCGCTCGCACATCATGTCCAGCGCCTTCTGGGCCAGCCCGATGGTGCGCATCGCGTGGTGGATCCGCCCGCCGCCGAGTCGTGTCTGGGCGATCGCGAACGCTTGTCCCTCACCGCCGAGCAGTGCTTCCGCGGGCACTCGTACTGCGTTGTAACGGATCAGTGCGTGCGAACCGCCGTTCATCGGTTCGCCATAGAGGCCGACGTTGCGGACGATCTCGATGCCCGGTGTGTCGGTCGGCACGAGGAACATCGACATGCCTTGGTAGGCGCTCACTTCGGGATCGGTGACCGCCATGACGATCAGGAAGGATGCGGTCGCGGCGTTGGAGGAGAAGTACTTCCAGCCGTTGATGATCCAGTCGTCGCCGTCGCGGACCGCCCGGGTCTCGAACATCGTCGGATCCGCGCCCGCATGCGGTTCGGTCATCGAGTACGACGAGAAGATCTCCCCGGCGAGCAGCGGCCGCAGATAGCGCTGCTTCTGTGCCTCGGTGCCGAAGTGGGCGATGATCTCCGCGTTCCCGGTGTCCGGTGCCTGACAGCCGAAGACGATGGGCGCCCAGGAAGACCGTCCGAGGATCTCGTTCAGCAGTGCCAGCTTGAGCTGACCATGTCCTTGCCCACCGAGTCCGGGGCCGAGATGAGTGGCCCAGAGCCCACGCTTGCGTACCTCGTCCTTGAGCGGATCGACCGCCTTGCGTCGTGCGCCGTCCAACGGCACGAACTGTTCGTGCGGCCAGATCTGGTCGAGCGGCTCGACCTCGCTGCTGACGAACTCCGCCGCCCAGTCCAGTTGCTCCTGATACTGCGGGTCGGTTTCGAAATCCCATGCCATTTGCGGCTCCTCTCTGCGTATGAGAATATAGTTCTCATGCGACAGAATGCAATTCTGAACTCTCGAAACCGAGTTCGATGGTGACCGTTACCGGGTCGTCGGCGGTGGAGGGATCCGGCGTCGCGCGGCGCATCGCTTCTCGTGCTGTGGCGAATCGCGAGGCCATGTACGCATCGGAGGTCGGCCGCCTGATCGACGCAGGGCGCGCGGTGATGGCAACGACCGGGACATCGGGCAAGCCGCGCGTCGCCGATATCGTCTCTGCCGCAGGGCTCTCGAACGATGCGTTCTACCGCCACTTCCGCTCCAAGGACGAACTCGTAGCGGCCATCCTGGAGGACGGCACCGACCGCCTCCACGATTACATCGCCCACCAAATGGGAAAGGAGGCGACGCCCCGCGACCGTGTCGTGCGCTGGGTCCACGGCGTCCTGTCACAAGCTGAAGCCGAATCGGCGCGGACGACGCGGGCGGTGCTCTGGAATGCCGGGGGTGCCGGCGCCGGGATCACTTCCTCGCCGCCTGCGGTCGGCGCCCGGCTCGCCGAACTCCTTCATCAGCCGTTTGCCGAGTTGGGCAGTGCGGAGCCGTTTCTGGAAGCGCAGCTGGCCGCACACTCGACTCTCGGTATTCTCACCGACCACTTGTGGCGCCAGGTGCAACCGACGTCGGAGGATGCCGAACGAATCGTCGCAGCACTGCTGCGGATGGTGACCGGGGCGGCGCCCAAGGCGTGACGAACCGCGAGGGCTCGGCGCGGATGCATATCGTTTGGCGGTAGGGCTTGTCGATCCACTGTTAGAATGTAATTCTTACAGTGAAAGAACATGATTCTTAGCGCGATAGGGGGTGCTGCTCATGGCCGTCGCGCCGATGACTCTCGCCCACCATGCGCTGAAGACACCGACGAAGACGGCGATCGTGATGGGCGCCGCTGGAGAAACCGCCACCTTCGAAGAGCTCGAGGTCCGATCGCGGACATTGGCCCGCGCCCTGCGGGACGTGATCATTTCCGGCGGGGTCAACATCTATCCGCAGGAGACCGAGAACGCCCTCGCCGCAGAACTGATGGCGCATGCCCGGGCTCGGATCGCCGGCTACAAGTGTCCTCGCGCAGTGGATTTCGTCGACGAGTTGCCACGAGAAACGAGCGGCACTCTCTTCAAACGCAGATTGCGTGAGTAGTACTGGTCGGAGCACGACTCCCTCGTGGGGTAAACCGCGAGACCAACCGAGACGAGTGAGGTAAGCAGGATGGTTGTACAGACGATCGTGGACGAACTCCGCAAGCGGCCGGGATATGGCGACGTCATCCCCGTCATCGATCCGGTCTCCGAGGAGCAGATCGCGGAGTTCACCGATGGTGGGGCCAAGGCGATCGACGAGGCCGTGGCACGGGCGAGGGAGGCCTTCGATGCGGGTGTCTGGCAGGGCAAGGCCCCCGGCGAACGCGCAAAGGTGTTGTGGCGGGTCGGCGACCTGATCGAGGCCCGCGCGGCGGACCTGGCCGCACTGGACTCGGCCAACACCGGAATGCCGCTCGATCAGGCAGAGGCCATCATGGGCACCGCGGCGGAACTGTTCCGCTATTACGCGGGGTGGTGCACGAAGCTCAACGGCATCGCCCACGATATTCAGATGACGGGCGGAATCGCCCAGATGTTCTCCAACATGCACGGGTACACGCTCAAGGAGCCGTATCCCGTGGTGGGCCTGATCTATCCGTGGAACGGCCCGGTGTTCAACTGGGCGGTGAAACTCGCGCCGGCACTCGCGGCTGGATGCAGCTGTGTGGTGAAGGCGCCCGAGGAGACGCCGATGTCCGCAGTTCTGCTGCACAAGATCCTCGACGAGGCGGGTGTGCCCGAGGGCGTTGCCAATCTCGTACAGGGCTATGGTCATACGGCCGGCAAGGCGCTCACCGAGCACCCCGGCGTGGACAAGATCGCGTTCACCGGCTCGACTGAGGTCGGCAAACAGATCGTCGCGGCGGCAGCGGGCAATCTGAAGCGGGTCTCGCTCGAACTCGGGGGCAAGTCCCCGGTGCTGATCTATGAGGACGCCGACATCGACACCGCGGTCTTGATGGCGGCCATGGGCATCTTCATCCACTCCGGGCAGGGCTGCATCTGTGGCTCGCGGATCTTTGTCCAGCGCAGCGTCTACGACCGTGTGGTGGAGGGTATCGCGGGAGTGGCGAACGGCCTGCAACTCGGTGGCCCCAAGGAGGAGGGAGTCCACGTCGGGCCACTGATCAGCGAGAAGCAACTCAAGAGGGTCATGGGCTTCGTCGAGGAAGGCAAGAAGGACGGTGTCGAGGTGGTCACCGGTGGGCACCGCCTGGACCGGCGCGGCTACTTCGTGCATCCCACGGTGGTCACCGACGTCGACCCGGCGATGAGTCTCTACCAGCGTGAGATCTTCGGACCGGTCGTCGCGATGATGCCCTTCGACGACGACGATGAAGTGATCGCGCTGGCCAACAACTCCGACTACGGCCTGGCTGCGACGGCATGGACGAGCAATGTCGAACGTGCGCACAACCTCGCCAAGCGCCTACAGGCCGGAACCGTGACCCTCAACTGCCAGATGGTCTTCGACCAGTCGATGCCCTTCGGCGGCTACAAACAGTCCGGCTGGGGTCACGAGTTCGGACGCGAGGGTATCGAAACCTACCTGCAGACCAAGTCCGTCTACACCAAGATCTGACAGTTCGAGGACTCTGATCGCATGCCCGACAATCATGTCTACCGCGTGGTGCAGTGGACAACCGGCAATGTGGGTCGCAGCTCCGTTGCGGCCGTCGCCGCGAATCCCAACTATGAGCTCGTCGGATGCTATGCCTGGTCGGCGGAGAAGGTGGGACGCGACGTCGGCGAGCTCGCCGGTGTGGGCCCGTTGGGTGTGACCGCTACCGACAGTGTGGCGGACCTGCTGGCGCTTAAACCCGATGTCGTCGTCTACAACCCCATGTGGATCGATGTCGACGAACTCGTGCGGATCCTCGAGGCGGGCATCAACGTCGTCGCAACGGCGTCGTTCATCACCGGGCACAATCTGGGTGACGGGCGCGACCGTATCGAAGATGCCTGTCTCCGCGGCGGATCGAGCATGTTCGGCTCGGGGATCAGCCCGGGGTACGTCAACCAATTGGCGATCGTCGCGGCCGGGATCTGCGACCGCGTCGACCGGATCACCGTGAACGAGGCTGCGGACACCACGTTCTACGACTCACCTGAGACCGAGAAGCCGGTCGGCTTCGGACAGCCGATCGATTCTCCTGACCTGCCGGCAATGACGGCACAGGGTACTGGTGTGTTCGGTGAGGCCGTCCGGATGGTCGCGGATGCTCTCGGGGTCGAACTCGACGACGTGCGTTGCGATGCCGAGTATGCGCAGACGACCGAGGATCTCGACCTCGGCTCGTGGACGATACCCGCGGGCTGTGTGGCCGGCGTGCATGCCTCCTGGAAGGGCATCGCGGGTGGGAAGACCATCGTCGAGATCAACGTGCGCTGGCGTAAAGGTCAGACGCTGCAACCTGATTGGCAGATCGATCAGGACGGCTGGGTCATCGAGGTCGCCGGCCGGCCCACGGTCACGATGAAGGTCGGTTTTCTGCCGCCACCGGATTTCGAGGCGACAACCATGGAAGAGTTCATGGTCATCGGGCACATCATGACGGCGATGCCGACGATCAACGCGATCCCGGCGGTGGTGGCGGCGCCGCCGGGCATCGTCACGTACAACGATCTACAGCTGATTCTGCCGCGCGGCGTCGCATCGGTGCCGGCGTAACACCTTGAGGAAGACCGAAGTCCGGTCGTTGACGGAAGGATGAGAGAGACATGACGGGTCGTTTGGAGGGAAAGGTTGCCTTCATCAGTGGGGCCGCGCGGGGTCAAGGACGCAGTCACGCGGTGCGTATGGCCGAAGAGGGAGCCGACATCATCGCCGTTGATGTCTGCGGGCCGGTCACCGGTGAGACGGCGGTGGCCCCGGCGACCTCCGCGGACCTCGCGGAGACCGTCGACCTCGTGAAGGCAACTAATCGTCGGATCGTCGCGGCCGAGGTGGATGTCCGGGATTTCGATGCGCTCTCCGCGGCCGTCCGAAACGGTGTCGAGCAGTTGGGTCGCCTCGATGTCATCGTGGCGAACGCCGGCATCGGGAACGGTGGCGAGACACTGGACAAGACCAGTGAGGCCGACTGGCAGGACATGATGGATGTGAATCTGTCCGGCGTCTGGAAGACGGTGAAGGCCGGTGTGCCGTATATGCTCTCAGGCGGGTCGGGTGGCTCCATCATCTTGACGAGCTCGGTCGGCGGTGCCAAGGCGTACCCGAACATCGGCCACTACGTCGCGGCCAAGCACGGTGTGATCGGGTTGATGAAGAGCTTCGCCGTCGAACTCGGACAGCATTCGATCCGGGTCAACTCGGTGCTGCCCACCAACGTGAACACGCCGCTGTTCATGAACGAGGGCACGATCAAGGTGTTCCGGCCCGACCTGGAGAACCCGGGACCCGATGACATGAAGGTCGTCGCCGAGATGATGCACGTGCTGCCGATCGGATGGGTGGAACCAGAGGACGTCAGCAATGCGGTGTTGTTCCTGGCCTCCGACGAGTCGCGCTACATCACCGGCGTCGCGTTGCCAGTCGACGGTGGCAGTCTATTGAAATAGGCGAGTAATTCGTCGACCGTGCACCAGATTTCGTCGACCGTGCACCAGAAGTTGACCGATGCGCACGGTCGACGTTCTGGCGTGCACGGTCGACGAATTTTCGTGCACGGTCGACGTTCTGGGGTGCACGGTGGACGGGGGTCGGGTCAGAGGGTCGGTCAGATGCCGATCTGGCTGATCAGATCATCGAGGAGGCCGAGGTCGGTGCCGAGTTCGGCGGTGACCTTGCGTACGACATCGACGTCCTTGCCGACGAACTCCCGCACGCGCTCGGTGAACCCGTCGACCGATCCGTACCTCGAGATGCTCTCCAGAGCACGGCTGTTCGAACTGCCGTTCGGCAGCGCCGACAGCAAGAGTCGCTCGTCGACACCGAGCCGGGCGGCGAGCTCGACTCCGGCGCGTGCCAGGCCGATTTGAGCGGCGAACATCGCGTTGTTGACCAGCTTCACCACCTGGCCGGAACCCGTGGCGCCGACGTAGAGGATGGGTTCGGCGTACGCGCCGAGTATCGGGCGCAGCGAGTCGACCACGCTCTCGTCGCCGCCGGCGAACACGGTGAGATGGCCCGCCGCGATGTCGTGCGGTCCGCCGCTGACGGCGGCGTCGACCACCGCGAGATCCCGTCGCGCAGCCTCTTCCGCGATCTCCAGGGCGGTGCGCGGACTCCCCGTGGTGTGGATGACGATGGTGGCACCCGAGGGCAACTGCTCCATCAGCGGACCCGCCAGGCACACCTCGCGAACCTGCTCGTCGGTGAGCACGGCGACGACGACGATCTCGGTGCCGGTCGTGGTCACGTCGGCGAGCTTGGCGCAGGCCCGCGCGCCCGATGCCGAGAGTGCTTTGCGCACTTCGGGTGTGCGACCCAGGGCCGACACGGCGTGACCGGCGGCGACCAGCCGTGACACCATCGGCATCCCCATGCGACCGACCCCGATCACAGCGACCTCGCTCATGGCCGCGTATCCATCCGGCGGAGAGTGGCGTGCGCGGCGTCGAGGACGACGTCGCCGGATGTGCGGTCGGTGCCCGCGATGTCCTCGACGAGGCCGACATCCTTGCGGAGCAGGTCTCCGGCGTGCGCGGCGATCCGGTCCAGGGTCCCGCCGGCGGACGCGATCCGACCGAGTGCGAAGCTGTCGGCCGTGCCGTGGGTGATCACCTCCGCGAGTCGGCCGGTGTCGACGCCGAGCGACGAGCCGAGTTCCAGTGTGTCGACGGCCGTCGCTAGGTTGGCGGTGAAGAGCAGGTTGTTGAGTAGTTTCGTGGTCTGGCCCGTGCCCAATTCGCCGAGATGGACCACCGGGTCGCCATAGGTGGAGAACACCGGCATGCATCGCGCCACCGCGTCGTCGTCGCCGCCCACCATGACCAGGAGCGATCCCGCCTGCGCCGCGCGACCGCCGCCGCTGACGGGTGCGTCGACGACGGCGACCCCTACCTTGCGTGCCGCGTCGGCCAGGCGTCGGCAGGTGTCGGGATGAACGGTGCTGTGCACCACGATGATTCCGCCCGCATCCATCCCGGACAAGACGCCGCCGGGCCCGGTCGTGACCTCGAGGACGTCGTCGTCGGAGACGACGCAGACGCACACGATGTCACAGGTGGCGCCCATCTCGGCGGGACTGCCGACGACCTTGGCGGCGGTCTCGGCAAACGGAAGCAACGATGCCTCGCGTCGCGCCCACAATGCGACGTCGCGGCCGGATTCGATGATCCGGTGGGCCATGGGGCCGCCCTGGCTTCCCAGTCCTATGAAGCCGGTGTGCATGGGTGCTCCTTGCGTGTCGAGACAATCAGAGAGCCGGCAGGTCGGGGTGGATTCGTGCCACCAGACACTGCTCGAGGAAGGAGAGGATGCGGAAGTGGTACGCCCGCGCCGAATGGCCGAGGCTCAGGTTGTGGCCGCTGCCCGGCATCACGTCGACCGCGACGCGCGGAGCGCCGGTGAAGAGTGCGGCGATGTCGCTCAGGGCCTGCGGATCCTGCCGCCAGACGCGTTCGTGGGCACCGGCCGTGAAGTGCACCGGAATTCGGACCTCGGGGGCGAGGGCGGGGAACACCTCTCCGGGCCACGTCCGCACGGCCCTACCCTCGAACGACGGTGTCGACGAGGCGATCGCGGTTCCGCCGATCACGTCCGACGGATACAGCGATGGCGGCTGCCACAGGAGTTTTCGGACACCAACCGGCGCCGCGTTTCGTTCACTCTCCCCGAGGATCTCGTGGGCGACCGGCTGATGCTGGAGCCCCGTGCCCGCGAGTTCGAGCCCCAGCAGCCGGTCTCCGCGATCGTCGGCCGCCAGGCGGACCGCCAGTTCGCAGCCGATCGAGTGTGACCACACGAAGACGCCGGCCCCGGTGGGCCGACCGCTGAGGTGGCCGGCGATGGCGCCGTACGCGAGGTCCACCCGGCGCTCCGGTCGATGCATCGTCTCCGCGTGATCGGCCGAGCTCCCGTAGCCGGGTCGGTCGAGGGCCAACACGGTGTATCCCGCTGCGCTCGCGCTGCGCAGCAGCGAGTTGGCAGGGTGACCCGGGTAGTCGAAGTAGCCGGCGCGCGTCGCACCGCCGTGGATCGCGACGATCACGCAGCGCGGGTCCGCGGCCTCGGCCAGCAGGCCCGACATCGGGACACCGTCGACGTCGATGACTTGTGGGATCACCGCATCGGCGACACCGTCACTCCATCGGTCCGCGGTCATGCGCCGCTCCGGAGTAGCAGGACACCGCTGGGGGTGAGTCCACCGCTGCTGACCACACCGACTCGGGCATCGGCGACCTGCCGGTCCCCGCCGTCACCGCGCAACTGGATGATCGCCTCATGGAGGAGACCCATCCCGTGGGTACGCCCGTGCGAGAGTTGG
The DNA here is from genome assembly GCF_000298195.1 of Gordonia rhizosphera NBRC 16068. Classification (GTDB taxonomy): domain Bacteria; phylum Actinomycetota; class Actinomycetes; order Mycobacteriales; family Mycobacteriaceae; genus Gordonia; species Gordonia rhizosphera. The sequence goes on along the minus strand of NZ_BAHC01000069.1, from coordinate 37,475 downwards.
CCGCCGTGGGTGTTGATCGGGATCTGTCCCTCGAGCGCGATGTTCTTGCCGCCGTCGAGAAAGTCCTTCGCCTCGCCGATCCCGCAGAATCCGAGCGCCTCGATCCACGACAGACAGTTGACCGTGAACCCGTCGTACAACTCCGCGACGTCGACATCATCCGGAGTCAACGAGGTACGTGACCACAGATGCGCCGCCTGCCCGAGAACCTGCGGCTCATGGGTCAATGTGCTCTGATCCCAGTCCATTCGCTCGATGATCTGTGTTCCGACCGCCTCGACGAGGACGGGCGGATGGGCGAGATCCCCAACGGTGTCGACCGCGGAGACGATCACCGCGACCGCGCCGTCGCAGGGGACATCGCAGTCGTAGAGGCCCAGCGGCGTGGTGATGGGACGCGCCGAGAGATAGTCGTCCATGGTCATCGGGTCGCGGTACACGGCACTGGGATTCAACGCGGCATTCGCCCGCTGGTTCAGGGCGATCCAGCCGAGTGTCTCGCGGGTCGTGCCATAGCGATGGAAGTGTCGTTGGGCATTCTGCGCGAGCGTATGGGCGGCCGACGTGGCACCGAACGGCACCATCCAGCTCGCGGTACGACCCGACGGCGGCGTGATCCGGCCCGACTTCACGAGCTCGTTGTAGGTCGCCTCCCACACGGTGCGGTAGCAGAGCACGTGGCGCGCGAGGCCACTCGCGACCGCGGTCATCGCCGCGATGACCGAACCGCCGGGTCCGAAGGTCTCGATGCCGCCGTTGTGCCAGGTCGGACGGATGCCGAGGGCGGCCTCGACCGGGGTGACCCCGCCCTCGCCGAAGCCGCCGACGTTGCCCCCGCCGGGATAGGTGGCGATGCCGTCGATGTCGGCCATCGTCAGGCCCGCATCGGCGACCGCATCCTGGCAGGCCTCGATGGTGAGGCTCAGCGGGGGAGCCATCAGCCGCCGCCCGATACGCGACATCCCGACCCCGGTGAGCGCGACCTTCTCCTCGAACTTCTCCGACGTCACCATCGGGCGCACATGGCGGGCGAACTCCGTCGGCGGGATCTCGTCGTCGGGCAACCGAGCGGGTTCGGCCGGCTGCTCGGCGGCCGGACGGAATACCGGGAGCCACACGTCGGAGAGTTGTTCGAAGTCCACCTCCACCGACATACCCAGGTACAGGTCCTCCGGATCGCAGTCGATGATGTTGGTGGTCAGTCGGATTCGCGGATCCTCGACCAGTGCCACCTGGGCCACCACATACGGCGGGTTCAGTCCGGGCAGGGCGAAGCGGTGGTTGACGGTGAAGCCGGCCAGGGTACCGCGCCCGGACACCACGCGATGTCCGAGTTCGGTGCCGTGACAGTAGCGGCACACGGGCTGCGGTGGATGCAGGAGTGAGTCGCAGCTCGTGCACTCCTGGATGCGGAGCACTCCGTCGGCGCCGGATGTCCAGTAGAACTCGTTGGCCGCGGTCAGTTGGGGTAGCGGTCGTTGTGGCCCATCGGGCACGGCGTCAGCCCTTCTGCTTCGCTCGGGTCACCGCCAACGGCTCCGCCAGATTCTGCTCCTCGACCATCCGCTGCACCTCGACGAGGGTGTCGGCGAGACTCGCGTGGGTCCGCGGGCCCGGGGTGAAGGTGGCCGGCAGGTGCCGCATCCCCTGGATCACGCCTATCGAGTCGTAGTGCACGGTCGTCTCGGGGTCGCAGCGATAGTCGGGCATCCGATCCATCACCGCGGTGACCATGCGCTTGAACACCGTCCGCGCGACATTCGACCCGATACAGCGATGAACGCCGAGTCCGAAGCTGAAGTGGCGGTTGCCGGTTCGGTCGAGATGGAGCGCGTCGGGGTCGTCGAAGAGTTCCGGATCCCGATTGGCCATGGCCCAGGACAGCCAGAGACGCTCGCCCTCACGGAAGTCGGTGCCGTCGGAGGACTCGAAGTCCTTCGAGACGGTGCGTCCGTCCCCCGGGGCTGGGGTGAAGTAGCGCAGGAACTCCTCGGTCGCCGCGTCGAGCAGGGTGTCCCGGTCGTCACTGAGTCGCTGTCGTTCCTCGGGATGCTCGGACAACCATTCCAGGGCATGCGCGGTGAGTGCGGTGGTGGTGTCGAAGCCGCCGCCGATGACGAGACTGAGGATGCCCAGCAGTTCCATGTCGTCGGGAGCGTCACCCTCGAAGTGTGCGTTGGCCACCGCGTTGATGATCCCGGGTCGCGGGTTCTCTCGGATCTCGAAAAGGTTGGTGATCAGGTCGATGCCGAGCTGCTTGTGGAGTTCGGCCACGCGGGGTGCGTCGGGCGAGTCTGGCGGGGTGTAGACGGCGGCATGGACCGGCTCGTTGTAGATGGTCCATTTCTCGACCGGAATGCCCAACATCGCCAGTGTGAGAACTGCGGGAACGACGTTCGCCAACTCGTCGACGAAGTCGATGTGTCCGGACTCGATCTTCTCGTCGATACACGCATGGATGACCTTGTCGATCAACGGCACCCACCGTGTCACCGCGGCCGGCGACAGATACGGGTTCAGGATGGATCGGTAGTATTTGTGTTCCGGCCCGTCCATCTCCAGGATGCCACCTCGGACTCCCGAAGCGCGCTCGGCCGTCGGGATGGTGATGCCCTTGTAGCCGCGTCTCTGGTTCTTCACATCGTGGTCGTTCGAGATGTACGGGCACCGCGCGAGTTCGAACACGGCCGAACTGCTCGCCGCCACCCAATGGCCGCCGTAGGTGTCGCTCCAAGCGACCGGGCACTTCTCCTGCATCTCGTGGGTGATGTCGAGGAAGCTCTCTCGGTAGTCGGGGGAGTGCCGTTCGAACTGATAACGATGTCTCTTGCGTTGGTCGTCTGCGCTGTCAGTGGTCACCGGGTGTTCCTTCGTGCAGGGGTCGTCGTCGGATCGGGCGCCAGGTCACTCGATGATGGAGATGGCTTGCTCGGGGCAGGAGCGTACGGCCTCACGGACCTGCTTCTCGAGATCGGCCGGGACGTCCTCCGTCGTCGGCGTGGAATGGCCGTCGATCTCGTCGAGCTCGAACGACTCCGGCGCGACCATCGCGCAGATGGTGTGGCCCTGGCATCGGTCGCCGTCCACCTTCACCTTCACGGCTGTCCTCCTGGTTGGTACGGAAAAATGTTGTGTGTCAATCGGTCTGGTATGAGGATCAGATGTGCCAGTCGTACCACTTGAGGTATCCACCGGCGTCCACCCGCATCTGCATGCCGGTGACGTAGCGCGCCTCGTCCGAGGCCAGGAACAGCACGGCGTTGCTGATGTCGCCGGGCTCGACCCAGGGGGTGGGCATTGCCTGCATGACATAGAACGCGGGCGTGGCGTCCTCCTTGGTGGGATGCTCCAGGTCGGGGCGGAAGGACCGGTACATCGGTTCGCTTTGCAGCATGTCGGTGTTGCAATTGGTCGGGTGGATGGCATTGGCGCGGATGCCGCGCGGAGCGAGATGGCATGCCAGCGTGTGAATGTACTGGGACAGGGCTCGTTTGGAGAAGACGTAGGCGACGCCGCCGAGGTCCTTGCCGGGGACGTCGACCTTGCTGACATCCATCAATGCCGCCGTGGAGCCGGTCGCGACGATCGCGGCACCTTCGGCGAGGTGCGGCAGGGCGACCTGGACGGTGTTCATGGTGCCGATCAGATTGGTGTCGATGACATCGCACCAGGCCTGCACGGCCGGCTCGCCCTTCATACCCGCGACGCCGGCCTGGGCGACGACGATGTCGAGTTTGCCGAGCTCGCTGATGCCCTGTTCGACGGCGGCGCGTAACTGTGCGGCCTCCCGGACATCGGCCTGCACGGCGACAACCCGGCGGTCGGCTTTCTCGACCAGATTGGCGGTCTCCTCGAGGTCCTCCGGCGTGGCCATCGGGTAGCCGATGGCGTCGAGGTCCTTGCAGATGTCGACCGCGATGATGTCGGCGCCCTCCTCGGCCAGACGAACCGCGTGGCTGCGGCCCTGGCCTCGTGCGGCGCCGGTGACGAGCGCGACCTTGCCTTCTACGCGACCCATGTGTCTTCCTTTCTCGGATTCGTCGGACGTGATTGTCTGGGTGGTGGTGTTACGGATGACGCTCGTGGACTAGGTATTTCGTCCGCCGTTGACACCGAGGATCTGGCCGGTGATGTACCCGGCGTCCTCGGAGATGAGGAATGCGCAGGCGGCGGCGATGTCCTCGGGGCGTCCGACACGGCGGACCGGGGTGCGCAGGATGTGGTCCTCGACCGTTCCGCCGAGCAACTTCCGACCCTCGGCGGAACGGAGCATAGGTGTGTCGACGAAGCCCGGAGGGACCGCGTTGACGGTGATGCCGCTGGGGCCGAGTTCGAGTGCCAACGACTTGGTGAGTCCGTTGACCGCTGACTTCGCCGCCACGTAGTGCGCCATATAGGGCTGTCCGGAATGCGCGCTCGATGACGAGATGTTCACGATGCGGCCCCATTCGGCATCGATCATGTCGGGCAGTACGGCCTGGATCGTGTGGAACACACCGTTGAGATTGACGTCGATGACCTTTTGCCACTCCTCGAACGTCATCCTGGTGAACTTCTGGAAGCCGTCGATCCCGGCCGCGTTGACCAGAATCGTGATGGGGCCGAGGCTTTCCCGAATCGCGGCGAACGCCGCGTCCACCTGGGCGCGGTCGGTCACATCGGCCGTCTGCGCGAGGGGATCGTCCGGCGCCGGCGCCAGGTCGATCGTCCCGACGTGGTATCCCTCGCTACGCAGGCGCTCGGCGACCGCCAACCCGATCCCGGAACCACCCCCGGTGACGATCGCGTTCTTCACGCCCAGGCCTCATCTCCGGCGATCGTCGTCCGGTGCATGGTGCGTTCGGAGGACGGGTCGTAGGGCAGGGCACGATGCAGCATGCCGGTGTTGTCCCAGATGACCACGTCATCCGGTTCCCAGTCGTGGACGTAGCAGAACCGTTCCTGGGTCGACCATGCCAGCAGCTCATCGAGCAGTTCGCGGCTCTCCTCGGGACGCATGCCGATGATGTGGTCCGCCGTGGCGCCGATGACCAGGGACCGGCGACCGTCACGTCGTTGCCAGACAAGAGAACTCTCGTGCGTCGGCAGCTGGCGCCACATCGCCAGCTGTTCGTCGGTCGGGTCGGGGTGAACGAGCCGTTGTGAGGCCTCGAAGCTGTGGACCACGCGCAGACCGTCGTAATGCTTGCGATCCTGCTCGGGCAGGTTCTCGTAGGCCGCATACGTACTCGCGAACTCGGTACCGCCGCCGACCATCGCCACGTGCCGGGCCGTGAGCATCGTGGCCTTGGCGGGGATGTCATTGGTCGTGTCGTCGATGTGCCAGTTGAAGGTGCCCTTGAGGTACTCCGCCGACCGTGATTTCGCGGGGTCGAGCGAGACGACGAACACCTCTTTGCCCGCAGGTGCGAGTACCGGGCCCAACCTCCTGCTGAACGCCACCTGGGCCTCGTCATCGAGATGCAGTCCCCGGATGAGCAGCACGCCACGCCACTTGAGGGCCTCGAGGCAACGGCCGATCACGACCTCGTCGTCGAGGTTTTCGAGTCCGGTGACCTGCACGCCCATCGCGGGTGTGAGGGCTGTTGTCTCCATCACAAGAATCTCCCTTCCTTTGAATGAGAACCGTACTCTCCCATCTTGCCAATCAGCAAGCGGACTCCCGAATTGACCGTGGTCATCGGGGTGCTTCATCGCCCAGCTGTCTTGGAAATCGCGGGTGTGCGGGTGCCGGAATACTGCTACAGTGCGGATCAAGGGAATGTGTCATTAGTCATAATTGAGAACGTAATTTTCAGTTATCGAGTGTGAGGAGCGACGGTGAGTCAAGGAACAGTGACCCCGGCCGAGACCGACGACGGCTCCGGCCCGGGGGGCGGCGGTATCACCAAGCGCATGTTGATCGGCGGCGTACTTGTCGAGAAGGATCGGACCTTCGAGTCCGTCAATCCGGCGACGGGGGAGGTCCTCGGTCATGCGCCGGATGGGGACGTCGCCGACGTGGAGGCCGCGATCGCCGCGGCCCGCAAGGCATTCGACGAGTCGGGGTGGGCCACCGACAAGGCGTTGCGTGCGCGCTGCCTAGGCCAGCTGCACAGTGCCCTGACCGAACACGTGGAAGAACTGCGTGAGCTCACCATCGCCGATGTCGGCGCCACCCGGATGCTCACGCACGGAAACCAACTCGATGCCCCGATCGAGATCGTGCGGTACTACGCGGATCTTCTTCCCGAGGTGCCGCTGACCGAGGAACTCGATGACGTGGAGATACGGGGCGAGATGCACCGCCGTTGGGTCGAGAAAGAGGCGGCCGGCGTCGTCTCGGCGATCGTGGCGTACAACTACCCGAATCAGCTCGCGCTGGCCAAGCTGGCGCCGGCGTTGGCCGCCGGCTGCACCGTGGTCCTCAAGGCCGCTCCGGACACCCCGCTGGTCACGTTGGCCCTCGGGGAGTTGATCGCCGAGCACACCGACATCCCGGCGGGCGTGGTGAACGTCGTGTCGTCCTCGAGTGTCGAGGCCGGGAAGTTGATGACCACCCATCCCGACGTCGACGTGATCACCTTCACCGGGTCGACGCCGGTCGGTAAGCAGATCATGGCGGCCGCAAGCGATTCGCTCAAGCGTGTGTTCCTCGAGCTCGGTGGGAAGTCTGCGCTCATCGTTCTCGACGACGCCGACCTGGCGACCGCGGCGATGTTCGCCGCCTTCACCATTTGTTCGCACGCCGGCCAGGGTTGCGCTCTGACCACCCGGCTGGTCGTACCGCGTGCCGCGCACGATCAGGTCGTCGAGATGGTCGGCGGGATGCTCGATCGGGTGACGCTGGGCGATCCGAGCGACATGACGACCTACATGGGCCCACTCATCAGCGAACGTCAGCGCGACAAGGTGGACGGCATGGTCAAGCGCGCCGTCGAGGCGGGCGCGCGGCTGGTGCGGGGTGGCAAGCGTGTCGACCCGGGCTTCTTCTACACACCGACGTTGTTGGCGGATGTCGACCCCGACAGCGAGATCGCGCAGGAAGAGGTCTTCGGGCCGGTGCTCGCGGTGATCCCGCACGATGGGGACGATCATGCCGTCGAGATCGCGAACAACTCCCGCTACGGCCTGTCCGGCGGAGTGCTGACCGCCGACGAGGAGCGCGGGATCGCGATCGGGCGCCGCATTCGCACGGGTACCTTCAGCATCAACGGCGGCAACTACTTCACCCCGGACATGCCGTTCGGCGGTTACAAGGAATCCGGCATCGGCCGCGAGCTGGGTATGCCCGGACTGGAAGAGTTCCTGGAGCTCAAGGCCTTCGCGGTGAAGGTTTCGTCGTGAAACCGCTCGACGGTGTCCGCGTCCTCGAGGTGGCCATGTACGGCTTCGTCCCGTCGGCCGGGGCGGTGCTGGCCGAGTGGGGTGCCGAGGTCATCAAGGTCGAGCACGCGGTCACGGGTGATCCGCAGCGAGGGCTGCGGCAGACCGGGATGTTCCGGATCGACGGCGACGTCAATCCCAATGTCGAACACGCCAATCGGGGCAAGCGCAGCATCGGTCTGGACATGTCGACGGAGGGTGGACGAGAGGTCCTCTATGAACTGACCCGCCGAGCCGACGTCTTCCTGACCAGCTTCCTGCCCGCTCCCCGGGCGAAGTTCGGCATCGAGGTCGATGACATCCGTGCGGTCCACCCGCGGATCATTTATGCGCGTGGAAGCGCCCTCGGTCCGCGAGGAGTGGAAGCCGAGCGCGGTGGCTATGACATGACGGCGTTCTGGTCGCGCGGCGGCATCGCGGCGACGATCACCCCGCCCGGCAACGAGGGCATCATCAACCCTCCCGGGCCGGCGTTCGGCGACACCATCTCGGGAACGAACCTCGCCGGGGGCATCGCCGCGGCGCTCTTCCGGCGCGAGCGGACCGGGGAGGCGTCGGTGGTCGACGTCTCGCTGCTCGGCAGCGGGCTCTGGGCGATGGGACACACCGTGGCCCTGTCGCTGTTCCTGGACAAGCCGATGATCGCGCCGAAGCCCGGCGAACACGGGTCACCCCGGAATCCGTTATCAGGACTGTACAAGACCTCCGACGACCGGTATCTGTCGTTCGTCATGCTGCAGCCCGGCAAGTTCTGGCGCGACGTGTGCGAGCACATCGACCGTCCCGACCTCGCCGACGACCCCCGCTTCGCCACCGCGGAAGCGATCGCGGACCACACCGGGGACGCCGTGGCGATCCTGCGCGAGGTGATCAGCCAGCGCACGCTGGCCGAATGGACCAAGCAGTTCGCCACGCTCGCGGGGCCGTGGGCGCCGGTGCAGGATTCCCAGCAGGTCGGGCAGGACGCCCAGATCCGGGCCAACGACTACATCGTCGATGTCGGCGAACTCGAATTGGTCAGCAATCCGGTGCAATTCGACACGACCCGCTCCGAGGTCGGCCCGGCGCCGGAGTTCGCCGCGCAGACCGACGAGATCCTGGTCGAACTGGGACTGGACTGGGACCGCATCATCGAGCTGAAGACTGCCGGCGCGGTCACCTGAGTACGGAGGGTTTGATGCCCAACATCACGTCGATCGGTACCTATCTTCCGATCTGGGGGGACACCGCGCATCGCGAGCCGGGGCATGACGAGGACGCCATCACGATGGCCGTCGAGGCGGGCCGCGCCGCCCTCGGTTCGGGCGCCTCCGTCGAATCGGTGGTCTTGGTGACACGTGACCTTCCGCTGCTCGAGAGCAGCAACGCCGCGGTGCTGCTCGCCGGGCTCGACCTGGACCCGGAACTCGAGGTCACCGAGCGGCTCGGGGGCGCGCCCGCCACACTCGACGCACTCAGTTCGGCGAGATCCCGCACGCTCGTCATCGGCGTGGACCTGGAACCGGCCGGCGCCGCAGCGGTTCTCACCGCCGATCGCGGGCTCAACATTCACACGAGCGCCCGCGTGTCGCGGAGCCTGCCGGTCCGCACCCGCAACGCCGGCGGCACCGTGCACGACTACGGCGATCCCCGGCTGCTGTTCCAGCGCGGCCTGGTCGCGTCGCTCGCGGCATCGTGGTCGGACACGCCGACCGTGGTGGCGGGTGTCAACGGCAGGCATGTTGCCGGCTTGGCCGAGGTCGATGCCACCCTTCCGACCGTCGGGGCCAGCTCGGGCCTCTTCGCCCTCGCGTACATGGCGGAGCACGAACTGAGCGGTACGCTCGTGGCCGTCGAGCAGGCGAGTCTTTCGGGTGTCGCGGTTGCCGGTGGGCGCGTCGCGGTGGAACGCAGAGAACAGTCTGCGCGACCGAAATCCGACGAACCGGTCCCTCCCGGTGACCAACTGCGCATCTCACTGGCCGCCTACGAGCGCGCGTTCGAGGCCAAGGTGCGTTGGGAGGCAGGTAGATTCGCCGACAGTGACGACCTCGACTTCCCGCCCCGCTATCACGTCGCCGCTGATGGTGCATTGCGCACCGACTACGAACTGGTTCCGTTGCCGCGCACCGGGGTCGTCTACTCCGAGGCGACGGTTCATGTCCCGGTGCCCGGCCTGTCGTCGCCGTACTCGCTCGTGCTCGTCGAACTGGACGGTGTCGGCGTGCGCGCCCTGGTCAAGGTGACCGGTGCACACGTCGGATTGGTGGGTATCGGAGACCGCGGCCGCCTGGTACTCCGTCGATTGGCGGTGCGGTCCGGAGTTCCCGACTACGGCTACGCATTCGAACCCGAAGGAGCGGTGGCATGAGGAGGGTCGCGATCGCCGGCGCCGGGATGACGCCGTTCGCAGAGCATTTCGCGCTCGGCGTGAAGGACTTGGTGCCGATGGCGTTTGCCGAATGCGCTGCATCGGTGGACAAGGGCATCAACAAGAACGACATCGAGGCCGCCTGGTTCGGTGCCGTGGGCTCGACCGACGGGTTCGCATCGGGGATGGTGGCGGATTCGCTCGGCATCGCCGGTATGCCCGTGACCCGGGTGGAGAACTCGTGTGCCACCGGCAACGATGCTGTCCGAAATGCGTTGTACGCCATCGCCTCGGGAGCGGTCGACGTCGCCCTGGTGGTGGGTGCGGACAAGTTGCGGGAGATGGCGTCGAAGGATGTTCTGTGGGAGTGGGAGGCCGTATCGCGCGACATGGCCTGGGAGTACCCGCTGGGCCTGATCGCACCGGCCGGGGTGGCTCTGCACGTGAACCGGTATTTGCACGAATCACCCGCCACACGTGAGCATCTGGCGATGATCGCGGTGAAGAACCACCGACACGGCGCCGGAAATCCGAAGGCCCGGCTACGGTTCGAGATCACCGCGGATCAGGCGTTGTGTGCACCCACCGTGGTCGAGCCGTTCAGTGTCTATGACTGTGCGCCGCTCAGCGATGGTGCGGCCGCACTGGTCCTGGTGGCCGAAGACGTCGTCGACCGGTACACGGACCGGCCCGTGTGGGTTGCCGGAGTGGGCCTGGGGCTGGATTCGGTGATGCACCAGCACAAGGCAGACCTGACGACATTCCCTGCGACAGTGCGTGCCGCGCAGCGCGCGTTCGCCATGGCGGGTCTCTCGCCCACCGACGTCGATGTCGCCGAGCTCCACGACTTCTTCACCGGCATCGAACTCATCAGTTACGAGGATCTCGGATTCGCCAACCGGTTCGAGGGCTACAAACTGCTCGAGGCCGGCGAGACCACGATCGGAGGTTCGCTGCCGGTGAACACCAGTGGCGGGCTGAAGTCGAAAGGGCATCCACCCGGCGCGACGGGGATCGCCCAGTGCGTGGAACTGTTCGAGCAGCTGCGTGGCACTGCGCTCAATCAGGTCGATGGAGCGCGGGTCGGGCTGGCGCACAACGTCGGCGGTCCGACGTCGGTTGCCGCGGTCACGATCCTGACGGGTCCGGAGACGGCCTGAGCTGTACCAGCGGAAGGGTGGGAGATCCCGATTCGGCGCCGGCGATCTCGAGCAGTGCGTCCGTGACCGCGCCGGGCTCGGTGATCATGAGGTCATGGCCGGTGTCGATGTCCCAGAGGCGGCCTGCGGAACGCGCGGACGCGACGAGTTCGGGGTCGCGGGTGGCCAGGGTCGAGGTACACACGATGTGGAATTGCGGCAATGCCCAGAGCTCGGTCTCGTTGTGCAGCGCCAGCTTCTCCTCAAAACACCGCCAGGGGTGGGCGGTCAAGCGAGCCTGCATCCAGTCCGCATCGACGGGATCGGTCACCCCGTAGAAGGCAGCGTCCTGACCGGTGGGGACGAGCACGAGTTCCACGCCGTCGACCGTCTGGCCCAGGGGGCGGATGGCCTCGATGATCGGCCCCGCCACGTCGACGAGAGATTGTCCGTTCACCGGGTTGGCGGCGTCGAGGTAGACCAGCCCGGCCACGCGGTCGATGGCGCGGTCGGCCGCTCCGGTGATCACCATTCCGCCGTAGCTGTGGCCGACCAGGATGGCATCGTGCAGATCCTCGTAATACAGCAGGCCGGCGATATCGCGGATGTGCGTCTCGAGTCCGATCTCGGGCGTTCGGAGGTGTGCTCGTTCGGCGAGTCCGGTCAGGGTGGGGGCGTACACGAGATGACCCGCATCGCGCAGACGCCGGGCGACGCGCTGGTAGCACCAGCCGCCATGCCCACCGCCGTGTACCAGCACAAAGGTTGCCATGCCGTGCCTTTCGAGACTCGTCCGTGTGACCCGGGTCAGCGGAGACTGTCCTTCATCACCTTTCCGGTCGCGTTCACCGGGAGTTCGTCGAGGAACGCCACCGACCGAGGTGCCTTGAAGCCGGCCATCCGGGCCCGGCCGAAGTCGAGGATCTCGGTTGCGCTCACCGGGCGGTTGGCCACGACGAATGCCTTGCCGACCTGTCCGAGCCGCTCGTCGGGCACGCCGATGACGGCGACCTGGTCGACGGCAGGATGCTCGAGCAGGTAGCTTTCGATCTCGGCCGGATAGGCGTTGAAGCCACCCACGATGAACATGTCCTTCTTGCGTCCGATGATCCGCAGGCGGCCCGTGTCGTCGAGGCTGCCGAGGTCTCCGGTGTGCAGCCAGCCGTCGGCGTCGATCGCGGCCGCCGTTGCCTCCGGATCGTCGAGGTAGCCCTGCATGACGTTGTATCCGCGGATGAGCACCTCACCGTCGTCACCGATCGCGATTTCGATATCGGCACAAGGTAATCCGACGGTGGTGGCGATCTGCTCGAACGTGTCGCCGGATCTTGATGCGGTCACGGTTCCGGCCTCGCTGAGGCCGTAACCGGTCATGATCGTCTCGAAGGGCAACTCGGTCGTGATCCGCCGGATGAGATCGACCGGGATGTCGGCGGCGCCGGTCACCGCGGCCCGCAACGACGAGAGATCCCAGGTCGAGCGATCCGCCGAGAGCAGCGATTGATACAGCGTCGGAGGTCCGGGCAGCATGGTGATCCGCTCGGTGGCGACGAGACGCAGAATCTCGTCGATGTCGAACACCGGTACCGGGTAGATCGTGGCGCCCCGGATGAACGAGGCGATCACACCGGCCTTGTACCCGAACATGTGGAAGAACGGGTTGACGATGAGATAGCGATCGCCCTCACGGAGGTCGGCGAGGTCGCACCATTCGCTGAACAGGCGAAGCGTCTGGCCGTGATTCATCATGACGCCCTTGGGGCGTCCGGTGGTACCCGACGTGTACATGAGGTCGGCAATGTCGTCGGCGGTGCCCTGGTACTCGAACGGCTCTGCCCCGGAGAGGAAGTCGGAGCCGAGGTCGATGACGGGGACGTCACTCGACGGTTCGAAGTCGAGTCCGAGGAACCCGTGCTGGACCACGACGGCTCTGGCGCCGCTGCGCGCGATGATGTCGTCGGCCTCGTCGGGTTTGTAGCGGGTGTTCACCGGTACGAGCACACCACCGGCGGTGAGGATGCCGAAGGCCGCGACGATCCACTCCGCGGAGTTGGGTGCCCAGACCGCCACCCGGTCGCCCGGTTGGATGCCGAGTCCGCGGAAGCCGCCGGCCGCGCGGCGGATTCGGTCGGAGACTTGTCGAAAGGTCAACCGCAGTGAGCCGTCGACGACCGCTTCGGCATCACCGAAGCGGTCGCCGGCGGACAGGACCATCTGCGGGATGGTCTGCCAGCTCATACGTTCAGCAGGCGCGCCAGATTGCCGCCCATCACCAGCTTCTGGTCCTCGAAGGGCAGGTGCTGGATGTGATCGATGTAGCTCGTGGGCTGCGCGAGTCCCTCGGGATGCGGGTAGTCGGAGCCGAACAGCACGCGCTCCGCGCCGATGAGTGCGGTCAGCTTGCTGAAGTCCTCTTCCCAGAACGGGCTCACGTGAATGCTCTTCTTCACCGCGGCCACCGGGTCCTTCATGCCGAAGCCCTCCGGTGCCTTCTTGTAGACATCCTCGAGCGTCTGCAGCAGCGTGGGCAGCCACGCGGCGCCGTTCTCGATCACCGCGATCTTCAGTTCCGGGAACCGAAGGAGAGCACCGTGGCACACCCACGAGGCGACCGCGTCCTGGATCGGACGCCATTCGTTCACCATGCGGAAGGCGTTCGTGACGAACGGCAGCATCTCATCGCTGCTGCCCTCCCAGTCCTGGTTGTACCGTGCGTAGCCGCTGTCCGAGGAATGCTGTGTGACAAGGACATCCAGCTCGACGACGCGCTTCCAGAACGGATCGAACTCGGGAAGTGCGAACGACCGAGGGCCCCTGTAACCGGGGACCGGCGCCGGGCGGACCAGGATCGCCTTCGCGCCACGCTCGACGCACCATTCGAGCTCCTCGATCGCCTTGTCGACGATCGGCAGACTGATCACCGGCACCGTGAAGATCCGGTCGCGGTAATTGAACGACCAGGTCTCGAACAGCCACTGGTTCAGCGAATGAACCACCTCGTGGATGAGTTCGGGATTGTCACGCATCCGCTCCTCGATGAGGCTGGCGAGCGTCGGGAACATCAGGGTGCGGTCGATCTTGAGCTCGTCCATGAGTTCCAGGCGGGGACCCGGCTCGCGGAATGCGGGGATCGCCTTCATCGGCTTGCCGAAGATCTCGCGCTTGCTCTTGCCCTCGGGGTTGCCGTTCTTGAAGTAGTCCTCCATCGCGCCCGGACGGGCGACGACGTCGAAGGTCGGGTTCGGGATGTACTCGCTGATCTGACCACGCACCGCGATCTTGGTGCGCCCGTTCACCTCGACGTACTGGATGACGTTCTTGTACTTGTCGGGCAGGAACTTGGTGAGCGCCTCCTTGGTCTCGTACAGGTGGTTGTCCGCATCGAAGAGCGGATATGGCAGATCGCTGGGTGGCATGAGATTCTCCTTTTCCTGTTATGAGAATACTATTCTCGGTTGTGTTTGCTGGCAATGTCCGACCGGATGCGGAATTTCTGGATCTTGCCGCTCGCGGTGCGGGGGAAGTCCTCGACGACGTGGATCTCCTCGGGCCACTTCTGTTTGGCGAGCCCGATCTCGGCGAAATGTGCTCGGAGGTCGACGAGGGTGGGCTCGTCGTATCCGGGGTGCAGTCGCACCACCGCGGCGGCGTGCTCGCCGAAGCGCGCGTCGGGCACGGCGACGACGACCGCATCGGCAACCGCCGGCATGCCCAGGAGAACCTCCTCGACCTCCATGGCACTGATGTTCTCCCCGCCCCGGATGATGATGTCGGACTTGCGGTCGGTGATCTTGAGATAGCCGTCTGCGTCGAGGACTCCGATGTCGCCGGTGTGATACCAGCCGGCGTCGTCGAACATGCGGGCGGTGAGTTCGGGATCGGTGTATCCCATGCAGAGGTCCGGTCCGCGGCTGAGGATCTCACCGTCCTCGGCGAGGATGATCTCGACGCCGGGCAGTGGGCGGCCGTCGGTGTGCAGTCGTTTGGCCTCCGGCGCATCGTGGTTCGATCCGGTGATGGACGGGTGTTCGGTGCTGCCGTAGGAACGGAAGACGGTGATGCCGAGGTCGGCGAGCCGTGTGGTGATGGCGCTGGGAACCGACGAGCCGCCCAGTCCGGCGTACCTCATCGAGGGCAGGTGGGCGGCGGTGAAGTCCGGATGATCGAGCAGGCTGGTCATGTAGTAGGTCGCCCCGCCGCCGACGGTGAGGTCCTCCGAACGCATCAGACGCAGGACCTGGCCCGGATCCCATACGTCGGTGAGGTTGATGTCGGTACCGTCGAGGACGGGGATGAGGAAGGCGTTGACCATCCCGATGAAGTGGCCGACCGGGGCGGCGGTGAGCTGGTGACCGCGATCGGGTGGGTACCACCCGGCCAGTTGGCGCGTCTCGTGAACGAGTGAATAGTGACTGTGCAGAACACCTTTGGGGTTGCTGGTGGTTCCCGAGGTGAAGGCGATGAGCGCGGGTGCGCCGGGATCGACCGCCGATGTGTCCTGCATCGGCTCATCGGCGAGCAGATCGTCGAAATCGCGGTCGATCACCCCGACGACGGGGACGTCGGCAGACGCCGAGAGGTCGTACTCCAGGCGTCCGAAGCGCTCCGGGGTGATGAAGACCTTGGGTTTGACCTCCTCGAGGATGTAGGAGACCTCTTTTCGGCCATAGAAGTGGACGATCGGCACCACCGCGGCGCCGAGGAAGGCCGACGCCCAGAACGTCGCCGCGGCCTCCATCCAGTTCGGGAGCTGGAAGGCGACGACGTCGCCGGGTCCTACGCCCCGGGAGCGAAGGCCGCCGGCCAGGCGCCGGGCGACGGTCTCGACGTCGCGGAAGGTGCCCGACCACGGCCGCACCGACGAGTGCACGCGAAATGGGGTGTCCGGCGCAGCAGCGAGTCCGGCACTGAGGATGTCTCCGACCGTTTCGGTCGTCCACCATCCGTTGGCGAGATACTTCTCGCCGAGTTCGACCGGAACCTGTCTGACCATCGGGTGATCCCCCAAGCTCTCGAGCCCGAGGTGGGCCCTGGTGATACAGTTCTTCCCAAATGAGAATAGCAATCTCACCCACGGAGAGCGACAACTAATGGTGAAGCTGGAGATCGTCGACGGACTGGCGGTCATCACGATCGATCGGCCAGAGGCGCGCAACGCCATCGCACCGTCCACGATGGAGGAGCTCGACGAGGCCATCGACACCGCTGCCGGGGCGCGTGTGCTCGCCATCACCGGAAGTGGCGATCGGGTCTTCGTCTCGGGCGGCGACCTGAAGGAACTCGCGAAGTTGCGGACCCTGGAAGACGCCCGCGCCATGGCGTGGCGGATGCGCGGCATCTGTCAACGGCTGGTCGACTTCCCGGCCCCGGTGATCGCCGCGGTCAACGGGCACGCGCTCGGCGGCGGTGCCGAGTTCGCATCCGCCGCCGACATCCGGCTCGCCGCCGACGACATCAAGATCGGTTTCAACCAGTCGACTCTGGCGATCATGCCCGCCTGGGGCGGTCTGGAACGACTGGCGGGTATGGTCGGTCGATCCCGGGCGATGCTGCTGGCCGGCACCGGCCGGTTGCTCTCGGCACCCGAAGCGCTCGAGATCGGCCTCGTCGATCAGGTGTTCCCGCGCGGGTCCTTCGACGACGACTGGCGCGCCGTCGCGGAGTCGTTGGCCTCCGCGCCCGCAACCGGTATCAAGAAGGTGATCGCCGGCGCGACCCCGGACGAGGCCGTCGAAGAGTTCGCGAAACTGTGGGTGGCCGAGGAGCATTGGGCCGCAGCCCATCGGGTTCTCAACCGCACACGGTGACCGAGCTGCTCGGACCGCGTCCAGATACAACAGACCACGAGATACGGTGAGGAGAATCCCATGTCAGCCAAGTCCACGACCCGGCGCAGCGGGCGCGCGGTTGCGCAACTGCTGCTCCGCGGCGCCGTCGGCGGGACCATGATCGCCCACGGGATGAAGCATGGCCGCACGCTGGCCGGTACCGCGAATTGGTTCGGTGCCATCGGATTCGAGAAGCCGAGGCTGCAGGCTCAGGCGAGTGCCGTGGTCGAGGTCGGTGCCGGCACCGCGCTCGTGGCCGGCGCAGCGACGCCGCTCAGTGCCGCCGCCGTGGTGGGAACCATGGCGGTCGCGGCCCGCTCGGTCCACATCCCGAATGGCTTCTTCGTGAACGTCGAGGGGTGGGAATACGTGATGAATCTGGCGGTCGCCTCGGTGGCCCTCGCGTCGCTGGGCGCCGGCCCGCTCAGCGTGGATCGGGCCACCGGGCTCGACAAGCTGTTGTCGGGATCGCGCGGCGCTGCGCTGGCCGCTGGTGTCGGGCTGGGTGCGGCCGCCGCGCAGCTGGCCACGTTCTATCGTGCGCCGGCCCCCATCGCGACCTGATCGCCTTGGGTCGGGGCAGGTCGACCGTCGAGGCCGTCCCAGAACATATTGCCCACCAACTATTTCCAGTGCAGCACGCGGCCACGTCCGTCGGACGTGGCCGCGTGCTGCACTCGATGATCTCCGGATTCGCCGATCGCTCGACCGATGGTAGGCGGCTACTTCTTCGGGGTGAACTCCAGGTGCAGGTTGGTCAGCCCGCGGAGGATGAAGGTGGGATCGAACTGGTATCTGCGATTATCGGCGGGCCCGTGGTGGGTTTCGGACACTCTGATGTCGTCCATGCGGTCGAGGAATTTCTCGAGCGTCACCCGGCCCTCGACCCGGGCGAGTGGGCCGCCCGGGCACGAGTGGATACCCCGGCCGAAGGCCAGATGCTCCCTGACGTTCGTGCGGTCGAGATCGAATGTGTTGGGTTCCGGAAATTGTTCCGGATCGCGGTTGACGGCACCGGGGCAGATCATCAATATCGTCCCCGCGGGAACAGGGGTGTCGTCGAGCATGGTGGTTCGGCGGGCCACGCGGAAATCACTCTTCACCGGACTTTCGAGACGCAGGGTCTCTTCATTGAAGGTCGGGATGAGGCCACGATCCGCACGGAGGCGGGCCTGT
Source organism: Gordonia rhizosphera NBRC 16068 (assembly GCF_000298195.1). Lineage (GTDB taxonomy): Bacteria > Actinomycetota > Actinomycetes > Mycobacteriales > Mycobacteriaceae > Gordonia > Gordonia rhizosphera. Next base: position 19,617 of record NZ_BAHC01000069.1, on the reverse strand, counting down.
AGATCCGGCCGCTCGCCCACCACCCGTAGCGCGGCGCTGATCAACTTGGTGGTGGTCTCCTGGCCGGCGGCGAACAGGAACGTCGCGGTACGAACCACATCGATGACCTCGGGGGTTCCGCCGTCCTTGTACTTGGCCTGCGCGAGTGAGGTCAGCACGTCGCCGCGCGGCTCGCGGCGACGATCCTCGATGTAGGCGGAAAACTTGTCGTCGAGCCACTGCAGCGGGTTGTCCGAGAGCGCCTCATTGTCGAGTGAGCCCACGCGCGCGCCCTTTGGCGGTGCGCCGAGAACGATGCGGAATTCCTCGTGGTCCTCCGGCGGGACACCGAGCAGATCAGCGATCACCAAGAGGGAGAACGGTTTCGCGTAGTCCGTCATCACCTCGCACTCGCCCCGGTCGATGAACTCGTCGATGAACTGGTCGGCGAGCCGCCACATGAACTGCTCGTTCTCCTCGATGCGCCGGGGTGTCAGGAGTCGGCTGAGCAGCCCGCGCGCCCGGGTGTGTTCCGGTGGGTCCATGGTGACCATGTGCTCGTGCATGGGGTACTCGGACCGGTGCGCTTCGATCTGTTCGGAGATGTCGTCGCCTTCGGGTTCGAAGGGGAGTCCGGGAAACGGCCCGGCCACCGACAGACAGGCCGAGAAGGTCTCCGGGTCCTTGAAGACCGTGACCGCCTCGGCGTGACCGGTGATCGTGAGAACCCCCATGTGCGGTTCGCGCGTGACCGGGCACCTGCTGCGCATCTCGTCGAAATACGGGTACGGATCCGTGACCAGTTCCTCGGCAGTGAAGAAATTGAGATCGCTCAACTCCCCCAGTGATTCCTTCAGCTCACTCAATGTTCCTCCTGCGATTCGACCTGACGACCCTCGGGATGGCGGTCGTGAGGTGCGGGTCTGGGCTGATGAGGCGAAATGCTGAGCACTCGCTCAGCACGATCTGATGTGATAAGAGTTACCACGCCCGAATGAGTGAGGTCAAGGTCACAGGCATGGGCACATGCCACTGTCCTCGACTGCTCCTGTTGGGGGGGTGAGACGAGAGGTGAGTCAGGTGACGGTACGGAGATTGGGCTCGCCGGAATCCGAAAATCGCACCCTTCTGGTGGACGCGGCGGAAGCGATCATGCTCGAAAAGGGCTATGCCGCAGTCACTTCACGTAAGGTGGCGGAATCCGCCGGACTCAAGCCGCAATTGGTGCACTACTACTTCCGCACGATGGATGAACTCTTCCTCGAGATGTTCCGGCGGCAGGCCCAGGCGGGCCTCGAACAACAACGTGAGTTGCTCCGCTCGCCGCAGCCGCTGTGGGCACTCTGGCAGTTCAGCATCGACCCGACGGTCGCGAAATTCACCACCGAGTTGCTTGCTCTGGCCAACCATCGCACGGCCCTCCGAGCCGAGATCGCCCGATATGCGGCGCAACTCCGGGTAGAGGCCCAGGCGGTGATCGAGGAGAAGTTGGCCGAATACGGCGTGGATGGCGACAGGCTGCCGGCCGCCGTGGCGATCGTCATCATGACCAGCGTGTCCAGGGTTGTGATGATGGAGGAGTCCCTGGGATTCTCGAACGGTCACCAGGAGACCTTCGATTTCGTCGAGCACCATCTGCGGAGGCTGGAAGGCGAACCGCGGCAACATGTTGCCGCACTGACCGTTACGCAACCCTGACCCGGTGGACGATCTTCACGCGGGTTCGTGGTGAGCGAACTCGGCCGTTTGGCGCAGCCTCGGCGAGAATGATATTTCCAATTGCGAAAATGTGGCCTAACATGGGTGAGAATCAATCGCTCCTGGATCGGAGGAACATCGACATGCCGAAGGCCCTCGCGCCGGAGATCTCAACCTGGCCGAACGAGAATCCCCAGCTCATCGGCAGTAAGTGTGGTCGATGTGAGTTCGTCACCTTCCCCGCGCAAGAGCACTGCCCGAAGTGCGGCGCGGGCGGCATGACCGAGTTGCTGCTACCCCGCACCGGGACTCTTGTCGCATGGACCGTCCAGGGCTTTCCGCCCGGCGCACCGTATATCGGCCCGGTGGGCGACGACTTCGTGCCGTTCGGGGTGGGCCTGGTGCAACTCGATGACGTCGTGCGAGTCGAGGGCCGACTGACCGAGAACGATCCGGCGAAACTCGATTTCGGTCAGTCCGTCGAGCTGACCATGATCCCGTTCGCGACCGATGCAAACGGGGACGAGATCTACACCTTCGCCTTCCAGCCGGCCTGACGGTACAGAGAGGAAACCCAATGACGAACGATGTCGCCATCATCGGTGTCGGGCTGCACCCCTTCGGACGCTTCGAGAAGACCGCCATGCAGATGGGCGCCGAGGCGATACAGCTCGCCCTGAAGGATGCCGGAATCGATTGGAAAGACATTCAATTCGGATTCGGTGGCAGCTACGAGGTCTCGAATCCGGACGCGGTCACGCGCCTCGTCGGGCTGACCGGGATCACCTTCACCAACGTGTTCAACGCCTGCGCCACCTCGGCCAGCGCCATCCAGCAGACAGCGGACACGATCCGGCTTGGCACGTACGACATCGGCATCGCCGTCGGTATGGACAAGCACCCGCGTGGCGCGTTCACCGACAATCCGGCGAAACTCGCACTCCCACAGTGGTATGCGGAGAACGGCCAGTTTCTGACAACCAAGTTCTTCGGCATGAAGGCCAACCGCTACATCCATGACCACGACATCTCGCCCGCGACCTTGGCCAAGGTGGCCGCGAAAAACTACCGCAACGGCGAGAAGAACCCGAATGCCTTCCGCCGCAAGCCCATTTCCGAGGAGGACATTCTCAACTCGCCGATGGTCAACTATCCGCTGACGCAGTTCATGTTCTGCTCGCCCGACGAGGGTGCGGCCGCGGTCATCATGTGCCGGGCGGACATCGCGCACCGGTACACCGACAAGCCGGTTTACCTGCGCGCCAGCGAGATCCGCACGCGCCGGTACGGAGCCTACGAGGTGCATGCCACCTCCGCGCCGATCGAAGAGGATGTGTCCCCGACCGTGTACGCGGCCAAGGCCGCCTACGAGCGGGCCGGTATCGGGCCGGAAGACGTCGACATCGCTCAGCTGCAGGACACCGATGCCGGAGCGGAGGTCATCCACATGGCCGAGACGGGTCTGTGCAAGGACGGCGAGCAGGAGCAGCTGCTGGCCGAGGGTGCCACCGAGATCAGCGGTTCGATCCCGGTGAACACCGACGGCGGGCTGATTGCCAACGGCGAGCCGATCGGCGCATCGGGTTTGCGGCAGATGCACGAACTGGTCCGCCAACTCCGCGGTGAGGCCGGTGATCGGCAGGTTCCGGGCAACCCGAAGGTCGGTCTCGCCCAGGTCTATGGCGCTCCCGGAACCGCCTCGGCGACCATCGTGTCGATCTGATCGCCGATCTGACAGTCGCCAGTTCTTCCCTCGGGTATGGTTTCGTCCTCCGGGAGCTGAGCCTGTTGCCGAATTGCGGCAGGCGGGGGCGGGATTTTGTGCGTGTTCGGGGAGGCGGTGTATGGCGCCGCCTCCCCGACCTGGTGTCAGGTGGTGACGGTCCCCATCGTGGTGGCGTAGCGCATGAGGTTGGTGGCTGCGGCGGCGAGTTTGAGTTCACCGTCGACTTTGGCCAGACCGCGCATCGCGAACCTGCGTAATCCGCGGAGGTCCTTGATGTGTGCGTTCATCGGTTCCACCGTCGCCCCGCGACGCTTGTAGAGTGCCTGGTTGGCGGGATCGCTGAGCTTGTCTTCCATCGCCAGAATCGCCGATCGATCTCGATACTGCTGACTGGTCTTCGATGCTGATGGGCGTGGGGTGGTGAGCTCTCGTGACTTGTGCAACGCGATCAGCCGCTCAGGGCCCGCACAGGTGAGGTTCTCGACGCTGAAATAGCCGACATCGGCCAACGCCTTGCCGATCGTGCGTGGAGCGCCTTGCGCATCCGGCGGTAACGCCGCCACGTTGGCTTGCGCCTTGGCCATCATCGGTTCGAACAAGGTGCGGTCGCTGACGGTGTTAGTGGCCTCGGCCATGACAATGAAATGGTCGTCACTGACCACCATTTGCGCGTTGTAGTCCTGACCAAACCCCTTACGCTCCTTCATGATCCTCGAATCCGGGTCCGTCAAATTGCCCCGTCGCTCGGATTCGTCGGCCAGCCGCTTCGCCAGTTCCTTCTGCCACTTCTCCAACCGTTCACGTCGTTGCCGCAGGCCGCGGTGTTTGTCGGGATGGGTCATCGGCTTACCGGGAAGTGGTTTTCCCTCGGCTCGAGCCTTCTGTTGACGCTCGTAGCTGGTGGTGACTTTGGTCTCCCACTCATCGACCGTGTCCTGGGCGCGCTTGACCGCCCGCTCGGCGGCGGCGACCTCGGGGTCCGGGCGTCGCTCCCGGTCGGCGGCGATCTGCGCCAACGCCTCACGCGCGGCCATCGCCCGCGCGGTCGGCGTCCCCATCTGCGGGCCGGTCTGATCCGAGGGACCCTCATCGACGTCCTCGAGGGTCGACTCATCAGCAGCGGCCGCCTCGGTCACCACCTGTTCGGCGATCTCCCTCAACCGAGATTCCTTGCGCGACTGGTCCAATGCGGCGTTGGCGGCGATCTTGGTGCCATCCAGAGCCACGGTGCCCACCCGCACCATGCCAGCCTGCGCGCACACCGCCAGCACCTCGCAGAACAGGCTGGTGAACGCGCCGACGAACTCGCTGCGGAACCGGGAGATCACCGTGTGATCGGGCACGTCACCACCGCACGCCACTCGAAACGTGATGTCGTAGCGGCAACGCCGTTCAATCTGCCGCGAGGACCGCTCACCCATGCAATAGGCGAACACCAACAACCCCAGCAGCATGTCCGGGTCATAGCCTCGTTGCCCAGCGACCGATTTCGCCGATGTGCGCCGCGACCGCTGCTGATGGAATGCCGAGGTATCGATCCGCTCGATCACCTCGAGCACCCACCACACCAGATGATCCTTCGGCAACCACTCCCGCATGTCCTGATCCATCAAAAACAGCTGGTCACGCTGCACCGGCCGATACGACTTCGCCACCACACCAGGATCCCAGACACAGAAAGCACAGGTCAGCAGACACGCCGCAATTCGGCAACAGGCTCAGCTCCCGGAGGACGAAACCATACCCGAGGGAAGAACTTTCGGGGGGGCTGGGGGGCTGGGGGCGGGGGCGGGTCAGGTCTCCCAGACGTGGACGGGTTCGCCTTCGTGCATGTGTGCCACGTAGTCGCGCAGCATTCCGCGCAGGGCCTGGTCGCGCGACTCACCGGCGGCCTCGCGCGCCAGCACGGCCTTGCGCTGCCACGCCGAGCCGGTCTGCCGGTTGATGCAGCGCCCCTCGATGACCGAGAGATAGCGTGACCGGGCCTTCTCGGAAACCCCGAAGGACTGCAGGCCGGCGTCGGCGAGGGGGAGGAGACGACGCAGGGTCAGCTCATCCGGTCGCACCCATCCGACATTCGGCCAGTACAGCTGCGCCTCGAGTCCGGCCCGCGCCCCAGACTGCAGGTTCTCGGCGGCCGCGTTGAACGACATCTGCGACCAGAGCGGCCAGTCGGCCTCGACCAGGCCGCGCACCACGCCGTAGTAGAACGCGGCGTTGGCCATGATGTCCACGACGGTCGGCCCGGCGGGGAGGACACGGTTCTCCACCCGCAGGTGCGCCTGTCCGTCGATCACCTCGTAGACGGGGCGGTTCCACCGGTAAATGGTGCCGTTGTGCAGACGTAGTTCGTCGAGGGTCGGAATCCGTCCGGCGTCGAGTTCGTCGATCGGGTCGATGTCGGTCGACACGGGCAACAGCGCCGGAAAGTACCGGGTGTTCTCCTCGAACAGGTCGAAGATCGTGTTGATCCACCGTTCGCCGAACCACACCCGCGGTCGCACCCCTTGATTCTTCAACTCGAGCGGTCGGGTGTCGGTCGCCTGCTCGAACACCGGGATGCGGCTCTCGTGCCACAGTGCGGCACCGGCCAGGAACGGGGAGTTGCCGGCCAGCGCGACCTGGACCCCGGCGATGGATTGGGCGGCGTTCCAGTGCGCCGCGAAATCCTCCGGCGCCACGCGCAGGTGCAGTTGCAGCGACGTACACGCCGCCTCGGGAAGAATCGAGTCGGTCGACGTGTGCAGGCGCTCGGTGCTGTGTGAGTCGCCGAGGGGGATACCACTGATGTCGATCTCGATGTCCTCGCCGCGGGCGGCGAAGATCTGCTCGTTCAGCAGATCGTAGCGGGGGTTGGATGAAATCCATTGGTGGGCAAAGTGTTCGGCACGAAGGGTGGGGAGCATTCCGATCATCACCAGGTGGTTGGCCGTCTGGGCGGCGCGTTCCTCGGCCTGGTTGAGCGAGGTGCGCAACCTCTGCTCGAGGGAGATGGTGTCGTCGCTGACGAACGGGCGCGGCGAGACGTTGATCTCGATGTTGAACTGGCCGAGTTCGGTCTGGTAGTCGGGATCGGCGATGGCGTCGAGAACGCGCGCGTTGGCCATGGCCGGGTTCATGTCCTCGTCGACCAGGTTGAGTTCGACCTCCATTCCCAGCAGCGGCTCCGGAGGTCGGCCGTGATCGGTGAACAGTCCGTCGGCCAGCATCCGGGCGATCGCCTCGGTACCCCTGCTGACCTGCCTGCGGAACCGCACCCGGTCCTCGCCGGTGAACTCGCGTTCGGACACCTCGGCTCCCATGGGTCAATGGTGCATGATGGTCGCCGTGGCAGCGCGTAAACCGACCGATCCGGCGCAGGTCCGCGACGCGGTCCTCGCCGTCGAGGCGTGGTTGCGCGACGAGACGATGCCCCAGCCGAGCCGTGCGGAGCTCGCCGCGGCGGTGCGGATGACGGCCCGCAGCCTGGAGCAGCTGGCCCCCGGAAACTCGGTCGAGGTGCGGGTCCCGCCATTCGTGGCGGTGCAGTGCATCGAGGGCCCGCGGCACACCCGGGGAACCCCGCCGAACGTGGTGGAGGCCTCGCCGCGGGAGTGGCTGCTCTTGGCCGCCGGCCTCGAGGATTTCGACGACGCGCTCGCGGCGGGGCGCCTGAATGCGTCGGGGCATCGGGCGCCGGCGATCGCCGATCTGCTGCCGATCGTCCCCGTCGGTCGCGGCTCCCGCGCGTGACGCACGGCGGTGTTGCGGCTCACAGTAGGAATAACTGTTCGCCGCTCCGCTACATGATTCGCTATCGGCGACTACCGACCGGTAAACTGCGGGTATCTCCCCAGCCCGTTGATGCGCGGTGAATCGACGTGGTGACCAGTTTCTCAGCCCCAGGGAGCGCACACGCATGACGGACTTGTCGATCGACAGCAAGAACCTGCTCGCTCCCGGGCGTGCCTGCGGGGCAGCATGTGCCCCCGACGAGCCGGAAAACGAGCCCCGCGAAGAGTGCGGTGTGTTCGGGGTCTGGGCACCCGGCGAGGATGTCGCCAAGCTCTCCTACTACGGCCTCTATGCGTTGCAGCATCGCGGTCAGGAGGCCGCGGGAATCGCCGTCGGCGACGGCTCGCAGGTCATCGTGTTCAAGGATCTGGGCCTGGTCAGCCAGGTGTTCGACGAGCAGACCCTCGGCGCGATGGTCGGCCACGTCGCCGTCGGTCACTGCCGCTACTCGACCACCGGTTCGACGACCTGGGAGAACTCGCAGCCCATCTTCCGCCACACCACGGCCGGTACCGGCGTCGCGCTCGGGCACAACGGCAATCTGGTCAACACCGCGGATCTGGCGAGCCGGGCGCGGTCGCTGGGCGTGATGAGCAGTGCCGCCACCTCCGACTCGGATGTCGTGGGTGCCTTGCTCGCCCACGGGGCCGCGGACAGCACCCTCGAGCAGGCGGCGATGGAGCTGCTGCCGACGCTGCGCGGCGCGTTCTGCCTGACCTTCATGGACGAGCACACGCTCTACGCTGCGCGGGATCCGCATGGGGTGCGTCCGCTGTGCCTGGGTCGCCTGGACCGGGGCTGGGTCGTCGCCTCGGAGACCGCGGCCCTCGACATCGTCGGCGCGTCCTTCGTGCGCGACATCGAACCGGGCGAACTGCTCGCGATCGACGCCGACGGTGTGCGCAGCTCACGGTTCGCCGAGCCGACGCCCCGCGGCTGTGTCTTCGAATACGTCTACCTCGCCCGCCCGGACAGCGTCATCCACGGGCGCTCGGTGCATTCCGCGCGCGTCGAGATCGGTCGGCGACTGGCGCGCGAACATCCTGCCGAGGGAGACCTTGTGATCCCGGTGCCGGAATCGGGGACCCCGGCCGCGGTCGGCTTCGCGCAGGAATCGGGCATTCCCTACGGTCAGGGTCTGATGAAGAACGCCTACGTGGGGCGGACCTTCATTCAGCCGTCGCAGACCATCCGTCAGCTCGGCATCCGGCTGAAGCTCAACCCACTCAAGGAAGTGATTCGCGGCAAACGCCTTGTGGTCGTGGATGATTCGATCGTCCGGGGCAATACGCAGCGCGCGCTGATCCGGATGTTGCGCGAGGCGGGCGCCGCCGAGGTGCACGTGCGAATCGCGTCGAGCCCGGTGCGGTGGCCCTGCTTCTACGGCATCGATTTCGCGTCGCCGGCCGAACTCATCGCCAACGGCATGGAATCCGAGGAGCACATGGTCGACGGCGTCCGGCAGGCGATCGGCGCCGACTCGCTCGGCTACATCAGCATCGACGAGATGATCGCCGCCACCGATCAGCCGGCCGATCACCTCTGTTCGGCGTGCTTCGACGGTGACTACCCGATCGAACTCCCGAAGGAGACCTCGATGGGCAAGGCGGTGCTCGAGCAGATGCTCGCCAACGCCGCCAACGACGGGCGTGTCGATCCGTTGACCGCGGCGAACGACAACGTCAGCGCCGTGATGCGGCCCTGACCTGGTTGCGACGCCCGCGACGGTGGACATGTCGATCCGCCCTCGGTGAGGTCGGGTAGCGTGTGTGCCGTCGGGTGACCGAGGGCCGCCCCGACGTCAGAATCGGCTTCGACAAGGGGTGCTCGCCTGATGACCGACCGGGATCCGGCTGCGGACAGTACGACCGACGTTCCACACAGTGCCGACGGTGCGTCGTATGCCGCGGCGGGTGTCGACATCGATGCCGGTGAACGCGCGGTCGAACTCTTTGCACCGCACGCCAAGCGGGCGTCACGCCCCGAGGTCATGGGTTCTCTGGGTGGTTTCTCCGGTCTGTTCGCGCTGAAGGGCAACTACCGGGAACCGGTGCTCGCCGCGGCCAGCGACGGTGTCGGGACCAAACTGGCCATCGCGCAGGCGATCGGCAAACACGACACCGTGGGGCGTGATCTGGTCGCGATGTGCGTCGACGACCTCGTCGTGTGCGGGGCCGAACCACTGTTCCTGCAGGACTACATCGCGATCGGGAAGGTGGTGCCGGAGACGGTCGCCCAGATCGTCGCCGGGATCGCCGATGGCTGCGTCGAGGCCGGATGCGCGCTGCTCGGTGGCGAGACCGCCGAACATCCCGGACTGATGGGTGAGGACCATTACGACCTGTCGGCCACCGCGGTGGGGGTCGTCGAGGCCGATCAGGTGCTGTCGCCGGAGAAGGTACGTCCCGGAGACGTGGTGATCGCCATGGGGTCCTCGGGACTGCACTCCAACGGTTACTCACTCGCGCGCAAGGTGCTCCTCGAGTGGGGGCATATGGACCTGAACGGATACGTCGAGGAGTTCGGCCGAACCCTCGGCGAGGAACTGCTCGAACCCACCCGGATCTACGCCCGCGACTGCCTCGCCCTGGCCGCGGAGACCGAGGTGCGGACCTTCGCCCACGTCACCGGCGGAGGCCTGGTCGAGAACCTGGCACGCGTGGTCCCCGCCGGTCTGGTGGCCGAACTCGAACGGGAGACGTGGACGCCCGCCCCGGTATTCGCGATGATCGCCCATCGCGGACGCGTGGCACGCGAAGAGATGGAACGGACCTTCAACATGGGTGTCGGGATGGTGGCCGTGGTCGCACCAGAGGACACCGAGCGCGCACAAGCCGTGCTGACGGCCCGGCACGTCGACAACTGGGTGATCGGTGCGATCAAGCGGTCGGCGGAGCCCAAGAACGCCGAGGCTCCGCGGGCCGTCCTCGCCGGTGAGCATCCCCGCTTCTGAACCGCGATCCTCCGACAGCAACCGCACCGGAATGGCGGGCAGGCGCGACGACAACGCGCATGCCCGCCATTTCCGTGTGGGTCACACTGCTGTACACCACCATTGGTGTACGGAGAGTTGAGGGTTCGACGTGGAGTGAGCGTCAGGCTCGACGCCACTCGTCCTCGTCGGTCCACTCGTCCACCGAGTTCTGGTGGTCCACCGACTCGTCTTGCCCGGACAATTCCCGCTGCAAGCTCTCGAAATCGGTGTGGGGAGTGGAGTACTTCAGCTGACGAGCAACCTTCGTCTGCTTTGCTTTCGCCCGGCCGCGGCCCATATGGGACCCCCTCGCACAATGACGGGGCGGCCAAACACTTGGCGGCCCCGTTCTCTAGGTAGTGAATCTGTCGTGGGGACCAGTTTAGCGCGCTCCTCGCGATAATGCGGATTGCCCTACCGCGAAGAGCCGGAGATTTGTGCCGAACGGGCGAAGTTCAGCGGCGCGCGAGCTTGCGGGAGGCGTCGCGACGAACCTTCGGCGGAAGATGATCACCCGCGAGCAGCGCGGTGAGCGCGTCCACCGGAGCCTCGGTGCCGGCGACCAAGTGCCGGACGGTCACGCCGTGGTCGGGTCGGTGGAGCACGGTCACCCGATCGCCGGCACCGACGGTGCCAGGGGACAGAACCCGCAGGTAGGCGCCGGTATCGGCACGATCCAGGAACCGTTTCACCCACTTCGGCTCGCCGCTCCACGCAGCGAAGGTGCGGCACGGGATGCGCGGGATCGTGGTCTCGACCACGAGCCCGTCGTCGCCGATCGCCCAGCGCTCACCAACCGCCGCGTCGGTGACCGGCATCCCGTCGATGCGGAGGTTCTCGCCGAACCAGCCGTAAGGCAGCTCACGCCCGAGTTCGTCGGCCCAGCGTTGGGCCTCGTGTTCGCCGTAGGCGTAGACGGCCTGCTCGGTGCCACCGTGGTGTTTGGCGTCGCAGACGTGGTCGCTGACCAGACCGAGCTCACCGACCGCCACCCGATCGGTGTGGGGGCGCTTGTCGATGGCGCTGGTCCCGACACCGTCGAGGACGACGTTCTCGTTCGCCGCGCAGACCGCCAGCACGACGCCGGTCGTGGCCTGGTCTGCCGTCACGGGCTCGGCACCTCGCCGTGGCGGAGCCGGTCGACGGCCGCCCGCCCGGCCTGGACGTGGTCGTCGCCCCGGATGGAGTCGCGGTCGATCCTCGCCCCGGTGGGGTGCGCACCGTCGACGACGAGGTCGACGTCGGGGCCGACATTCCGTTTGACCAGACCCAGCGCGATCGGCCCGAGCTCGAAGTGGTCGACGACGGTGCCCACCCGGCCGACGGTGCGGCCCCCGGCGGTCACCGGGTCGCCGGGGGTGGGGCGCTCCTCGGAGCTGCCGTCGAGGTGCAGCAGCACGAGCCGACGCGGCGCCTTGCCGAGGTTGTGCACACGGGCGACGGTCTCCTGACCGCGGTAGCAGCCCTTGTCGAGGTGAACGGCGCCGAGCTCGTCGGGACCGCCGATCCAGTTCACCTCGTGCGGGATGGTGCGGTCGTCGGTGTCGACGCCGAGGCGCGGACGCAGCGCGGCCACCCGCAGCGCGTCGAACGCCCAGGTGCCGGCCATCCGGGCGCCGGCCTCGGTCAGCTGGGTCCACCAGGTGTCGAGCGTGCACTCGGGGATGACGATGTCGACCACCGGTGTTCGGCCGCCCTCGCCGATCGGCGGCATCACCCGCCAGAAGCCCAGCGGCTCCTCCTCGTGGTGCAGCTCGGGCAGGTCGCCGGCGGCGTAGACCGGCGCGTCCTCGGGCATTTCCAACAGTTCGGCGATCCGGCCGCGGACCACGTCGGGTCCGACCAGGGTCAGCACCTTCATGTCGGGTCGGGCGCCGGGCTCGACCTTGGCCCAGAAGACCATCTTGGTGAGGAAGTCCAGCAGTGGGGCGCCTCGGGCGCCCTCGCAGTCGATCCAGGTCAGGCCATCGATGTCGGTCAGCACGAAGTGCTCCTCGACGCGTCCGTTGACGTCGAGGGAGAGGTTCTCAGCGCTGGTGCGGTCGGGCAGATCGCTGACGTGCTGGCTGGAGATGGTGTGTAGCCAGGTCAGCCGTTCGGGGCCGGGGAGCTCGATGACCGCGCGATCGGATCGGTCCACGATGGCCGCCGAGCGCACCGCGGCGCGCTGTTCGCCGAATGGGTCGCCATAGTGCCAGGCGACGCCGGGAGGGGTCTGGTCGTCGGTCGGGGCGGGGACCGCACCGTGGCTGGAATACCTGGTCAGGATCGGTGAGGCGGTCACAGGTCAGATTCTACGCAGGCTCGCACCCACGCCTCGGGGTGTGAGTTCCGCGGTGCCCGATCCGCCGCTCCACTCCGCGAGCGCATCGATGACCGGACGCAAGGCCTGCCCCTTCGGGGTGAGGTCGTATTCCACACGGGGCGGGATCTCGGCGTACATCGTCCTGGTGACGACCCCGCGGCCCTCGAGCTGCCGCAGACGATCGGTCAGCGTCTTGGGACTGATCCTCCGCAGAAACCCTAGCCTCGTAAGCATGACAACGCTTCGCATCACTCTCTGGGTCATCGGCGGCTTCCAGTTCGTGCTGCAGCCTCCGGCACCTGTGTGGGTATCGCTGGCCACGTCGGGTTCGGCATCCTGATGCGACGCACGTACCGGGCGCTGTACCGGATCGGATTCACCCCCTGGGACTCCGACGCGATTCCCGCTCCGGTTCGCGAGGTCGCGGAGCGGTCGACCCCGGGGATCGGCGTCGACCTGGGCTGCGGTACCGGCGGCCAGGCCCTGTTCCTGGCCTCCCGCGGTTGGCAGATGACGGCGGTCGACTATGTCGAGGCGGCCATCGAGCGTGCCCGCGAACGCGACCACGCGAACAGCGTTCGCTGGGTGACGGCCGACGTGACCGACCCGGCCGCGGTCGATCCCGACGGGGAACTCGGGCATTCGGTCACGCTGATCCTCGACAACGGCTGCTTGCATGGAATACCCGCGCAGGCGCGTCGCGGCTGGGCGAGCACGGTCGAGAGGCTGGCGGCACCCGGCTGTGTCCTCCTGGTTCGGGCCGTGTCGCCCGGAGGCCCCCTCCGCGTCGGGCCGGCCGGTATCGATGAGCCCGAACTCGACGGGTTGATCGGCTCCGGCTGGCGCCGTCGCTCGTCGGGCGCCGCGGGGTGGCACCGGTTCGAACATGCCTGATGGGCGCTCGGTTCCGCGAGGCGCGGTGATCGGATCGGACACACCTGGCCGGAGCGTGACAGGGGTGTCGTGGCCGTGGCAACCTCATGCACATGGCGACGATCCTGGTGTCCCTCGACGGAACGGTGCACGATCCCGACCAGCCGTTCCTCTATGCCGACGACCTTGCCGCGCTGCGCGGGGACGGGATCTTCGAGACCCTCCTGGTGCGGTCGGGGCAAGCGCGTCGGGTGGACGCGCATCTGGACCGCATGGACCGCAGCGCGGCCATGATGGACCTGCCGCGCCCGGACCGCGACGCGTGGCAGGAGGCCATCGCGATCGCGCAGCGGCAGTGGTCTGAGCTGGCCGGGGAGGCCGAGGCGTGGATGCGGCTGATCCTGTCGCGCGGTCGGGAGAGTGACCTCGATGCCGGTCCGACCGGGTACGTCATGGTCGGTGCGGTGGCCGACCGGGTGGCGAAGGCGCGCGCCGAGGGGATCTCGGTGGTGACGCTGGACCGCGGGTACTCGACCGAGCTGGCCGGGCACGCACCGTGGCAACTGCTGGGGGCCAAGACGCTCAGCTACGCCACCAACATGGCCGCGCTGCGGTATGCGGCAGACCAGGGCTACGACGACGTCATCTACCTCAGTGCCGAGGGCGCTGTCCTCGAGGGACCCCGGTCGACGGTCATCACGGTCACGGGGACGACGATGGTCACCCCGCCTGCGGAGATCGGCATCCTGCCGGGCACCACGCACGGCGCGATCTACGAACTCGCGGTGAAAGAGGGCTGGACCACGCGCGCTCAGGCCCTCACCCGTGCCGACCTGATCGCGGCCGATTCGGTGTGGCTGGTCAGCAGTGTGGCGCTGGCCGCTCGGGTGAGGTCGATCAACGGCTTCGCGTTGCCTCCGTCACCGAACGACACCGAATTCGCTGATCTGGTGGACCGCGCGATTTGTGGTGATTGAGAATGTGTGCGACGTCGGTGTCGCGGATGATGAAGATTCCGTGACCGCGCCGACGAGGTCCAGCCCACAATTTCATCCGATTGCGAGGTGCGACGGCAGGACCTCTGTCGCTTGAACCGAGTGATAACCGCAGCGTAGCGTGAGGTCCAATCGCTACTACTTCCGGTAGTAGAGATGTTTTGCAGAGAAGGTCCCCGAACCGGTCCGACCCGTGTATCGAGCCCGATACACCGACTCTGATTGAGGCCACATGGACGCCCTTGATGTCTCCCGATGGCAATTCGGGATCACGACGGTCTACCACTTCATCCTGGTCCCGCTGACGATCGGGCTCGCCCCGATGATCGCGGTGATGCAAACCGTCTGGCATGTCACCGGCAACGAACAGTGGCTGCGGGCCACCAAGTTCTTCGGGAAGCTCTTCCTGATCAACTTCGCGCTCGGCGTCGCGACCGGCATCGTGCAGGAGTTCCAGTTCGGCATGAACTGGAGCGAGTACTCCCGGTTCGTCGCGGACGTCTTCGGGGCGCCACTGGCGTTCGAGGCCCTGGTGGCGTTCTTCCTCGAATCGACGTTCATCGGGCTGTGGATCTTCGGGTGGGACCGGCTGCCCAAACGCATCCATCTGGCCTCGGTCTGGCTGGTCGCGATCGGCGTCAACGCCTCGGCCTACTTCATCATCGCCGCCAACTCGTGGATGCAGCATCCGGTCGGCGTGGAATGGGACGACACCCGAAACCGCCCCGCGATGACCGACTTCTGGGCGGTACTCACCAACAACACCACCTTGGCGGCGTTCCCACACGTCATCGCCGGTGCGTTCCTCACCGCCAGTACCTTCGTCGCGGCCATCGGCTGCTGGTGGATGGCGCGCAACATGTGGCGCGCGAAGAAGCTGACCGAGGCCGCCGAGACCGGCGATACCTCCGAGGTGCCCGAGAGCACCGCGCCGAGCCATCTCGACGCGACGCCCGAGAAACTCGAGAACGATGCCCGCACGATGTGGCGGCCGGTGACGCGCTTCGCCCTCTGGGTCGTGATGATCTCCGGTGTCGCCCTGTTCATCACCGGTGACATCCAGGGCGAGATCATGTTCGAGCAGCAGCCGATGAAGATGGCGTCGGCGGAATCGTTGTGCGAGACCGAGACCAGCGCCCCCTTCTCGGTGCTGAGTATCGGGCGGCAGAACAACTGCGACAACATCAACAACATCATCGAGATCCCCGGCATGCTGTCGTTCCTGTCCAACCGTGATTTCAACTCGACGGTCCAGGGCGTCAACGAGCTGCAGGCCCAGTACCAGGCGGCGTTCGACATGCCGGGCCAGAACTTCGCCCCCAACCTGTTCGTCACCTACTGGGCCTTCCGCGCGATGATCACCTGGGCGCTCGGGTCGGTGGTCGTGGCCCTCGGCGGGCTGTGGTTGACCCGCAACAAGCGCGTCGTCGAGTCCCGCAGGTTCGGGCTCATCGCGCTGTGGATGATGCCGACCCCGTTCCTGGCCAACGCCTCGGGCTGGATCTTCACCGAGATGGGCCGGCAGCCCTGGGTCGTCGCGCCGAACTGGGCCGACGATCTCGACCCGCTGCGGATCAGCATGTTCGTCCAGGACGGTGTCTCCAACCACGTCGCCGCGACGGTGTGGACCTCGCTGATCGTGTTCACGGTGCTCTACGGCGCGCTGGGTGTGGTGTGGTTCCTGCTGCAGCGCCGCTACATCATCGAGGGTCCGAGTGCCTCCGACTCCCGCCCGCCGGGCGAGGGCGATGACACCGACACCGATGAACCCCGTCAGCTTTCGTTCGCGTACTGAGGAGTTGGACAATGGGTCTGCCTGAATTCTGGTTCCTGCTCATCGCCGTCCTGTTCGTCTGCTACTTCGTGCTCGAAGGGTTCGACTTCGGCGTCGGAATGCTGATGCCGTTCCTCGGCGCGAGCCACTCCGATGTCGCCGTCGCCGGACAGCAGACGGCCACCGACGCCGGGACGAACGACGCGCGCCGGCGGGTGGTGCTGAACACCATCGGACCGGTGTGGGATGGCAACGAGGTCTGGGTGCTGACCGCGGGCGGTGCGACGTTCGCCGCGTTCGGTGGCTGGTACGCCACCATGTTCACCGCGTTCTACCTGCCGCTGCTGCTGATCCTGGTCGGCCTGATCACCCGCGTGGTCGCGATCGAGTGGCGCGGCAAGATCGACAACCCGCGCTGGCGTATGTGGTGCGACGTGGGCATCGGCCTGGGATCGTGGATCCCGGCCATCCTGTGGGGTGTCGCCTTCGCCAACGTGATCCGCGGTCTGCCCATCGACGCCGACGCCCAGTACACCGGCGGCTTCTTCAACCTCCTCAACCCGTTCGGACTGCTCGGCGGGCTGACCACTCTGCTGGTGTTCCTGACGCACGGCGCGGTGTTCCTGGCGCTCAAGACCGACGGGGTGATGCGTGAGGACGCGATGAAGTACGCCTCGCGCCTGTCGATCCCGGCCGCCGTCGTGGCGGCGGTGTTCCTGCTGTGGACCCAGTTCGCCTATGGCAACGGCTGGACCTGGATTCCGGTGCTCATCGCGGCGGTCGCCGCGGTGGTGATGGTCCTGGCCACCCAGATGAAACGGGAGGGCATCGCGTTCGCCGCGACCTCCATCGCGATCGCCGCGACGGTCTCCTCCCTGTTCGCCGTGCTGTACCCGAACGTGCTCCCGTCCACGACCGACGAGGCCTTCAACCTCACCATCGACAACACGTCGTCGAGCCACTACACGCTGACGGTGATGACCTGGGTCGCGCTCATCGTCGCACCGGTGGTGATCGGCTACCAGGCGTGGAGCTACTGGGTGTTCAGCAAGCGCATCCGGGTCGAACACATCCCGGCGTCGGTGGGTCTGTCGTCATTGCGTGCGCCGAGCAAGTGACTTCCGCCCAGCGCCCAGCCCGAATGACGCCAGCCCGAATGACCCCTGCTCGATGACGACCGCCTCGACGCCGACGGCCCCCGGTGCCGACCGGGCCGCGGGCCGTCGACGGCTCTCCCGGGCCCGCAACGGACCGGTCGATCCGCGGCTCCTGCGCTACTCGGCGGCCGGGCGGATCTATGTGATCGTCACCGCCGCGTTCGCCTCTGCGACGGCCGCGACGGTCATCGTCACCGCCGCGATGGTGGCGTCGATCCTCTCCGACCTCATCGTGGACCCCGCACAACGCTCCCTCGCGGCGCAGCAGGCCCACCTGTGGGTGCTCGCAGCGGCGGTCACCGCCCGGGTGGTGCTGACCTTCGCCCACGACCGTTACGCCCAGCGTGCGTCGGCGCGGGTCATCGCCCAACTGCGCGCCCGCGCCACCGATGTCCTGACCGACCCGGCCCGCACCCCGCCGCGCGAACTGCTGCAACGTCGTGAGCACGCCGGGACGGTCCTGCTGCGGGGCCTCGACAGTCTCGGTCCCTACCTGTCGGGATATCTGCCGGCCCTGATCGTCGCGCTCACGGTCACCCCCGCGGTGGTCATCGTGATCGCGGCGACCGACTGGCCCTCGGCGGTGGTCATCCTGATCACGATGCCGCTCATCCCGCTGTTCATGGTGCTCATCGGGCTGATGACGCGCGACCGGACCGCGCGCAAGCTGCAGACGATGAGCAGGCTGAATGCGCAGCTGCTCGACCTCATCGCGGGACTGCCGACGCTGCGCGCGCTCAACCGGTCCCGGGCGCCGGCCGCGCGGGTCGCCGAACTCGGGCACGCCCACCATCGCAGCACGATGTCGGCGCTGCGCGTCGCGTTCCTGTCCGGCGCGGTCCTCGAACTGCTGGCGACCCTGTGTGTCGCCGTGGTGGCGGTGGGTATCGGTTTACGTCTGGTCTACGGCGAGATGAGTCTGTACGCCGGTGTGCTGGCACTCATCCTCGCGCCGGAGGCCTACCTGCCGCTGCGTCAGGTGGGGGCGCAGTTCCACACCGCCGCCGACGGAGTCCAGGCCGCGGGGGAGGCCATCGACCTGATCGATGCGGCCGGTGCCGGTGCCCCGCACCAGGTGGGTTCGCGGACGTGTGCGGTCGCCGGAGCGCCGATCGTCCTGCTCGACGTGGGCGTTCACGGCCGGGACGGATGGGCACCGTATCGGCTGTCGGCGAGCATTGCGGCCGGTTCGCTGACCGTGATCACCGGACCCAACGGCGCCGGCAAGTCGACGACGCTGGCCGCCATCATGGGCTTGATCCGGCCCGACGAGGGGTCGGTGCT
Source organism: Gordonia rhizosphera NBRC 16068 (assembly GCF_000298195.1). Lineage (GTDB taxonomy): Bacteria > Actinomycetota > Actinomycetes > Mycobacteriales > Mycobacteriaceae > Gordonia > Gordonia rhizosphera. Next base: position 1,078 of record NZ_BAHC01000069.1, on the reverse strand, counting down.
GATCGGTTCGACGCCAGTGGCCGAACTCGACCCGGACGCCTTCCACGAACAGATCGCCTGGCTGCCCCAGCAGCCGGTGGTTGTGCCGGGCACGGTCACCGAGAACCTGGCGCTGTTCGGCGAGCTCGAGCCGACCGCCCTCCGGACTGCTTCGGCGGCAACGGGATTCGACGAGGTGCTGGCCGATCTGCCGCACGGCACCCACACCGTGCTGGGAGCGGGCGGGGTGGGCCTGTCCGCCGGGCAGCGGCAGCGCCTGGCGCTGACGAGGGTGCTCGCCGCGCCGTCGCCGCTGGTGCTGCTCGACGAACCGACCGCCCATCTCGACGACCGCTCGGCCGCCGCCGTACTGGCCGTGCTCGCCCGCCGCGCCGCTGCCGGGGACACCGTGGTGGTCGTCGCCCACCACCCGATCGCGCGGTCGTTCGCCGACCTGGTCATCGACCTCGAGGAAGGACGGGGCCATGGCTGACCCGTTGCGGCGGGCCTTCGGTCTGCTCGGTCTGCGGCCTCGCCCGATCGCGACCGCCGCGCTGCTCGGAGTCGGCGGGGCGCTGTCGGCGCTGGGACTGGCCGCCCTGTCGGCCTGGTTGATCACCCGGGCCTGGCAGATGCCACCGGTGCTCTACCTGTCGGTGGCGATCACCGCGGTGCGGGCGCTGGGCATCTCGCGCGGGGTGTTCCGGTATCTGGAGCGGTTGGCCACCCACGATCTCGCACTCGGCGCGATGGCGACCGCGCGGGAACGGATCTACCAGGCGCTGGCGGCCGGCTCGCCGGCCTACTCGGTGACGTTGCGGCGCGGCGACCTGCTCGCCCGCACCGGCGACGACATCGACGAGATCGGCAACGCCCTCATCCGTGGGGTCATCCCCATCGCCGTCGGCGCGGTGACCGGCGTGGCCGCCGTGGTGATCATGGCCTTCGTGTCCTGGTGGGCGGCGGTGGTACTGGCCGTCGCGCTGATCGTGAGCGGTGTCGTCGCGCCGTGGCTGGCGGCGCGGGGTTCGGCCCGCACCATCGCCGACGGTGCGCAGGCCGCCACGCGGGCATCCGAGGCCACCCTGGCGGCGTTGTG